>NZ_CP058235.1:660000-1260000 GCF_013388295.1 Bartonella alsatica | reverse complement strand
CTTTTCTTAAATGATACTGATATAGTATCTTGGAGCCGCGTATAGGCAACACCACCGGCAATATAAGGCATAAAACGATCAGCAGTAAAACCGATACGTACCCGTGTAGCACCAACCCAATTTTGCTTTAAAGTATGACTTAAAGTTTCAACCTTGCCCCCTTGAACTAGAGCAAGACTAGCGATCTCTCTTTTCACCTGCTCTATACCATATACACTGGTACTGTTTTTATCCGCATTAGCTCCAACGTTTCCACTTCCGTGATGGTTAACTCCCCCTGCTCCATTGCCAGCTTGTCTTTGCGTTTCTTCTGATCCTGATCTTGCAAATACTAGTTGGGGCCTTGCAGATGTCGATGCTCCGGATTCTCCTGACCTTCCTTCTACTGGTGATGCTGACCTCCCTCCTGAATTTGAATCTGATCTACCTAATGATTCAGGTGATGATACTCCTGAAGAAGATGATGAGGGTCCTGAAGAAGATGATGATGATGCTGATTCTTGTTGTGGTTGGCCCGATGGCGCTGATCTACGAGTTCTTGAGACTACATTTTCTACTAAAGTACTATTAGAAGATGCTATAGTAATGGTCTTTGAGTGTTTTTTACCAGACCATGTTAAATCCGTATCGATACCAAAAACAAAGTTATCGCCAAGATCAATATTAGAACCTGCATAAAGACCACCTTCAAAACCTGAAAATTTAGGTGATAAATCTTTACTTAGCGGTACCGTCTTGCCCTGAGCAGCCATACTCATATCAATTTTACTTGACAAACCACCAACCTGCGCACCAAGATACAGGCCCGTCCATGTAAAAGTAGGAGCTACAAAAGCTGATGAAGTAACCGGTGTAGGCTGACGAGGAATCATTACGTCTGCTGCCTGCGCTGCAGAAGATGAAATTAAAGCAAAAATAGAAGCTGATATCAAACGTTTCGTGTTCATAAATTATCTCCAAAAATCCAAAACGGATTGTATATAGTGTATCTATGTTTAAATATCTGTAGCAAAAATATCACATCCACAAAAAAAATAGAGGCTCTGTTAAAGACAGAGCCTTTTAGCTTTAATTTTGTACTAATAATTCTGTTTTTTACATTTAGACTTTGTAAGCTGCACTAACACAGAAATCATTCATCCTGTAGTTAAATTCTTGATTGTGTTTGCAATTTCTTTTTATCAAAATCGGCGTAACGATATTCTGCACGCAATAGAATATTATTAGTCACCGTAAAATCAATATCCCCCCTATAGTAAAATTAACCATTGTCTTTGTTTCATCAGATTAGACGCCACTCCAAGAAAATGCAGAAGCAGTCACAACTGGTGCAACTTTATGTGGAACCACAACGTCTGCAGCCTGTGCCGCAGAAGAGGAAATCAAAGCAATAACAAAAGTCGCCATTATTTTATATTCATAAATTTTACTTCTAATTATTCTGGTGCATATGCTACACACCTATGCAAAAAATCTGTAGTAAAAATAACACAATTATAAAAATCATAAAAAATAGAGGCCCTGTCAAAGACAGAGCCTCTTAATAATTTAACTTTTGCTACAAACTAGAATTTATAAGCCACACCAACACGGAAATCATTGGTCTTGTAGCTAAATTTGTTATTATCCTTCACGAATTCCTTTTTACCGAAATCTGAGTAACGGTATTCCGCACGCAATAGCACATTATCGGTCATAGCGAAATCAACACCACCACCAACGGTATAACCAACAAACGTCTTTGTTTTATCCAACAAGGCCGCAGAAGTAACTTCCTGATTATCTGCCTTTGCTGTTACTTTAACAGAATTAATAGCTTGCATCTGTGCATAAGCAACACCACCAGCAACATATGGCATAATGTGATCAGCGATTGCAAAACCGATACGTACACGAGTAGCACCAGACCATTTTTCTTTTAAAGCAGTACTATCTGTACGCTTGTCATCTGCTTGGATATTATTAACTTGCTTTCCTGGAGCAGCTTTGGCGCCAGCTGCTGTAAGAGAGTTCTTAAAATTCTCAAGATTACCTCCTCCAATCTCCTTTGGAGAAAGCGTTTTTGTGTCTTCTCGGTCAGCCCAAACTGCATCAGTTTCAACCCCTAAAACGAGTCCACTTCCAAGGTCCATATTGGAACCTGCGTAAATGCCTCCCATGAAACCTGAAGGCTTAGGTGTTGCATCTTTACCAAGTTTATTTTTTCCTGAATCAGTTATCTCAACTTTGCTCGAAAAGTTTCCAACTTGAGCACCAATATAGAAACCTGTCCAAGAAAATGCAGGGGCAGTAACAACTGGTACTGCCTCATGTGGAACTACAACGTCTGCAGCCTGTGCCGCAGTAGCTGAAATCAAAGAGATAACAGATACTGTCATTAAAGATTTTATATTCATAAATTTTGCTCCTATTATTTATGCTGCATATGTTACACGCCTATTAAAAAAAAATCTGTAGTAAAAATAACACAGTTACATAAAATAGAGGCCCCACTCGGAGTTGGAACCTCTTAATGCTTCGCTCTAACCCAAATCTCGTAAGTTAAAATACACTCAACTTGTTGATATTAAATATTAATCTCTGTTTACTGTTTGTGCATTTCTTTTTACTAAAATTAAAACTTGGCGACATTTCCCATGTGTAATAATTCGTATTATGTGGCAATACAGCAATAGAAAATAACAGGAGCTTCCCAAAGACAAAGCCCCTGCGTAATTTAAACTTATAATATGTTAAAACTTGTAAGCTACACCAACACGGAAATCATTGGTTTTGTAAGAAGTTTCATATTCATCGTTTGAAAATTTCTTCTTACCAAAATCCGAATAACGATATTCTGCACGCACAATAACATTATTGGTCATAGCAAAATCAACGCCAGCACCAAGGGTGTAACCAACAAAGGCTTTCGTTTCATCAGACAGGTTACCAGACGCTTTTACTTTACCTGTCTGTTGGTCTGTTATTGATATCGAAGCAATATCTTGAATCTGTGTATAAGCAATACCACCAGCAATATAAGGCAGAATGCGTTCAGCAGCAAAGCCAATTCGTACCCGCGTAGCACCAGCCCACTTCTCTTTAAAAGTGAAAGTCTGCGTTCGCTTATTATTAGCTTGAAGATCGCCATCAATCTTAATACCAGCTTCTTTCAGCATCTTAGTAATATATGCCACATGATTTTCTTGAATTTCGTATGCTGGCCCTGTTTTCGTATGACTTTTGTCAGTCCAAATGATATCTGTATCAACCCCTAGAATAAGGCCATTGCCAAGATCAATATTAGAACCTGCATAAAGCCCCCCTATGAAGCCAGATAATTTAGGTAAAAAGTCATCACTTACGGGAATGGTTTTCCCTTTACTAAGAATATCCATCTTCGTTTTACTTGAAAAACCGCCAATCTGTCCACCAACATAAAGACCTGTCCAAGAAAAAGATGGAGTAACAATAACCGGTGCAACAGATGTAGAACTGTGGGGAACAATAACATCTGCTGCATGCGCTGCTGAAGCTGAAACAAAAGCGAAAGCAGAAGCTGTTATTAACCATTTCATATTCATAATTTCTCTCCATATCTGAATATTTGAATGTGCAGTCTCATATAGAGCCACAACTCTAGATATCTGTAGTAAAAATGACACACTTATAAAAAAAGCTTCTTCTCTCCTTTAGCTATTTGATTGAATGAAATTATAAGCTACGCTAATGAGAGTTATCCTCGACAAATTCAATACTGTCCCTTGTCTTTCAAAGTCTGAAATATCACTGGCCACAATACAGACATATATTGTCAGTTATTGATTGCAATACATCACCGCACAATAATGCCTTTGATTTCACCCATCGCATTACCATACATAGTTAGATTTCTCTCTAAATTACCCCAACACTGGTATCACATTAAAAACACATAAACCACGTACCACCCTCACTTTAAAGTTGGCAATAATATACCCCCCCCTAAATTTTGTAAAAATATACCTTTTAACATCACGGCATCGCTTATTAAAAACTCAACGGCCCCCGTGAGAATTTTGGTCTCTTAAAATTTTTACGAGATCCCAAATCTCTTTTTTTACCCCGATGTGACACCGGTACTAATTTCACGACTGCCCTCCTCTGGCCATTATCAATATAGGAAAACTCCCCTTGAAAAATTTCAGATACGGTACTGTTACCCTGTTCATTAGAAGAAGCAGAAGAAAATATTCTTTGTTCCAGCTTTTGAGCAACAACAAAACTAGCTCCCTCAGCTATAGAAATTGAAGCAAAAATAGCAAAAGCTGTAATAATATATTTCATGTTCATAGATATAACTCCTTATAAATATCCATAATGAATTTTACCTAGTGCCTTCGCTTTAGATTTCCATAGAAAAATGATATGCTGAATAGACAAAAAGCCAGAATTCTAAAAAACTGAGCCTTGTAATAATTTAATTTTAAAATAAATGAAAAATTTTTAAGCTATGCGAACGCAGAAATCACTGATTTTGTAACCAATAAGATACAAGCCTCTAACAAATGTCAAAATAAACAGACATTTACTAACGTATTTCTTTAGCAAAGATATTACATCTGATCTATAATAATGCAGTTTCGACAGCTTTCATATAGCAAAGCTTTTATGTAACATTCTTACCCATATTTTCTGCTTTCACTTCTCCATAAAACTGTCTGTTTCTTTTGATAAACTTAAAAATAAAGGCAAGTTATAAACACAAAAAGGACAGATTCATAATTGTTATTGTACAATCATTCAAATGAAATAAAGCTCACTACACTAAGAATTATGTCACAAACACAGTTGTAAAAACAGATGGCAAAACAAAATACCCATAATATATGGGCATTTTGTTTTGGGACATTACTTATTCTCTTTGTTGATTTTAAAGCCATTTAAAATTTAGTTATGTGCGAAAATATCAACCTCCGCCCACCCTAAAAGATCAAGTTTTGCCCTCATAGGCAAAAATTCAAAACATGCCTTTGCAACATTTTCCCGCTCCTCACGTCTTAAGCGTTCTTCAAATATATCCTTTAAACGATGCAGATATAAAACATCCGATGCAGCATATTCAATTTGCGCACGTGATAAAGTTTCAGCAGCCCAATCCGAAGATTGCTGCTGTTTAGAAATATTCACATTCAACAACTCACCACAAATTTCCTTCAATCCATGACGATCTGTATAGGTCCGCGTGAGTTTTGAAGCAATCTTTGTACAAAAAACCATATCCGGCATAACGCCAAATGTATGTGCTAAAATAGAAAGATCAAAACGCCCAAAATGAAATATTTTGGTAATTGCCTTATCTTCAAGCAATTTAACCAAATTCGGCGCACTCTTTTGTCTTTTAGCAATCTGTATAACGTCAGCAGTACCATCTCCAGAAGAAAGCTGAACAACACATAAACGATCGCGGTGAGGCTGTAACCCTAAAGTTTCAGTATCAATTGCAATAGCATCAACTTGATAATTGTCTAAGTTTGGTAAATCACCTTGATGAACACGAATTTCCGTCATCTACCCTCCTGTTTTTGCTAAAGCTGCAAGAATACGCGCCCAAGACCGCTGCCCTTTATGAAACGATTTGAGGTTATATTTTTCATTAGGTGAATGAATACAATCATCAGCTAATGCAAACCCAACCAAAACAGTTTCCATACCAAGAATTGACTGAAAGTCTCCAACAATCGGAATCGAACCACCCATGACTGTTAATAAAGCCGGATTTCTCCACTCTTGCGATAAAGCTTCCTTTGTTGCCTCGATAAAAGGGGAATCATAGGGAAGCTGAATTGCTGGAGAAGCACCATGTGCCTTAAATGCAACTGTACAATCAGCAGGAATAACACTGCGCACATAATCACGAAAAGCTTGACGTATTTTCTCTGGATCTTGCTTATGTACTAAACGAAAAGACACTTTCGCACTTGCCTGAGAAGCAATAACCGTTTTAATTCCCTCTTCCTCATAACCACCACTAATACCATTAATTTCTGCTGTAGGACGCGCCCATACTAGTTCTAAAATGCTTCGTCCTTTTTCACCAGCAGGGATGGAAAGACCAATAGGACCAAGAAAATTTTCAGCATTACAATTAAGCTCATTCCATGATTGCAAAATATGTGGAGGAGTTTCTTCCACTCCATCATAAAAGCCAGGAATTGTTATTCTATTATTTTCGTCATGAAGCCCTGCCAAAACTTTAGCTAAAATGCGAATGGGGTTGGCTGCTGCTCCCCCAAAATAACCAGAATGCAAATCACGATTAGCAGCTGTGATGATAACCTCTTCTGCCATAATTCCCCGAAGAGCAACAGAAACAGATGGTGTATCTGAGTCCCACATTGACGTGTCACAAACTAATGCACAATCAGCTCTAAGCTCATCCTTATTTTCTTTCAAAAAAGGAATAAGGGAAGGAGAAGAAATTTCTTCCTCACCTTCACATAAAATAGTAACTTTAATAGGAAGCTGCCCTGTCTCTTGCTTAAATGCACGGCATGCTTCAATAAACGTCATGAGCTGACCTTTGTCATCTGAAGCCCCACGAGCACAAATAACTTTCTCTCCATTTCTTTCTTTTAAAGAAGGTATAAATGGATCATCTTCCCATAAACCCAGCGGATCAACAGGTTGAACATCATAATGACCATAAAACAAAACATGCAGACAATCATCTGAAGGTCCTGAATGATGCCCAACAACTATCGGATGTCCTGGTGTATCACGCCTTGAAGCATCAAAGCCAATACTTCTTAAATCCTCTACAAGCCAATCAGCCGTTTCACGACATGCATCCTTATAAGCCGAGTTTGTAGAAATCGATTGAAAACGTAAAAGAGAAAAAAGGCGTTCAAGGCTCCTTTCTATATTTTCATCAAGATATGTTAGCACTTTATTTAGCATAAAAAAAAACCTCCAAAGCCTTTTGTAATTATATAAAGGACTTTAAGCTTCTTGTAGGATTTTGCAAGATACTTCATTCATTTTTGACACTGTGAACAGTAAAAACTTGAACGCCCAGATTGCAAAATACGAACGATAGGCGTTCCACATTGAAAACATTCTTTGCCTTCTCGTCCATAAACTGAAAAAGCATGTTGAAAATAACCAAGTGAGCCATCTACATGCATATAATCACGTAAAGAAGATCCACCAGACAAAATAGCTTCAGAAATAACATTGCGTATATTTTGCGCTAAAGAATCTGCAAATTCACGTGCACGTATAGTTTTAGATGCTAATGTAAATGCACCCCGTTGTGGAGATAAGCGACTACGCCAAAGTGCTTCGCAAACATAAATATTCCCAAGACCCGCAACGACAGACTGATCAAGCAAAACTCTCTTAAGAGATATTTTTTTATTAACAAAAGCCTTTTGTAAATAACTACCAGAAAATGTATTACTCATAGGCTCAATCCCTAGCCTCTTTAAAAGTTTATGTTCATAAAGTCTGGTTGTATCTACTAAAAGCATAAATCCAAAACGACGTACATCATTATAAGTAAGATGATAAAATTTTCCATCCTTGGCCTGAATATACATAACAAAGTGATCATGCTTAATAAATTTACTTGTAGTAGAAGATGCTTTTCTTAAAAGATCATCCTCTATGCGCCATGATCCCGACATTCCTAAATGGCTCAAAATCGTTTCATTTTGTGAAAGATGAAACAACAAATATTTCGCGCGTCGTCTAAGCTCTATAATCGTCCGCCCCATAAGCCGCTCAGAAAACGCCTCAGGGAAAGGAAACCTCAAATCTCTACGATTAAGCATAACAGATATAATCTTTGCATCCGTTATAATCGGCTCAAGTCCACGACGAACGGTTTCTACTTCAGGAAGTTCAGGCATTTATTTTTTTAATTATTACACATTTTCTAACAATAACATCAAAAAAATAATAATATTAAGCCCATTCGCCCTTACGAAATACAGGAACTTGCATTCCATCTTGCGTAATGCCGTCTATGTCAATTTCACCAGATCCAATCATCCAATCAATATGAATCATGCTCTTATTACCACCACGTTCTGCAATTTCCTCTGCCGTTAATGATGCTCCATCCAAAAAGCACTTGGAATAACATTGTCCTAAAGCAATATGACATGCAGCATTTTCATCAAATAATGTATTATAAAAAAGAAAGTCGCTTTTAGAAATCGGTGAAGAATGTGGAACAAGAGCAACTTCACCCAATCGACTCGCACCTTCATCACTTTGCAAAATCTGTTTCAAAACTTCTTGTCCTGTCGAAGCACGTGCATCAATAACACGCCCCGCTTCAAACCTCATCTCAATATTATCAATTAGTGCTCCTTGGTAGGAAAGAGGCTTTGTCGAACGAACAAAACCTTCAACCCTATGAGCATGAGGAGTAGTGAATACCTCTTCTGTTGGAATATTAGGATTGCAGACAACACCATTTTTAGCAACTGATGCACCTCCATGCCATTCATGATCATCTGCTAAACCAACTTTTAAATCAGTCCCTGGCCCCGTAAAGTGCAAAGCAGAAAAACGCTGTTTATTAAGCCAAGATGATCTTTGCTTCAAAGTTGCATTATGGACAGACCACGCATGCACTGGATCTTCTTCTGTAACACGTGAAGCAGAAAAAATTGCATTAGCTAATTTCTTAATCGCTTCATGAAGTGGCAAAGAAGGAAACATCGCCTCAGCCCACCCCGTTGTTGGATAAGCAACAATCGACCAATTCATAGCAAAATTTGATATTTTCTTGAGAGCCGGTTGGTAAGCCATTGAAGTGGCCTTATTTAAACGTGCAACCTTATCAAAATCTTGGTTAGAAAGTAGTAAAGGATTATCACCAACAATAGCTAAACGTGCTGCGCCATTTTCAAAAGCTTTAGCCATTCCCTCATACAACCAAGAAGGTGCACAATCAAAACTAGCAGTATGAGCATTTTCAAAACGTGTAAGCAATAACATATCATCACTAAAAAGTGGTGTAATTACACCAGCACCAATCTTATAAGCATGATATGCAATACGCCGAACTAAAGGTAATGCTGAAACTGGAGCAGTTAGAACAAGATCCTGTCCTTCTTGTAAATTCAGCCCAACTTTTACCGTAATTTCTGCAAGACGATTAAGAATTTCAGGGGAAATTGTCTCATGAATATCAAAGTACATTACCAATATCCTTTCTTTTTTATGAAAAATTTACCGGCTTCTGTACCGTTCTTCTAACATTGCTACAATCGCATTTAACTGATCTGATGAGGGTATAACGTAAGCCATAATTGTTTTGCTTTCTCCCTCCTTATCTATATAATGAGGTGCATAGATAGGAATGGGAACTTTATTAAGTTGTACTACAGCAAAAGATTTATTGCGCACGTTGTTTTCTTGTACTACTTCTATCGAAAGAGATGTATTTTGTTTTTCCTCTGCTTTTATTCCTTTACTTACTATACTTGCATCCATGAAACTCGATGCAATACCAACACGTTCTTGAAAAAAAGCATAAGCAACATCATAAGGACGATCATTGCTAGGAACTTGAAGAGATCCATCACGTGAGCGCTTTTCATAAAAAGCATTTCCCCCTGCAACACGAACATAGTGCATATTTTTATAAGGAAAAGATAAACCAGCAGTATGGAAAAATTTAGCGTTTTTAAGTTTTTTATCTCGTTCACCGCGTAAAACAGCATCTGCTGCCTCTTTAACACGGTCAACAGATGAAGACTCCGTCATAGAACGCGTTAAAACACCAGGAGCAAACTGTTTGTATTGACCAACAACTCCGCAAATTGTTTTTGGATAAGCGCTTGAATTAACACGATTCATAACAACAGTGCCAACAGCAATCATTCCTTCACGGCTTGTACGATTTGATTCAAAATACATTGCACGCATAAGGCATTGGCGTTCAGTCAGTGGATACCTTACTGTTTTTGTCTTTTTATTATCATTTACGTTTCTAACACCAAAGTGATTTGAAGCACACCCCACAATAACCAACGGTGCTATAAAACAGCTAACAAAAACAGTCCAAAAATTTTTTTTCATTTTATATAACGCATCCTCTTACACAACACATCCTCATGTCTTCGAAATATTCAAAATCTGAGTGCGTTTTAAATGTATCTTCAAAGAAAGTATATGGTTAATTGTTACAACTTAGTAAAATTTTAATAAAAGTAGTAATTAAAAGGCATTTATGCCAAATAAAAAATAAAAGAAACTTAATTTACAGTTTAATACCATCCTTATTATAGTCAACTGTATTCATAACAATATCAATCCTTACATTTTAAATCTCAATAAAATAATAAGTCCTCGCAAACTCTCCAAAAATCTAAAGATGAAAAAGATTGGAGTATTAAAACTATCTATATTGATTTGAAAAAATCAATACAAATATCCCTTTCAAAACAAATGCAAATACAATGATCGGAAAAAGTTGCCACTCCAGCTAAAGTATGAATATTGATACCCTCCAATATCCAAATCTGTCAAATTTAAGACCAAAAACTGTAAGATTATCTTGAAAAGCCTATTTTCTGCTTCTTTGCACTCGCCGATATATTTCTATTATATTCTGCTTAAAATTATACTATAAAAAACAATCAATAGCTTTCTATATCCAAGCTAAAAAACATTTTATACATTGAAAAAAATGTTAATCTGTCTTTTTTTCTTCTACCCCAACTTTATAGGTAAGATCATCGCGAGAACGCTCAGAAGACATATGATAACCCGTTATGATATAATGCAGCATTTCCGCAATATTAGTAACATGATCACCAATTCGTTCAATATTTTTTAAACAAAAAAGTAAGTGTGTACAAACCGTAATATTGCGCATATCTTCCATCATATACGTCAGAAGCTCACGAAAAAGAGAAGTATACAGAGCATCAATTTTACCATCACGCTCACGTACTGTATCAATACGATCCAATAGACGACTAGTGTAAGCATTCAACACCTCTTTTAACTGATTGAGTGCTAAAGCTGTAATTGTTTCAAGCCCATGGTAAAAAGCTGCAGATTGACGTATTTCTGAAAGTGTTACCGTTCGCTTAGCAATGTTTTTTGCCATATCCCCAATCCGTTCAAGATCAGAAGAAATACGAATGGCACCAATAATTTCACGCAAATCAACAGCCATCGGTTGGCGTTTACAAATAATGGTAATTGCTTTCTCATCAATGTCACGTTCTGCTTCATCTAAAAATAAATCATCAGCAATAACTATCGACGCAAGTTGAAGATCACTACACACAATAGATGTAACAGCACGTTCAATCATTCTTTCCGCATGATTACCCATTTCTGTAATCCTTGCTTTCAAATATTTTAGTTCCGCATCATAAGAACGGACAGTATGGTTCATAGACATATATTATACTCCTCAATTCACCTATCCAAAACGCCCCGTAATATAATCTTGCGTCTTTTGCTCTTTTGGTGAAGTGAAGATCATTTCAGTTGCACCAACTTCTACCAAATGCCCTAAATGAAACATAGCTGTATATTGAGAAACGCGTGCTGCCTGTTGCATAGAATGTGTCACAATAACAATGGTATAATTTTGTCGTAATGCATCAATAAGTTCTTCAATACGCGCTGTTGCTATTGGATCAAGAGCGGAACAGGGTTCATCCATTAAAATAACTTCAGGATTAACTGCAATGGCACGCGCGATACACAAGCGCTGTTGCTGCCCTCCCGATAAACTTGTTCCTGCCTCATGGAGACGATCTTTTACTTCTTCAAATAAACCTGCCTGTTTCAAACTCCTTTCAACCACATCATGCAATTCAGCACGGGATTTGACTAAACCGTGAATGCGTGGACCATAAGCAACATTCTCAAAGATAGATTTTGGAAAAGGACTAGGCTTTTGAAAAACCATCCCAACACGAGCCCGTAATTCTACAACATCAATCCTCTGGTCATAAATATTCTCCCCATCTAAAGTAATAAGACCTGTTATTTTAGCACCTTCAATCGTATCATTCATACGATTGAAACAACGCAAAAAAGTAGACTTTCCACAACCTGAAGGTCCGATCAAAGCCGTAACCTGATGCTCAGGAATATCAAGAGTAATACCGTGAAGTACTTCTTTGTCACCATAAAAAACCTTCACATCCTGACCACGCATTTTAACCTTCATTACAAAAACTCGCCTTACTTTAAAATACAAACCTTACCGAACTTGCTGCTTTATCAAAGTTACCGACGCTGTTCAAATCGTCGACGTAAGAAAACAGCAGAAATATTCATGATCGCAAGAAAAATCATTAATACGATAATAGCACCCGACGATTTTTCAACAAAAGCACGCTCTGCTTCACTCGCCCACATGAAAATCTGAACAGGCAAAGCTGTTGCCGGATCCATGGGGGTAGCAGGAATATTTACAACAAAAGCAACCATTCCAATCAAAAGCAAAGGAGCTGTTTCACCCAGAGCTTGAGCCACTCCAATAATTGTACCAGTCAAAATACCAGGGGCTGCTAAAGGAACAACATGATGAAAAATCATTTGTGTTTTCGATGCTCCCAACCCTAAAGCTGCCGCGCGAATAGAGAGAGGAACAGCACGCAAAGCAGAACGTGTCGAAATAATAACTGTTGGTAAGGTCATAAGAGCCAAGACAAGCCCACCAACAAAAGAGGCGGAACGTGGTAACCCAAAAAAATTAACAAAAACAGCAAGCCCTAAAAGACCAAAAACAATTGAAGGAACAGCTGCAAGGTTATTAATATTAACCTCAATAAAATCTGTAAACTTATTTTTGCGTGCATATTCTTCCAAATAAAGAGCTGTCGCTATTCCTATTGGGAGTGAAACCATTAAAACTATGACTATCATGTAAAAAGAACCAATTATAGCGACCCCTAATCCAGCAGTCTCAGCACGACTTGAAGCACCAAATGTAAAAAAGCCAAAATTAAATGTTTTATAAAGTGTACCGTCAGACGCTAAGCGTCTTATCCATTCTACTTGGCGGTTAGAAACTTTTCGGTTTTTTTCTACCACATGTAAATCTATCTTCCCTTTATAAGCAGAATCGATATCCCCTGCCGCCAAAACTTTGATTTGTTGCGTTGTTCCAATCAGTTTTGGATTCTTTATTACCATTTCACGCAGTTGGGCACGTACACCATTTGAAAACATACGGTTAACATCTCGCAGTGCTACCTTATCATTTTGATCTATACCCAGCTTTTTCGCTAAAGCATTCCGTACAAGAAGGGGATAATTAGCGGTCATAAGCACTTGTGGATTTGTCTCATACTGACCAGTTGGATCAATGATCTCTTCATCCAAATAAACTGATAACGTCATTTCACTTTGAAAAAAAGCTGTATAACCCTGACTAATGATCGACCATAAAAGCGCAAATAAAAAAAATAAACCAATAAAAACAGCAATCACACCATATGCACGGAAACGACATTCAGCCCAATACCGGCGTTTGAGTCCAATATTATGACGAAGAAAAAGAAAATCTTTATTCATTCATATTGTTCCCCATATTTACGCACGATATAAAGAGCAAGAATATTCATCAAAAGAGTTATAACAAAAAGTGTCATTCCTAAAGCAAAAGCAACAAGAGTTTGAGGAGAATTAAACTCAAAATCACCTGTCAATTGATTAACAATTTTAACCGTCATCGTGGTCATAGCTTCAAACGGATTAAGTGTTAAATTTGCTGCGACACCTGCTGCCAAAACCACGATCATCGTCTCTCCAATTGCACGTGATGCTGTCAATAAAATTGCTCCAATAATCCCAGGAAGCGCCGCAGGTATAACCACTTTTTTTATCGTTTCCGATTGTGTTGCTCCTAAACCATACGATCCTTCACGCAAAATGCGTGGAACAGCCGTAATAACATCATCCGACAAAGAGGAAACAAAAGGTATCAACATAATTCCCATCACAATTCCAGCGGTAAAAACACTTTGAGCCATAATAAAGCCAAAACCATTAGAGAGAGAAATAGAAAGATCACGTAAAAATGGTCCGACAACCTTTAAAGCAAAAAAACCATAAACAATGGTTGGAATACCAGCAAGAACTTCTAACAATGGCTTTACTATCGTTCGTAATCGAGCTGAAGCATATTCGGCTATATAAAGGGCTGAAAATAATCCTACTGGCACAGCAAAAAGCATTGCTACAAATGCAATATAAAGTGTACCGGCAAGCAGTGGTATTAAACCAAATTGCCCTACTTCATTGCTCGAACCGCTCACTGAAAAACGCGGATCCCAAACCGTTCCAAAAAAGAAATTTGAAAAAGATACAGACTGAAAAAAGCTCACTGTTTGAAAAAACATGGAAAGTGCAATGGCTACTGTCGTCAAGACTGCAACGATAGACGCACAACCCAACCCAATAACAATTAAACACTCAACCTTATTGCGTGCACGCTGATGGGGAGCAATTTGCATAAGACCACAGATGAAACCAAAGAATGCAATGACAAAAAGGAAGCTATTACCAATAAACTGGAGCTTTTTAGAAGAAGATACCCATGATTGTGCTATCCTTAATACATCATCTGATGCTTCATTAGGTAAAATAAATCCTTTCGTGAATAATTGCGCCCGCACTTCTTCATATGAAGCCGTAGTAAGATCCCCATCAAAACGATGAAGCACTTTGACCAAACTTCGTATAGTCCCCCAAATAAGGTCATGATTCACAAGCTCTGTTATATGCGCACTATAAGCCTCAACTTCTCGAGAAACGCTATACTCTAAATAAATTTTACTCGTACCATTCCAAAAAATTAAAAAAACAAGAGGCGGAATAACAGTTATTAAAAATGTCCACCACCCATAATAATACGCACGAGAATGCATCTTGTAGTGTGCGTATTCAAGAGAGCGTGCTCGCATATAAGAAATACAAAAGCCAACAAATCCAAGAATCAATAACAGAAAAATAATAAAGGAAATGTGCATATTGTCTTTCAATTTTTTTTAAAAGTAGCCCAGAAAATTATTTCAACATCATAACTCTACCAGCAGAAAAAGCAGAACGTTGCGTTTTTCGCTCTTCCTCAGAAGCAAAAACCAAACCATATTCAGCCAAAGGACTATCTGGACCAATTATTTGATCGGAAAGAAAAAAGTCAACATATTCCTGTAATCCTGGAATAATACCTAAATGTGCTTTCTTAACATAGAAAAAGAGCGGACGAGAAATTGGATATTGTCCACTAGAAATTGTTTCAACGGTCGGCGCAAAACCATTAATATCTGCAACCTTTAGCTTATCAGCATTATTTTGATAAAAAGATAAACCAAAAACACCAATTCCTGTTTTATTAGAAGTTAAACGCGCAAATGTTTCAGAATAATCACCATCAATATCAATGACCTTTCCATCCTTCCGCACTGCAACACAAGCAGCGTGTATCTCCTTATCCTTCATCCCTAAAGACTTCATTACATCAACTGCTCCACTATCTTTACAACCTACAGAGAGCAATTTCTCTTCAAAAACTTCACGTGTTCCATGTTTCTCTCCAGGAATATAAGCTGCTATCGTCCAATCAGGAAGAGCACGATTGACTGCACTCCATTTTGAAACGTTATTGGGCTGCAATTTTCCATCTTTAATAATTCGAGCAGCAAGTGCTTTATAAATATCTACAGGCTGTAATTTCCAATCAGGACCATTTATATCTGTTGCAAAGACAATACCATCATATCCAATGCGTACCTCTTCAACATCTTTTACACCAGCATCAATACAAGACTGTAATTCACTAAGCTTCATTGCCCGAGAAGCATTAACGATATCAATTGTGTTCTCCCCAATGCCGCGGCAAAATTCCTTAATACCAGCCCCTGTTCCGCCCGATTCGATAACGGGAACCTTAAAATGAGGATATATTTCTCCAAATATCTCAGCGGCTATCTTTTGGTAAGGCAAAACTGTAGATGAACCAGCTATCTGAATTTGATCACGTGCGTTTCCTCTATGCACTGACAATAGTACCGCAAAAACCAGTCCTACTCCAATGGATAACACTTTGCCCATCCATAAACTCCCTAAAATTTAGGTCAAGACCTACCATTTATATTAAACGGTAATTCTAGTTCATATTTGCAGTATAACAAATATAAAAAAACAACATTAATAACTTTTTCTGATAAAATCATGTTTTTTCTTGTTGTTCAAATAAATTTAATTTGAACGTTTGCACTCAACAATATCCCAGAAAAGATGAGCAACATCTGTACCACCAAAGCGTTTAATTTCACGAATTCCAGTAGGAGATGTCACATTTATTTCTGTTATATAATCTCCAATCACATCAATTCCCACAAGAAGAAGGCCACGTTTCTTTAAAACAGGACCAATACGTTCACAAATTTCATGATCACGTTCTGTTAAATCAATATTTTCTGCCCGACCTCCAACATGCATATTAGAACGAATATCCGTTTCTGCGGCAATCCGATTAATCGCTCCAACAGGGATACCATCAAGCAAAATAATTCGTTTATCCCCTTTTCGCACTGCCTCTAAATAGCGCTGAACAATAAAAGGTTCGTGATAAATTTGCTCAAACATTTCTAAGAGCGATGCTAAATTGCGATCATCCTGTTTCAAATAGAAAACACCAGTACCTCCATTACCATAAAGTGGTTTCACAATAATATCACCAAATGTAGTTCTAAAAGCCATTATTTCTTCAATGTCTTTCGTAATTAAAGTCTCTGGCATTAAATCAGGAAATTCAGTTACAAAAATTTTTTCTGGACTATTGCGCACCCATGCTGGATCATTCACAATCAATGTCTTAGGATGAATGCGTTCTAACAAATGCGTTGTGGTGATATAATTGAGATCAAAAGGCGGGTCTTGGCGTAAAAGAACTACATCCATATCCGTTAACTCTGTGCGTACAGACTTTCCTAATTGATAATGGTTCCCTTCTTCATCATGTACTGTCAATGATTCCAATTGTGCAATCACACAACCATCACGCATAAATAAACGATCTGGTGTATAATGAAAGAGAGCATGTCCGCGCTCTTGCGCTGCTAAAGCAAGTGCAAATGTCGTATCCCCTTGAATCTGAATGGTTGAAATATGATTCATCTGAATGGCAACTTTCATGAATAAAACCTCCCTATACGAAAACAGACTGGTCTATACATCATAAACTCAGTAAATATAAAAGAACTATGCTAAGAGAAAGCCTATGATACAAAAAGCTGATATAAAATTAAGCAACCAGGAAATCGAACGCTATGCACGTCATATTCTTTTGCCTGAAATTGGAGGTGCGGGTCAACAAAAGCTTAAAGCTGCACGTGTTCTTGTTGTTGGTGCAGGTGGTCTTGGTGCTCCTGTCCTAACCTATTTAGCTGCAGCAGGTGTTGGAACCCTTGGAATTGTTGATGATGACATCGTTTCACTTTCTAATTTGCAACGCCAAGTTATTCACAAAACTAACACAATTAACCAAAGAAAAACTGAGAGTGCCCAAATCACTATAAAAGAAATAAATCCCCATGTTACAGTTGAAAAACACAATTTAAGGTTGAATAAAAGTAATGTGGATAAATTGTTAAATGTCTATGACATCATTGTTGATTGTAGTGATAATTTTACCACGCGCTACCTACTTGCTGATCACGCTGCCAAATGCGCAAAACCTTTAATAAGCGGTGCTGTAGAACGTTTTGACGGTTCATTAACGGTGCTCATGCCTTATAAAGATAATAACCCTCACTACCGTGATTTATTCCCCAACCAGCCAGCTGCCAGTACTATTCCGACATGTACTGAAATTGGAATCATAGGTGCTTTACCTGGAGTCATCGGGACACTACAAGCAATGGAAGTCATTAAACTTATCACAAATATTGGTGAACCCCTAGTAGGAAAAATTCTTCTCTACAATGGGTTATTAGCGCAATTTCATATAATTACCTATAAACGCTCAGATTCTAACGAAAATGCAGCAGCCATTAAGGTGTGCGTATAAGTTTAGAGACGATAAAAGTATAATTAGCTGAACTCTATTCAGCTATTCTTCTATTACACATGACAATCACTTCATGTGCCAACATTCTAATAACCCTCAAATAATGATTGATAAACAAATAATCCAAATGATATTTGGGCTAGAAATGATCTAAAAACTCAATAATCTGCACTCGCACACTTAGCATCAAAAGAAAACGTCAACTACCTAAAGTACGACTTGAAGATGATTGCGGGTAGAAGAATAAATTGGCTGACTTTATCCATCAGAAAACGCATGTGGGTAGTGATAACAACTAAAAGAAACAAAATCAATTTTATAAAAGACTTCAATATATTAATGATCTCCTCTTTTTTCTTATTCTCACGACTTCTGATAAAAGCTCTTTTCTCTATACTCCTGAAAAAAAGCAAAATTGCAGTTTGTCAAAGAAATCTTAGAAACCGTACTCGGATGAAATAAACCATCTTTAGCAATACAGAATTCTATATGATTTTAGCGTGCTTAATTCAGTAATTTATAATACAGAAAAATTTCTGGCAGCAAATTGTCCTATTTCATGAGTAAAATGAATCTTGATAATTTCCTTGATCTACAAAATTCCAAAAGCAATCACTCTTTTTAACTGTAAATTACTCTTTCAACTGTATTTATCATAGCGTTTTTTTCAAAATAGACTTTTGAGAGAATGACATCCATTTCTTAATTATCAAGCCACACATGAAAAAAGTCACAGTTGGTAATATAAGATAATAAGACGGTGAAATATTTGCAGGGAGAAATGAAATAACACTTAAGATCGCTATTGAAAATATTCTTGCGCTGAAAGATACGGCGCCAACGATACCAGAAATATGTTGGGTTTGTTTTTGGTTCAATTCTGAAAAAAATAGGCTCTTTGCTCCTATTGGTACAGTGCAAATAAATCCATGAATTAATGAAAATGCGATGACTGACATAGCAATTTGATTGCGCTGAACGAAAAAATAAAGAGCAATACACATAAGAGCAGAAAAAAATGAAAAATATTTCATAGAATCCTTATACTTTTTATCAAGTATGTGATATCTCGACATTAGTGAATTGGAAAAATATTGAGCCGAGAAGGCGCCTATATGGCAAAACATGAGTACCAACATCTGCGAGCCATTGAGATGAACGATTTTTTCCCTTGAAAGTATTATAGGCTGCCAGAAGTGATAAATAATCTGAATGCCAGCGCTGAACAGGCACATTAGCACAATAAACCATGCTCCTCCCACGGTGTTTTGAAATATCCAGAGCGTTTCCTTAGCATTTTGCAGGATGGTTTTTGTTTTTGTTTCTTCACAAACTGATATTTTCTTTTCAGGAACAACAAGGAATATAAAGAAAATTATTCCCATTAGAATACCTGAGATAATATACCCCATAAAATATTGCTTAGAATAATATATCGTTGCGATTCCTATGATACCACTGAAAACGCTGCCAAAGGAGTTTACCTGGTGAGAGAGATGTGCATAATACGAAAAGTGGTCTTGTTTATTTCCTAGAGAATGGTAAATCCACCCATCAATTGCACTGGCAATGAAGCTAATTCCTGCTGCATAGAAAATTTGTGCAACGATGAGCACCGTTATATTGGGGGCTTGAAGACAGAGAAGATAAAACAATCCCGTCATAAAAACTCCAGCCATGACTAGGTATTTACGTCGATATCTGTCAGCTAAGACAGCACAAGGAAAATCAAGAAGCAAAACAGTTACCGAAAAGACGACTTGAAGCAAAGCCAATTGGGATAGGGTAACCCCCATAGATATTAAAAAAATGGCGTGATAAACACCGATCAGCATACGTACTGCATGGTAAGATCCATAGGTTACAGAGAGCGTTTGAGGGTTATTCACTGTTTTGTTCCACAGACTTTACAGTGAGGGTTCTTTTTTAAGGAACGCTCTTCTATGAAAAGTTTGCTACTCCATATCCCCACACGACGATCAGTGGAAAGTAGATCACCATAATCACCCAAGAATTTAAGAGCATCGTTAGCACACATGGCTGCTGAAAGAGCATTTACAGGGGGAAATGTCGCAACTTTAAAATTATTATTAATAGCAGCGCAAGCCTCATAGATTAAACCGTCGCTTTTTAGGGGGAGGTTTCCTATGGATGAGCTGCATGCGTAGCAACCGGTTTTTCCAGGTATATAAAAAGGTCCAAATACAGCGATATCATTGACATAACCAGAATTTATATAAGCTTGTTTATTTTTTACACACCATTCATTTATCCATGGTACCAGCTGATCAGGTGTATCAGCAGAAATGATCCACAAATCGGCTCTGGGCAATTTGTTAATATCTTCTTTTGTAGTGATTGACATTTGTAATTCACTAATCTCGATTTGACTGTTTCTGCGTGTCAACTCACGTTGAAGAACAGTTGTTTTAGGAAGCTCTATATCTTGTTCAGTAAAAAGAATTTGTCTGCTAAGATTGGTTATTTCGATCACATCATTATCGACAAGAATTAATTTCCCCACCCCAGAAGATGCAAGGATCACTGATACATGATTACCGATTCCGCCACATCCTAAAATGACCACAACTTTTTGTGAAAGGATATGCTGAACGGACTCTGGATCCATACCGTAACTTTGATAATGGAGATGATTTCTAGAATACCGATGATTGAAAATATTGTTCGATGTCTCTGCTAAAACAAGGAAATGGTTAGAAAAAAGAAAGTCAAACGCATAGTTAAAATCTTCTCTTAACATAACTGAAGATAGCGAATTATACGCTTCTTTTATCGTCTTTTTCTCGATCCATTGTGCGGCGAGAAGTACAAAATTTTCCCAGTCTTTTTTCTCATTAATAACAAATTGTTTTGAACCAGCACCGAAAATTGCATCTTCTTCACGCATAAGAACACGGGTATATTTCCCTAAAATATAGTGCTGTCCCATCGCTCCCCCCCCCTGCTTATTCACTAAATCAATTTCTCCCTGAAAAATAATTTCAGGGGGAAAATTCTTCTTATCAATTAAATCCTATATGATCCATGACATCCTTCCCCCTCAAGTGCTATGTTTTTACTGTTTTTCACTCGTATGACAGGAAAAAATTTATATCAGAATGTAATTATTGTAAATCATTTTTATGGAGTAGATTTATGGAGTAGAATGATTATTTTTACAAAAAATCTCATGAAGCTTCTTAGAAAACAGAAAATACTCATCTATATTAAAACTCTCTTTTGCATTCGGCAGATAAATGAAACATGTTCTGGCCAAATTTTATTTTCAAGAAAAACTCTAGATGAGGCTTCACCTGATACTGGTATTCTCCAATTTTGATTTCATTATTTCGATTCAATCAATTATAGGCTTGTTTTGTTTCATTACCAACAATAGATAAAAGAAATGCAGACGGAACATTTGTTATTGTTGTACAATATTTAAGTAGCTACCGAATTCAAATTCTATTCGTGCCCCACTAAGTTATCGGATAATTTTTACATAATAAACTTTTACTCTTGAAAAGAAGAATCTATTAATGAAACAATGAATACTGAGAAAATTGAATTGCATCTCTCAATATAATTAACCGCATATAATGTGAAATTTTAGATTAAATACTCTTTAATAATATAAAAAAGCTATCATGTTCTAATGATAAACTAAAGCGTTAAATACAAATGTTTGCATACTTTTAGTTATATAGAAAATTTAATTATGCAAAAAGGTAGACTGACAAGTAAATTTAAAAACATATTGAAACTCAGATTACAAATAAAAACCTTAAACCCAATCATATCTCTTTTTAAAGTGATTTATTTCTGGAATAGTTTATCTTTTGTCCGACTTGGTTCACCTTCTTTATTATCCATTGGTAACGGAACAGGATGATCCGATAAATTGCGTAAATAAAGTAAAAGATCAGCACGATCTTGGTCATTTTTAATTCCACGAAAAGACATAATTGTTCCTGGAAAAGTTTCACGCGGTGATTGCAGATAACGATCCAAATTCACAAAGTCCCATTTCTGGTCAGAATTTGCACGCAACGTCCGTGAATAAGAAAAACCTGGAACAGCCGCCAAAGAACGGTTAACTATTTCCCAAAGTGTCGGACCAACACGACCAGATTCATTTTGTCCAGAAGTATGGCATATAGCACATTGGCGAAAAATCTTACGCCCATTTTCAAGATTGCCTTGTTTAAGACGAACATTCAATGATAAAGAATGGTCAAATGTCTGTTTCTTTTCTTTCGATGCATCATGATTTATAACTGTATGAGAATATTGATCCGATGAAGAATTATCATAGACTATATCGCTGAGTGTGAAAATTCCCACCGAAATAATCAGCACAAATAGACAAGCAAAAACAAAATATATTTTAGAGCGATTCATAAAAACTTAAACATTTAGCTTTTCATTACCACTTTTAGTTTAAGCTTTTTCCTTATAACATACAATATTATAAATGCATTACACACGATTATAAATGCATTACACACGGCATTTGGAACTTTGCAATGACTCTTGAACCAATTATTCTTATTCCCGCTCGTATGAGCTCAACCCGTTTACCTCAAAAAGCTCTCGCTGAGATCGCTGGAAAACCGATGATTGTTCATGTTGCTGAACAAGCAAAAAAAGCTGCAATAGGACGTACTATCGTTGCAACAGATCACAATGATATCGCTAAAGCCGTTACAGCTTACGGACATGAATGTATCATAACATGTAGTGACCATAAATCCGGCTCCGATCGCATTTATGAAGCTTTAACGCATATTGATCCTAAGCAACACTACAATGTTATTTTGAATGTACAAGGTGATCTGCCAACAATAACGCCTCGTGAAATTATTAATGCTTTACGCCCTTTGGAAAATAGCTTCACTGATATTGCGACCTTAGGTGCTAAAATCATTGAAGAAAGCGAAAAGATAGATCCGAATATTGTCAAAATTATTGGTACACCGCTTTCTCAAAATCGCCTTCGCGCTCTTTATTTTACCCGCGCAACAGCACCTTATGGAGATGGTCCCCTTTATCATCATATTGGGATATATGCCTATCGACGCAAAGCGCTTGAGCAATTTGTAGCATTCAACCCTTCACCACTCGAGCAACGTGAAAAACTTGAACAATTACGCGCATTAGAGCATAATATGCGTATTGATGTAGAAATAATCGATACAATTCCCTTAGGAGTAGATACACAACGTGATCTTGAGAAAGTACGTAAGATTTTAGCATGAAAACACCTAAAGAAACTAATAAAATCTCTTTCCAAGGAGAATACGGTGCCAATTCTCATATTGCTTGCTCCAATATGTTTCCCGACATGGAGGCTGTTCCTTCTGCAACTTTTGAAGAAGCCCTTAACTTAGTAGAAAGTGGGCAAGCTGATCTTGCTATGATTCCTATTGAAAATACTATTGCTGGCCGTGTTGCGGATATTCATTATTTTCTACCGCAATCATCTCTTTATATTATTGATGAATATTTTTTACCTATACACTTTCAATTAATGGTTTTACCCGGTGTTACACATGACGAAATTAAAACCGTTCATAGCCATACGCATGCCCTAGCACAATGCCGTAAAATCATACAGAACAATGGCTGGAAACCTGTCTCTTCTGCTGATACAGCTGGAGCCGCAAAATTTATTAAAAAAAATGGAAAGCGTTCACAAGCTGCCTTAGCACCTTTGATTGCAGCAGAACTCTATGGACTTGATATTCTTGAAAAAAATGTTGAAGATAGTCCTCATAATATTACTCGTTTTGTGATCCTTTCACGCTCTCAACGGCATGTGCCCAAACCCCAAAATGGCGAAAAAATTATTACTAGCCTTCTTTTTCGAGTCCGCAATGTCCCAGCTGCCCTTTATAAAGCTATGGGAGGATTTGCTACAAATGGTATCAATATGACAAAATTAGAAAGCTATCAAATTGGTGGAAATTTTAATGCAACACAATTTTTTGTTGATATTGAAGGACATCCTGAAGATCCTATGATGCGTCTCGCCCTAGAAGAGCTGTCATTTTTTTCTGCCGAGTTGCGCATTATAGGCATTTATCCTGCTAAAAATAATCGAACACTTGTATGAAAGACAATTAAATTATATCATTTTTGATAGATTTTTATAGATATATAAAGAATATACTAAAAATTTCATGAAAAATTGGCTCTGGAAAGGTATTCTTTTTTTGCTCAATAAGTTTCATAATGAACACTAAAGAGGCAAATGAGAAAGATTATTTATTTAATGGGATATTTTCAATTGTTCGAATAATATTTTTCCACAAACGATATAATAAAGGACTTAAATTTAATATGGACAAAAAAACACAAGCACCGAAGTAAAATTGTCTTTGGCCATCCCATTTCCCTCATGCAAGAAAGAATTCTTTGAGAAAACATACAACCGTGTATGGCATTTATTTTAAAAGGATGAACTGTCAATCTCCTAAAGAAGGATATACAACAATTTTAATTGCTATCAGAATGTATCAAACAATAATGCTTTTCTTAAATTTAAGCAACACCCAAAATAATTTTTATAAAGCTAAAAAGTGCAGTTTAACTCTGCTTTTTGCAATTAAACTTGGCCTTCCATATTAATGAAAACTGATTTATGATCAAATGTATTTTAGGATAAAGAGGGAAAAATAAGGAAGAAAACCTTCACTCAAGAGTTATTAGCTGCCGATATTCTCGTTTTCCACTGTTGCATTTGTTGAACTTGATGAAAAAAAATGGAATTTTGCGCCAAGTAAAAGCATTATAATTGGTGTAGCCGGTACAATACATCGAGACATTGAATACTTTTGCAAGGCATTTAAGCCCCCAAAAGCATCCTTTTCTTTATCTTATTCTTCCCCTTCTGACTTAGACAAACTAAAATGTTACTGATGATGAAAAAAATAACGCATGATAAAGAACATAAAATCTTTACGCTCAAAGGTATAAAATCTCTCCATATAAGATTTCCTTCGTCAGGTAATTATATTTTTAAAAATATTACTAAAAAAATTATGGGAAAAAATTGCAATACAGGAGAATATCATTGATAATACTCCAAGAGTATCTAAACTTGCGTATTTATGTAGAAGCTGCAATAGGTCTTTTTTTGGAAACCGCGTAGGATAAATTATTATCCTCGATTTTGAGGAGCAGTTTAGGGTTTGTGCTTATTTAGCAATTAAACTGTTAGGAATAAATAGAGAATAAACTAAATTTATTTTCTCAAACTAGTCAAGAATACATCAATTCTTTAAAGTAATATAGCACCGATTACATAACACTATTTAGCAATAATATTTATTCCTCTTACTATTTATTCCCCTTACTTTAACTCATCGTATAACTTGTATTGCTTTATCTCCTCTTTTTTGCTTCTGCAAATTTTTTATAATTCGTTAAGCAATTTCAAATAAATACCCTTCCCGCTAAATAAAGCTTAGCTAATAAACTTCTTCTTAATATCAATAAACACTTTGTTCATAGTAACTCAATATGGTAAGCTACTCCAATGAAAATTGATAAATCACCATACTCTTTGTCGTCCATAATACAAAATCTAAACTCAAAGGAAGAATTCTTCATTGTTCGTGCTATATTTCTCGTTTCTTAGCTTGATTTTTCATTTTAAATCGACAATATGAGATTGGGAGGTTGGTGATGGACGAACTGCTCGCCAACCGGGTCAGATCTGGAAAGAAGCAGCCCTAACGAGTTTTGGTACGGGTCATTGTGCCAGCCTCCTATGTTATTGTATAAATCACATTTTTGTTGTTTTGTAGCGAAATTATCTTCAATTTTCAAAGCAGTATTGTGAAGATAGCGAATAAAGGTTTTTTCGGCTGTTTTTAAGCAAATTTTCTTATTCTTTCAAAGAATAAATTAATTGAGAAAAAACCCTTTTATATTAGACTACAGAATTAACCTGTGGTTTTGTGTTACCAAATTATACGTATAAAGAGCTTCAAAATTGGAGTCATTGATGGAAAATATGCCGCTAGAAACGACTTATCGTGTTCTTGCGCGTAAATATCGGCCTCAAAATTTTTCTGACCTCATTGGTCAAGAAGCCATGGTACGTACCCTTACAAATGCCTTTGAAACAGGCCGCATTGCACAAGCGTGGATGTTAACAGGGATTCGTGGAGTGGGTAAAACCACAACAGCGCGTATTTTAGCCCGTGCACTCAACTACAAAACAAAGGATATTGACCAACCAACAACCGTATTGAACACACTAGGTGAACATTGCACACAAATCATTGAAGGGCGCCATATAGATGTTATAGAAATGGATGCGGCTTCACATACAGGTATTGATGATATTCGTGAAATTATTGAACAAATACGTTATCGTCCTGTTTCGGCACGTTACAAGGTTTATATTATTGATGAAGTGCATATGCTCTCGACACAAGCATTTAACGGCCTATTGAAAACGCTTGAAGAACCACCAGCACATGTAAAATTTATTTTTGCAACGACAGAAATTCGCAAAGTTCCTATTACAATTCTTTCACGTTGTCAGCGTTTTGATTTACGACGTATTGAATCGAAAGTTTTGAACACACATTTGAGTCAAATTGCAAAATATGAAAAGGTAGAAGTAGAAGACAAAGCGCTCTCTATGATTGCGCGAGCTGCGGAAGGCTCCGTACGTGATGCGCTATCCATTTTTGATCAAGCAATTGCTCATAGTAATGGAAACGTCAGTGCCATTGCAGTGCGTGCAATGCTCGGATTAGCTGATCAAGCGCGTATTATTGATCTCTTTGAATTTATCATGAAGGGCAATGTTGTAAATGCCTTGCATGAATTACGCAGTCAATATGATGCAGGAGCTGATCCTCTCACTATATTGACAGAATTAGCCAATTTCAATCACCTGGTTACACGTCTACGTTTTACTCCAGAGATAGTTGAAGATCTCTCGCTTACTGAAGATGAACGTTTAAGAAGTTTAGATTTTTCACAAAAACTTTCCGTTCCTGTTTTATCCCGAAACTGGCAAATGTTACTCAAAGGCTTACAAGAAGTAAGTCAGACAGCGTGTCCGCTTCAAGCTGCCGAAATGCTACTCATTCGTCTTGCTCACACTGCTGATCTACCAACTCTTGATGAAGCTTTAAAAAAGCTTTCACAAGAAAAGATACCTCTTACAATCGTCTCAAATTCTTCTCATCAAGAATCCATAAATACGAATAATACAGCAACAGAAACAGCTTTATCTGCCCATTCTTCCCCAAGCGTTTCAAACACAACACCTAACCAAACAGATCTAAAAACACCCTTGGGAAAACAATTTGGTTTCTCGTTACAATCAAAAGATTCAGTCAAAATTCAAACTTCTAAAAGCACTAACACTCCTGAGATAACGGAAACTCTTGAAACTGTTCAATCTGTTGAGCTCTCTGAAAATGTTGTAGATTTGTCACATTTCTCCACGAAAACACCAGCAAAAATTACTGAATCGCAAACCATTATTATTAATTCCTTACATGATATTGTTAAATTAGCCGAACAGTACAATGAGATTCCCTTCAAACTCCTTGTTAAAGAATTTGTCCATCCTATTTCTTTTCAACCAGGACATATCACCTTGAGACTTTCTGACGATGCTCCACATTCACTTGCTCGTGATATAGAAAAAATGCTTTTTCAATGGACTAAAAAACGTTGGACTATCACTTTTGTCAATGAAGGGGGAGGACCAACCTTACAGGAAGAAAATATAGCTGTTCAAAAGACACTTTTTTCCAATGCAGAAGCAGATCCTGATATCGCTAAAATACTTAACCATTTTCCAGAAGCAAAAATTGTTGATATTCGTCTGAATAAACAAGAAAACGATCTTGATTTAATACCCAATAATTTTAAAAATAAAAGTGAGACTAATGACGAATAAGGATACCTATTTCTATGCGTGATATGATGAGCATGATGAAAAAAGCTAAAGAAATGCAGGAAAAAATGCAAAAAGTTCAAGAAGAACTTGCAAAACTTCAAGTAATTGGTACTGCAGGGGGTGGTCTCGTCAATATCACCTTAAACGGCAAAAATATTATAACGGCAATTCAAATCGATCCTTCATTACTCACACCTGAGGAAGTAGAAATCCTTGAAGATCTGATTATGGCAGCCTATAATGAAGCCAGAGTAAAAATTGAAATAGCTATAGAAGAGAAAACCAAAAGCATAACAGCAGGGATACCACTCCCATCAGGTTTCAAACTTCCATTCTAATGAAGCGCATTTTGTTTAACTCCATGAAACAAGAATATGTCTAAATATATTGCAGGACCTGAAATCGAGCGTCTTATTCAGCTTTTGGCACGTATACCAGGTCTTGGTCCACGTTCTGCTCGTCGTGCTACACTTCACCTTATCAAAAAAAAGGAAACATTGCTGGAACCTTTAGGAGCGGCAATACAAACTGCTGTGAACAAAGTTTGCATTTGTTCTGTTTGTGGAAATGTAGATACAATTGATCCTTGTTTGATTTGTACAGATCCACGCCGTGATAATACAACAATTATTGTTGTTGAAGATATTGCTGATCTTTGGGCTCTTGAACGTGCAAGAACTTTAGCAGCCCGTTATCATGTACTGGGTGGACGACTCTCTCCCTTAGATGGAATAGGTCCCGACGAACTCAACATCGCTTCCTTAATCCAACGCGTTGTACAAAACCCAATCACGGAGATTATTCTAGCTGTCAACGCTACTATTGAGGGACAAACAACAGCTCACTACATCACCGATCAGCTTTCCAATTTTTCAGTTAAAGTTACTCGGCTTGCTCATGGAGTACCTGTAGGAGGTGAACTTGATTATCTTGATGATGGAACTTTAGCAGCAGCTTTACAGGCGAGAACAAATATTTAAAACTTTTTTCTTTTACCTGTTATCTCTTTATTATTTACTATCATTTTTTATAGGAAAAATATTAAAATGATTAAGAAAAAGTTCTCACTTTTAAACGACTTTGGTCCAGGTATTTTAATATGTTTCCTCATATCAGCCTTAGGTTATGGCTTAGAAGTCGTAGAAAAACAACTTTTCACAGAAGCATGGATTGAAAATCTTGTTTTGGCAATTCTTTTAGGAATAATTACTCGTAGTTGTTTTACTTTGCCAATATATTTTCAAAAAGGTATAAATTTTTGTGCGAAAACACTTCTTGAATTTGCTATTGTTCTTTTAGGAGCAAGCATTAGCATACACGCAGTCTTGTCAGTTGGTTGGTGTTTGCTTGCTAACATCGTATTCTGTATATTCATAACTATTCTTATTAGTTTTTCTATCAGCCAACTTTTCGGGCTTTCTTCGCGTTTAGCAATGCTTGTCACTTGCGGAAATGCCATTTGTGGCAATTCAGCTATCATCGCCGTTGCACCTGTCATTAAAGCTAAACCTGAAGAAGTGGCTGCATCAATTGCTTTTACCGCTTTTTTAGGGGTTCTTATTATCTTACTGCTGCCTTTTTTACATCTACTTCTGAATTTGTCATTTAACCAATATGGTGTGCTTGCTGGCATGGTAGTTTATGCTGTACCACAAGTTTTAGCAGCAACAGCATCTGTCTCTTTTGTAAGTGTTCAAATTGCAACAGTTGTTAAATTGGTGCGCGTTTTAATGTTAGGTCCTATTATTTTTGCCTTGTCACTCATCTATAACCGATCAACACAAACACGCTTGCGTTGGCATACTCTCGTCCCATGGTTTATTATTGGCTTTATTATTATGATGCTTATTCGCTCAAGTGATCTTATCCCTGAAACAGCCCTTACCCCTATCAAATTTATTGCTCAGTTTTTCACTGTCATCTCAATGGCAGCGTTAGGTTTAAGCACTGATATCCGTTCATTAAAAAAAGCAGGATGGCGTATTATTTTAGCTTCAACCTGCTCCATCCTTGTCCTTGGTGTTTGTAGCTTTATCATGATACAATTAAATGATTTAAACCATATAACACTTTGAAACACGCGTTCTCAAACATTTTTGCTTTTTTCAACGTAATATATAATCACCCCAAAGACTTGCCAATATCGAGGTATCCCTTTTATCAAATTAGGCTAAAATTCCAAAAACTTCTCATCAGTTTAAACAAAAAATCAAATGCACTTTTGATATTAATGTAGTAAACTCTCAAGCTGCTTTTTTCAGCATATAATTGTTTGCAATCAGCATCATCCAAAACTACATAATTTATAAAAAACAATACCACTTTTTTTATTTTATCTGCTCTCATCAAAACTAAGTTTTTACTAAAAATTTACAGAATATGCTCTCATTGGAAACAAATAAATATGAATTCAAAATTTCTCCCTTTCAAATTGCTTCTACTTACGATATTTTGCAACAAGATACGAATGAAGATCACGCCAGTACCTAATAGAAAAGGTATTGTTACTTATTGGCACTAGCAATATTCTTAAATTACAAATAGACTCACAAAATAAAAATACTAAAAAACACAGCAGGTCTTTTGTTTATCATATTATTCAACTAAAATGCTTTTATGCTTATCCTTGCCATAGACACTGCTTCAATTTATTGTGCTGTTGCACTCATTCGTCATAAATCTGTCATTGCGCGCATCAGTGAGCGCATGAACAAAGGACACGCTGAAAAACTTATTGGAGACATCACACAAATAATGATCCAAGCTAACATGACCCTGAATCAAGTTGATCGCATTGCTGTCAATATTGGACCTGGATCATTCACTGGTGTACGTGTGGGTGTTTCAACAGCACGTGCTTTGGCATTAGCTCTCGAAATACCAGCTGTTGGAGTAAATGCACTTGAAGCGTTAGCAGCACAAACAGCAACCAATAAAAATACTGCATCAGCAATTACTGTTGTTATTGAAGCCGGAAGAGATATGTTCTATCATCAAAATTTCAATAAAGATCTTACACCTTTGGGAGCACCAGGATTAAAAACAATTGAAAATATCATTGAAGATTTACCGCAACAAACAAGACTAATCGGTCGCGCAGCTGATCTCATTGCACTGCACATAGAAAGTAATAAGAGAAACAAAAAAATTGTCCTAGATAAAATCCCCTGTGAAGCAGCTGATATTGTAAGTTATGCTCTTCTTGCGGCAAACAAACAACCAAAAGATCCGCCCTGCCCACTCTATTTACGTAATGCTGACGCAAAACAACAAACTGACTTTGCTTTACCACGAAAAAATAATGTCTAAATTTTCATTGAAAAAAAAACATTTTGAGATTACTCCACTACAAGTTGATGATAGTGCTTCTCTTCATCAAATTCATCAGCATTGTTTTGTCCCTGCTTGGAAAAAACAAACTTTTGATAATTTCTTAACAGATCACTCTATCTTCGGATATAAAGCCTCTCATATTGGTCGACCTGATCAAATTTTAGGCTTTTGCCTCTGCCGTCTTATTCTTGATGAAGCAGAAATTATTACAATTGCTGTTCATCCTCATTTCCATCGACAAGGAATTGGCACTTTGCTTATCGATAACACACTTCACCACCTCTACCACAAACACGCTATAAAATTATTCTTAGAAGTAGAAGAAACAAATCTTTCTGCTTTGAATCTTTATAACCGCTTCGAATTTCAACAAATTTCTAAACGCCTTGCCTACTATCAAACAAAAAATAGCCGGGGAGATGCAATCATTATGCAAAAAACTTTTAAGCAAATAGATTGAGATTTGTGTAAAAAGCATTTAGAGATGCGCTATGAGTAAAGTAAATTCTAAAAATACGTCTTCTGTTACTCCTAAAAAAGTTTTTATCAAAACCTATGGGTGTCAAATGAATGTTTATGACAGCCAGCGAATGAATGATAGTCTCAGTGCGCAAGGCTATGTTTCAGCACAAACACCAAGTGACGCTGATCTTATTATTGTTAACACCTGTCATATTCGTGAAAAAGCGGCAGAAAAACTTTATTCTGATCTTGGCCGCTTGCGGATGATGCGTCAAGAACGAACACCCGATAAGCCCCTGATGATCGGTGTGACTGGATGTGTTGCACAAGCTGAAGGAAGTGAAATCTTACGCCGTGCTCCAACAGTGGATCTCGTCATTGGTCCGCAAATGTATCACCGCTTACCAGATTTGTTAGAAAAAGCTAAACAGGGGAAAAAAATTATCGAAACAGACTATGCTGTTGAAGATAAATTTGTTCATTTACCACCTCATAATAAACGTGCTGTAAGAAAACGGGGTGTTAGTGCATTTTTAACAGTGCAAGAAGGTTGCGACAAATTTTGCACGTTCTGTGTCGTTCCATACACACGCGGTGCGGAAATATCGCGATCTGTTGAGCAAATTACCGAGGAAGCTCGACAACTCGTTGAAGCTGGTGTTAAAGAAATTACGCTGCTTGGACAAAATGTAAATGGCTGGCATGGACAAAATACGAATGGCAAAACTTGGCGTCTTGGCGATCTTCTCTATCATCTTGCAAAACTGGATGGTTTAAAACGCCTGCGTTACACAACCAGCCACCCGCGAGATATGGATGACAGCCTTATTGCTGCGCACCGAGATCTTGACATATTGATGCCTTACCTGCATTTGCCTGTCCAATCGGGTTCAGATCGCATCTTAAAAGCAATGAACCGCCAGCACAAAAGCATTCATTATCTTCAGCTTATTGAAAAAATTCGTACCGCACGACCCGATATTGCTTTTTCTGGCGATTTTATTGTAGGATTTCCAGGAGAAACAGATGATGACTTTAAAGAAACTATTAAACTTATTAAACAAGTACAGTACAGTTCCGCCTATTCTTTTAAATACTCACCTCGCCCTGGAACAGTTGGTGCTACAATGAAAAATCATGTTGACGAAACAGTAAAAGATGCTCGGCTTCAATATTTACAAATCCTTCTTCTTGAACAGCAAAACGCATTTTTGCGTTCTAAAATTGGTCAAAAAATCAATATTCTCATCGAAAAATCTGGGCGTCACTTGGGACAAATGGTAGGTCGCTCACCTTGGCTTTTTCCTGTTGTCGTGGATACAGATGCTCCTACAGGCTCCGTAGTTGAAATTCATATTAAAAATGTAAGCTCAAATAGTTTTATCGGTGAAATGACAAATGTATAAACATGTCTTGCATGCTTTTTTAAACAGATATTTTAGAAAATTCTTTGTTTTTTGAAGAAAATGATTACATCTAAAGCTACACTCTATAAAAAATATATTGTTTTTTATAAAGTTTACTGAAGAAAATATGCAACACTTATATAAATAAGGGAGAATAGGTTGAAAGCTTCAACCGAAAAAGAAAAGCGTGTTAAAGAAAAAATAAATGCTCACCTTGAAAATACTGATATCTTAGGAAAAGCGAACATATCAGATATTAATCATGTTGTTTTAATTTTTGAAAACAATAAATATGCAAAAATGATTTTTGGTAAACTCGACGAAAATCTTACTTATATCGAACAAAAACTCGGAGTTAGCATTTATGCGCGCAGTAATGAGATTTTAATCCGTGGAAATATGGCTGCTATAAAACGTGCTCAATACATATTAAAGCAGCTTTATGAACGCGCCAAAACACATCAAGAGCTTACTTTATCAGATACAGAAGGAGCAATTGCCATGGCAAACTTGCTACAGGAACAGCAAGAAGCCTCCATAACAATTCAACATGGAAAAAAAATCCCTGCACGATTAAGTATAAGTACCCATAAAAAAATAATTCATGCTAGAACTCCAACACAAGATGCTTATATACGTGCAATGAATCATAGTGAACTTGTTTTTGGTGTAGGTCCAGCAGGAACAGGTAAAACATATCTTGCTGTTGCTCATGCAGTAATGCTTCTAGAGCATGGTATCATTGAACGAGTTATCCTCTCACGTCCTGCTGTTGAAGCTGGAGAGCATCTTGGCTTTCTTCCAGGTGATCTGAAAGAAAAAGTCGATCCGTATTTACGTCCGCTTTATGACGCCCTTTATGATATGATTCCCGTCCAAAAAGTAGAACGCATTTTGGCTTCTGGTGTCATAGAAATTGCTCCTCTTGCTTTCATGCGCGGACGCACACTTACCCATGCAGCTGTTATTCTTGATGAGGCACAAAATACCACACCTATGCAAATGAAAATGTTCCTCACCCGTCTTGGAGAAGGGACACGTATGATTATCACTGGTGATATAAGCCAAATTGATTTACCTAGCGGACAAAAATCAGGTTTAAGTGAAGCAATACGTATTCTCTCACACGTAGAAGATATTGAAATCATTCGTTTTGATGAAAAAGATGTCGTGCGCCACCCTCTTGTTGCCGCTATTGTGCGGGCTTATGATCATGATTCTAGAACACAAAATAAAGAAGTACCACTCTCATGCGGTGCGCAAAAAAGTGAATTTGATCTATTATGATTACCATTGATATAATTGTCGAGGACACAGGATGGGATGATGAGCAAATGCTTTATAATATTAGTGAAAAAGCATTAACAACAACAATGCATCATCTTTCGTTAGAAAATATTGCAAGCGAAGTCAGCCTGCTTTTTACGGATGATAAACATATGACACAGATCAATGCGCAATGGCGTAATAAAAACATATCTACCAATGTATTGTCCTTTCCTGCTTTTCCACTTAAAGTTGGGCAGACTCCTGGACTTATGCTTGGTGATATTATTATTGCGCGAGAAACTGTTTTATTTGAAGCAAAGAAAGAGGGAAAACTATTTCAGGATCATTTGACACATATGATTGTTCATGGTGTTCTTCACCTTCTTGGCTATAATCATGAAACAGATGATGAAGCTCACCAAATGGAAAAACTTGAAAGAGAAATTCTTCAAGAGCTTTCCATAAAAGATCCTTATACTGAATTGTCTTAAAAATGATAAAAATTAACTTTTTAAATTAATATCACCATCATACAATTTAAAGTTTTTTTATGCCTCTACTACTAAAAGAAAGTTTGAAGATTTCAAAATCATGGCAAACAAAATAAATGCCCCCAATAACCAACAAATATCTCTTAATACTGAAGAACACCCTTCTCAACAAGCGAATCATACGGAAAAATACTCCCTGATGAATCATTTATTTTCGTTTTTACGTGGCCGTAATTCCACATCACTGCGCGATGATCTTAAAGTTGCACTTACTGCTGATAATGAAAAAGACACAGCCCTCTTCTCACCTGAAGAACGCACTATGCTGCATAATATCTTACGCTTGAGAGAAGCACGTGTTGATGATGTTATGATTCCACGTTCTGAAATAAAGGCATTGGAAATAAACACTCCACTTGGAGAAGCTCTTAAATGTTTTGCAAAAATTGGCCATTCTCGTGTACCTGTTTATGCTGAAACTTTAGATGATCCACGGGGAATGATCCATATTCGTGATATCCTTAATTATATGACTTTCTTTATCATCAACTCAACTCAAACCAAGAAGAAATCTGATTTGCTTCAGTTAAATCATACGCATTTGCACACCCCTATTGGTGAATTGGATTTGGTTCGATCAGTTCTCTTTGTTCCTAGTTCTATGTTGGCAAGCAAATTATTAACACGTATGCAAACCACAAGAACACAAATGGCTTTGGTTATTGATGAATATGGAGGTACAGATGGTTTAGTTTCAATGGAAGATATTGTCGAATTAGTTGTTGGTGATATCGAAGATGAACATGATAATGTCGACAATGCTATCGTGCGCGAACCCAATAATAAATGGCTTGTTGACGCAAAAACTGAACTAGAGGATGTAAAAAAAGCTCTCGGTCCTGATTTTATTGTCGGGGAATATGGTGATGAAGTTGATACTATTGGTGGTTTGATTGTTTCCATTCTTGATCGAATTCCTGCAAAAGGTGAAGTTGTTGAAGCTGTACCTGGTTATCGATTTCGTATTTTGGAAGCTGATAAACGCAGAATTAAGCGGTTACGCATTTTTCGCACTTCAGAAAATGAGAATTTTGAGAGCCATGCTATCCCTGAAAAATAGCCAAATGTCTTTAAGAAATTTCACACTTTTTTTGTTTTCTACCACCGGCTGGAAGCGGCAAATGTGGGTGTTTCTTTGTGGTGCTTTTACTTCTTTTGCTCTTCCACCCTTTTATTTAACACCTCTCTGTTTTTTGACCTTTCCCGTTTTTATTATTTTACTTGATTCAATACGTGTTATCCAAAATAATAGAAAGCGTTTTCTCACCTATGCTCTAAGCTGTGGAATATTTGGCTTTAGTTATTTTATTTGTAGCCTTTGGTGGCTGTGCAATGCTTTATTCACCGATCCAGTTTCTTTTGGTTGGGCAGTGCCATTTGCCATTTTAGGTCCTCCCTTCTACCTTTCCCTTTATTGGTTTTTTTCTGGATTCATTGTCGGTTTATTATGGACAAAAGGAATAGCACGTTTCTTTGTTTTGGCCTTTGCGCTAGGATTAGCAGAGTGGTTACGCGCACTTTTATTCACCGGTTTTCCATGGAATGCTCTTGGTTATACAGCTATGCCAACCCCGATATTTATGCAAACTGATGCAATCGTGGGACTTTACGGAATGAATATTCTTGCTGTCTTAGTCTACAGTTTACCAACTGTTTTATTAACGGATGAAAAAAAGAAAGCCGCACTATCTCTTTGCTTATCGCTTATATTAGCTCATAGTGGTTTTGGTTTTTACCGCCTTAATACCACACAGAACACAGCAAATAGCCAAAAAAGTAGTTATTGGGTGCGCATTGTTCAACCTTCTATCCCGCAAAACATAAAATTGAGTAATACAACACGAGAAGCTATATTTGAAGCTCACATGAGCTTGAGTGCTACACCAACAGCAGATCATAATCCAGAACCTGACTTTATCGTATGGCCTGAAGCGTCTATTCCTTATCTTCTCTACGATAACTCTTCTACTACAATGCGTATCGCTTCTCTTCTAAAACCTAAACAATGGGCTATTATTGGTGCTATACGAGCTGAACATGATTCCCTTAATGCGGAAATGCAATACTTTAATACAATTGCAGTTATTAACAATAAAGGTAATATTTTAAACACTTCTGATAAACTTCACTTAGTTCCTTTTGGTGAATATCTTCCCTATCAAAATTTATTGAAAAAAATTGGTTTACATACCCTTGCTGATAATATAGGTGGATATAGTGCTGCAAACGTGCGCAAAATTGTTACAATGCCAAACGGATTTTCTTACCTCCCGCTGATTTGTTATGAAGTAATATTTCCCAATGAATTGACTTTTAAAGGCTCCCCTTTTCAAGCAATCATTAATGTTACAAATGATGCATGGTTCGGTGTAACACCTGGTCCATATCAACATCTTCAACAAGCACAGCTTCGTGCCGTTGAACTGGGAATCCCTCTCATACGAGCAGCCAATAATGGAATATCGGCTGTTATTGATTCTTATGGACGAATCGTAGTAGCTCTCCAGCAAAATGCTGTTGGCATTATTGATTCACCAATTCCATCGCCCATTACCCCTATAGGAAGCAATGAATATAGAATATTCTCTACTTTCATCTTATTCATTCTTATGCTATTGTGCTGTATCGGTTTTGGTTCTACAAAACATCCTGAGTGATTCAAGTGCCCACAGACGGTATTACATTGCGTAGACCGGCAATGTTGGGAAAAAGTGTTACATATTATCTTAATTATATGATAAACCAGCCTCACAGAAATCTGATGTTGGTTTAAAAGTAAAGTGCTGGAAATAAAGAGTTGCATTATGACCGAGACTAAAAAAAAACCCGATCCTATAGATATCTATGTTGGAACCCGTATTCGTTTACGTCGTAATATTTTAGGACTTACCCAAGAGAAACTGGGTGAGAAATTAGGCGTTACTTTCCAGCAAATCCAAAAATATGAAAAAGGTACAAATCGTATTGGAGCAAGTCGTCTTCAAGCAATTGCAGAAATTATGGATGTTCCTGTTTCTTATTTTTTTGATAAGGGTATTAGTACGCAACATATAGAAGGCTTCGCTGAAAGCGACAATGATTTTATGGACTTTTGCTCCAGTAATGAAGGAATCCAGCTGATGCGTGCCTTTACGAATATATCCGACGCTAAAATCCGTCGAAAAATCATTGACTTGGCAAAAGCCCTTTCTGAAGAAGATATGACAAACAAGCTATAAAGTAAAAATTACATCTTTTCCCGCATTCAGCTTATAAATGAGCATTGACGATTTGTTATGGGATTGGCAAATAAGAACAGTTTTAATAGACAATTAATAAATTGTTGGTGTTCTTTTTTGAAGGAGTTCCTATGCCGCATCAAGATTATCTTTTTACGAGTGAGTCGGTATCGGAAGGACATCCTGATAAAATTTGCGATCGTATTTCCGATGAAATCGTTGATATGATTTATAAAGAAGCTCAAAAAACTGGTACAGATCCATGGTTAGTACGAGTCGCTTGTGAAACTCTAGTCAGTGTGAACCGTGTCGTTATCGCCGGTGAAGTGCGTGTTCCTGATACACTCTTAAAAAAAGATAAAAATAGAGAATTTATCTACGATGAAACTGGCTTTCCACTCATTAATCCTACACGTTTTCGTACAATAGCGCGTCGTGCTATTCGTGCAATTGGTTATGAACAAGTAGGTTTCCATTGGAAAACTGTTAAAATTGATGTTCTTTTACGTCCCCAATCAACGGATATTGCCTGCGGAGTTGATAACGCTATGGATCGACATGGTGAAGAAGGTGCAGGTGATCAGGGTATCATGTTTGGATATGCTTGCCGTGAAACACCCGATCTTATGCCTGCACCAATTTATTATGCACATAAAATACTCAAACTTCTTGCTGCAGCGCGCCATAAAAAGGAAGGAGAAACTGGAAAATTAGGGCCAGATGCTAAAAGTCAAATAACTATACGGTATAAAAATGGAAAGCCTATAGAGGTAACATCCATTGTTCTTTCAACACAACATTTAGATGAAAGTTGGGATTCTCATAAAGTACGTACAGTAGTTGAGCCTTATATTCGTCAAGCTTTACATGATATTCCCATTTCTGCTCAATGCAGTTGGTATATTAACCCAACAGGAAAATTTGTCATCGGTGGCCCTCAGAGCGATGCTGGGTTGACGGGGCGCAAAATTATCGTTGACACTTATGGAGGAGCAGCACCCCATGGAGGAGGTGCTTTTTCAGGTAAAGATACGACAAAAGTTGATCGCTCTGCAGCTTATGCCGCACGTTATCTTGCTAAGAATATTGTTGCAGCTAATTTAGCGGAACGATGCACCATTCAACTCTCCTATGCAATAGGTATTGCACAGCCTTTATCTATTTATCTTAATCTCCATGGAACAGGAAAAGTTGATGAAAAAATTCTTGAATCAACTATTCGCAAAATAATGGATCTTTCACCAACTGGAATCCGAAAACATCTTGATCTTAATAAACCTATTTATGCAAAAACAGCCGCCTATGGACATTTTGGACGGACACCAGAACGTGACGGTTCATTTTCATGGGAAAAAACTGATCTGATTAAAAGGCTACATACAATGATTAAATACCATGATTGATCATAAAACACGTATCCATAAAGCCTTTTTTGGTCGCCGACAAGGAAAACGTCTACGAAACAGACAACTTGTGCGTATAAAAACGCTTCTTCCAACTCTTAATATTGATTTAAGCACCCTACCACCCTTAGATTTAACATCCTTATTCTCTAGTAATGTAAGAGAAGTCCGTCTCGAAATTGGTTTTGGTGGAGGTGAGCGTTTGCTTCACGAAATGGGATATTTTCCACAAACTGGTTTTATTGGCATCGAGCCCTTTATCAATGGCATGGCAAAAATGTTAATGTCTCTTGAACAGCATAAACAACATCAAAACCATATTCGTCTTTATGATGATGATGCTACACGCCTTCTTGATTGGCTTCCAGATGCATCACTTGATGGAATAGACCTCTTCTATCCTGATCCATGGCCTAAAAAGAAACATTGGAAACGACGTTTTATCAACATAAAAAATCTTAACCGTTTTGCTCGCGTTCTTAAAACAGGGAAAAAATTCCGCTTCGCTAGCGATATAGACAGTTATGTAAACTGGACCCTCTATCATTGCATCCAACATAATCACTTTGAGTGGAAAGCAGAAGACCCCAAAGATTGGAAAACCCCTTATCCGCTATGGATAAGTACTCGCTATGAAGCAAAAGCTCTACGTGCAGGACGGATACCTGCCTACCTTACCTTTATCAAAAAATAAATGGTGAAATGCTTTTCTTATAAACAACTTGAAAAATTTTGAATTTAAGAGTATCAATAACTAAATTCTTGGTCTTATGATGAAGAGTGGGCCGCTGTACCCGCTCTTTTTTAATGTCATAAAACTGATGAAAACGACTTGGATAAAATATATGAATGAAACTGAAAAGATAAGCGATCTTGATGAGCCGCGTCTATTTGAAGAAGATGGCAATGAAGCGCGCGTTGCTGCTCTTGTCATACCATTGCTTAAGCCTTTAGGTTTTCGTTTGGTTCGTGTAAAACTTCTTGGTTTAAATGGTTTAACACTTCAGATTATGATTGAACGCGCTGATGGTTCCATAACCGTAGAAGATTGCGAAACTGTTAGTCGGACTGTTTCTCCTCTTCTTGATGTGCAAAATGTTATTGAACGAAAATATCATTTAGAAATTTCATCTCCTGGAATTGATCGTCCATTGATAAGAAAATCTGACTTTTTTCATTGGCAAGGACATATTGCAAAAATTGAAACCAAAATAACAATTGATGGACGTCGAAAATTTCGTGGAACACTTACAAATATTACGCAAAATGGATTTACTTTAAATACCGATCAAGCTGCTTATGGTGAAAGCATGTATATCTCTATTCCCTTTTGTAATATCACAAATGCGCATTTAGTACTTACCGATGAACTTATTCGCGACGCGTTGAAAAAAAATAAAAGTTTAAATCAACAATTCATTCCCAAAGATAATCCTAACGTCTCAAAACAAACGTCAAATTACAAGGATTAATATCGCTGGGAATGCCCATCGTGTGACACAAAGAAGGAGAAAATTGATGGCTACAAGCGCTAACAGGCTTGAAATTCTGCAAATTGCAGATGCTGTTGCACGTGAAAAATCAATTGACCGTGAAATTGTCATTTCTGCGATGGCTGATGCTATTCAGAAAGCGGCACGTTCTCGTTATGGTCAAGAAACCAATATCCGTGCCGAAATCAATTCTAAAACAGGTGAAATTAAATTACAGCGTCTGCTAAAAATCGTTGATGTCGTCGAAGATTATACAAGTGAAATTACTTTATCTGACGCACTCAAACACCAAAAAAATGCAAAAATTGGTGATTTTTTTGCTGATCTTTTACCTCCTATGGATTTTGGTCGTATCGCAGCACAATCTGCTAAACAAGTTATTGTACAAAAGGTACGCGACGCAGAGCGTGACCAGCAATATGAAGAATTTAAAAATAAAATCGGTGAAATTGTTTCTGGCACAGTAAAACGTGTAGAATATGGCAATGTTATCGTTGATCTAGGTCGTGGTGAAGCTATCGTACGCCGTGATGAATTAATTCCACGTGAATCTTTCCGCTATGGAGATCGTATTCGTGCCTTTGTCAATGATGTGCACCGTGAATCACGAGGTCCACAAATTTTTCTTTCACGTACACACCCCCAATTTATGGTGAAACTTTTTACCATGGAAGTGCCAGAGATCTATGATGGTATTATAGAAATTAAATCGGTTGCCCGTGATCCGGGTTCACGTGCTAAAATTGCTGTTGTCTCACGCGATGGTTCCATTGATCCTGTTGGAGCATGTGTGGGAATGCGAGGAAGCCGCGTACAGGCTGTAGTTGCAGAATTACAAGGTGAAAAAATTGATATTATTCCTTGGTCTCCTGATGCTGCCACATTTATTGTTAATGCACTGCAACCCGCTGAAGTTACTAAAGTTGTACTCGATGAAGATGCAGAACGTATTGAAGTTATTGTGCCTGATGATCAACTTAGCCTTGCTATTGGACGGCGTGGACAAAATGTTCGTCTAGCCTCACAATTAACGGGATGGAATATTGATATTTTAACAGAAAAGGAAGAATCTGAAAATCGTCAAAAAGAATTTGCGGAACGCAGCAAACTTTTTATGGAATCCTTAGATGTTGACGAAATGATTGGACAGGTTATGGCATCAGAAGGTTTTTCTTCTATTGAGGAAATCGCTTATATTGATCTCGAAGAAATCGCCTCCATTGATGGTTTTGATCATGAAACTGCTGCTGAAATTCAAAGCCGTGCGCGCGAATATCTCGAACATAAAGAAAAAGAACTTGATGAAAAACGCAAAAAACTTGGTGTTTCTGACGAATTACGAACATTGCCAGGAATGACAAGTGCCATGTTGGTTGCTGTTGGTGAAGATGGTGTGAAAACAATAGAAGACTTTGCTGGCTATGCAGTCGATGATTTGGCTGGATGGAGAGAACGTAAAGAAGGTCAAACACAAAATTTTTCTGGTATCCTGACCCCATTTGATATTACACGTGCTGATGCAGAAGCTATGGTTTTAGCAGCACGTGTGCAAGTTGGCTGGATAAACGAAGCTGATCTTGTTAAAGAAGCTCCTGCAGAAAGCAAAAATTCTGCAAAATCTGCAAAAGATGAAAAAATAGATAATTTGAATGTGGATGCACTTTAAATGAATGAACGGACCTGCATTGTGACCAGAAAAAATGCTCCAGCAAAAACGTTGATCCGTTTTGTTATTGGTCCCAATAATCAAATTGTCCCTGATCTTAAATCTAATTTGCCAGGACGCGGTGTTTGGGTTTCTGCTCGTCATTCTACCATTGAAGCAGCAATCAAACAAAAAGCTTTTCACAAAAGTTTTAAAACAGATGTTGAGGTTGCACCAAATCTTGCGCATATTGTTGATACACTTTTGCTAAAAGCTGCTCTTGCAAGCCTTTCGTTGGCACGAAAAGCAGGTACCATTGTCATGGGAACAACAAAAGTTGATGCTGCTATTCGCTCTGGTCAAGTTATTCTTGTCCTTCATGCTAAGGAAACTACAGAAGATGGAAAACGAAAAATCGCACAAGCCATCCATAAAACACAACAACAAACAAATCGGAATATAAAAACCATATCTTTATTTACAAGTGATGAAATGCGAGTGGCTTTTGGTGCTAATCCGGTAATGCATGCAGCCTTATTGGATACCAAAGCTGCTGAAGGATTTCTGAACACAATACATAAATTGCTCGCCTATCGTGATGAAAAGCATAGCAAGCTCGGTGAGGTAACGGTTCAAGCCGTGAAGGAAGTACAATGAGTGAAAATAGCAATGACAAAATAACAGTCAAGAGGACATTAACCCTAAAGCGGTCAGTCTTAGAAACGAGTACGGTCAAACAAAATTTTAGCCATGGCCGTACGAAGGCTGTAGTTGTCGAAACTAAACGGCGCAAAATTACGCGACCTGATGAAAAAGCTGAAGTACAACAGCCAATTACCAAACCACATGTGGCTCCCCAACGTTCTAAACCAAAATTCGAAGAAGCAAAGCCGAATAAACCCGTCGCTAAAAGTAATCTTTCATCCACTGAAATGGAAGCGAGGTTTCGTGCATTAGAAGAAGCACATATCCAAGAAAAAATAACGCGTGAACAAGCTGAAGAAGAAGCAAAACGTGAAAGAGAACGTGAAGAAAGTTTTCAGCAGTCAATTCAAGAAACAGAAATACATCAAAAAGAAAAAAATCCACCAGAACAAACTCCCTCTCTTAGCTCTACTCTCTCCTTCATAGAACCAATAGATATCACTATCGCGCCTAAAAATACAACTGTGATTGAAAAACGCAAAGTAGATGAAGATAAAGAAGAAGACGATCGATACAACCGACGTGCTAATCTCGCTAAATCAGAAGTGCGTGCACCAAAAGTTGTAAAAGGTGCTGATGAACGACGTCGTGGAAAGCTAACCCTTAATACTGCTCTGGATGAAGAAGGTAATGCACGTGGGCGCTCAATGGCCGCAATGCGCCGCAGGCAAGAGAAATTTAAACGTGCACAAAATCAAGAGCCAAGAGAAAAAATTTCCCGTGAAGTTGTTCTTCCCGAAACCATTACAATTCAAGAACTTGCGCAGCGTATGACTGAGCGTTCCGTTGATGTCATTAAATTTCTGATGAAACAAGGGCAAATGATGAAACCCGGTGATGTTATTGATGCAGACGTTGCTGAACTCATCGCCGTTGAATTTGGTCACACTGTTAAACGTGTTTTAGAATCTGACATAGAAGAAGGCATCTTTAATATTGCTGATAATCCCCAAAAAATGCAATCACGTCCACCAGTTGTAACAATTATGGGACATGTCGATCATGGGAAAACTTCTTTGCTCGATGCTATTCGAAAAGCGAATGTTGTTTCTGGTGAAGCAGGTGGTATTACACAACATATTGGTGCTTATCAAGTAGAGCAGAGTGGTCAAAAGATTACCTTTATTGATACTCCTGGACATGCTGCCTTCACAGCTATGCGTGCTCGTGGAGCTCGCGTTACCGATATTGCCGTTCTTGTTGTAGCCGCTGATGATAGTGTTATGCCACAAACGATTGAATCAATCAATCATGCTAAAGCTGCTGGTGTGCCCATTATTGTTGCTATTAACAAAATTGATAAACCAGCTGCTAATGCACAAAAGGTGCGTACAGAGCTTTTACAACACGAGGTGTTTGTTGAGACTATGGGTGGAGAGACTTTAGAAGTCGAAGTTTCTGCGAAAACTGGACAAAATCTTGATAAACTACTCGAAGCTATTCTCCTTCAAGCTGAAATTCTTGATCTGAAAGCAGACTCCCAAAGAACCGCAGAAGGTGTTGTCATTGAAGCAAAACTGGATCGAGGACGTGGATCTGTTGCAACAGTTCTTGTTCAGAAAGGTACATTGCATCCTTCTGATATTATTGTCGCCGGCAATGAATGGGGACGCGTGCGTGCTTTGATTGATGACCGTGGTTGTCATGTCAAAGAAGCAGTTCCTTCTACACCCATCGAAATTTTAGGTATGCAAGGGACACCACAAGCTGGGGACCGTTTTGCTGTTGTCAGTCATGAAGCAAAAGCACGCGAAATTGCTGAATATCGTCAGCGATTAGCGCGTGATAAAGCTGTAGCCCGACAAACGGGTTCTCGTGGTTCTCTTGAACAAATGATGACAAAACTACAAACCACCGGCATTAAAGAATTTCCCCTTATTATTAAAGGAGATGTACAAGGATCAATTGAAGCAATCGCTTCAGCATTGGAAAAACTAGGAAACGAAGAAGTGCGTGCACGCATTGTACATTCTGGTGCTGGAGGTATCACTGAAAGTGATATTTCTCTTGCTGAAGCTTCTAACTCTGCTGTGATTGGCTTTAATGTTCGGGCTAATAAACAGGCACGCGATTGTGCAAAAACACAAGGAATTGAAATTCGCTATTATAATATCATCTACGACCTTGTTGATGATATTAAAGCTGCCATGTCAGGATTACTTTCACCAGAACAGCGTGAAACTTTCCTTGGTAATGCTGAAATTTTAGAGGTTTTTAACATTACAAAAGTCGGAAAAGTTGCGGGTTGCCGTGTTACAGAAGGTAAGATAGAACGAGGCGTTGGTGTTCGCCTTATCCGCGATAATATTGTCATTCATGAAGGAAAACTTAAAACACTCAAACGCTTCAAAGATGAAGTCAATGAAGTACAAAGCGGACAAGAATGTGGAATAGCATTCGAAAATTACGAAGACATACGCGCAGGGGATATTATTGAAACCTTTCGTATCGAACATATTAATCGTACATTATAAAATAATTCAATGCTTTGCTCTGTTATAAAATAAAAAAAGTTATTGGATTTATGTGTAATACTTTTGTTTTCTTAATCTTTGAAGATAGTCAAAAGAAGAGTAGTTTGTAATAAGGGTAAAAACTTTGATAAAAAATGCAGAGCTATCACAACGGCAATTAAGAGTAGGAGAGCAAGTGCGTCACGCATTAGCGCATATGCTCCAGCGCGATATTTTACTTGAGGATCTCTTGAAAAATATGATGATTTCTGTCTCTGAAGTACGCATGTCACCAGATTTAAAAATTGCTACCTGCTTTATTTCTCCTCTTAACACTCTTAAAAACTCCTCTCATATTGATGTCATTGATATCCTCAATAAACATAGCCGTTTTATCCGTAGAAAAATCAGTCATGCGTTACGACAGATGAAATATATGCCTGAACTACGTTTTCGACTCGATAGTAGTTTTGATAATTTTTCAAAAATTGATGCTCTACTCCGCTCACCTGAGGTAGTGCGAGATCTTCACCGTAATGATGAAGTTGAGGATTAATATGGTACGGCAACGTAAAAAAAAGGGCCGTTCTGTTTCTGGTTGGGTCATATTTGATAAACCAAAAGGAATGAGATCAACAGAAGCTGTCTCACAAATCAAATGGCTCTTTCATGCGCAAAAAGCAGGACATGCAGGTACACTAGATCCTCTTGCTTCTGGTCTCCTACCAATTGCACTGGGCGAAGCAACTAAAACTGTTCCTTACGTGATGCGAGGTACAAAAACCTACCGTTTTCACATCGTTTGGGGAGAAGAACGTTCAACAGATGATCTAGAGGGTGAAATAATAAAAACGTCTCTCAAACGTCCTACACAAGAAGAGATACTCGCCCTTCTTCCTCAATATACAGGTATCATTTTACAAACACCTCCACAATTTTCGGCAATTAAAATTTCTGGCAATCGTGCTTATGATCTAGCCCGTAAAGGTAAAATTATTGAAATTCCACCGCGTCAAGTAGAAATAGAAACTTTTAAATTAATAGCAACTCCTACCAGAGAACGTTCTATCTTTGAAATAACCTGTGGAAAAGGAACTTATGTGCGCTCCTTAGCACGCGATATGGGACGTGATCTTGGTTGTTACGGATATATTGCTGATTTAAGACGTATCGCAGTGGCACCTTTTTGTGAAAATGATCTCATTACATGGAACACATTAAAAGCGGCAAAACTAGATGAAAGTATAACAAATGAAAATGATGCTTCTCCCAGAAGTAATTTTTCAATACTTGACTCATTTTTAATTGAAACAGATACTGCGCTGGATTGCCTCTCTCATTACACCCTTAGTGAAATCCAAGCACAGCAGATCATGAAGGGCTCACCAGTACCGCTCTGTGAGCATAATGCACTTATTGAGGAAAATGAAGTCTGTGTTACCTACAAAGAGCAGCTTCTTGCTATAGGCACTCTTGACAAAAGCCTGTTCAAACCAAAGCGTATTTTTACAATTTAATTCATTCTTTCTTACAATAATCTTTTGGAAAAAGATATTTTATCATATCAATAAAGAGAAGAAGGCTTTTTTCATTGTCTTACACTTAACTTTTTTATAATAATTCATATTGGAACCGAAAATCTATAATGCGTTCATAGTCTAACCCTCGTTAACAAACTGTTTTTATCATTTTCAATCGCCTTTTTGATCATTACTGGACATAACGTGCATATACTATCTACTATTGTATCAAGAGAATCTTGTGAAATGGAAAATACAATTTTAACTTAAACAAATCGCTAGACTCATAGTCTCTAATTACTTGTTCAGTAAAAATTTGTTTTCAACCTATCAACATTATAAAATGTTCATGAAAGCATATAAATTTTCTACTGTTCTGTTTATACTAACAAATTTATCCATAAAAATAGTATTGCACATACCTAATATTGTACAAGAAAACCGTCTTAGTCCTCTTATCTTAAGGTAGATGAACAGAAGAAGATTTTAAAAGCATTTCATTAGCTTGTGGTATTGTCTGTCGTTCAATCATGCGATGTACTCTTATACCATTAGGCGCACGATTCAAATGACGCAGAAGTTTATTTACCTCTGCATCGGCTTTTATGCGACGGTGATTATGACGCAAATAATCTACCCATGTTGGCATATGATATGCTTCTGTCCAATATTCAGGTCTTTCAAGATCGCGTAAGAGAACCCATTGGCGAGCACCATCACGTAAACGAATATGGCGACGACGTGTCATGACTTTAAGAAATTCTTCGAGATCATTTTCATGAATTTGATAATCTATCATAATCATAATTGGGCCACTTTGTGCTTTTAGATCGAGTAAAAGCTCCGGTTCTCTGAAATGATCAAGCGGATTCAAATCTATCTGGGGTATTTCCTGAATTCTAAATTTTATCCCCGCAAGGGCTCCAAAAACCAAGAAGAGAGAACAAATACTCAAAGCAACTGTTGGTGAATAACCATCAGCTAAAGCTCCCCAAATTGCACTTCCAACAGCCATCCCTCCATATGATGCCGTTTGATAAAGTGCTAAAGCACGTGCAACAACCCAGCGTGGTGTAGAAAGCTGTACAGATGTATTAAACAATGATAACGTTAAAACCCAACATAAGCCTGCAGGAAATAAAGCAATATGACTTATAATCAATGAACGGCTCATCGCTAAAAAAAAGCAAGAACAAGCAAAACCAATAAATGCACTTGCTATAATTGTTTCTAAACGAAAATAATTCCGCACAAATGAATTAATCATACCAGCTATTATGGCTCCAAGACCAAAACTACCGAGCAATGTACCATAAAGAAGAGCACTGCCCCCGAGAATTTTATGTACAACAATTGGCAAAAGTGCTAAAATCGAAATCGCCCCAATACCAAAAAGGAACGCTCTAACCATAATACTCAGAAGATTGGGCGACATCGCAACATACCGCAAACCATCTGAGACAGCTCCTAAAAGTCTTTCTCGCGGCAACTTGTTGTTTTCATAGCACGGTTTCCAAAAAAACAAAGCTCCAATTAAAGGAATATAACTTATCGCGTTGAATAAAAAAGCAGCGGCTGCGCCAAGAGTAACAATGATAGCACCACCAATAGCAGGACCTACACTACGCATCAAATTAAAGCCGACACTGTTCAAACTCACAGCAGCAGGGATATTTTCCCTACTCACAATGTCTCCTATTGTCGCTTGCCAAGAAGGATTATAAAAGGCTGTTCCACATCCAATCAAAAACGTAAAGCATAATAAAAACCAAGGTGTTAGCAAGTCCATAAAAGATAAAATAGCTAAACTCATGGATATAACCATCATCATAATCTGCGCACACAACATAATTTGGCGGCGATTAAAAGTGTCAGCTAATGCTCCTGCCATCAGAGAAAACATAACAAGTGGTAATGTTGTAGCACTTTGAACAAGCCCCACCATGGAATGAGAAGAACTAATCAACGCCATTAACCACCCTGCTCCAACAGCCTGTATAAGCCCCCCTAAATTAGAAATAAGAGTGGACGACCACAAATTCCGAAATACTGAATTACGAAAAAGTTCGAATGTTGAAATTCCCCGCATCTTTTGCCTCTTTTGCCTCAAAATCGGTATTTATCGTTTTTGGTATCATACATACTCTCTGTAAAACAGTAATCTTTGTATCAAAAGGATGCATAATTTTTTAAAAATTTCTCACAAAACCCTTTTAAAATCAACATTTCAAAATAAAATCCTTTACTTAAAAGAAGGCCTTCAATATGCTTTTAAGGACTAGCATTTTAACCTCCTTTCCTATATAAGTGCCAAAGCAGGTGAGAGTCTTCAGCTCCTCTTGTTTCTTCGTAGACCCTTGCTGAACGACATCTCGGCTATGGGTGGCTTTTGTTTCTTTGTTTTTGAAAGGATATACGATGTCGATTACAGCTGAGCGTAAACAAGCTCTTGTCGCAGAATACGCAAATAAAGCCGGTGATACGGGATCACCAGAAGTGCAGGTTGCTGTACTTTCTGAACGTATTTCTAATTTAACTAACCATTTTAAAACACACAAAAAGGATAACCATTCCCGTCGTGGTCTTTTAAAGATGGTATCTCAACGCCGTCGCCTTCTTGATTATCTTAAAGGAGTTGACCAAAATCGTTATCAAACGCTTATCAAAAAATTAGGTTTACGTCGCTAGAGGGGAAAATGGGTGGATAATCTTTCTGAGAAATCCGCCCATTTTTTCAGCTTGCTACTTTTAATTAAAAACTGATGAATAACCATCATGAGGCAGGATTGCTAGTTGCTTCGCCTTTAAATTGCGATTTATTTTTTTCTTCTCGCGAAAAAATAGAAGTGTCTTGTTGTCCTGCGTAGAATTTCTAAATCTGCTACGCAAAACCAGGATGTAAGCACTCAAAGATGTGAACACTGGTTATTAAGGATAAAAAATGTTCAAAACGCACAAAATAGAAATTGAATGGGCCGGTCGGCCACTGACTATTGAAACAGGGAAAATAGCACGTCAAGCTGATGGTGCAGTAATTGCTACCTATGGAGGAACTATTGTCTTAGCAACCGTTGTATCAGCAAAAAGTCCCAAACCAGACCAAGATTTTTTCCCTCTCACTGTTAATTATCAAGAAAAATCCTATGCTGTGGGTAGAATACCTGGTGGTTATTTAAAACGTGAAAGCCGACCCACCGAAAATGAAACTTTGATTTCACGTTTGATTGATCGTCCAATTCGCCCCCTCTTCGCCGATGGTTATAAAAATGATACACAAGTCATTGTTTCTGTTATACAGCATGATCTTGAAAATAATCCCGATATTCTTGCGATGATTGCTTCTTCTGCTGCTTTAACTCTATCGGGTGTTCCTTTCATGGGCCCCATTGCCAGTGCCCGTGTTGGCTATTGTAACGGACAATACATTCTCAACCCCCATATCGATGAGATGCCTGAATCAAAACTTGATCTTGTTGTTGCCGGAACAGAAAATGCCGTATTGATGGTTGAATCAGAAGCACAAGAATTACCGGAAAACATTATGTTAGGTGCCGTTATGTTTGGGCACAAAGGTTTGCAACCTGTTCTTGATGCCATTATCAAACTTGCCGAAGTCGCCGCAAAAGATCCACGTGATTTCGTTCCTGAAGATCTCACTGATCTTGAAAAAGCTATGCTGGAAATGGCTGAACAAGATATAAGAAAAGCTTACACAATTGCTGATAAACAAGAGCGTTATGCTGCTATTGATGCACTTAAAACAGAAGTCATAAATAAATTTATACCCGAAACAGAAGAAAGCAGTGAATTCAGTGCAGATCAAATTGCAACCGTTTTCAAACAGCTGCAAGCAAAAATTGTTCGCTGGAACATTCTTGATACGAAAAAGCGTATTGATGGACGCGACCTTTCAACAGTACGTCCCATCGAATCAGAAGTTGGTATTTTACCTCGAACACATGGATCAGCACTTTTTACCCGTGGAGAAACACAAGCAATTGTCGTTGCAACATTAGGAACTGGTGAAGATGAACAATATATTGATTCCTTAACGGGTACGTATAAGGAAACATTCCTCCTCCATTATAATTTCCCACCATTTTCAGTAGGTGAAACAGGACGTCTTGGTTCTCCTGGTCGCCGCGAAATTGGACATGGCAAACTGGCATGGCGGGCAATTCATCCCATGTTGCCAACTAAGGAATCCTTCCCTTACACCATTCGTGCTGTCTCAGAAATTACTGAATCCAATGGATCATCTTCCATGGCAACTGTTTGTGGAACTTCACTTGCTCTTATGGATGCTGGTGTTCCTCTGGCACGCCCAGTTGCAGGTATTGCTATGGGCTTGATTAAAGAAGGTGAACGCTTTGCTATTTTGTCAGATATTTTAGGAGATGAAGATCATCTTGGAGACATGGATTTTAAAGTAGCGGGAACAGAAAATGGTATTACTGCCTTACAAATGGATATCAAAATTGATGGTATTACCGAAGAAATTATGAAAATCGCACTTGAACAAGCTAAAAGCGGTCGAATTCATATTCTTAATGAAATGAGCAAAGCCTTAACCAGTGCACGTGCTGAACTCAGCGAATTTTCTCCCCGCATTGAAGTTATGAATATTGCCGTTGATAAAATTCGCGATGTTATCGGCTCTGGTGGTAAAGTCATTCGAGAAATCGTTGAACAAACTGGAGCAAAAATCAATATTGAAGATGATGGAACAATTAAAATTGCTTCTGCCGATGCTAAAACCATTGAAGCAGCAAAGCACTGGATTCATTCTATTGTTGATGAACCTGAAATTGGTGCTATCTACCAAGGAACAGTGGTGAAAACTGCAGAATTCGGTGCATTTGTAAATTTCTTTGGCTCACGTGATGGACTCGTTCATATCTCTCAACTCGCGTCAGAACGCGTCATAAAAACAACAGATATTGTTAAAGAAGGCGATAAAGTTTGGGTTAAATTAATGGGCTTTGATGAGCGGGGTAAAATTCGGTTATCCATGAAAATCGTCGATCAACAAACTGGTGAAGAAATTACAGGTGATAGATCGATAAAAGAAGAACAAGAAAAGTGCATAGATGAAAAAAATAAATCTGAAAACAAACGCCGTCGTAAGAAAAAAGAAGAGTGATCTTTCTTTTTGTCATGAAATGTCATCCATAATGTTAGAATGATATTTTTTCTTTGAAAGAACTACATGTGTTACTGTTTTTACCTTTTGAAAACCATAGCCTTGCTCTTCCCAATCCAAACCAATTATGGTTGAGTTTTGGTTTAACCGAAATTCCTGCTTCAGAATGGATGCAAAACTTAAAAGTTATAACACCATGGCGACAAAACTTTTTAAAATTTGCCAATGCTCAGTTTCATTGCGCACCTCAAATAGATAAAACTTTCACCTATGATGGTGCGCTTTTACACTTAAGCAAATACCGTGGTTTCAACCAAAATTGTTTTCTTGATTTATTAGAATGTGTTAGACCTGGTGGATGGATTGTTATCGGTGGAAATAAAACGGCTGGCGCTGCTTCAATGATGAAATGGGTTAAAACATTTATTCCTATCACCGATAAATTGTCCAAAAACCACGGACTGGTATTTTGGCTTCAAGTTCCACAAAAAATAGAGAGACAGAAGATTGTACAGTTGCGTTCACCACCACTCACTTTTGAAAATAAATTTCAGACTACTTCTGGCATGTTCTCGCATGGTCGTATCGATCGTGGATCTGCTGCACTTGCTTTGCACATGTGCAAAATTATCTCTGGAAAAACCGCTGATTTTGGTGCTGGTTGGGGGTATCTTTCTTATGCTGCCCTTGAAAGAAGCGAAAAACTAACAGCTCTCGACCTCTATGAAGCTGATTATAACGCTTTGGAAGCAGCTAAACAGCATCTCAAACACATAGCCGCTTCTTGTCCGATTCATTTTTATTGGCATGATCTTATACATGAACCTATCACAGATCTATATGATACAATCATTTCAAATCCGCCGTTTCACACACAACAAACTACAGATGTCTCATTAGGACAGCATTTTATTATAAATGCTGCAAAATATCTCAAGCCAGGCGGCAATCTGCTTCTGGTTGCTAACCGATACCTTCCTTATGAAACATTGTTAAAAGACATTTTTCATACGGTATTGATACATGAAAAAGCCCATGGATTTAAAATTATCGAAGCACGCCGATAGATGAAAACAAGCGATAACTTTAAAGAATGAAACGTGAAAGATCTATATCAGCAGCAAGCTCACCTATAGATTTTCTGACATAAGCAGCGTCAACTTTAAACGATGTTCCAGCTTTATCAGGTGCCGTAAAAGAAATTTCATCTAGAACACGCTCCATTACTGTTTGCAAACGACGTGCCCCTATATTTTCAATCCTTGCGTTTAAACTTACAGCAATATCCGCTAAAGCATCAATCGCATCATCGGTAATTTCTAAATGAACTTCCTCTGTCGCCATTAAAGCAATATATTGCTTAATCAGACTGGCTTCTGGTTCGGTTAGAATACGTCGTAAATCTTCTCTTGTTAAAGCATTTAACTCCACGCGAATGGGCAAACGACCTTGAAGCTCTGGCAATAAATCAGAAGGCTTGGAAACATGAAACGCACCTGACGCAATAAAAAGAATATGATCTGTTTTGATTTGTCCATATTTTGTAGCAATTGTTGTTCCTTCAACCAAAGGCAAAAGATCTCGTTGAACTCCCTCACGCGAAACGGCAGCACTTGCTCCACCATCTCGCGTTGCAATTTTATCAATCTCATCGATAAATACAATTCCATCATTTTCAGCAACACGGAGCGCTTCTTGAATAATTTGATCCTGGTCAAGGAGTTTCTCTGATTCATCATCAATGAGTGGCTTAAAAGCATCCTTTACTGTAGTTTTGCGAACCTTTGTACGACTCCCCATTTTACTAAAAATATCCGACAAATTCATAATTCCCATTTGTGCGCCAGGTATACCAGGAATATCAAAGGTCGAAGCACTATTGTTGTTATTATCGGCTACTTCAATTTCAATCTCTTTCTCATCTAATTCACCTTCGCGTAACTTTTTGCGAAAACTATCACGAGTAGCAGGGCTTGCTGTCTTGCCAACAAGGGCATCTAAAACGCGCTCTTCAGCATTAATATGAGCCTTTACTTTAACTTCATCTCGTTTTTTTTCACGCACAAGAGAAATAGCAATCTCAACAAGGTCACGAATAATTTGCTCAACATCACGTCCCACATAACCAACTTCAGTAAATTTAGTTGCTTCTACTTTAACAAAAGGTGCGCCAGCAAGTTTTGCTAATCGACGCGCTATACCTGTTTTACCAACACCTGTTGGTCCTATCATCAAAATATTTTTCGGCATAACCTCTTCACGCATTGGACCATCAAGCTGCTGTCTACGCCAACGATTGCGCAGTGCAATAGCAACAGAACGTTTAGCATCATTTTGTCCAATAATAAAACGATCAAGTTCAGAAACAGTCTCACGAGGGGAAAATACAACACACATTCAAATAGCTTTCTCTAAAGAAGATAATTCTGCATCCAATGTTTCAATCGTAAAATGATCATTGGTGTAAACACAAATTTTAGCGGCAACATCCATAGCTTTACGAGCAATAGTTTCAGCATCCAAATCCATATCCATAAGTGCCCAAGCAGCCGAAAAAGCAAAATTGCCTCCAGAACCAATCGCCATAACTCCATCTTCTGGTTCTAAAACATCTCCAAGCCCTGTTAAAGCTAAAGTTATTTTCTTATCAGCCACAAGCATCATTGCTTCAAGACGACGCAAATAGCGATCTGTTCTCCAATCTTTTGCGAGTTCTACACAGGCACGCATGAGCTGATCAGGATATTGTTCAAGCTTCGTTTCCAATCTTTCTAACAAAGTGAAAGCATCTGCTGTAGCGCCTGCAAAACCAGCTATAACGGCTCCACCCTTTCCAATACGACGAACTTTGCGCGCATTGCCTTTCATAATCGTCTGCCCAAGCGAAACCTGTCCATCACCAGCCATCACAACTTTGTCACCTTTGCGTATAGTAATAATAGTTGTACCATACATTATGTCTGGTTTATGTTCTTCCATAAGGAGACTCCTTAATATTAACCTTTGTTCTTAATATTGATTTCTTTCCATCAAATGTAAAATCCAATCATTATTATCTTTATTTAAGAACATATATTGCAAAACACAATGATTTAGCACAATTCAATTTTTTTAAAAAAAAATGATAGCATTGTTATCGATGCAAATTGTTGTTAAATAGTTCTTTTAAACAATTTTTGTCTTTTAAGGGAATAATTATGAAAAAAATAGCAATAGGGACATTGGGAGGAACAATTGCAATGGCTGCTGACAATTTTGGCCAAATGCAACCGACATTAACCTCAGATACCCTTATCAAAAGTGTTCCTGACTTAAATAACGTTGCTAATATTTACGCGCAAACACTCACACAATTACCGAGTGGTTCTTTATCTTTTAAAATTCTTTTTGAAATCTTAGAGTGGGCAAAACAACAAATAAAGGCTGGTGCAGAAGGTATTGTTTTAACCCAAGGTACTGATACACTAGAAGAGACAGCTTTTTTTCTTTCTCTTTATTGGGACAAAGAAGAACCACTCATTATAACTGGTGCTATGCGTATACCCTGTGAAGCAGGTGCTGATGGGCCGGCTAATGTTTTAGCGGCAACTCGTGTTGCTGCTCATCCACAAAGCCGAAACAGAGGTGTTTTAGTTGTAATTAATGACACCATTCACTCACCCTATTGGGTTCAGAAAAACCATACTGTCAAAATTGAGACATTTCAATCAGGTTTGACAGGTGTTTTAGGTGCTATTTTGGAAGGAAGACCAATTTATTTTAATGATCGAAACTTTTTCCCGACAACATTTGATCCTCCCAAAAATTATGATCACCAAGTTGCTCTCCTTCATTCCTCTTTATCCTCTGATACACAGCTAATGAAATTCTGCTTCGAAAGTGGATACTATTCTGGACTTGTCATTGCTGGTTTCGGATCAGGACACTGCAGTTTTGAAGAGGCAGACATCGTGCAACAATATACACAAAAAATGCCTATTATTATTGCTAGTCGTACCTGTACTGGCTCAACAACCCGCATAACTTACGGTTATAAAGGTTCAGAAGTCGATTTGATTGCTTCTGGCGCCCTTATGTCCGGTTATTTATCAGCAGTAAAAGCGCGCTTACTTTTATGGGCTTTTTTGGCAGAAGGGCTATCACTAGCACAAATCAATGCAAACTGGAATAGCTGGACTATAAGCTAACAAAAGATTAATTTATTATTCCAAAAATAAAGAACATCTGAAACGAAACTCATTTGAATACAAAAAAACTTGCTTATCTATTTTTAATCAATTACTGCAGCAAAAAAGATCTCGACTAATATAAATGATTGATTTGATTCTCTCAAAAATTGACCCAAAAGATAACCTGGTCAAATCTATTTCTGAACGATATTCACCCTATCGTGTCTTTACCGCACAAGAATGGTCCAAGTTCCGTGCGGATACACCACTTACTTTGACCTTTGATGAAATTAAACGTTTACGTTCAATTGATGATCCAATTGATCTTGAAGAAGTACAACGCATTTATCTTTCCTTATCACGTTTGTTATCATGTCATGTTGAAGCTGTTCAGGAACTTTTTTACAAGCGCCAACAATTTTTACATCAAAAAGAAACAAAAAAAACCCCTTTTATCATTGGAATTGCTGGCTCTGTTGCGGTGGGAAAATCAACTACTGCTCGTATCCTTCAAGAACTTTTGAAACGTTGGGCATCCAATCTTAAAGTTGATTTGATTACAACTGATGGTTTTCTTTATCCTAACGCTGTATTACAGCAAAAAAATCGTATGAATCGTAAAGGCTTTCCTGATTCTTATGATATTAAAAAATTGCTGAACTTTCTTTCTGCTATAAAAGCTGGTATTGGTAATGTTAATGCCCCACTTTATTCGCATATGACCTATGATGTTCTGGAAAATCAAACCATTACCATTGACCACCCTGATATTTTAATTATTGAAGGTATTAATGTCTTACAAGTAAGTGATCTCCCTAAAGATGGCAAAATTATCCCTTTTGTTTCAGATTTTTTTGACTTTTCAATCTATGTAGATGCTGAAACAGAAGTAATTCGGCACTGGTATTTGGAACGTTTTAAACGTTTGCGTAAAACAGCTTTTCAAAATCCTGAATCTTATTTTCATCGTTATGCACTACTGCATGAAGAGGAATCTTTAAAAATCGCTGAAAATATCTGGCAAACAATTAATTTGAAAAATTTACAAGAAAATATATTGCCAACACGACCACGATCTAATCTCATTCTACGCAAAGGAAAAAACCATTTGGTTGAATATGTCGCACTTCGACAACTATGAGGATTTCATAAATATGCACTCACATTACATTTATTTTAGCCAAAAACGTATCGATAATAGCTGTCCTATATTTTTGGTAAGTCCTAAAAATCTTGTTGAATTATCGCTTGATGCATCAACGACAGCATGGATGAACGTTAATAATTTCACCGGCAAAGCAGGACAAATACTTTTTATTCCTCACAAAACGGGACATTTAAAAAAAGTGTTCTTTGGACTAGGCAACGGTGATGAACCTTTTATCACAGGGCTTCTCGCTAAAAATCTTCCTGCTGGAAATTGGCATTTAGAAGGAACAGCCTCACATGAAATAAATAGCTATCTTGGATTGGCATTTGGAAATTATCAATTTAACCGATATCGTCAAAACTCTTCTTCCAAATCGTTGTCGATCTATGTCAACGATACGGTTGATTTCGTTGAGCTTCAACGAATTTATGAAACTGTCTTTTTTGTTCGTGATCTTATCAATATCCCAGCGAATGATATGAATCCTGATAATCTCGAGAAAAAAACACGCCAATTGGGAAAAACCTATGGTGCTGATGTCCAAAGCATTTGTGGAGATGATCTTTTAACACATAATTTTCCCATGATTCACGCTGTAGGGCGTGCTAGTAGTACTGCACCACGACTGATTGAGCTACGCTGGGGCCAAGAAAACCACCCTAAAATAACGTTGATTGGTAAAGGAGTAACCTTCGATACTGGAGGTCTTAATATTAAATCAGCCAATAACATGTTATACATGAAAAAAGACATGGGGGGTGGGGCACACGTTTTGGGGTTAGCTAAACTTATCATGGATGCCAAATTACCTTTTCGTCTACGTGTTTTGATTTCAGCCGTTGAAAATGTAATTTCTGCTAATTCTTACAGACCAGGCGATATTCTCCAAAGTCGTAAAGGTTTAAGTGTTGAAATTGGCAATACAGATGCTGAAGGACGGCTTGTCCTTGCCGATGCACTTGCTTATGGTGATGAAGAAAGCCCACAATATATGCTTTGTATGGCAACATTAACAGGAGCAGCGCGTATAGCATTAGGACCAGATCTTCCCGCATTTTATTGTAATGATTCAATGTGGGCGCAACAAATTTCTCAATCTGCTCACTCTGTTTCCGATCCTCTTTGGCAAATGCCCCTCTGGAAACCCTATCAAGAAATGTTATCATCACCAATCGCTGACCTGAATAATATAGCTGGAAATAACTTTGCTGGCTCTATAGTCGCTGCTTTATTTCTCAATTCTTTTGTTGAAAAAGCTGAACATTTTGCGCATTTTGATCTTTATGGGTGGGTTCCAAAAGAAAAACCAGGCTATCCTGTTGGTGGGTCTGCACAAGCTATTCGTGCTCTTTATAATCTCTTTAAAAACTAAATTAACATAAAATATCCATCTTTATGGATAATTTTGAAAGTGTAGGAATGATTGCTTATTACTTCAAATGGTGTTCTGTGCTTTATTTGAGAATGAAAAGTCCTACGAGTACATGTTATAATTCTATTCAAAGATAAAAATGGAATGTAAACGAATGGTCTCTAAAGATCCAAGATTATATGCATTTAGAGATGATCTAGCAGACAAACGTCTTGAAACAGAAGTTACAGCACAATGCTTTGTGCAAGGTGAAAAAAAACGTGTTAATATACCTGTTGCTGGACTCTTTAAAGAAAACAATAAAAAAAGTGAAATGCAAACAGAGTGCTTATTCGGAGAAGAGCTTCTCGTCTTTGAACAAGGAAAGACCATGTCTTGGGTACAATCCCTCAAAGATGGTTATGTTGGTTATATTGATACAACAGTTCTTTGTACATCAACCGTAAAGCAAACGCATATCGTTTCAGTACCACGTACTTTTCAGTATTTCCAAGCTGATTTACATGGGCCAATGGAATATCCCTTATCCATGGGAAGCAAAGTAAGTGTTGTTGATGAAATTGAAGTTCGTGGTACCATGTATTCTATACTTGAAGAGGGGAAAGCAATCATTACCAATCACCTCAGCCCCATTGGGCGCGTATATGAAGATTATGTTACAGTTGCCGAAATGTTTATTCGCACACCATACCTTTGGGGTGGTGTCAGTGGTTTTGGAATTGATTGCTCAGGGTTGCTTCAACTTTCCATGATAATGACCGATCAAATGGTTTTACGTGATACTGACATGCAGCAGAAAACTATAGGCAATCAACTTACAGATAATGATAAACTTCAACGAGGTGATTTGATTTTTTGGAAAGGTCATGTTGCTATTATGGTTGATGATGAAAATATAATTCATGCAAATGGCTTTTCGATGGATGTTACGATTGAGCCACTGGAGAAGACAATTATGCGCATCGCTAAAAAATATCAACAATATCCTATAGAAAAACGTCGCCCAATATTAGAAGTATAATTAGGAACTCTTAATCAGCATAACTAACGAATATTACATTCTTTCATGAGCTCATTTTAAAACCTTAAAATAATACTGCTGATCTAAAAAAGTTGCTGATCCCATGTAAACGACAAATCCTCTTTCGCAAGCTTATTTATAACAAGGAGAATTAATAACTTAATTTTTCTTAAAACTTATATTCAGTATTCATTCAAAAATTTTTATTAATATTCATGCATTTTTGGAGAATGTGATAATTCGTCAACCAACTTAATGAGTAGTTTTCTTTAAATTGCGCATATTACAGAAATATATATAAATTAGCATTATACAAATTTAATTAGCAAAACTGTTCAATGACAGAGCAATAAAGTAATGAGTGTATTATTTTTGGCAGCAAACGGAATGCATAAAGGTAATTATTATTAAGCTTCAACATTTCTTTCTTTTTCAACTCCACAGCTTTCAAAAATATCTAGAGTAATAACTTTTAAACTATGGAAATTGGGCAGAACTTCATGTTTTTGTTACTTCGATTCTTTAATGGGTTCTGAGATCTTTATAATAAGTACCCTCACACATTGTACTGCTCTTTCACATGCTTATTTAGATAACTTTTAATTTCATTTCTCAGTTCTATTATCCAGATATATATAATTGCAAAATCCACTGAGCATCACTAACGTTATGTTTGCAAATCATAAATTAGTCTATCATAGCCGGCATACTTTCAGTGTCATACTTTCTCTTAACATTTAAAAAATTCATCCATCATATGTTGCATCCACTCTCAAACTGCTTTTCAAATTATAGGCCATCTTTTTTATAAGCGTATTTGAACAATTTTTTTGATTCAGAGTAAGAACATTTAAAACAATAAAGCATTACAACATCAAAAAAATGACCTATTATGGAAACGGTAATTTATATTTATAAAATCTACTTTGTATCATATGAGTGCAATATAATAACGATGAAGTAGTTGAATGCAAAAAAAGAAAAATCTCTTACAAAACCACAAAGTTTTCTCTTAGAAATCATCTTATCTACCATTAATATTTATGAAAAAGATACCCCTTATTCGTAAACGATATTTTCTTTTTAAGATTTATTAAAGAAGAAAATTTTTCAATAGCCGAACCAATGGCTTATCAGCATCAGGCATAGGATATTTTTCAAGATCACCAATAAAAACCCATTTTAAATTTTGCCCTTCTCGTCCTTGAGCAATACCTTCATAATGGTAACAAAGATACAATGGCATTAAGAGATGAAATGTTTCGTAGCCATGACTTGCAAATGTTAAGGGTAGTAAATTATCTGCCTGAACATGAATACCGAGCTCTTCTTTTAATTCACGAATCAATGATACTTCTGGTATTTCACCTTGCTCAACCTTTCCTCCAGGAAACTCCCATAAACCAGCTAGTGATTTTCCTTTAGGACGTTCTGTAAGCAAAACACAATTATTTTGATCTAATAATGCACATGCAACAACAAGAAGAAGTGAATTTTTTATACTCATACCACTCTCCAAAAGGGGTAAATATAATCATCTCTTCCGTATTATCTCTCCCCTTACTTCAAAATGAAAGAGCTAAACACTTCACGCTTTTCGAAATACAGATATCCGATGTCAAACAGATATCCGATGTCAAATTTATGATACATCTGCTAACTTCTGTAATCGCTATTAATCATAACGTACTCCTTCGTCAAATCACAAGACCAAACTGTCGCTTTCCCAATACCTAAGCCGATATCAACACGAATTGTGATATGTTTACCTCGCATATAAGCGCCTATTGTTTCTTCGCAATACTCAGGATCTCGTTCACCATTAACAGCCAAACGATATTCACCAAACCAAATTGTCAATAGATCACGGTCTACTTCAACACCAGCCTTGCCAACTGCCATAACCACTCGCCCCCAGTTAGCATCCTCACCGGCAATAGCCGTTTTTACAAGTGGTGAATTTGCAATTGATAGAGCAATAGTCTTCGCAGCATTGTCTGTTGTAGCACCAATTACATTAACTTCAATTAAATGACGAACGCCTTCTCCATCACAAACAACTTGTAATGCAAGTTCATGCAAAAGTGCACTCAAGTTCTTTGAGAACACCTCATAACGTGGATCAGCTTTATGTGTAAGGCTAGGAAAGCTTTTTTTTCCTGTAGTAAACATCATGAGTGTATCTGAAGTTGAAGTATCGCTATCGACAGTAATCGAATTGAAAGAACCCTGAACAGCTTCTGATAACATCAATTGAAGCATATCTGAAGAAATTCCTGCATCACTTACGACGAAAGAGAGCATCGTTGCCATATCTGGTGCGATCATACCAGCACCTTTCGCAATCCCATTAATAGTAACGATCTCTCCCCCACAATCAAAACTGCGCGTAGCAAGTTTTGGAAAGGTATCAGTCGTCATAATTGCTTTCGCAGCTTCCAACCAATTCCCTTCTTTTGCTGTTGCCGCCATATTTGGTAAAAGGCTTACAATACTCGATGCATCCATTGGCTCACCAATAACACCGGTAGAAGCTATAAAAATTTCATTTTCTTCAACCTTCAAAGCACTCGCCGCTGCACATATAATTTCATTTATTGTGTTCCTTCCTTTACGACCTGTAAAAGCATTTGCATTTCCAGAATTAACAACAACACCTCTAGCAACCCCATGAGAAAGCGATGCGCGGCAATGTTCTACAGGAGCAGACGGGCATTTTGAGCGTGTAAAAACACCAGCCACACTCGCTGGTTCATCAAATATGATGAAAAGAAGATCTGTACGACCTTTATATTTAATTTCCGCTTCAGCCGTTGCGATTCGTACACCAGATAATGGCGGAAGCTCCCGTATATTTTGCGGAGACAAAGGAGATATTTTTAAAGTCACACTATGCCTTCCGTAAAAATAAAATGATCTCTAAAAAACAATTACCAAGCTTGTTAAACAAAATTTATTTATCAAACTACCCCACAACGATACTATCTACTGTTTCTTCCTTATTATTCTGTATCCTCTTCATCTGATGTTTCATTTGGAAGCGATGTTTCATTTTGATTAAGAGATTGCATAAGTTTTATAACATCAGGATCTGGATATTTCACATTCATTTTGCTACGCAAATCAACAATCAATTTTTGGTAACGCTCTTTTATCAGCTGTGTACGCAACACTTCTTTAACATCATCAAATGCAGGGGGTTGTTTCAAACGACGATCTTCTACCTTAATAACATGCCAACCGAAAGGACTTTCAACAGGATTTTTGGTGTATTCGCCAACTTTTAAGCCAAATGCAGCATCTTCGAAAGGTTTGACCATTTGACCATGGCTAAAATAGCCAAGATCACCCCCCACAGCAGCAGAACCATCTGTTGAATTCTTTTTTGCAACTTCTTCAAAATTCTCTCCTTTATTTAAACGCTTAATGATAACTTCTGCTTCTTTTTTCGTTTTGACTACAATATGACGCGCTTTAACCTCATCTTCTTTGGGTAAAGCGGCAACTTCTTTATTGTAAAGGGCCTCCAAATCAGTATCTGAAATCTGGTCAATAATTGTTTGTTTAAAATAAAGCTGCTGCAAAACATTGTCACGCATAACTGCCATACGTTTATCATAAGCTTCAGTCTTATCAATACCCTTCTCTATTGCTGCCTTAGCAAGTGCCTGCATATCCAAGTAGGCTTTTAAAACCATTATACGACGTTGTTCATCAGAAAAACGTGTTAAATTAGGATTTATTTCAAGCGCTAACTCATCTAATTGCCCTGCTGTAATATTCTTCCCTTCAATAATCGCCATAACATGAGAGGGAGAAACTGCCTTTTCAGAAGCTTTCTCCAAAGTCTTTAAATCATTCGTTGTAGAATTCAAATTTTCTTGGGCTATCACCCCTAAACTTGTGCTCGTTAATAAGGCTGATGTCAAAAATAGCGTGATAGAATTGAATTTCATAAATATACTCCTTAAAAATGAAGGCAGATTCAAGATTCTATTTTCTTTAACTGTAACATTCTAACCTCTAAACATAGATAAATAAATCAGTAATTTTATTTTAAAAAGCATAAAATGTCCTTTTATCTCAGTTTATCCCTTCCTATCTAATGCTAATAGAAAACGTGATAATCATAGAAAAATGACATACTGTATTCTAAATTATTTTGTATTGTGCCAACTAAACAGCATTACTAAAGTTGACACGGTGCACTTAGCCTCTTATCTCTACTTTACAATCAAAGAGAAAAATTGCACACCCATAAATATAATGGTACCACTTATATCTAGTTATATTAAATACCTTAAGGGTTGCAAAACATGGGGATATCATATGAATTACCCAATAATAGTAGCAACAATTAAAAGAAAGGGCCAGAAATGGTCAGTTTAGGTGTCTTTGCACGTAAATTTTTTGGTTCAGCTCATGAGCGACGTCTCAAGATTCTTCGTCAAAAAGTTGGACAAATTAATGCTTTAGAAGAACAATTCGTGAAATTAAGCGATGTACAACTCCGCCAAAAAACTGATGAGTTTCGTAAACGTCTTACTGAAGGTGAAACCGTTGATTTGCTCTTACCAGAAGCTTTCGCAACTGCCCGTGAAGCAGCAAAACGTGTTTATGATATGCGCCCTTTTGATGTACAGCTCATTGGTGGAATGGTGCTTCATGACTGTGGCATTGCTGAAATGCGTACCGGTGAAGGTAAAACATTAATGGCAACTTTGCCAATTTATCTTAATGCATTAGAAGGAAAAGGCGTTCATGTTGTTACAGTAAACGATTATCTTGCTAGTCGAGATGCTGAAACAATGGGAAAAATCTTTGGCTTTTTAGGACTAACAACAGGTGTGATTCTCCATGATCTTGATAATGATGCTCGCCGAGTAGCCTATGCATGCGACATCACCTATGCAACAAACAATGAATTGGGTTTTGATTATCTGCGCGATAATATGGCCTTTGATCGTAGTCAAATGGTCCAGCGTGGACATCATTATGCAATTGTTGATGAGGTTGATTCGATCCTCATTGACGAAGCACGTACCCCCCTTATCATTTCTGGCCCCCTAGAAGATCGTACTGACTTCTACAACCTTATTGATACATTTATTCCTATCTTAACTCCAGAAGACTATGAAATAGACGAAAAACAAAAAACAACAACCTTTACCGAAATTGGGACCGAAAAAATTGAAAAAATGCTTGAACAGGCTGGACATCTTAAAGGTGAAAGCCTCTATGACATAGAAAATGTCGCCATTGTCCATCATGTCAATAATGCCTTAAAAGCCCATAAGCTGTTTGTTCGTGACAAAGATTACATTGTGCGTAATGGTGAAATTGTTATCATTGACGAATTTACAGGTCGTATGATGCCAGGACGGCGTTATTCTGAAGGGCTTCATCAAGCATTAGAAGCCAAAGAACATGTTGCTATTCAACCAGAAAATCAGACCTTAGCTTCCATCACTTTCCAAAATTATTTCCGTATGTATAGAAAATTGTCTGGTATGACGGGTACTGCTGTAACAGAAGCTGAAGAATTTAGTAATATTTACGGTCTTGATGTTATTGAAGTTCCAACAAATTTACCAATACAGCGTCGTGACGAAGATGATGAAATTTATCGAACAGAAGAAGAAAAATATCGTGCTATTTTACAGGATATTCGTCAAGCACACGAAAAAGGACAGCCTATTCTTGTTGGAACAACTTCTATTGAAAAGTCAGAACAATTGGCAGAACGTTTACGTAAAGAAGGGATTAACGATTTTAGAGTCTTGAATGCTCGCTATCATGAACAGGAAGCATATATTATTGCACAGGCAGGAGTTCCTGGAGCATTAACCATTGCAACAAACATGGCTGGACGTGGTACTGATATACAGCTTGGCGGAAATGTCGAGATGCGCATTCGACAAGAATTACAGAATATCCCCGAAGGTCTAGAGCGAACTGCTAAAATTGAAGCTATTAAAAAAGATGTCCAACAACTCAAAGAAAAAGCATTAGCGGTTGGTGGCCTTTATGTCATTGCTACTGAACGCCATGAAAGTCGTCGTATTGATAATCAACTACGTGGACGTTCTGGTCGTCAAGGTGATCCTGGTCGCTCAAAATTTTTTCTTTCTCTTCAAGATGATCTTATGCGTATTTTCGGCTCCAACCGTATAGATAGTATGCTTCAAAAGCTTGGATTGAAAGAAAATGAAGCGATTACCCATCCATGGATTAATAAAGCCCTTGAAAAAGCGCAAAAAAAAGTCGAAGCACAAAACTTTGAAATCCGTAAAAATTTGTTAAAATATGACGATGTCATGAATGATCAACGCAAGGTTATTTTTGAACAGCGTATGGAAATCATGAATGCAGATGATTTGACAGACACGATCCTTGAAATGCGTAATGAAGTGGTTGAAGATCTTGTAGAAGCCTATATCCCATCGGGAACATATTCTGAAAAATGGAATGTGAAAGTTCTACAAGAAGAAATTCACCAACTTTTTAATCTTGAACTTCCAGTAGAAAAATGGGGAAAAGAAGATGGAATTGCTGAAGAACAAATTTTTGAACGCATATCAGATGCCATTACAAAACTTGAAAACGAACGTACTGAGCGCTACTCTTCAGAAGTTATGGCTTATTGTCGTAAAGCTATATTACTTGAAACTATTGACACGTTATGGCGTGAACATCTGGTAAGTTTAGACCATTTACGTTCTGTTGTTGGTTTTCGGGGTTACGCACAGAGAGATCCACTCAATGAGTACAAAACAGAGTCATTTGAACTTTTTCAAAGCATGCTCAGAAATTTACGCAGAATTGTTATTTCTAAACTCATGCGTTTCGATATCATTCAACAACCCATAGAACCACTCATACCTGTACCAACGGATGCCGATAACTCTCCAAATAATCAAGGAGAAGAAAAAACTGCTATCCTGTGGACACGAACACAAGAAAATAGAATTGTTAACCCGAAAGACCGTGACCCCAATGATGTAACCACATGGGGAAAGGTTGGACGGAATGAGCGTTGTCCCTGTGGGTCAGATAAAAAATACAAACATTGTCATGGTGCCTTTATTTGAAAAACAAACAATTAAAAAGATGAACAAAAAGCGAAATTATGAGCAGGAACTACGCACTGCAGGTTTAAGAGTAACACGTCAAAGACGCATTATTCTTGATATTTTAGCTGAAACAAACGATCATCCGAACGCATTTGAAATTTTTCAGCGTGCTCACAAAATAGATTCTAGCATTTCTCTCTCAACTGTTTATAGAACAATGAAAACATTAGAAGGAAATGGAACAATTCATCGCCATACCTTTAGTGGTGGGCCGTCTCGTTTTGAGCAAGCAGATGGACAACACCATGATCATCTTATTGATATAGAAACAGGGCAAGTTATCGAATTTCATTCTGATATTATTGAAAAATTGCAAGAAGAAATTGCTAAATCCCTTGGTTATGATATTATTTACCATCGCCTTGAACTGTATGGGAAAAAAACAATTCTTAGATAGGTGATCTCATATGTATAATCAAAAAACGCCTTATGGAAATCAGATTTTCTATAAGTTCACCTAAAAAATTATAGTTTTCAGTGGCAAAAAAGTTTTTCTGCTTTACTACTCTCTTTTATCTGATGCTATAAGGCAGTCAATTGCTCGTATTATAACAAATTAGGCCAATTTATCATGGTTTCTTTGCCAAAAGATCGTATGAGACAGCTTGAAAAGCGCTTTGAAATAATTGAGAGCCAAATGGCTAAAAACCCAGATGCTGAGACATATGTAAAATTAGCTTCTGAATATGCAGAACTACAACCAATTGTTGCTTCTATACGTACATTAAATGATCTTTCTGCAGAGATTGCAGAGCTGGAGACTATCATCAATGATAAATTAACAGATATAGAAATGCGCGATCTTGCCCAAGAAGAGTTGCCATTATTAAACCAAAAAATTGAACAATTTGAGCAAAAACTCCAAATTCTTCTTTTGCCTAAAGATATTGCTGATGAAAAAAGCGCCATTGTTGAAATTCGAGCAGGAACAGGTGGTTCAGAAGCAGCACTTTTCGCTGGTGATCTTTTTCGCATGTACGCACGTTATGCCGATGCTCACAACTGGAAAGTAGAAATTGTTTCACTTAATGAGGGAGAAGTTGGTGGATATAAAGAAATTATTGCGTCCATTTCAGGGAAAGGTGTCTTTTCTAAACTGAAATTTGAATCAGGTGTTCATCGTGTACAACGCATCCCTGAAACAGAAACAAGTGGACGTATCCATACATCTGCTGCTACCGTCGCAGTACTTCCAGAAGCTGAAGAAATTGATATTAAAATTCGTCCAGAAGATATTCGCATCGATACAATGCGTGCATCTGGGGCAGGAGGACAGCATGTCAATACAACTGATTCAGCCGTTCGTATTACACATATTCCAACAGGAATTATGGTAGTACAAGCAGAAAAATCACAACACCAAAACCGTACACGAGCGCTTCAAATTTTACGTGCACGCTTATTTGACATTGAACGACAAAAAGCAGAAAATGAACGTTCAACTTCCCGTAAAAGCCAAGTTGGCTCTGGTGATCGTTCAGAACGCATTCGTACTTATAATTTTCCACAAGGCCGTGTTACTGATCACCGTATTAATCTCACTTTGTATAAGCTTGATCGCATCTTGGAAGGAGATCTTGATGAATTTATTCATGCTCTCATATCCAATCACCAGACAGCACTCCTTATGGAAATGGATAATAATGAATGAGTACTCATACTCTCAATTATACCATCCGAAAAACGCAAGAAAAATTGCGTACACAAGGAATTTCTGAAGCCAATCTTGAGGCAAAAATACTTGTTGAATGGATAACAAATACAAATGCATCTGATAGAATTTTCCAACCAGATATGTGCTTATCTTTTGAGCAAATTGTACAATTAGAACACGCCATACAACGACGTATTGCTGGCGAACCTGTCTACCGTATTATAGGGGCAAGAGAATTTTACGGCATATCTCTCGCATTATCTCCAGATACGTTAGAACCACGTCCTGATACAGAAATCCTCATAGATCTTGTTTTACCTCTCCTCAAAAAACATGTGAAAGAATTAGGAAAAATAACACTGCTTGATATGGGAACAGGAAGCGGCGCCATTGCTATTGCAATTCTTAAACAAATTCCCCAATCCTACACAGTAGCTGTGGATATTTCAGAAGATGCCCTCAAAACAGCTACAAAAAATGCAAAGAATGCGGAAGTGATAGATCGCTTTATACCTCTTTTTAGCGATTGGTTTGATTCTGTTACAGGTCGATTTGATCTTATTATTTCCAATCCACCTTATATTCCAGCAACAGATATCCAAAATCTTGCAAAGGAAGTGCAACTGTATGACCCATTACGCGCACTGATCGGTGGAAAAGATGGTCTTGATTTTTATCGAAAGCTTTCTGATAAAGCATCAAACTACTTAAAAGAAAAAGGCCATATCGCTGTTGAAATCGGATATTCTCAAGAAAAAGAAGTTTGCGACTTATTTGAAAAAAACGGCTTCAAATGCTTAGAAATGCGCAAAGACCTAAGCGGTATACCCCGCGCCCTTCTTTTTGCATGCAATCATTAAAATTCCCAATCATCATCCGTGGTCGCAACCGCCTTGCCAATGACATAGGAAGAACCAGCTCCTGAAAAAAAGTCATGATTCTCATCGGAGTTTGGTGATAAAGCGGCTAAAATGGCAGGATTAACACGACAAACTTCAGGTGGGAAAAGAGCTTCAAAACCCAGATTCATTAAAGCCTTGTTTGCATTATAATGAAGAAAAACTTTAACATCTTCTGTCAATCCTATAGCGTCATAAAGATCTTCAGTATATTTGCATTCAATATTATATAGGTCGAAAAGCAAGTTAAAAGCAAAATCTTTAATTTCCTGCTTTTGGGCCTCATTAAGTTTTGAAAATCCTAATTGAAATTTATAGCCTATATAATAACCATGTACAGCTTCATCGCGGATAATAAGCCGAATGAGATCAGCTGTATTAGTTAATTTAGCGCGGCTGGCCCAATACATAGGCAAATAAAAACCAGAATAGAATAAAAAACTTTCTAGCAAAGTGGAGGCGATTTTCTTCTTTAGTGGGTCATTTCCTTCATAACGCTCAAGTACTAATCTGGCTTTTTTCTGTAAATGAATATTTTCTTCTGACCACCTAAACGCATCATCAACTTCTACGGTTGAACATAAGGTTGAAAAAATAGAGGAATAAGAACGCGCATGAACCGCTTCCATAAAGGCAATATTCGTCAATACTGCCTCCTCATGCTCTGTTATTGCATCAACCAGAAGTGAGATAGCTCCTACTGTATTTTGAATTGTATCTAAGAGAGTTAATCCTGTAAAAACACGAATCGTTAACCTGCGTTCTTCCTCCGTTAAACTTGACCATGAAGGAATGTCATTAGAAAGTGGAACCTTTTCAGGCAACCAAAAATTTCCTGTTAAGCGATTCCATACTTCAAGATCTTTCTCATCATGCAATCTATTCCAGTTGACAGCGCAAACAACAGGATTCTTAGTTGTAATCTTTGTCATATGATTATCTCCTATAGACTGCACGAAACACAGCCATCCACTTCTGTTCCACTCAACGCTACTTGTCGCAACCGTATATAATAAATACTCTTTATACCCTTTTTCCAGGCATAAATTTGTGCACGGTTAATATCACGGGTGGTAGCTGTGTCTGGAAAAAATAAAGTTAATGAAAGACCTTGATCAACATGCTGAGTGGCAGCAGCATAGGTATCAATAATTTTTTCAGGTCCAATCTCATAAGCATCCTGATAAAAATCTAAATTCGTATTATCCATGTAAGGAGCCGGGTAATAAACGCGTCCAATTTTTCCCTCTTTGCGAATTTCAATTTTCGAAGCAATTGGATGAATAGAAGATGTCGCATGATTAATATAGGAAATAGACCCTGTGGGAGGAACAGCTTGCAGATTGCGATTATAAAGACCATGCTCAATAACTAAATTCTTGAGTTCCTGCCAATCCTTTTGGTCTGGTATAACAATATTATTACGTGCAAAAAGCTCTTGGACAAGTGCAAATTGCGGCTTCCATTCTTTCTCAATATATTTTTCAAAAAAACGGCCATCTGCATAAGCTGACTTTTCAAATCCTGCAAAGATTTGCTGACGTTCGCGTGCAATTAAATTGGAAGCACGTATTGCATGATACGTTACGATATAAAAATAGATATTAGTAAAATCAATCGCTTCTGGAGAGCCATAATAGATCTGCTCACGCGCTAAAAAACCATGCAAATTCATTTGTCCCAAACCAATCGCATGACTTTCGGCATTACCTTTCGCAATAGAAGGTACACATGCAATATCACTCATATCGGAAACAGCAGTAAGAGCACGAACAGCAGCTTCTACCGTCCGTCCGAAATCACAACTTTCCATTGCTTTTGCAATATTCATTGAACCAAGATTACAAGATATATCACTTCCAATAGTGCGATAAGTTAAATCTGTCGCCAGTTCACTGGCCTCACTCACCTGCAAAATTTCTGAACATAAATTACTCATACTTATACGTCCAGCTATTGGGTTAGCTCTATTAGCAGTATCCTCAAACAAAATATAGGGATAACCTGATTCAAATTGAATTTCCGCTAAAGTCTGGAAAAAGACACGTGCATTTATTTTCTTTTTACGAATCTTTGCATTATCAACAAAAGATCGATAATGCTCCGTTAAAGAAATATCGCTAAAGGATTTACCTGTAACGCGCTCAATATCATAGGGTGAGAATAGATACATATCTTCGTTATTACGAGCAAGCTCAAAAGTAATATCAGGAATAATCACACCAAGCGAAAGCGTTTTAATTCTGACTTTCTCATCAGCATTCTCACGTTTTGTATCTAAAAATTTCATGATATCTAAATGATGCGCATGTAAATAAACAGCTCCAGCTCCTTGCCGTGCACCAAGTTGGTTGGCATAAGAGAAAGAATCTTCCAAAAGTTTCATCACAGGTAATACACCTGAAGATTGGTTTTCTATTTGCTTGATTGGTGCCCCCGCTTCCCGTAAATTGGTCAAACAAAGCGCCACACCTCCACCGCGTTTTGAAAGTTGTAAAGCTGAATTAACGCAACGACCTATTGATTCCATATTGTCTTCAACACGCAGTAAAAAACATGATACCAATTCACCACGTTGCTTCTTTCCTGCATTCAAAAATGTCGGTGTTGCAGGTTGAAAACGACCTGTAATAATCTCATCCATAAAAATCTCAGCAAGAGCCTTATTTCCTTGTGCTAAATATAAAGAAACAAGGCAGACACGATCTTCATAACGTTCAAGATAACGTTTCCCATCAAAAGTCTTCAGGGTGTAGCTCGTGTAGTACTTAAAGGCACCCAAGAAAGTAGGAAAACGAAACTTAAATGCATAAGCACGCTTAAAAAGCTTTTTGATAAAAGAGAAATCATAAAGTTCAAATAAGGCTTTTTCATAATAACCTTCTTCTATCAAGTAATCTATTTTCTCCTTCAAATTATGAAAAAAAACCGTGTTTTGATTAACATGCTGAAGGAAATATTGTCGAGCAGCAAGCCGATCCATATCAAATTGGATATGACCATTTTCATCATAAAGATTAAGCATTGCATTCAGTGCGTGATAATCTGTGATCTGACCTGATTTCTGCAACTGTTCTATATCAATTGTTTCCAAAATCTTTTCAATCCCTTCTTTACACAAATAACATCTTCATCAGTTCCACGTAGCTCAAAACGATAAAGGCAAGGCACACAACATTTTTCAGAAATGATCTTGCTTGCTAAATTATAATAGCGACCAAAATTACGATTCCCACCACCAATGACACCACGAATTAACTTGCGGTTCTCGATTTCATTAAGGAAATGAATAACTGCTTTCGGCACAGCCCCTCTTCCTTCACCATCTGCATAGGTAGGAACGATCAACACATAAGGTTCTCTGATTAACACAGACGGTTTTTTTTTACCAATTTTGAAGAGTCTTTGATCAAGCTGTAAAACAAAATGTTCAGTATTACCCGTTGCGCTCGAATAATAAACAATAAGTCCCATTAAACACAAAGACCACTAATCATATCAGGTCTAAAACCAGACCAATGATTTTCACCACAAACAACTACAGGAACCTGACGATACCCCAAAGATTGAACAAAAATATATGCTTGCTCATCGCGAGAAATGTCTACAACGCGATAACTAATGCCTTTAGCATCAAAGGCACGACGCGTAGCATCACATTGGACGCAAGATGGTTTGCTATAAATAGTGACCGGCATTTTCTTCAACTTTCACAATTCTAACAAATTAACCCTTACAGAGTTTATTCTGATAACTTTATAAATACTCAAGGATAACAAAAAATAGAAATCGTACGCAAACACACATAGCTATACTCTTAATTCAAATAACACATAGCTTCCTGAACGTAACAGAAGTTCTCACCAAATAATTCAAAAATTACGATGAGAATAAGTGATCATTCTACAACTTAAATAGCAAAAGCCCCCCAGTTATAAAACAACCTTTCGCCTGCATTACAATTCCTTCCTGCTGTCTGAAAACTTCCCTCTCCAGCTACTATTCTCTAATAGCTTAACTTTACTTTTTCATGACAAAAACCAACTTACAAAAACGAAAGGAAATTCTTCCTAAAGAGATATCCTAACAGGAACACTACTCTGTCCTTGGTCAATAAACTCTTCACGATCACATTATGGAAATAACTTAGACACCAAACGAAACACACTATACCCTCACTTGTGCTTATTTAGAATCACCAATCATTTTGATACTATATATAGTATACACACTCTCTTTTTCGTCAAGGAAAATTCAATCACTATTTTAAATTTTCCACGATCTTCCCACTAAAATCCTCAACTCTCAAAACACATGTAATAATATAACGTTTTGTTGACAAGCGTTATATTATTACATAACATAATGTTTATGGAAAATAATAAAAGAGAGTATAAATTATGGATTTGCATTTCAATAGTGCAACATTGGGCTATGGAAATAGAATAGCAATAAGAAGCTTTTCAGCAAAGTTAAAAACGGGCTCTTTGATAGCAATAACGGGTGATAATGGTGCTGGAAAATCTACATTGCTGAAAACTATCGCTGGCTTGATTAAACCTATCACAGGTAAAATCACAAAACCAAAACAAAGTCGAATTGCTTACCTTCCCCAGCAATGTAATATAGATCAAACATTTCCAATTGATGTGCAAATGCTCGTAAAAACAGGACTGTGGTCTTTTTGTGGATTGTGGAAAAACCAGCGCCCTTATTATTCTAAAATCCAAAATGCACTTGAAATGGTTGGGCTTACAGCTCTTGCTACCCGTACACTTGATACGCTGTCAAGTGGCCAATTACAACGCGCTCTTTTTGCACGTATTATTGTACAAGATGCTGATATTATCTTACTCGATGAACCTTTCAATGGTGTAGATTATAACACCCAAACAGACCTTCTTGCGTTGATCACGTATTGGCAACAACAAGGACGAACGGTTCTTACAGCACTCCATGATCCTCTCATTGTGCAAGAATGTTTTCCTAAAATGATCCATATTAATAAAAAAAATGCTTTTTATGGAGAAACAACCCAGTTTTTTCATGACAATACTCATCACATTATACCATCTTTTTCTCCTCAGCTCTTTGCGTATCAGTGCGCTAAGACAACATTTTCCCCTCAATGATTCTCATTCTATTAGGTATAATACGTGTACGCATTTTTTCTTGCCCCCTTCCTTGATTTTCACTTTATGCAAAGCGCCCTTATCGGTTCAATTCTTCTGTCCATCAGTGCTTGTCCCGTTGGTGTATTTCTGATGCTACGCGGAATGAGTTTAACAGGAGATGCTATATCCCATGCCATTCTTCCTGGTGTTGCAGCTGCTTTTCTTTTTTGCGGATTTTCGCTCATCTCCATGACAATTGGTGGCATTTTAGCTGGCTTCATTGTTGCTTTAGCAACCGCCTTGATTTCACGAAATAGCTCTCAAAAAGAAGACGCATCAATGACTGTTTTTTATCTTATTGCACTCGCAGTAGGTGTCATCATTGTTTCACTTAAAAACTCCACAATTGAACTACTCCATCTTTTATTTGGCTCAGTTCTTGCTATTGATACACAAGCCCTTTTACTGATCACCACTATAATGCTGATCACAATATGCAGTCTTTGTACTTTCTGGCGCGCATTTGTATTAGAAAGCTTTGATCCTCTTTTTTTTAAATCACTCTCTCCATTGAGTAAATATGTTCATATATCATTGCTTGGACTTGTCGTATTGAATTTGGTTGGCGGTTTTCAATCATTAGGAACATTGCTTTCTGTAGGCATTATGATGATTCCAGCTATTACGGCCCGTTTTTGGCTTTCGCGTCTGGGACCTATTTGCATATTTTCCATCTTTTTAGGAATCATTGCTAGTGTATGTGGCCTGCTGCTTTCTTTTCATCTGTCACTTCCTTCCGGCCCTTCTATTATTATTGCCGCAGGATCTATTTATCTTTTTTCCTGCTTCATAAGTCCACGCGGCTTTATTGTAGCATGGTTTCCCCACCTTTTTTATACAGCCCACTCCACTTTAAGGAAATAATGTGTCTAAACTTATTCAACAATTTGTACTGTATGGTGTTCTTTTATTATTTACCTTTTTTCCACTTTCTGCTGCTGCGCATAATAAAATCAGAGTTGTTGTAAGTTTTTCTATTCTTGCAGATTTAGTAAAGAATGTAGGAGGTAACCATATTTCCATGACTACTTTTGTCGGCCCCAATGCAAATACTCATACTTATGAACCTACCCCCCGTGATGCTCAAGCTCTTAGAAATGCTCATATTATTTTCATTAACGGACTTCATTTAGAGGGTTTTATTGACCGCCTCATCACAGCAAGCGGCACAAAAGCGCTTCTTGTTGAAGTAAGTGCCAACATTTCTCCCCTCGAAATTACAAATCAAAAATATACTGCCCAACAACATCACTACCACAGTGGTATTGATCCACATGCTTGGCTAACTATTCCAAATGTTGAAATTTATATCAAAAATATCGCTGCTGCTTTTTGTAAAATCGATCAACAATCCTGTGTAAGCTACAGAAAAAATGCTAAAGTCTACATCCAGAAACTTAAAGTAGCACAAGAAATATTCAAAACAAAGATCGCTACCATTCCAAAAGATCAGCGTATTATTATCACATCTCATAACGCTTTTGGGTATTTTGCTCAAGAATATGGTTTCACCATACTTGCACCTCAAAGTACTTCAACAGAAACTGAAGCGACAGCAGCTGATGTAGTCAATCTTATCAAACAAATTAAAATCAAAAAAGCAGCTGCCTTGTTTATTGAAAATATCTCTAATCCGCGTCTTATAAAACAGATTTCAAAAGAAACCGGTTTAAAAATCGGTGGAACATTGTATTCTGATGCATTGTCAAATGAAAATGGCCCTGCTGCAACTTATCTTGATATGATGGCACATAATGTGAATACCATCATTGACGCCATCACAAAACATTAAGAAATATTTTACAGAAGAGCTGAAAAATTAGTAAAATCATAACTGTCAGAATTTACAATGTTGTAAATCATGATAAATCAGTGTTCAATACTGAAATAATTTATAAATTAAGAAATTATACCAAATAAATTGAGAAAATAAACGCGACAACTCAACATGCAATAGTAATCTGAAAGGAGCTCACCATACAATGTTTGAAAGTGCAATTACATATTTTATTTAACATGTTTTTTGCCCATAAACTAACATCATCTGCTCAATCATTCTCTATTTTTGCGCTGATAAAACACTTTGTAAATTATGGTTTCAAAGTCGTTATAGGAAGACTAAAATAAATCATTTTATAGATTTAAATACTGTTAAATACCCTAAAGCGTTTCCTTAATCCTAAAAACCAACGCTTATTAGTTCCTAAAAGTAATATTCTAACATATTTTATGAATACACCAGAAAAGTTTTAGAGGATAATAGCCTCTTATAAATTTAAAAAATCTGCTCTAGTAGAGATTATTATAAGTACAGTGTAAACGATTTGTTTTAAAGTAATCATTTAAAAGTTACAAGACAAATAACTAGAATAAACGTCTCTCTCTTAAAAAAGTAAATCTGAATACTGTAATAACCATAACTAAATAACTTTTACTGTTTGTATCCTTGACTTGAGCTTGCTCACTGCTTTGCCATTTACACCATTTCAGTTTTTTATCAGGTGTTTACAGGTTAGTATCTCATTAACATACGATAGCTTTCATAAAGTAAGGCAAGTAAGTTTAAACAAATTCGTTTGACCTTTTAATGGTTCCTGTTTAAATGAACCAAAATATTTCTGAAACAAAATTGTTATGGCGTGTTTATGTGTAATACTATAAATTTAGCGAAGCCTGTATTCCATCATTTCAGAAAGAGGGAACTATGAGTCGTTTTTATTTTTCTATAGTAGCATTTGCAATTGCTATCAGCATAACAACAGTAGGGTTTGCGCAAACAAAAATTAGTTTTTGGCATTCTATGAGTGGCGAACTAGGGAAACAAACTGAACGTCTCATTAACGACTTTAATGCCAGTCAATCTAAGTACAAAATTGTTCCTTCATTTCGTGGTGAATACGAAGAAGGTATGGTTTCACTTATTGCAGCATTTCGTGGGAAGCAACAACCGGTTCTCGCTCAAATCTATGAAATTGGTACTGGTACCATGATAGCTGCAAAAGGTGCCGTTTATCCTGTTTATCAACTTATGGCTGATACAAAACAAGAATTTGATTCTACAGATTATTTGCCTGCTATCAGAGATTATTATTCAGATGTTAAGGGGCGTATGCTTTCTATGCCATTCAACGCTTCAACACCAATCCTTTATTATAATAAAGATATCTTTAAAAAAGCAGGACTTGACCCAGACCAACCACCTAAAACATGGCAGGACGTTGAGAATTTCTCCAAAAAAATTCTTGAAACTAAAGCAGCAAGCTGTGGTTTCACAATGGCTTATGCATCTCAATGGATTGGTATAGAAAATTTTTCAGCTTTGCATAATATTCCTTTTGGAACGAAAGAAAATGGGTTTAGCGGTCTTGATACAGAGCTTACCTTGAATGGACCTTTACAAGTGCGTATGTGGACTGACCTAAAAAAATGGTCTGACCAAGGTATTTTTCGCTATGGTGGCCCTGCTGGAGCGTTGGATGCAACACCAATGTTTATGACACAAAATTGTGCAATCTTTATGCAATCTTCAGGTTCTCGTGCTGGAATTTTGTCCGAAGCACAATTCAATGTTGGATTTGGTATGTTACCTTACTATGATGATGTAAAAGGTTCACCACAAAATTCAATTATTGGTGGTGCCTCTATTTGGGCTTTGAAAGGTCATACCCCTGAAGAATATGCTGGTGCTGCTGCTTTTCTTAAATATCTCTCGAAAGCAGATAACCAAGCTAAATGGCATCAGATAACAGGTTACCTTCCAACAACAAAAGCTGCTTATGAATTGAGCAAGCAACAGCATTACTACGATAAAAATGCCGGTGCAGATATTGCTATTAAACAGATCACTCTCAATCCACCAACTGTTAACTCAAAGGGCATAAGATTTGGTAATTTACCACAAATTCGTTCTATTCTTGATCAAGAATTAGAAGCTGTCCTTAGTGGTTCAAAAACACCAAAAGATGGATTAGATGAAACCGTTGAACGTGGTAATAAACTCCTACGTGAATTTGAAAAAGCTAACCTTTAAGATTTATTCTTGTTATTAAATATCAAAGTTTATCCAAACAGTTGAGTCCTTTTAATTCTTTTTTGTTCACCTTTCTGAAGTTTCTATATTAAAAAAGCCTTACGGATGCAAGAAAAACACGCATACTTTAAAAATAGTTTACTCTCTTATTGGCTGCTGCTTCCTCAGCTTATTGTGACTTTTTTATTTTTCTTTTGGCCTGCTGCTCAAGCAATAAAATCCTCTTTCGAACGTGAAGATCCTTTTGGTTTTACGACAACGTTTATTGGTTTTGAAAATTATATAACAATTCTTTCTGATCTTGCTTATCTGAAATCACTTTTCATAACCGCAGTATTTTCCATTTCTGTTACTGTTGTTTCAATGACTATAGCACTTCTTTTGGCTGTTTGTGTTGATCGTGTCATCCGTGCAAAAAAGGCTTACACAACGCTCTTGCTCTGGCCCTATGCCGTTGCTCCAGTATTGGCAGGTATATTATGGTTATTTATTTTCCATCCAACCATTGGAACTATCCCTTTTCTTCTTAGAGAAATAGGTATTATATGGAATTATCGTATCAATGGTACTCAAGCAATGATCCTTATTGTGATTGCAGCAAGCTGGAAACAAATCTCCTATAATTTTCTTTTTTTTCTCGCAGGTCTCCAATCCGTTCCACGTTCCCAAATAGAGGCCGCAGCAATTGATGGTGCTGGCCCTTTTAAAAGATTTTGGACTGTGGTTTTTCCGCAGATTTCACCAACTACCTTTTTTCTTCTTATCGTCAATATCCAATATGTTATGTTTGATACATTTGGTATTATTGACAACATAACCTCGGGAGGTCCTGCACGTGCGACAAGTACTCTTGTCTATAAAGTGTATGATGATGGTTTTAAAAACCAAATGATTGGTGCATCATCAGCACAATCAACGATTTTAATGTTGATAGTTATTGTCCTAACGTTTATCCAGTTTCGCTGGCTTGAACGTCGTGTACAATATTAGGAAACAAATCATGGTTGAAAATCGCACTGTTCTGAAATTTCTAACCCATATTGTCCTTATTCTTGGTATTATCATTATCTGCTTTCCGGTCTATGTTGCTATCATTGCATCAACTCATAGTTCAGCGGCATTCAGTTCCGGAACACTTCCTCTTTTACCGGGAAAATACGCCCTGGAAAACTATAAAACAATTTTTGGTGATGGCCTTGTACAACTCGGGCTGCCTAATCTTTGGCCATTATTAATGAATTCGCTTATTATGGCCTTTGGTATTAGTATTGGAAAAATTGTTATTTCCCTTTTTTCTGCTTATGCAATTGTTTATATGCGCTTTCCTTTTCGAAAAACTGCTTTTGCTCTCATTTTTGTCACATTGATGCTACCTGTTGAAGTTCGTATTATCCCAACATATACAGTAGTCGCACAGTTAGGCATGATAAACACCTATAGCGGAATGATTATTCCACTTATTGCATCTGCAACTGCTACATTTTTATTTCGCCAGTTTTTTTTGACGGTTCCTGATGAAATTTTAGAAGCTGCTCGTGTTGATGGTGCAGGACCATTTAAATTTTTTAAAGATATTCTTCTCCCTCTTAGCAAAAGCAATATTGCCGCCTTATTTATCATTATGTTCATTTATGGATGGATCCAATATCTCTGGCCTCTTATAGTTACAACTAATCAAAATTATCAAACTATTCTTATTATTCTAAAACAGCTTGTCATAGAATCACTTCAACATAATCCTCAATGGAATATATTAATGGCAGTCTCTGTTGTTGCTATGGTACCGCCTGTTCTTGTTGTCATTTTTATGCAACGGCTTTTTATCAAAGGCCTTATTGAAACGGAGAAATAACTGTGGCTACAATCCAGTTATCAAATATAAAAAAACAGTATGACAATGGTATCCCAGTCATTGAAAATTTAAATTTAACTGTTGCAGATAGCGAATTTCTTGTCTTTGTTGGTCCTTCAGGATGTGGCAAATCGACCTTGTTACGCATTATAGCAGGACTCGAACAAGTTACTTCAGGTGAACTCTATATTGACAACGAGTGTATCAATGATCGTGAACCCGCTGATCGCGATGTTGCTATGGTTTTTCAAAATTACGCCCTTTATCCCCATATGACAGTTCGTGGCAATTTAGAGTATGGTCTTAAAAATCGTAAAACACCTAAGGATGAAATAAATAAACGTATCACGCATGCAGCAAAACTTTTGGAGATAGAGCCATTTCTTGACCGTAAACCACGACAATTATCAGGAGGACAACGTCAACGTGTGGCTATGGGACGTGTGATTGTGCGTCAACCACGTGTCTTTCTTTTTGATGAACCTCTCTCAAATCTTGATGCAAAATTACGAGCACAAATGTGTATTGAGATTAAAACACTTCAGCGTTCATTGAACACAACTAGTCTCTATGTTACCCATGATCAATTAGAAGCGATGACATTGGCTGATAGAATAGTTGTTATGAATAAAGGAGCTATCGAGCAAATTGGAACCCCAATGGAAATTTATGACTACCCAGCAACAACGTTTGTTGCTGATTTTATTGGTTCTCCCCCTATAAATTTTCTTGATCGAAAAATCCTAGAACAACATTTAGATTATTTACTTTCTTATAATGAAGAAACTGATCTTTTAGCATTCAGACCAGAAATAATCTTGTTAGGCGAACATCCAGATAAAGGACCTGTCTTTCACACACAAATTGAATTTATCAAGCCTATAGGAGCAGGATGTCATGTTTTAACACGTTGGAATGGTCTTATTTTTACTATTGAAATAAAAGAGCGCCTTACAAGCGACTATGGTAAAAAATTAAGCTTTACTGTCCCTCATCAGAATTTTCATACTTTTAATAAAATTACTGGAAAACGAACAAATAATAAGTAAATAAAGTAAAAATCTTGCTCTTCTTAACACCTTAAGCGAATATTTCTTGCTTTTTCCTATTAACCTTATTTTTGTCAAGATATATAGTTTCTTCTGTATTATTATAAATTTATTGCTTATCTTTGTGCACGTAATTGTAAAGCGAGATCAGGTTGATCTGTTGTGATATAATGTACAGGCATATTGAGCCAATACGACAATCGAGCTTTCCCGTTTATTGTCCAAACCCCCACAGTAAAGCCAACTTCCAACGCAGATTCAATAAAGTCCCGTGAGACAATGGAACCATTTAAACTCAGATCAGAATACCCCAATTGTTTCCATTCAGAAAAATGACGGTGCATGTCACCTTCAAAGTTATCAATACATGGACCAGATGCTATTCCTGATTCAATAAAAGGACGAAGACTCGTAGGGTCAAAACTGATGGCAGAAACTCTTTTTTCTAAATTCCGGCTTTTTATCAACGCAAGCGCTTTTTGAGATAAAATTGTTTCACGCTCAATTTCACCGCATGTTTTTATTTCGAGATGTAGAGCAACATTGGTTGGTTTTAAAAGATCAAGCACCTCTTCTAATAAAGGAGGAGCTTCAGTACTTCCTTTCACGCAAAGTTTTCTACGTGTTGCATTATCAATATCGTAAATATATCCTTTTTTTCCAACCAATTGTTCAAGATAAAAATCATGAAATACAACAACTTCACCGCTTTTAAGAAGATGAACATCACATTCAATTTCATCAACTCCCAACGCAATTGCATGACGAAACGCCGAAAGTGTATTTTCAGAATGAAGATTAGCTCCACCACGATGTGCAACAATTTTTTTTTCAGACATCTAAAATTTCACACTTCTCAATTTTAAATGAGATTGACTAACATAATCAGATAATAATTTTAAAAAATCATACCAGATATATAATAATTTTTTAAGAAATTGTTTGCTATTGCTCACTCTACCAAATATCAAAATTTAAAAAACATCCTATTTTAAAATGGTCGTACTTTATTTTAATCATTCCCACTCAATAGTACCGGGAGGCTTTGATGTTACATCATAAACAACACGATTAATACCCCTTACTTCGTTAATAATGCGTGTTGCTACCTTGCTTAAAAATTCCATCTTATACGGATAAAAATCAGCAGTCATTCCGTCTACAGATGTTACCGCGCGAAGAGCACAAACAAATTCATAAGTGCGCCCATCACCCATAACACCAACAGTCTGAACAGGAAGAAGAACAGCAAACGCCTGCCAAATTTCATTATAAAGATCCGCTTTACGGATTTCATCAAGATAAATGGCATCTGCTTCACGTAAAATTTCTAATTTTTCCCGTGTAACTTCTCCTGGACACCGAATTGCAAGACCGGGACCTGGAAAAGGATGACGACCAATAAACTGCTCAGGTAATCCCAACTCTCGCCCTAGCGAGCGAACCTCATCTTTAAATAGCTCACGTAACGGCTCTAGAAGTTTCATATTCATCCGTTCTGGCAATCCTCCTACATTATGATGGCTCTTAATTGTTAGTGCTTCACCAATAGCTGATACACTTTCAATGACATCTGGATAAAGTGTTCCTTGCGCTAAAAATTCTGCACCCCCTATTTTTTTTGTTTCTTCTTCAAAAACTTCAATAAAAAGGCGGCCAATCGTTTTGCGCTTTTTTTCTGGATCTGTTTCACCTGCTAGAGCGTTGATAAACATATTGGCGGCATTAACATGTACAAGCTCTATATTATAATGATCTCGGAATAGTGTAAGAACTTCCTTAGCCTCATTTTTACGCATCAACCCATGGTCTACTAAAATACATGTCAGTTGGTCTCCTATCGCTTCATGAAGAAGGATAGCGACAACTGATGAATCAACGCCACCTGAAAGACCACAAATCACGCGATTTTTTCCAACTTTTTTGCGTATTTCAGTAATTGCCCGATCACGATAAGAAGCCATTGACCAATTACTTTGAATGCCAGAGATTTTATAAACAAAATTTTGCAATAGCTTTGCACCATCTGGTGTATGCACAACTTCAGGATGAAACTGTACCGCATAAAGGCGCCTTATTTCATCAGCAATAGCAGCATAGGGAGCACCTTTTGATGTTCCTATGACACGAAAACCCTCTGGTAAAACCGTAACACGGTCACCGTGACTCATCCATACTTGATAGCAAGAACCCTTTACCCATACACCATCAAAAAGGGCACTCTCTTCTTGTACTTCCAACAAAGCACGCCCAAATTCACGCTCATGTCCTGCTTCAACTTTTCCCCCAAGTTGAATACACATCACTTGTTCACCATAACAAATACCAAGAACTGGAACAGCAATTTCAAAAATTTCCATCGGAACACGCGGCGAATTATCATCAACAACTGAATAAGGGCTACCCGATAAAATAACAGCTTTAGGTTTTATTCGCTTGATACCTTCTAAAGCACACTGAAAAGGAACAATTTCACAATAGACCCCCATTGCTCTCACCCGCCGTGCAATAAGCTGTGTCACTTGTGAACCAAAATCAATAATAAGAACAGTGTCTGGATGTGATATGTTCATAGAAAACCAATCAATAATTGTAAAAGAGAACCTATAAGATTTATTATTCAATCTTTCTTTTTTCACAAGTCTGTTTACTTGAGAAAAAGGTTCTTTTGATAAAATTTAAGATAAAAAATACGAAAATATGTATCAATGTTTTTTTTGCAACACAGCTAAAAAGAAACCATCTGTTTTTGTTGTTGCTGGCGATAAAGTCAGTCCATAATCTGAAAAGATCGGTTGAATAGATGAAAAACTAAAATGTTTCTGCCAAAGTGCACGCATATTTATTGTATAAAAATTGGAATGCTGTCGAAGAAAATAGGAAATTTGTTCCTCATTTTCATCCATAAAAAGAGAACATGTAATATAGACTAAACGTCCATTTGGTTTAAGATAATCTATAGCCTCATTCAAAATAGCCTTCTGTTCTATTTGGCATTTTTTGACCTCCTCTAACGTCAAACGCCATTTTGTATCCGGCCGCCGTCGCCATGTGCCTGTACCACTACATGGAGCATCTAGTAAAACTATATCCATCTGACCTACTAATGACTTTAATGTTTCTACATGCTCACGTGGCTGTACATTATGAACACCAGCGCGTCGAAGACGATCAAAAATAGGAGCTAAGCGGGCTTTATCTGAATCATAAACATAAATTTGCCCTTGATTATTCATACTAGCAGCTAAAGCTAACGTTTTGCCACCAGCTCCAGCACAATAATCTAAAACCTGCATACCTGCTTTTGCTTCAACAAGATAAGCAACAATCTGAGACCCCAAATCCTGTATTTCAAAATGCCCCTTTTGAAAAGCAAGTTCAACTTGAACATTAGGATGGCGGTCAAACTTTTCAATCGGTGCTATCCTTAAGGCTTGCGGAAACCATGATAATGGTTGAATTTTTGTCTTTGCTAATTCCTTAAGCACCTTCTCTGGCGTTGTCTTTAAATTATTCACGCGTAAATCTAAAGAAGGCCGTGTTGCTAATGCAGCAGCTTCAACAACCCAATTTTCGGCAAATAAAGGATATAAGTGAGCTTGACACCATTGGGGAATATCACCACGAATATAGTCTGGCGCATCAATTAATTGTCGTTTTTGCCACGATTGACGCTGTTTAATCCCTAATAGCTGTGGTGCAAATCGATCCCTTTCTAATTCACTGTCAATTTGTTCAATTGTCATTTTCCCAGTATCTAATAAGGTACCAAAAACGATATCCTGAATATCATCACTCTCCATACGCCATTGTAAAGAATAACGCCGTCTTAAGACATCATAAACGATTGTACCAATTGCTGCACGATCACTTGCTCCAGCAAAACGATGAGAAAGCCCCCAAGCTCTTAAAACTTTACCTGCAGGATAACGCCGAGTTTCTATTTCTTGTAGAATATCTATTGCTGCACGCAAACGCCCACCTAAGCGCATTCATTTCTCCCATTAAATTTTTACAAGATACTAAACAATTTAAGTAAAAACAAAATTATCTTTCTTAATGCCAATAGGATTTTTTGAAGACTGTGAAAAATTCACATTGGAAGCTGAATAATTCTGATCGCACTTTTTTTAGCATTTTAAATCCTTCATTTCATGTGCTATCCTTTTACATTTCTCTCATTCTAAAATATATAATTCTATCTTGATACTGTAAGGCAGAATGTACTCTTAAATTTCTTACCCAATATCGGTACATAAAAGCCATACTCCCCTTAGTTTCCTCCTAAATTAAATTTTCATGGCTTTCTATAAATAGCATGTAGTATCTAAATATCTTATATCTCGAAAATGCTATCTTTTTGAAAAACGAAAAAACACTTCTACTAAGACCAGCACACCCATCTTATTTCTGACAAAATATTAACTTTTTAGAAAAGGTTTGGAACCACTATTTGGCAAAACCGTTTTTATTATACTGGCTTCAAGCCAGATAATTTAAAAGGAGAAAATAATGAACACTTACAACAATGGGAAAACAGCTTCATCTAAAAGTCGTCACAATACAACGCCCTCAAACAATGGAAAGAAATCCATCCAGAGTGATCAGGCTAACACTCGCCAACGCGCGTCAAAATCGGAACGGAAGACGACAAAAAGTTAATTTCCTTAATTTCATATAACCTATTGAAAGAATTGGAATATCAATCTCCAATTCTTTCTTTTAAGAATTATTATACAACTTCCCTGCAATTCTCAAAAAGATTTTATACCATATAATATAGCTCTAAGCTCTTATACATTAAACATTAAATAGGACCTCGGTAATTCGGGCTCTCCCGTGTAATAGCAACATCATGTGTATGGCTTTCATAAAGTCCAGCGTTAGTGATACGAACAAACGTCGCTTTTTCACGAAACTCTGCTAAATTTTTAGCCCCAACATAGCCCATCGAAGCACGTAACCCACCAGCAAGTTGGTGCAGAACCGATGCTATCGGACCTTTATAAGCCACTTGTCCTTCCACACCTTCAGGAACCAATTTAAGCTCATCACGCACTTCATCCTGAAAATAACGATCAGCTGAACCCCTTGCCATAGCACTAACTGATCCCATACCACGATAAGCTTTAAAAGATCGCCCTTGATAAAGATAAACTTCACCAGGGCTTTCTTCCGTACCTGCTAAAAGAGAACCAATCATAGCAGCACAAGCCCCACCCGCTAAGGCTTTAGCAAAATCACCCGAAGCTTTTATTCCCCCATCAGCAATAACAGGAATACCTACCTTATCAGCAATTTCTGCAGCACCCATAATAGCTGCTAGCTGGGGAACACCAACACCTGCAACAATTCGCGTCGTACAAATAGAACCAGGACCAATACCAACTTTTACAGCATCTGCACCACTATCAATCAAAGCCTGTGTAGCTTGTGGTGTTGCTACATTACCAGCAATAATAGCTGGAGAAAACGCCATTTTTTTAATACGCTTAACTGTTTCTAATACGCGCTGAGAATGTCCATGAGCGGTATCAATCACTAGCACATCAACGCCCGCGTCAATTAATCGTTCAGCCCGCTCAATACCATCGTTTCCTACACTACTTGCAGCTGCAACACGCAAGCGACCTTGCGAATCTTTAGCGGCGTTTGGATTTAATTGTGCTTTTTCAATATCCTTAACTGTTATCAAACCGACACAGCGATTTTGTTCATCTACAACTAATAATTTTTCAATACGATGACTATGTAAAAGATACTTTGCTTCATCAAGTTGAACATTTTCACGCACTGTGATCAAATTTTTATGCGTCATTAATTCATAAATTTTTTGTTGTAGATTTGATGCAAAACGCACATCTCTATTTGTCAAAATGCCAACAAGCCGACCAGCAATTCCACCGTTAGCCCCATCTTCAACAACCGGAATACCCGAAATACTATAGGAGCGCATCAAAGCTTTTGCTTCTTCAAGTGTTGCATCTGGCCTAATTGTTACCGGATTAACAACCATTCCGGATTCAAATTTTTTCACTTGACGAACTTCCTCAGCTTGTTCTGCAGAAGACATATTGCGATGGATAACACCAAGACCACCAGCTTGAGCCATAGCAATTGCCAAACGCGATTCCGTTACTGTATCCATTGCAGCAGAAAGCAATGGCAAATTCAGTTCAATATTAGCTGCGATACGCGTTTTAAGATCTACCTGACTAGGCATAACAAGAGAATGGCCTGGCTGTAAAAGCACATCATCAAAAGTAAGGGCTAACGCTCCTGTCCCTGTTTCAACAATCTTTGCCATAGCCAAATTCCTTTAATAAAAAAGCACCGCAAGTGACTTTAATACAACTGCGGTTCTCATAAGTTGAGGATTGGCAACGAATTATGCCATGTTAAAAATAAAATGAAAAGAAAAATAATTTTTTGATGTATGATTTGTAAGATTTATAATTGCGATTCAATGGGTAACCAGCTCATTACTCTTGTAAAAACCCGACGCCAAAAATTGCTTTCTGGTTCAAAATCAATACTGTATTGTTTTTCATTTTCAATAAAATCCCAATAAATACGGTTATCATCACCAAGACGGAGATGATAACTCATTTCACCAGTTGTTTCCTCAGAAAAAAGCAAATCCAACCTAGCTGTAATCGGTGCACATTCAAAAAGAATACCCATTTCTGTATTCAATGCAGCTGACCGTGGATCAAAATTCAAAGATCCAATAAAAGCAGTTTTACGATCAACTAAAAAAGCTTTGGTGTGTAAACTTGCCTTACTTGACCTAAATAATCGCAATCCTTGATTACCTCCATCTGGTTTCAACTCATAAAGTTTAACACCACTTTTTAATAACGCTTTACGATACGGTACATAACCACCATGCACTAATGCAACATCAGTAGCTGCTAAAGAATTCGTAAGAATTTTGACATCAACACCCTTTGAGACCAAATTGCTAAAATTCTGCGTACCTACCTTACCAGGAACAAAATAAGGTGATGTAATTTGGATCGTTTCTTGGGCTTCACCAATAACCTGTGAGAGAGCCTTCATGAGCCAATTTCCTGTTTTTTTGCGCAATACTTTTTCAGGAGGGTCAGAAAGAACAATAACTTTATCTGCTAAAAATAATCGCTTTCCTGTCTGGATAAAATAATTAAAGTTAATATGCTCTTTGATATAGTCTAAATAAACTTTCGCAACCTTGGAATTACGAAACTTGCGCAACTTATCCTTCCAATAACTAAGGTCGCTTGCACTTTTAGGAATAACCAAAGAGTGAATCGGTAAAACGACAGAGCTATTCCAAAAGTTATCAAAAATAGTTTCCACCTTTTTAACCGAAGGGCCAATTAACATCAAATCCAAATCTCGAAAATGTGATTCTTTACCAGCGTCAAAATAAGAATCTGCAAGATTGCGTCCTCCTACAAAAGCTACCCGGCCATCTACAATAAAAGCTTTATTATGCATTCTGCGCGTTACAGTAATTGCCCGCAATATAATCTCCAAACCACGGCGTAAACCACCCTTACGTGATCGCCCTGGATTAAACATTCTTACTTCAATATGAGGATGTTTATCCAGCGCAATATAAGCTGGATCACGCCCCTGAGCATTAATATCATCCAAAAGAAGGCGTACTCGAACACCCCGATCAGCTGCTTCCACTATTTCACTTAATAACAAACGGCCGGTTAAATCATCATCCCAAATATAATACATTAAATCAAGACTACGCCCAGCCTGTGCTGCGCCTATTGCACGAACACAAAACGCATCCAAATTGCTGATGATGAGTGAAAGAGCATCTTTGTCAACCCCTAATCCTCCTGTTTCTTTTGCTAACTGACTTACTATACGATCAAACTGTGTTTCATCTTTTTTAACATTAAAAGCATAAGAACATTCTCCCTTAGCATTTTTAACAAAACGTCCATATGTATAGATCGCCAACATACACGCAATAAAAAAAAATATGATAAAACTGATAACAAACTGTAACAGAGTCAAAGAAGATAAACTTTCCATTTTTAAGCCATTGCACCATCATCGATACAAACCGCAACATTAAAATTAATGATCATACCTTAATCATTGCAATAGACAGAATGCCATCTCTTACTTAAGAGAATATAAATCTAATCGATAATTTCAAAATTTTAGCTCTAATACTAAAAAGTATAAAAACTATCTCTCGATTTAAATGAATGTAAACTGAGCTAAAGTTTTGACAACTAAAAAAGGAAAAAGAGTTAAAAATAACCCAACCAAATAAAATCAATACTTATTAAATTTTCAAAATTATACTTAATACCTAATATTTAAAATACACAATACCTTTTTAAAAGTCAGAAGTTTTCTACTTTCTTTACCAAAAGCCACTACAATTTTTGAAAATTATACTTTTTATAAATGGAAATTTATCGTCGATTTTATTTCCGTTCTTGGCTTTTTACTGCTCTCAATTCCTCTATTTTTCGATAAAGTGTAGAGCGACCAATATGAAGACGACGAGCAATCTCACTCATATGTCCTTTATAATGTTTAACCGCTTTCTCAATAATATCACGTTCCATCTCTAAAAAAGTGCGAACGTGCCCTTCAGCATTTAAAAATTGTATTGACTCTTGTTCATGATCTTCTTGAATATTACCCTCAATGATATTTGGAATATTTATTAATGGCTTGCCCATTAATTGGGGAAAATCTCGAACAGTTAATAATGGTCCCTTACTGAGTAAAACTGCACGAAATAGAAAATTCTCAAGTTCATCCCGATTACCAGGCCAGTCATACTGCATAAGCAATGAGAGAGCTGATCCTGTTAAACCATGTACATGAGATCGCCCTGTTTCACTAATAATGCGATTAATCAAACGTTGTGTAAGCTCTGGAAAATCATCTCTCAATTCCCGTAAAGCAGGAACGTTGATCGATAATTGGGAAAGCTGTTCAAATAAACCGCGTGAAAAAAAATCTTCTTTAACTAGATCTGAAAGCCGCGACGCTGAAATAGCCATGATACGAAAAGAAGGAGGATTATTCTTTATTGCCTTTTCTCTCTCTTGAAGATAATTTGTGAAACGCTTTTGCTGTATGGGCTCGAGTCGATCAACATCACAAAGACAAAGCGTCCCCTTTTCAAGAGAAGAGACCAGGGGTAGAAATTTTTTAAACCACTGGCAGCTTTCTTCTTCTGGATGAACGATAGCTGAACATTGGAAGCGAACAAAAGGTCCTTCTGATAACAACCCTTCATGATGAATAATACGGGCTAATGTTTCGCGTCCAGTGCCCTCTTCACCTTCTATCAAAAGATTTTGTAAAGAAGCCGCTGCACTCCTGGACTGTTCCAGAACTATCTGCATTGCCCTACTTTTTATACAGAGATCAGAAAATCGCAAGTGATTCTCATTTTTTCGCCGAATATAACTAATCTCACGCTCCAATGCAGAAATAAGAGAAAGAGTATCCAAAGTGACTTTCAACCGTAGTGATGTAACTGGATGAATCAAATAATCAATAGCTCCAGCTGTTAAAGCTTTCTGGAGTAAATCTTGATTCTCTTGTTGTGCTACCACAACAATAGGAATAGAAACACCCGCAACTCTAATCATTTTAATCAAATCACCCGCACTCAAATCACTCATAGCGACATCAAGGAGCGCAAGCACAATATTTTTACGTCTGTGTAAAAGATCAATCGTACGGAGGCCATTTTCTGCTTCAATGACACGGTGACCAAAACCTCGGAGCATAGCAGAAAGCTCTATACGCCTTCCATAATCTTCACCCGCAACAAGAATGGGACCAACCATAATTTTAATAATCTCCTTTGAGATTACTAAGCGGCTTAATATAAAAATTGTTGTAAACCATAAGAAATATTTCACCTCTTGTGTTTTATCCACGAATTTTAGCAAGCCGTTAATTAAATACAACATTAAGGCATTTTTTTCTATTTTTTTGCTTTTTGATTGATTTTTATCATATTTTTCATCTTGACTCATGGAGTAATTTAACAATGTTATAGAGCCTAGAGAGCAAAGTGATATAAATAGAGTAAATCAAATGAAACGCATCTGCCGTATTTTATGTCTTACAATTACCGCTTCTGTATTAAGTTCCTGTGGCTTTTTGCAATATTATGAACAAAATATGCTAACTGGAATTGATGGTAAATGGATTGATGAAAATGGTATTATTTCTTCGTTCCATAATGGTGCTTTTGAAACCCGAGCAGCAGATACAGAAGAAAAGCTATCAGAAGGTACATATAATTATGTCAGTACTCAACACATAGAAATTGAAATACGCTCCATTCTCCGTGGAACAATATCCCGAGTCAATTGTACGATATCGCATAATGCAACACAACTTCTCTGTACATCACATACAGGGACGCAATTTTTTCTTAAGCGAAAATTTTAAATAACATAAAAGCCAAGGCTTCTATTTTATTAGAAAAATGTAGGGTAACGCATAACAAGAAGCGGTAAAATCTTCCTCCTGATAAAAGTCTTCTCTAAGTTACACAAAGATCCCTATATAATCCTCTACGAGAATAATTTGTAGTAAGCCATGAAATACGAAAACTATCACCTTTTGCAACAAACGTCTCAATAAAGTTGTTTCACAGACAAAATTTTATCTGGTATGGATACTCCTTCACCTAAGCTGCACCAATGCGCAAAAGATCATGAAAATGAACAATCCCTATTGGTTTCTTATTTTCAACCACGAAAAAAGCACCAATATGGTGATCATTAATAAAAGCTGTCGCCGCACCAACCAATGTATTTGGCTCCACAATTTTTGGATCTTTCGTCATCACCTCATCTACATTAAATTTTGACAAATTAAAGTGAATGTTGCGTGCGAGATCACCATCGGTCACAATCCCAATTAACTCACCTTCTTGATTCACAACGCCAACACAACCAAAATGTTTTTTAACCAAAACACTCATAGCTTCAGTCATACTTGTACCTTGCACAACCAAAGGAATACTGTCACCATCATGCATAATATCACGCACGTATTTAAGGTTTGCACCAAGAGAACCACCAGGATGATAAATCTTAAAATCCGTTGCGGTAAAACCACGCATTTCTAAAAGCGCAACAGCTAATGCATCTCCCATTGCTAATTGCATAACTGTTGAAGTTGTAGGAGCAAGCCCATGGGGACAAGCCTCTTCTATCTTCGGCAACAATAGTACAATATCAGCTTGTCGTCCCAATGTAGAGTGCTCACCCGATGTCATTGCGATAAGTGGCGTGTGAAAACGCGCAGCGTGATTTATAATACCACTTAATTCCAAGGTTTCGCCTGACCACGACAAAGCGAGAATAACATTATCAGATCCAATCATACCAAGATCACCATGATTGGCTTCTGCAGCATGTACAAAAAAAGCAGGTGTCCCCGTTGAAGCTAAGGTTGCAGCAATTTTTGTACCTATATGACCACTTTTACCAAGGCCAGTAATCACCACATGACCATTGGCGTTTCTAATAGTTTGTACAGCAGCTTTAAAAGAGGAAGAAAGGCTTCCAAGAAGAGCAGTTTCAAGGGCTTCAAGCCCCTGTTTTTCACTCGCAAGTGTTTTAAGTGCCGATGTAACGGCACTCTGCAAACCCGACAGAAGAGAAGACTGTATTGTCATGATCAAATTTGATATATAAAATTAAATGAGGAATCTATATCATTTTTCAACTTTAATTGTTTCTAGTAAATTTTTTAATGAAGCAGAAACTTGACTATGCATATCAGCCCGTGCCAAAGAAAATGCAACGTTGGCTTCAATGAAACCAGTTTTAGAACCACAATCAAAAGCGAATCCCTCTAACTGGAAACCAAAAAAATCTTGCTCATTTGAAAGCTGTACCATCGCATCCGTTAACTGAATTTCATTTCCTGCTCCTCGTTTTTGGTTGGAGAGAATATTAAAAATTTCTGGTTGCAAAATATAACGCCCATTGATGTACAAATTCGATGGAGCTGTTCCTTTTGTTGGTTTCTCTACCATTTTTGTAATTTTAAAACCATTTGCAATTTGTTTACCTTTGCCAACGATACCGTATTTATGTGCTTCCTCAAGATCGCACTCCTGAACAGCAATAATATTTCCTCCTCCTGTTTTTTCATAAAGATTCATCATTTCAGAAAGGCAGTTATTTTTAGCTTGAATCAGCATATCCGGCAACAATAAAGCAAAAGGTTCCGCCCCCACTAACTCACGCGCACACCAAAGAGCATGCCCCAATCCTAAAGGTTTCTGTTGCCTTGTGAAGGAAGTCATACCTGGTGAAGGTTGTAAGTCTTGTAAATGCTCAAGCTCCTCTCTGCGGCCATGTTCAGCAAGTGTTGTATATAATTCAACTTGTGCATCAAAATAATCTTCAATTACTGCTTTATTGCGTCCAGTGACAAAAATAAAATGCTCAATACCCGCTTCACGTGCCTCATCTACAACATATTGAATAACAGGCTTATCAACAATTGTCAGCATTTCTTTAGGTATCGTTTTTGTTGCAGGAAGAAAACGTGTACCAAGACCTGCTACGGGAAATACTGCTTTACGGATTTTCTGCACTCTGTTCATTCTTAGTTTACTATATAGATTTCCGATTTTGTTTATCATATGTCATAATTAAATTATTAAAAGCTGTCTTATCTATTGTAACTATCGTTATAATGCATAGCAAAAAGATGAAAAAAGAGACAATATTATTGAAGAGTACTTTCTCAACATAAATAATCCTTTTCAGCTTTTCTGGAAACTTGACAACATACTCAATTAAACCAAATACAAAAATAAAATCATTTAACCTTAGCGGGAATTTTAAAATGCAAAAAATAGAATTTAAAGTATTTTCATCGTTGGAGAAATTCATAAACCAAAGAACTTATATCATTGGTTCAGCTTTTATTCTTTTTGCTTTCTCAATATTCTTTTCTTCACTTTCACACGCTGATAATGGCTTTAAACGCTGGGTTGAAGAATTTAAAAAAACAGCTTTAGCCAACAATATTTCACCAACTATATTTGATATGGCTTTTAAAGATGTCACTGCAATTGACACAGAAGTTTTAAAAAGAGCAGCATATCAACCAGAATTTATTGATCCTTCATGGAACTATTTTGACAATCGGGTTAATGATATCGCAATTATAGAAGGACAATATCAAGCGAAAAAATGGGCGAAGTGGCTTCCAAAAATTGAAAAGCGTTTTGGTGTTAACCGCAATATTCTTCTCGCTATTTGGTCAGTGGAAAGTAATTATGGAAAAGTTTTAGAAAATAAAGTTGTGATGCGTGATACTATCCGTTCATTAGCAACCTTAGCCTATGCAGACCAAAAGCGTAAAAAATACGCGTGTGTGCAACTTATTGCAGCTATGAAAATTTTACAAAATGGTAATATTCAGCGCTCTCAACTGATTGGATCTTGGGCAGGTGCTCTTGGACATACGCAATTTATTCCAACTAGTTACCTTGCCTATGCTATTGACATGGATAACGATGGATACAGCAATATTTGGGAATCAATTCCAGATGCCCTTGCTACTACAGCTAATTTACTTCATATAAATGGTTGGCGATCTGACCTTCCTTGGGGAATTGAGGTTAAATTACCACACGGGAAAACATTTCCTGAAAATTGGCTTTCCTTTAAACAATGGAAAAAGTTGGGAGTTCGGCATGCACATGGAAAACCTTTTCCTTCTCCATCTGAGCATGCAATATTGAAATATCCTGATGGCCCCAAAGGACCTGCATTTTTAATAACAAAAAACTTCTTTGTTCTTAAACGCTATAATAATTCGGATCGTTATGCTTTAGCTGTTGCTCTACTAGCTGATCGCATTGCTGGACATCCGGGATTAGTCCAAGATTGGGAACGACCATTTAAGCCTATTACTTTCAAAGAGCGTATGGAATTACAATCTCGCTTAGCTGCGCTGGGTGATTATGATGGAGAAATTGATGGAAAAATTGGTCCAGCTTCTAAGAAAGCGCTTAAAGCTTTTCAACTGCGACACGGCTTAACAGCAAATGGATATCCAACTCGTGAAGTTCTCTTCCTTCTTCGAAAACAATAATTTGGAGTAAAGTGTTTGTCTTATTTCCGCTCGATACACTTAATCTTCCTGTTTTTCTCTCTATTTGCTGTGAGTGTTATACAACCATCTTCAAGCAAAGCAACGAACTTTTTTAAATGGTTGTTAGAACGTAACAAACAAGAGCAACCACAACAACAGCCGCGAACTATGGAACCTAAAGTATATCAACCAAAGAAAAAGGCTATCATACAAAAAACCGTACAAAAATTGAAAGATACAAACGCAAAACGAATTCTCGTTATAGGTGACTTTGTAGCTTCTACTGCTGCCAATGAACTGAGCAAACTTTTTATTGATGATAACGATATTATCATCATAAACAATGCAGTCCCATCTTCTGGCTTAGTTCGAACTGATCACATTTCTTGGAAAAATAGTATTCCTGAACTTATCGATAAAAATAAACCTGATGTCATTGTTATGATAATAGGCGCAAATGATAACCAACCAATCACAAACTCTCATGGCGTATTCAGTCCTCTCCAACCAGAATGGATGAATATCTATAAGCAAAGAATTATCGAAATTACTGAAAGCCTACATAACTCTGGAAAACCATGGATCTGGATGGGACAGCCAGCCTTTGAAAATAATAGTTTAACACAAAAAATACAAACCTTTAATGAACTTTATAAAAATGCAACAGAAGCTGCAGGAGGATATTTTATCAATATTTGGGATGGTTTTATTAGCGCACAAGGTCAATTTTCTTTTTCAGGTTATAATGTCAATGGGAAAATAACCAGACTTCGCACCAATGATGGCATTAATTTTACTTTTGAAGGAAAGCAAAAACTTGTCTCTTATTTAAGGAAACCATTAGAAGCTATTTTAAAGCTTCCTGTCTTTTCTCATGAAAACATACCTCTTACCAACACAAATACTCTGCAATCTGTACAAGGCTTACATAATATTGAACGCCAACCACCTATAAGCCTCGATGAGATGACACAACAAAACACCTACTTACTAAACAAAATTGATCAAAGTCTTATGAAAAAATCATGGTCACCCCCAAATGGCCATCAGAAAGAGAGAGCTGATAATTTTTCTTTTCCATGATCTGTTAAAAACACAGAGTCTCATTTTTTTCACAAACCAAAAGTCGAATAAAATAAAAAGCCCTCTTTTCACATGATCATGATAGGGGTTTGGTAAACCTTAACAGAAATAAAGACCAAAAAGAAATAACGGTATAGTCTAAACCATACCTACCGTTATCATTTACAATCCACGTTTTTTAATCATTGCCTCTGATGAAGGCAACCGTCCCCGAAAAGCTTTATATAGTTCTTCTGGATCACGACTTCCTCCTGCAGAGTAAATAAAACGTCTCAACTTATCAGCAAGCTCTGAATTAAAAACATCTCCCGTTTCTTCAAAAGCCTGAAAAGCATCAGCATCAAGTACTTCCGACCACATATAAGAATAGTAACCAGCGGCGTAACCATCACCTGAAAATATATGCGTAAAATGTGGAGGTCGATGACGCATAATAATTGTATCAGGCATTTGCAGTTTTTCTAACTCTTGACGTTCAAACACTGTCGGATCAGTTATCTTTTGTCCTTGATGAAAAGCCATATCTACTAAAGCTGATGAAGTAAATTCAACTGCAGCAAAACCTGCATTAAATGTCTGTGCTGACAAAACCTTATCTATTAATGTTTGCGGCATAGGAAGTCCTGTTTTTGCATGCGTAGCATAAGACTTTAAAATTTCTGGTACAGTTAACCAATGTTCGTAAAGTTGAGAAGGAAGTTCAACAAAATCACGTGAAACAGATGTTCCAGACACAGATGGCCATGTTACATTAGAAAGCAAACCATGCAATGCATGACCAAATTCATGGAAAAGTGTACGTGCATCATCCAGGGATAAAAAAGCAATCTCTCCTTTAGGTGGCTTAGCAAAATTACACACATTATAGATAATAGGCTTTTGTCCGCCATTTAATTTATGCTGCGATTGCAATCTGCTCATCCATGCACCAGACCGTTTTGAAGAACGAGCAAAATAATCACCGATAAAATGCCCGAGTAGACTTCCATCAGACTTTTTTACTTCCCACAAACGTACATCAGGATGCCAAAGCGTAACAGTCTTTTTTTCTTCAAATGAAATCCCAAAGAGTTTTTTTGCTACTGCAAAAGCTGCTTCAATTATGCGATCAAGTTGCAAATAATGTTTAACTTCAGCTTCATCGAAAAAAAACTTTTCAGCGCGTAATTTTTCAGCATAATAACGCCAATCCCAAGCTGCTAAGGATTCATTACTTCCCTGACTTTTTGCAAAATCTTGTAATTCAGTTTGTTCATTAACTGCTTTAGCTTTTGCTCGTTCCCATACCGACATGAGTAAATCCATAACGGAATCAGCATTCTTCGCCATAGTATTATCAAGCTTCAAATCTGCAAAGGATTTATATCCTAGTAATTTAGCCTGTTCATCTCGAAGTGCAAGAATCTCTACAATAATCGCTCTATTATCATTATCATTATTATTTTCACCTCGTTTAGACCAAGCTTGAAATGCACTTTCACGTAAATCTCGACGATGAGAGAATTTTAAAAAAGGTTCAATCACTGAACGTGCCAATGTTAACCCATAGGCTCCCTCATTGCCCCTTTCACGAGCTATTTCCTTCATTGAAGCAATGAGATCATCTGGCAAACCAGATAAATCTGTTTGTTTTAAAAATAAAATCCACTCAGCTTCATCTTTTAAGACATGCTGACCAAACTTAGCACTTAAAAAAGCAAGTCTTTCATTAATTTCAACGAGCCGTTTCTTACCTTTTTCATCAAGTTTTGCACCATTGCAAACGAACTTTTTCCACCATAACTCAAGCACACGTGTTGTTTCACTATCATACATATTCTGCTGCGACTGCTTATAAAGCACATCTATTTTTGCAAATATCCGTTCATCCATCATAATTTTCGAAGAATAACGAGAAAGTTTTACAACAAATTCTTGTTCTAACTGCTGAATCAACGCATTACTATGAGCACCTGAACGTAAGAAAAATATTGAACATACACAATCAAGCGCTTTACCAGAAAGCTCAAAAGGTTGCAGAAAATTCTCAAGTGTTGGTGGTTCTTGCACCGTTGCAATCGTCTCTACTTCTTTTTCTGCTTCTTTAAGCGCTTGTTCAAAAGCAGGTTTAAAATCTTCATCACTTATTAAAGAAAAATTAGGAAGCTCTGAAAATCGCTTCCAGTCCAACATTGCTGCTTTTGTCATAATATTCTCTATCTCCATTATAAATTTAAGGTATAACAATTGTCTTTACGACACACATTATAATATTATTAAACTTATTTAGTATGCTTCAAAAGTGCCTTTCAGACATGTATTTTAGTAGAAGAAATAAAAGATGTTTTTTATCATAAGGAGATAAACAAAAATAAAAATCCCTACGTACCTGATTCATGAAATTGTTTATAACCTGCAATCTATCCTTGACTTTAGTTTAAATATTAATAATTGGGAGCTTTTTTTAAATCTTCTATAACTTTTGTTCTGCCTTATTCATATACCTAAATTCGCAATTTCCCAATCCTTCGGAAGGTACTTTATCATGACTGAAATCAGCACGACCTTCGACTTCAAAAATTCTTCTCCTGAAGCTCTTGCCGAAGAATTAAAAAATTATCATTTTGCGGACTCAATTGATATCATAAATGATCTCGATATCATGGAGCGTGTAGCTATTCTTAGCCTTCTACCTCTTGATTATGTTATTGAACTCTTTGATAAACCAGAACTTGAACAACCAGCAGCTATTCTTGAACTCCTGCCAGTGAACCGTTCTGTTGAAATTCTTGACGGTATGTCCGCAGATGCTGCTGCGGATGTTTTTCAAGAGATGAATAAAGAAACCCGTACGCGGCTTTATGCTTTACTTAAACCCTTAACGCGAGCCGAACTAAAAAAACTTACAAGTTATCCTAATCACACAGCTGGTGCGCTAATGACAACAGAATTTATAGCGGTACCAGCAAATTGGACTGTCAAAAAAACTCTTGATCACATTCGTGATGTTGAGCGTACACGTGAAACAGTTTACACAAGCTATGTCATTGATCCTAAAACAGGGACTCTCCTCAAAGCTATTTCACTCCGTAATTTGATTCTTGCTTCACCTGATGAACAAATTCTAAACGTCGTCACGCATGACACTCCCATTACAATATCTCCCTACACCCATCACGAAGACATTGCTCGTCTTTTTCAGCGCCATGATCTTCTCTCTGTCCCAGTTATTGATGACGGAAACCATGTTATTGGTATTGTGACAGTCGATGACGTCCTTGATACAATGGTTGATGAAATGAATGAAGATGCCTATAAATTTGGAGGTATGGAAGCTCTCAATAAACCCTATATGCAAATCAACTTTCTTGGAATGATGAAAAAACGTGGAGGCTGGCTTGCTTTACTTTTTGTCGGTGAAATGTTGACAGCCAGTGCTATGCAATATTTTGAAACAGAACTTAAAAAAGCTATTATCCTTACACTGTTCATTCCTCTTATTATGAGCTCAGGAGGAAACTCTGGCTCACAAGCTACATCTCTTATTATTCGTGCATTAGCTTTACGTGAACTGACGCTTAAGGATTGGTGGAAAGTCATCATTCGCGAAATTCCAACAGGGTTGTCCCTTGGTCTTTTACTTGGAATCATTGGAGTTATGCGTATTGTTTTTTGGCAACAACTGGGTATCTATGACTATGGTAAACATTGGATTGCTGTTTCCATAACAGTAGGCACAGCTTTAGTCGGAATCGTTACATTCGGATCCTTATCCGGTTCTATGCTTCCTTTTATTCTTAAACGTTTAGGATTTGATCCAGCAAGTGCTTCAGCTCCCCTTGTCGCAACTTTAGTCGATGTCATGGGGATTGTAATCTATTTTTCTGTTGCTGCCTTCATTTTATCTGGGACTCTACTCTAACACGGGAAAACAAAAATGCTTCTATTAGAAATAGTTGAGAAAACCTTGATTTTAAAGAACATAAAACAGCACTATACATCTTAAATTAGATTTCTTAATACTGTTATATTACGTTATTTCAAATCCTCTTATTATTTTCTACTTTAATAGCATTAAATGATATACTTGCGTCTGAGCTTTTTTCACTAAACCTGTCTGAATCTAATTAGACAATTTTCTTTAAGCTGCAAGAAGCTTTTTCCACTTGATTCGTTTGGTGCTGTAGTATTTCCAAGAACATTTTTTTACTAGTGACAATAAAAAATAATTTTTATTCTTAAACTTTTAATTTTACTTTTAGATAATTGTTATTATAAATAAAGTTTCTAATTAAATATTTTAATTTAAAAATAATAATTTTGTAACTTTAGAAAATTTATTATTACTCTAAGTTATAGATAATTCTATTCCAATCATAAATGAAAGAACTATCTGACAAACTGATTTTTTTATTAATTATGTTTACAAATTCCCCAATATTTAAACGCTCAATGATGTATCAGGTTTTTTTTACTATCAAAATTGTAAATTTTTGTTTTTATATAGAATGGCAAATATTTTAAATATTTCAAAAATTTCTCACTACAAAAAATATATGAATAATATATCTTCATTATCTTGATATAAAAATCATACATTTACAAAATCAATTACTTTTTCACCATTTCTTTTTTTATTAAGGTGCTTCACACACCTCTAAATACTAGTTTAATGATGAAACTCGATTTGTATATTAATTAAAAAATCTCTGTTTTCTAAGTTAACAGTTTATATATAAAATGCTTAAATATCTTAAAATTGTTATTATCTAAATATTATCGACATTTGATATAATTTAAATTATTTTTTCGAGATAAATATACTATAATTTCATTTATGAATAAGAAAAAACTGCTTACCGACAAATAAAATGAGAGATTGACGTATTTAATCCTTTCTCAGACAAATTTTCATTAATACATTAAACCTCTTAAAATATGCAGATAAATAATCTTTGCTTCAATAAATAATAAAGGTATAAATGAAAGAATGTTACTCTACTGAGCACTCTAATTCAATATAGAAAATAATGTTTATATCATTATAAATCAATATCTTAATAACACAGTTCTGTATTGGATTTTAATATTATTTATACGCTACAACTAAAGCACATGCCTTATCATAAAAGAACAATTTGTTTCTTAATGCATCCCTTATGTGAAATGCTCATAAACTCAAAAATTTTCAGATTTAATAGAACATCAAAAGCCTTTAAAACACTTTTCCATAAAAATATTTCCTCCTCTTCCCAAAGTATTAAAAAACATGTAAAATGTTTTGTAATAGTTAAGGTAAGGGACGCAAAAGCTCTACCTCAAATGGAATTTCATTAAACGAAAAGAAGAAAATTTATGCAATTGCGTAACATTGCCATTATCGCCCACGTTGACCATGGGAAAACAACGCTCGTAGATGGACTGCTCAAGCAATCAGGAAATTTCCGTGACAATCAACGTACCAGCGAACGTATGATGGATTCAAACGATATTGAAAAAGAACGGGGAATTACAATTCTAGCGAAGGTAACGTCTGTTGTTTGGAAAGATACCAGAATTAATATTGTTGACACTCCTGGCCACGCTGATTTCGGTGGTGAAGTTGAACGTATCCTCAATATGGTAGATGGAGCAATTGTGCTTGTTGATGCCGCTGAAGGGCCTATGCCGCAAACCAAATTTGTTGTCGGCAAAGCATTGAAAGTAGGTTTACGTCCTATTGTTGCCATTAATAAAATTGATCGCCCTGATGCGCGTGCTGACGAAGTTATTAATGAAGTCTTTGACCTTTTTGCTGCTCTTGATGCAACCGATGAACAGCTTGATTTTCCCATCCTCTATGGATCAGGACGCGATGGATGGATGGCTGAAGCCCTTGAGGGACCAAAAGATCAAGGACTTAGCCCTCTGTTTGATCTTGTAATCCGCCATGTTCCTTCTCCTAATGTAGCAGAAGGACCATTTCGTATGATCGGAACTATTCTTGAAGCAGATCCATTTCTTGGGCGAATTATTACAGGCCGTATTCATTCGGGCTCTATAAAACCCAATCAAAGTATTAAAGTTCTTGGACAAGATGGAAAGCTTTTAGAAACTGGGCGTATTTCGAAAATTTTAGCATTTCGTGGGTTAGAGCGGCAACCTATTGAAGAAAGCATTGCCGGTGATATTGTAGCAATCGCTGGGCTACAAAAAGGTACTGTTGCTGATACTTTCTGTGATCCCACGGTCAATGAACCTCTTACCGCTCAACCAATTGATCCTCCCACTGTTACTATGAGCTTTCTCGTCAATGATAGCCCCCTTGCAGGAACTGAAGGTGATAAAGTAACAAGCCGTGTTATCCGTGATCGTTTGTTAAAAGAAGCAGAAAGCAATATAGCTCTTAAAATTGAAGAATCAGCTGATAAAGATTCTTTCTATGTCTCAGGACGAGGAGAATTGCAGCTTGCAGTTCTCATCGAAAATATGCGCCGTGAAGGATTTGAGCTCAGTGTTTCACGGCCACGCGTTGTTATGCAAAAAGATGAAAACGGAACAACTCTTGAACCAATCGAAGAAGTTGTCATCGATGTTGATGAGGAATATTCAGGAACGGTCGTTCAAAAAATGTCTGAACGTAAAGCTGAAATGGTTGAATTGCGTCCTTCTGGCGGTAATCGTGTACGTCTTGTCTTTTATGCACCAACGCGAGGCCTTATAGGCTATCAATCTGAGCTTTTAACTGACACACGTGGTACAGCAATTATGAATCGCCTCTTTCACGCTTATGAACCTTATAAGGGAGACATTGATGGCCGCGTCAATGGTGTGATGATTTCAAATGATAACGGTGAATCTGTCGCTTATGCTCTTTTTAATCTTGAAGATCGTGGACCTATGATAATCGGTGCTGGTGTTAAAGTCTACCAAGGCATGATTATTGGCATACACTCACGTGATAACGACTTAGAAGTGAATGTTTTAAAAGGAAAAAAACTAACAAACATGCGTGCTGCTGGAAAAGATGAAGCCGTAAAATTAACTCCTCCTCTTAAAATGACATTAGAACGTGCTCTATCGTGGATACAAGATGATGAACTTGTAGAAGTGACTCCTAAAAATATTCGTCTCCGCAAATTTTATCTAGATCCTAATGAACGCAAACGTTTTGAAAAAACACGCTCAACAGTTTTAAGCTAATTTTATAACTTCTTCGGTCAAACCTTTTATTGTACCTAATTTCACCATACTTCGGAAAGGATATTTACATGAATATTAAAGAAATTCCCGTTGGTAAAAATCCCCCACAAGATATCAATGTCATCGTAGAAGTTTCTCTTGGTAGTCAACCAATAAAATATGAGATGGATAAAAAATCGGGTGCATTATTTGTTGACCGTTTTCTTTATACATCGATGGTTTATCCAGGAAATTATGGTTTTGTCCCACATACACTGTCAGATGACGGTGATCCAATTGATGTCCTTATTTGTAATACCCGTCCACTCCTTCCGGGCTGTGTTATTAATGTTTGTCCCCTCGGGGCCCTAATTATGGAAGATGACGGTGGTAAAGATGAAAAGATTATTGCTATCCCTACTCCAAAATTAACAAAACGTTATATTAATATTCATGACTATACAGATCTTCCTGAAATTACATTAAAACAAATTGAGCATTTTTTTGAACATTACAAAGATCTTGAGCCAGGGAAATGGGCTAAAATTGAAGGTTGGCGTGATAAAAGTTTTGCATGTGAACTGATTAAGCAAGCTATTGAGCGCAATAAAGAAGTGTGACTCTTTCAAAAAAATAAAGCCTGTTTTTAAATGAGTTTTTATTTTGAGATGCAATCTCTTAAAGATTTCCATATTTGCTTTAGTTCTTCCAAATGTGTGGAAAAGTAAAGCTGTTTGTAGCGAGATTGTGCACCACTTTTCAGAGAAATACAAGACGATGGAATTTTCCATTGCTTCGCTAAAAATTTGATAAGCGCTTTATTTGCTTTTCCATCTTCAGGAACAGCACGAAGGCGTACAACCAGATATTGCTTTCCATTATCTTTACATTCAACTCCCATTATTCGATCTACGGGAGATTTTGGAATGAGATATATAAACAAAATTAAACCATCCGTACCAAACTGATGAAACATTTTTACTCATCTCATGCAATATTTTTATAGATACATGTTTGCATAAGCATTCCACATGAACATACGAATAAAATAAATAATTATGAACACTACAATAGGTGAAATATCAATTGTTCCAAGATTCGGCAAAACCTGCCGAATACAGTTTAAAACCGGCTCTGTGAGACGATACAAAAAGCTTCGTATTAAAATAATAAAGCGATTGCGTACATTGACTATATTAAATACACAAAGCCAAGAAAAAATGACACTTGCGATTAAAATATTAATATAAATATTGAAAATGAGATCAATCACTTGAAACAATGTATAAACCATAGTTTATCCTTCTTTCAATTAAAGAAACAAAGATTTTTATAGAACTTTCACTAAAATAAGCCCATTTATCAAACAATGGTTTTATACTCCACCTTCTTTTTCCATGAATAGAAAATCGAAACATTCTAATTCTTCATTTCTATAATTATGATGATGAACCTAACAAGCAAGTATCCGAATAAAAAACAGCTGGTCAAAATAGCAACAGTAGCAAATAACCTGACAATCTTAAAAAAACTCTGAATATCTCTTACATAATAATTTCGTCGTTTTAACCGTAAGCCTACTACACAAAATTCTTAAACTAAAAACGGCCTTAAAAGGCCGCCTTCGTTTTATCTTTTAGATTATTTTTGCAAAGCAATTAAACGATTAAGTGCATTGCTAAAACCATTCAATTGAACGAATAAATCGTTTAAAGCTGGTTCACCTGGAGCAGCAACTGTCATAGCCAACTTCAAATGTTTTCCAGCACGTAAAGCAGCCACATAATTTTTGTCAAAAACTATTGGAACAATGCAACCTGCTGGTACACAAGTCCGAATACCAGTCTCGATAACAGCTTTTCCTTCATCAACTTGTAAACGAACAGGCTTGGAAACCAAAATACCAAAAGGAACTGTCAAATTACCAGATACAACACCATCAGCATTGATAATAACATTCATAACCACAACGACGCGGCCCTGATCATTCACTTCCTGACGGCTTATAAAACAAACCTTCTTTCCTTCCTGTATACCGCAGCTAATACTCCACAAACCATAGGTTTCGGTCAAAGAAGAAGCACCATTCGGCAAGGTAGCTGCTGCAGGCTTGGTTGCAGCTGGTTTCGAATCTGAAGCAAATGCTACAGAAGAAATACTCAAGAGAGTAAAAACTATAAGTAAATTAAATAACTTTTTCATCTTATATTCCAGTTCTTTACATAAAAGAGAAATATTCTATTATCTTAACGATTACATAACATAAAGCATCTTAATAAAAAAAGAGCTTTCTACCACTATATAGCTTTTATAATCTTCTAAGGCTACCTCGAAATTCATCGACAACTTTCATATAAACATGCTTTTTAAAAGAAATAACAATTGAAGGAAGTATTTCCAAATCAACCCATTTCCACTGATCGAATTCTGCTTTATTGCCATCTGGCGGAGGATTTATCTTGATTTCATAGAGATCCCCTGTAAATTGAAAAGCAAACCATTTTTGTATCTGTCCACGGTATTTATTGTTCAAGGTACACCCAACAAGTTCTTGTGGAAAATCATAATGGAACCAATCCTGTGCTTCCTTAATCAACCTTACAGATCGAATTCCTGTTTCTTCGTAAAGTTCACGACATGCTGCATCGAATGGCTTTTCATTCTCATCGATTCCCCCTTGAGGAAGCTGCCAACGATGAGATATTTCGGTATCAACGTGTGCACACGTCATTAAACGGCGTCCAACCCAAACTTTACCTACATGATTAAAGACAACAATCCCAACAGATTTTCTATAAGGAAGAGCCTTCAAATTAATCACTGCATCCATTCAATTATCTCCCAAATTTATAAGCTGTCAGCTGTTACACACCTTTTCTCACTTTAAAACATCCTTATTGGGATCTGGTGGAAATGCCGCATTTGCCATTTCACCCCGTAACAGCTTATAAGCCTCATGTAATTGAATATCTTCCTTAGGATCCTGGGGAACAAAAGCAGCTGAGCCAGACCCTTTATTGCTTTCTTGCTTTCCTTTGATATGCCCTTTTAATGCAGATTCACCAACCTTTACATCATAGCCTTTGTATTTTTCAGGTAGTGGTTGCTCTACAATAATATCAGGTGTAATCCCTGTTCCTTGAATTGAGGTGCCAGACGGCGTATAATAAAGTGCTGTTGTTAAACGTAAAGCACCATCTTCACCCAAAGGGATAATTGTTTGAACAGATCCTTTACCAAAAGATTGCGTTCCTAAAATTGTAGCACGACGATGATCTTGTAATGCTCCTGCAACAATTTCAGAAGCACTTGCCGAACCACCATTAATCAGCACAATAAGAGGTTTTCCATTGATGATATCACCTGGCTTAGCATCAAATCTTGTCACATCACTCTTTTTACGCCCACGAGTTGATACAATCTCACCTTTATTAAGAAAAGCGCTTGAAACATTAACAGCCTGGTCTAAAAGACCACCAGGATTAAGCCGTAAATCAAGAACATACCCTTTTAATTTATCTTGAGGAATTTTAGATTGAATATCTTTAATTGCAGCCTGAAGATTGCCAAAAGTCTGTTCAGAAAACTGAATGATTCTTAAATAACCAATATCGCCTTCAACACGATATTTCACCGCCTTCACTTTGATGATATCACGAACGACCTTAATATCGATCGGCTTATCAACACCAGAACGAATAATCGTCAACGTAATTGGTGTTCCAGGAGCACCACGCATCTTATTAACAGCTTCATTTAACGTATAACCATTGGTCTGTACACCATCAATTTTTGAAATAAGATCTCCCGCCAAAATCCCTGCTTTTGAAGCAGGTGTATCATCCATTGGAGAAACAACTTTAATTAAATTTTTCTCCATGGTTACTTCAATACCAAGGCCTCCAAATTCTCCCTTTGTAGAATCCCGCATCTCCTTGGCTTCTTGCGCATTCATATAAGACGAATGGGGATCAAGTGATATGAGCATTCCTTTGATAGCATTCTCAATAAGCTTTTTATCATCTGGAACCGTCACATATTGCATACGTACTCGTTCAAAAATATCACCAAATAGGGCTAGTTCTTTATATGCTTCACCTTCATTCTTAGCAGCAAAAGACTGCACCATAATCATTGAACTGGCGCCGAGCAATACCCCAGCGACCCAAAGAATAACTTTACGAATCATTTTGGTTCCTTTTCGTTTTTTTCAGTTCGCCACCAAGGAGTTGGATTTATAGGCTTCCCTTGCTTTCTAAACTCAATGTAAAGCATCGGAGCAGTTTTGCCTATATCCAATGCAACACTGTTCGCAATAAATTGCATCCCCATCGTCCCAAGAGGCTCACCCGCAAGAACAAATTGCCCCTGAGCGACATTGATTCTGGACATACCAATAAGCACGATATGATAACCATTTCCAACATTGAGGATAATTAACTGTCCGTAAGAACGAAATGGTCCAGCAAAAGCAACAAGAGCATCAGCAGGAGATATAACGACTGCTGCTGCTTCTGTTTCAATCATCTCACCAAAGCGAGCAAACTGCGAATTTTTATGAGCATGCTGAATTCTTGTTCCTAAAACAGGAAAAAGCAAAGAGCCTTTTCTATTTTCAAAATTGGATCGCTCTAACAATTGTAAATTTTTCCGCACTTGTATTGATATATCAGAATTAAGTTTTGATTGACGATCAAGTTCTAAAATTAATTCTTCCAAAGATTGGGCTTTTTTCGCAAGAACAAGGTTTTTTTGTTGTTGCTCTGTAAGTTTTTTTTCTGTTTTTGTTTGTAGTTTGGCTTTTTCCTCTAATAAAAGCTCTAGATGCTTTTGCTGCTCTGCTTGGTTTTGCATTTTAATTTTTAATGCTGCATATTCTGTAGCAATTGAATTGCTCAAAGTAGTCAATTCCTTGAGACTTTCTGTTAAAGCTTGTGTTTTCTCTTGCATCTGAGGTACGACAGCCCCCAATAAAACAGAACTACGTACAGAAGCTAACACATCCTCAGGCCGTACCATAAGAGCAGGAGGTGGCTTTAATCCCATACGTTCTAAAATGACAAGAACTTCCGCAAATTCAGCACGACGACTTTTCAAATTTTGATAAACTTGTGCCCGCTTTTCTATCATTTTTTTTAGCTTTTCTTCCTTTTCAGCAATATCATTTGCTACTGCACGTTCTGCTTTAGCAGCTTTTATGAGTGCATTACTCAAAACAAGTTGATCTTTCTTTAAACGCTCAACCTGACGCGTAAGAAAAGCAACACGCTCATGTGAGATGGAAATATTTTGGCGAATTTCTACCAACGCTTTATGTGCTGCTTCTACACTCCTAATTTTATCTTCAGCATGCGATACAGAAAAGCAAAATCCTGTACTCAAAAACAGCGTGACAAATATCGCGCATTTCTCGTATAAATATCGTATCTTTCTATGAAGAAGCTTCTTCATTTGCCCAACCATTAAGCATCATCGCATAAACTAACGTTGCTTTAAATGATGTCAGCTAAAACAATATTAATAAATACATAGTTAAGTACTAAAAATCGCACAAAAACTTTAAAAACGATGATAAGGATGATTACTCACAATTGTTACAGCACGATAAAGCTGCTCTGTAAGAAGTATACGCGCAATTTGATGCGGCCATGTCATAAAACCAAAAGACAAAAGAAAGTCAGCACGACTTCTTATTTGTTCATTATGCCCATCAGGTCCTCCTAAAGCAATTATGAGATCACGGATACCTTCATCACGATAAAACTGTATTTTTTCCGCAAAAGCAGATGACGAAATCGACTTTCCACGCTCATCTAACACGATTAGTCGACATTTTTCAGGCAGAAATTCGATAAGCTTTCTTCCCTCTTCTTCCATACGCTGACATGCTGTCTGAGCACGACTTTCTGATATTTCCTTTAATTTTTTTAAATGAACCCCTATAGCTCCAGAACTTTTAGAAAAACGATCCAAATAATGGTGAACTAATTCATGTTCCGCTCCCTTTTTCATGCGACCAACAGCAAAAATAGAAATTTGCATGTTAATGATCTCCAAAGAGTACCGATTTTGTATTGTTAAAATCTGGAGCAAGCCACATCTTTTCTAAATTGTAAAAGAGACGAATTTCTGGACGAAAAAGATGGACAATAATATCACCTGTATCAATCAATACCCAATCACCTCCCGCAAGCCCTTCTACACTTGCAAGACCGCTGCCACTGTTTTTCCAAGTACGTAATAAATGATCAGCAACAGCAGCTACATGACGCTGTGAATATGCTGAAGCTATGACCATGTAATCAGCTAAAGCTGATTTCCCCTGAATATCAATAGAGACTATATCCTCTGCTTTTGTATCCTCTAAACTCTTGAGAATAATTTTGAGACTATCACGAGCAGAAAAGATTTTTTTTTCTGTCGAAGATGCAATACTGTAAAAATGTTTTTGTAACACGTTTTCCAGACCTATATTCTTTCTTATTATTTAAAGTATAAAAAAGTACCCCCTCTTAAAAGAGAAGCAAACTTTTTCGAATTTTGCTTCACCCTTTAAAACGAAAATTTTTATCTCCCTACCCCACCTATCTAACATTCAATTGGTTGCCCTCAGATTCACTCTACCGACTCTAACTCTTACCCTTCACCTTATAAGCTTACTGGAATAAATCCTGCTCTGAATGTCCCGTTTAACTTCACTCTTCTACACTTAATTGATGTAAAAGAAAATTGAAATCATACATGGATGCCATCGTATTTTTACATTGCATCGGATATGTTTTATATTACCGTCCAGAAAGACAATACTTTAGGTCCTCAAAGATAAAATACTCAAAAAAATCATGCTTTTTTTAAACGAAGATTCGTTGAAGACTGAAAAGACAAAGGCCCATGCAAATAAGTCCAAGCTGGTGGTTTCATAAAAGGTAATCGTCTGCTTTCTTTCTCATCTAAACGAAAAGAACGGTAAATGTGTGCCATAGGAGAAGAGAGTGCTGACATATGCAAAAAAGGACGATCAATAATCGCAATAGGAAGCATAGATACAATATCATGCCAGCGATACCAATGATGAATCGTTGCAAAACTATCTGCACCTATAACCCAGACAAAATGCACACCGCGATAATGTGCAAGAATATGAGAAATCGTATCTACTGATAGTTTACTACCTATAGCCTGTTCAAAACCCGTTACGCGAATCTTCGGATGATCAACGAGTTCAATACTTAGTCGCATTCTCTCATGTAAAGAGGGTAAGTACGTACAATCTTTTAGGGGGTTTCTTGGAGTTACCATCCACCATAATTGATCAAGACACAAACGCCGAATTGCAATTTTTGCAACAAGAAGATGTCCAGCATGCGGTGGATTAAAAGACCCACCTAAAAGGCCTACAACGTTAGACCTTTCAACATAGGGCATACGATCCTTCCATGCAAAAAATAGATTTTTCAAAGCCTAATCTGTCCATTTCCTTTAATATGATACTGAAATGATGTTAGCTGTTCAACACCTATAGGGCCACGCGCATGCATTTTTCCTGTTGCGATACCAAGTTCCGCCCCAAAACCAAATTCACCTCCATCAGCAAATTGAGTAGATGCATTATGAAGTAAAATAGCCGAATCTAAACGATTAAAAAATATTTTTACCACCCCCATATCCTCAGCTATAATCGATTCCGTATGCCCTGATGAATAACGTTGAATGTGTGCAATAGCTCCCTCAATACCTTCAACTGTTTTGACAGAAAGAATTGCATCAAGATATTCGTACGACCAATCTTCTTCAGAAGCTAATTTGAAGTCTGGCATCAGAAAAATAATATCTTCTGTTGCACGAATTTCACACCCCTTCTCCTGTAAAGCAGTTAGAACAGGAAGAAATTTTTTTAATGCTTGGCGGTCAATGAGGACTGTCTCAACAGCACTACATATCCCTGTACGCCGCAGTTTCGCATTTAAAACAATATTGCGTGCCATATCTAAATTTGCTGATTGGTCAATATAAATATGACAGAGTCCCTCTAAATGTGCAAAAGTCGGAACACGTGCATCAGACTGAACGCGTGCAACGAGTTTTTTTCCACCACGAGGTACAATAACATCAATCATACCATCCAATCCTTTGAGCATTTCTCCAACAGCACTACGATCTGTCGTTTCAACCATTTGAATAGCATTTTTAGGAAAACCAGCTTCCTCCAATCCTCTCACCAACGCCGAATGAAGTGCATGGGCAGAATGAAAACTATCCGAGCCACCGCGTAAAATTGCAGCATTTCCAGCTTTTAAACACAAAGCGCTTGCATCAATTGTAACATTTGGTCGACTTTCATAGATGATGCCAATCACACCAAGTGGTGTACGAACACGGCTAATATGAAGCCCATTTGGACGTGTCCATTCACTCATCACTTGCCCAACAGGATCAGGCAAAGAAACAATTTTTTGGATACTTTCTATAATTGCACGCAAACGCAACTCGTCTAACTTGAGCCTATCAATCATCGCTGCCTTCAAATTATTCTGAACAGCATTTTCTAAATCCTGCTGATTAGCTCGTAAAATTTCAGTTGATTGAGCCTCTAAACTTAAAGCTATCATTTCTAATGCTTTATTCTTTTGTTTAGGAGACATAATAGCTAGCGCCGCAGCAGCATGGCGCGCTTTTCGCCCCATTTCCTTCATCTGTTCTTTTAAAGTCATAATATTATTCACTCTGTTAAAACAATAAACAAGATAAAAGATAACTTTTTCAAGCAGAATCGGTCAAGCAGCGTAAAACCATATCATTACGATGCACCATAGCAGAGCGTGCTTCATATCCAAGGATAGATTCAATTTCTTTTCTTTTACACCCCATAATACGTACAACTTCATCTTTACCATAATTTACAAGTCCCCGAGCAATCTCAACTCCATTTACATCAACAATTGCAACCGTATCTCCACGATTGAATCTTCCCTCAACCGCAATAACTCCTACAGCTAATAATGATTTTCCAGATTCAAGAGCCTTCACCGCTCCCCAATCAATCGTCAAAAAACCAGATGGAGCTAAATGGCCAGAAATCCATGTTTTCCAAGCATTGACAGGCTTTTCACCGGCAGCAAAAAAACTATTGCGTTCCCCCCTATCAAGTGCTGTAAGAGGATTCATACGTTTGCCTGAAGTAATAACCATAGCCGTTCCAGCAGAATTTGCTATCTTACCGGCTTCAAGCTTGGTCTTCATTCCTCCGCGAGAAATCTCTGAAACAGTAACATCTGCCATTTTTTCGATATCACTAGTAATCGATGCAATAAAGGGAATAAATTCAGCCTTTGGATCACGATGGGGAGACTTCGCATAGAGGCCATCAATATCTGATAAAAGTATCAAAAGATCTGAATCCATCATCGTTGCTACACGTGCTGCTAAACGATCATTATCACCATAGCGAATTTCACTTGTTGCGACAGTATCATTTTCATTAATAACGGGCACCGCTCCAAAACGCAAAAGTACATTAATCGTAGCACGTGCATTGAGATAACGCCGTCGTTCTTCCGTATCGAATAGAGTGAGTAAAATTTGTCCTGTTTTTAATCCATACTGAGCAAGCGCATCACCATATGTCTTCGCTAATTCAATTTGCCCCAAAGCAGCACATGCCTGACTCTCTTCTAATTTCAAAGTTCCTTTAGGAAGTTGTAACAATGTTCTTCCTAAAGCAATAGCACCTGAAGACACTAATAAAATTTCAACACCTTTTTGACGCAACTTGACAACATCATTTATCAAACTATTGAGCCAATCAGCCCGTAAACCTGTCTGCGGATCAACCAAAAGTGCAGATCCAATTTTGATCACAATGCGTTTATAATGTGCAAGTTTTTGCAACCCAACTACCATTTTAATCAATCCTGCTATTCTCCGTCATCATGCTTTTTGCGTGCCATTTCAATAATATGTGCAACAGCGCGTAGTACATTTTCTAAACCTTCACGACTAACCGCAGAAAACATCAGCACAGATTTACCTGTTATTTTTTGTAAAATCTCTTGCTTAGCTTTACGTTCTTCAGCAGTGAGAGTATCTATCTGACTTAAAGCGATAATTTCAGCCTTATCACTCAGACTGTTCCCATATGCTTCTAATTCATTACGCAAAATTTGGTATGCCTTCGCCACATCTTCTTCTTGAGCAGAAATCAAATGGAGTAAAACACTACAACGTTCTACGTGTCCTAAAAAACGATCCCCAATTCCCACACCTTCATGTGCTCCTTTGATTAGACCGGGAATATCAGCCAAAACAAATTCACGAGCATCAATGCGCGCAACACCAAGATGAGGATGTAGAGTGGTAAAAGGATAATCCGCAATTTTGGGTCTTGCAGCGGTTACTGACGCTAAAAAAGTTGACTTTCCAGCATTAGGCAAACCAATAAGGCCGCCATCAGCTATTAATTTTAAACGAAGCCACAGTGTGCGCTCTTCTCCAGCCAATCCCGGATTTGCGCGACGAGGTGCTCGATTCGTAGATGTCGTAAAATGAAGATTCCCAAAACCACCGTTCCCTCCTTTTGCAAGACGGTATCGTTGTCCCACTTTTGTTAAATCACAGATTAACGTCTTATTATCTTCTTCAAAAATTTGTGTTCCAACCGGTACTTTAAGGATGATATCTTCACCTCTTTCACCCGTCATGTTACGCCCTTTACCATTCCCACCTGTTTTTGCTTTAAAATGCTGTTGGTAGCGATAGTCAATTAGCGTATTAAGCCCATCTACAACGAGGACCCAAACATCACCACCACGTCCTCCATTGCCCCCATCAGGGCCCCCAAATTCTATGAATTTTTCACGACGAAATGATACTGCTCCTGCTCCTCCATTACCAGAACGAATATAGACTTTAGCTTGATCAAGAAATTTCATTGGAAACGCTCACCGAGAAATCAATTCCTTTACCTCTACAGGCAATGCACTAATTTTACCAGTTTTTCATCATTTACTACAGAAAAACTATAAATAATATCACTGAATGCTGGTTGAAAATATCCTTACATCTTAGTAAGTAGACTTAAACCTTCTGAAAAGAAGAAGTTACTGTTGGATTTCTGTTTTTGCTTTAAACTCAAGAGCTAGAAGATAAAGCTCTACTGATTCTGTTCGGCTCGCAGGTGGTTTAACATGATGGACTGTTTTAAAGTTCTGTTTTAATGTAGTAAGTAGGGTGTTTTCTGTTCCACCTTGAAAGGCTTTTGCTAGAAAATGTCCTCCAGGTTTAAGAACAGAAAGAGCAAAATCGGCAGCAACTTCACATAAAAAAATTGTCCTCAAATGATCCGTCTGGCGATGCCCCGTTGTCGGTGCGGCCATATCAGAAAGTACCACATCCGGCCTTTCTCCTAAAGCATCAATTAATTTTTGCGATGCATCTGCATGTAAAAAATCCATTTCCAGCATAACAACCCCAGGTAATCGGTCAACATGCAAATAATCGATACCAACCACACTAGGCTTTTTATCACTTGTCTCTACTATACGTCCAGCTACTTGACACCACCCACCCGGTGCTGCTCCTAAATCAATAATCTTTTGACCTTTCTTGAGAAACTTATAGCGCTCATTAATTTCGATTAGCTTATAAGCGGCACGCGAACGATAACCATCCACTTTCGATTGATGAACATAAGGATCATTTAAATGCCTTTCTAACCATCGCCGTGATGATGCTTTAATGGTTCCTGGTTTTTTCTTTACACGCTGATATAATTCATGCGATCCTGAACCACCATATCCTCCAGTCGGTGTTTTAATCGTTTTTTTCATAGCTATTCGTTGTCTCCATATTCTGATAATGATCCTTGAAGCCTCTCCCCTTCCTATGGTGATACCTATACACTACCGCCTAACATAAGCTCTATCCAAATTCCTCCTCTCAACCAGAAATAAAATTTTGAATCTTCAGTTAGACTCTCTAACTTGTAACGGTTTGAAAAATTATTTAAAAAAACTCCACACATAACTTTTCACTTCTTCAAAATCATCCAAATTAATCTTATTTCCCCTCAAAACATTCAGCAAACGTGACAACAGAAACAGAAACTGAAGTTCATGCTGTAATCTGCTCAGTTAAACATAAAGAACGCTTTTTGAAAACATCAAGGAGCACAATTTCCGATGCCTTTCCTTTAATATCAAAAAATACAATTCCATCAGTATTCGGATTAACGAGTGTACCACACTCTGAAACAGCAAAACGCGCTTCTATTTTCTAATCAACAACTTCCAATTCAAGACTAATTTTATCCAAAATACCTTGAATAAATTCCTACTATTTTTCACCGAATGGCAAGTTTCAATTAGTAACCAAGCTATAATGCTTAATACATCTTTGTCTCAACTTTAAATGACAAATCTTTAGTGTTTTAATCGCGCGATCTATTGCTTGTGTATTTAGAAAACTACTATTTACTAAACCCTCTCCCAATCGTACAATACGTGAAAAGCATCAAAAACGTAAAAATACTCTCATTTACTAAGAGATACTATAAGGAGGTAGAATTTTATTCGTTCCTAAATCAGATATTGCTTAAAGAGATGGAGACTTTAATTGAAAAAATCGTAAAGAAAAAAAGGGTTAGAGTGTTTTTTCAACTATAATTTTTCTTTATACTCATAAGACCACGGCACTGTAATTGCATTTTGCAAAACGACTACAGCATTTTAATTTGAAATTATTAATATCAAAAAAGATTATTCTAAAAAATTGTAAGGAGCTTTTATTGAAACAAAGTAACCCATTTATTTGTTATTAAAAAACTACATTATGAATTTCTTAAACCGGCTATTTTAATGATTTTTATGTTTTTTACTGTTAACCACCAACGTGATTTACTCTAAAAGTCTCTTAGAAAAACTTTAATTCGTCTTTTCTATTACATATTTATATATAAATTAAACACCTGATTGTGATTTTACATTTATAAAATGTATTTTTGGTGAACCCACCTTTATACTTTATTTAGAATCTTACATTCATTATTCTCGATTTGAATCTTCATTTCTATTTAAATCTGGAATGAAATACAACAATTTATGAAAAAACTTATTAAACACTCTATATAATCTATCGTTGTAGAGAATTAAGTGCCGCCCTTAACCCTTTAAATGGCACAATAAAAGAAAATATCTTTCCCTCTTTAATCTTATAGGAAATACGCACTTTTTTATCTTTCTCTATTTGTTTACTGAGAATTGGTCCTACAGGTGATTGCGCTAAACAGACCGTTTCATTACATTGGGTATAATCAATGAGGATAGGCTTTTTAACACCCTCCATAAACACTCGGATAGGAACATTTATATCAGCATTTGGTAGTGTTCGAAAAAGCATTATTGCTTGACCATTTTTTGTAGCAACAAGAGACCAACTAAAAATAGTGTTATCGTCATGATCATGAACAGTCTGCGTTACATTACATATGCCCTGCTTAAATTTTTGTGTTTCATCACAAATCAAAGTCCAATGATAAAATTGCATAATGATTCGGCGCGTTTCACCAGGTTCTCCCTTAGGAATAGATAAATGCGGTGGTTGCACCGTATAAATATTACTATTCTCGTTGGCAAAGCTTTCACTCTTGCACAATAAGGCAAAAACGAAAAAAATCTTCATAAGAATATTTTGTCTTTTCATCATGATATAAGTTTTTTTTTCATTATCATTTCAGCCTCAGAGTAATTCCTGCACCTACACCCCAGTGACCTCCAGAACTAGTAACAGATAAATTAGAACGAATATTTCCATCTTCAGATGTATAACCTGCTCCAATAGCAAATGCGGATTGACTGCGCCATACACCACTACCAAATGAAACACTTAAGGATCCTGGAATATCATAGTAACGTAAGTTCGATACAGCCAAACCAATAGCAGCCGCTTGTCTTGATTCCTTCCGGACATCTTCAACAGCATAACTTAACGTTTCAAACTTCATATCTGTATAAGCTTTAGCTTCGTTAACTCCATTACTTAACATATCACCAACCTGCTTATCAGTATACTTCTTCGCATCTTCAAGTACTAGCTTCATCTGCTGATCCGTATAATCATGTAACTGGCCACCATTAATCGCTTCTTTCGAACCCTTTTCAATATGACCATCCGATACATTATCTATCAATACAGGATCGCTTTCATTGCCTCCCACTAACGTAATCTTATTCGTTTTCTTCCCATCTTCTCCTTTATCATACTTTACAGCATCATTCGTAACTGTCTTTTCAATATCCTGAACATGTTGATCAATACTGTCTACACGCTTCTCAACAGCCGATACTTTCTCGTTCGTTTCCCAAAGCTGTCCTCCATTCACAACCTCTTTCGATCCTTTTGCTACTTCTCCATCCGCTACATGGGTAATCTTACTGTCCTGTCCATTGTGACGTCCATCATATCCTCCATCTGTTTCATTCCAGTTTAAACTGTTCGACGTCATATTCTGGGCAACAGCATTAAGACGGTCATTGATACCTGACATACTGCCGTTAACACCTTCAAATGCGTCCGCTACATTATCATAGCTCTTCTTTTCAACCTTACTACCTTCACTCTGAAACTGCCAAACATGAAATTGCGGTGCTGTCCATTGCCCATCTTTATAACCAGCTCCGCCACCTAAATACATCGCCAACGTCTGGTGCAATTGATAGAGCTGATTGCCGGTAACAGCTTCTGTTGAACCAGACAAAATATCTCCATCAACTAGATGAATAAGCTTGCTATTGTGCTTCCCATCTCCTTTGTCATGAAGTGCAACAAAGGCTTCTTCAGTTTCGCTCCACAACAATGCATTCTGCTCTATGTTGTCAGAAAGCTCATGGTGAAGTTTGGTGAAAGAACTATTCATACCAGCAAAGGCATCCGCAACATTATTATATGTCTTCTCAGAAGATTCACCATTGTCAAAAAATTGCGTAACTTTGAAACTTGGAGCTGTCCAATTTCCATTCTCATACTTTGCTCCACCTCCAAAATACGTCGCAAGCGTATTGCTCATCGAATAAAGTTGTCCACCATTTACTGCTTCTGTCGAAGCCATTGAAAGGGTGCCTGCCTTTAAACCTGTAATGCTACGTGCTGCTCCTTCACTGTTCGCAACAGTGATTTCTGTACCATCGTTCTCAGATCCTATCTTAATAACCTTCGTATTTTCATCTTGCTTAACAAGATTATCACTAACAACTTTGTTAATCTCATTCTTAATCTCATTATGAATATTCGTGAAAGAGCTTCCAACACTAGCAAAGGCTTTCGCTACATTATCATAGCTCTTCTCTTCAACCTTACTACCATCAGCACTTACAGTGTTAACTTTGAAACTTGGAGCTGTCCAATTTCCATTCTCATACTTTGCTCCGCCTCCAAAATACGTCGCAAGCGCATCACCCATCGAATAAAGTTGACCACCCGTAATTGCATCCGTTGATCCATGAGATATAACACCATCTAAAATATGGGTAATCTTACTCTTTGTTCTTGCAGATTCCTTACCATGATCTGCTACAAAAGCGCCATCCGATTCACTCCATAACAAAGCATCCCCTTTAACTTCTTGAGTAATGTTTGTTATATTTTGTGTAAGCTCATTAAACTTATTCGTTACATTACTATTCACATTCTTGATAGTTGTATCAAGTCCTTCAAAGGCTGAGCCAACATCTTTAAATTCGCTTTCTTTAACACCACCATTTTCATCAACTTTCGTCAATTTATACGTTGGTTCTGTAAAGGTACCGTTGTTAAATGATGCATTTCCGCCCAAGAATTTTGCAACTTCTTGAGAGATACTATTAATCTGACCACCAGTAACCACATCATGTGAATGTTCAGAAATTTGGCCATCAGCTACATTATGAAGAGCTACAGCAGAAGAATTCTTACCCTTACCAAAAGTCACACTCGTATAATCAATGCTATTGCCATCTCCTGCTTTATCATAATGAACAACCGCTGAATCATCAGACTGAAGATTGTTAGAAAGCTGCTTCAAACTTTCATCAAGTTGATCCTTGTTAACAGCCTCATTACCCTTCTCTGCTGCCTTCACACCAGAAAGCGTCCGATCGGCTTTATTGTTATTTGCAATGTTAATTTCAGTGCCATCTGTTTCAGATCCTATCTTGACGTGTTTTGTTTCCTTATCTTGCTTAACAAGGCTATCACTAACAACTTGACCAATCTGATTGTTAATATTTGTGACTGCATTCGTCATCTCATTATGAATACCCTCAAAAGAACTATTCATACCAGCAAAGGCATCCGCAACATTATTATATGTCTTCTCAGAAGATTCACCATTGTCAAAAAATTGCGTAACTTTGAAACTTGGAGCTGTCCAATTTCCATTCTCATACTTCGCTCCGCCTCCAAAATACGTCGCAAGCGCATCACCCATCGAATAAAGTTGACCACCCGTAATTGCATCCGTTGATCCATGAGATATAGCACCATCTAAAATATGGGTAATCTTACTCTTTGTTCTTGCAGATTCCTTACCATGATCTGCTACAAAAGCGCCATCCGATTCACTCCATAACAAAGCATCCCCTTTAACTTCTTGAGTAATGTTTGTTATATTTTGTGTAAGCTCATTAAACTTATTCGTTACATTACTATTCACATTCTTGATAGTTGTTTCAAGACCTTCAAAGGCTGAGCCAACATCTTTAAATTCGCTTTGTTTAACACCACCATTTTCATCAACTTTCGTCAATTTATACGTTGGTCCTGTAAAAGTACCGTTGTTAAATGATGCATTTCCGCCCAAGAATTTTGCAACTTCTTGAGAGATACTATTAATCTGACCACCCGTAACCACATCATGTGAATGTTCAGAAATTTGGCCATCAGCTACATTATGAAGAGCTACAGCAGCAGAATTCTTACCCTTACCAAAAGTCACACTCGTATAATCAATGCTATTGTCATCTCCTGCTTTATCATAATGAACAACCGCTGAATCATCAGACTGAAGATTGTTAGAAAGCTGCTTCAAACTTTCATCAAGTTGCTTTTTATTAACAGCCTCATTACCCTTCTCTGCTGCCTTCACACCAGAAAGCGTCCGATCGGCTTTATTGTTATTTGCAATGTTAATTTCAGTGCCATCTGTTTCAGATCCTATCTTGACGAGTTTTGTTTCCTTATCTTGCTTAACAAGGCTATCACTAACAACTTGACCAATCTGATTGTTAATATTTGTGACTGCATTCGTCACCTCATTATGAATACCCTCAAAAGAACTATTCATACCAGCAAAGGCATCCGCAACATTATTATATGTCTTCTCAGAAGATTCACCATTGTCAAAAAATTGCGTAACTTTGAAACTTGGAGCTGTCCAATTTCCATTCTCATACTTTGCTCCACCTCCAAAATACGTCGCAAGCGTATTGCTCATCGAATAAAGTTGTCCACCATTTACTGCTTCTGTCGAAGCCATTGAAAGGGTGCCTGCCTTTAAACCTGTAATGCTACGTGCTGCTCCTTCACTGTTCGCAACAGTGATTTCTGTACCATCGTTCTCAGATCCTATCTTAATAACCTTCGTATTTTCATCTTGCTTAACAAGATTATCACTAACAACTTTGTTAATCTCATTCTTAATCTCATTATGAATATTCGTGAAAGAGCTTCCAACACTAGCAAAGGCTTTCGCTACATTATCATAGCTCTTCTCTTCAACCTTACTACCATCAGCACTTACAGTGTTAACTTTGAAACTTGGAGCTGTCCAATTTCCATTCTCATACTTTGCTCCGCCTCCAAAATACGTCGCAAGCGCATCACCCATCGAATAAAGTTGACCACCCGTAATTGCATCCGTTGATCCATGAGATATAACACCATCTAAAATATGGGTAATCTTACTCTTTGTTCTTGCAGATTCCTTACCATGATCTGCTACAAAAGCGCCATCCGATTCACTCCATAACAAAGCATCCCCTTTAACTTCTTGAGTAATGTTTGTTATATTTTGTGTAAGCTCATTAAACTTATTCGTTACATTACTATTCACATTCTTGATAGTTGTATCAAGTCCTTCAAAGGCTGAGCCAACATCTTTAAATTCGCTTTCTTTAACACCACCATTTTCATCAACTTTCGTCAATTTATACGTTGGTTCTGTAAAGGTACCGTTGTTAAATGATGCATTTCCGCCCAAGAATTTTGCAACTTCTTGAGAGATACTATTAATCTGACCACCAGTAACCACATCATGTGAATGTTCAGAAATTTGGCCATCAGCTACATTATGAAGAGCTACAGCAGAAGAATTCTTACCCTTACCAAAAGTCACACTCGTATAATCAATGCTATTGCCATCTCCTGCTTTATCATAATGAACAACCGCTGAATCATCAGACTGAAGATTGTTAGAAAGCTGCTTCAAACTTTCATCAAGTTGATCCTTGTTAACAGCCTCATTACCCTTCTCTGCTGCCTTCACACCAGAAAGCGTCCGATCGGCTTTATTGTTATTTGCAATGTTAATTTCAGTGCCATCTGTTTCAGATCCTATCTTGACGTGTTTTGTTTCCTTATCTTGCTTAACAAGGCTATCACTAACAACTTGACCAATCTGATTGTTAATATTTGTGACTGCATTCGTCATCTCATTATGAATACCCTCAAAAGAACTATTCATACCAGCAAAGGCATCCGCAACATTATTATATGTCTTCTCAGAAGATTCACCATTGTCAAAAAATTGCGTAACTTTGAAACTTGGAGCTGTCCAATTTCCATTCTCATACTTCGCTCCGCCTCCAAAATACGTCGCAAGCGCATCACCCATCGAATAAAGTTGACCACCCGTAATTGCATCCGTTGATCCATGAGATATAGCACCATCTAAAATATGGGTAATCTTACTCTTTGTTCTTGCAGATTCCTTACCATGATCTGCTACAAAAGCGCCATCCGATTCACTCCATAACAAAGCATCCCCTTTAACTTCTTGAGTAATGTTTGTTATATTTTGTGTAAGCTCATTAAACTTATTCGTTACATTACTATTCACATTCTTGATAGTTGTATCAAGACCTTCAAAGGCTGAGCCAACATCTTTAAATTCGCTTTGTTTAACATCACCATTTTCATCAACTTTCGTCAATTTATACGTTGGTTCTGTAAAGGTACCGTTGTTAAATGATGCATTTCCGCCCAAGAATTTTGCAACTTCTTGAGAGATACTATTAATCTGACCACCAGTAACCACATCATGTGAATGTTCAGAAATTTGGCCATCAGCTACATTATGAAGAGCTACAGCAGAAGAATTCTTACCCTTACCAAAAGTCACACTCGTATAATCAATGCTATTGCCATCTCCTGCTTTATCATAGTGAACAACCGCTGAATCATCAGATTGAAGATTGTTAGAAAGCTGCTTCAAACTTTCATCAAGTTGATCCTTGTTAACAGCCTCATTACCCTTCTCTGCTGCCTTCACACCAGAAAGCGTCCGATCCTCACTATTCTTGTTGGCAATGGTAATTTTACTACCTTCTACTTCTGAACCTATACTAATTTCATTGGTTCCTGCATTCTTCTTAACAAGGCTATCACCTTTTACATTGCCTATTTCATTATTAAGCTGTTCAGTTAGTTTTTTCTCAACATTCGTGAAAGAATTTCCAACACCAGCTAAAGCTTCCGCTACATCTTTATAAGTCTGTTCTTCAGCCTTACCATCAGTTTTAACTGTCGTAACTTTGAAACTTGGAGCTGTCCAATTTCCATTCTCATACTTTGCTCCGCCTCCAAAATACGTCGCAAGTGCATCACCCATCGAATAAAGTTGACCACCCGTAATTGCATCCGTTGATCCATGAGATATAACACCATCTAAAATATGGGTAATCTTACTCTTTGTTTTTGCAGATTCCTTACCATGATCTGCTACAAAAGCGCCATCCGATTCACTCCATAACAAAGCATCCCCTTTAACTTCTTGAGTAATGTTTGTTATATTTTGTGTAAGCTCATTAAACTTATTCGTTACATTACTATTCACATTCTTGATAGTTGTATCAAGACCTTCAAAGGCTGAGCCAACATCTTTAAATTCGCTTTGTTTAACATCACCATTTTCATCAACTTTCGTCAATTTATACGTTGGTCCTGTAAAAGTACCGTTGTTAAATGATGCGTTTCCACCCAAGAATTTTGCAACTTCTTGAGAGATACTATTAATCTGACCACCAGTAACCACATCATGTGAATGTTCAGAAATTTGGCCATCAGCTACATTATGAAGAGCTACAGCAGAAGAATTCTTACCCTTACCAAAAGTCACACTCGTATAATCAACGCTATTGCCATCTCCTGCTTTATCATAGTGAACAACCGCTGAATCATCAGATTGAAGACTGTTAGAAAGCTGCTTCAAACTTTCATCAAGTTGATCCTTGTTAACAGCCTCATTACCCTTCTCTGCTGCCTTCACACCAGAAAGCGTCCGATCCTCACTATTCTTGTTGGCAATGGTAATTTTACTACCTTCTACTTCTGAACCTATACTAATTTCATTGGTTCCTGCATTCTTCTTAACAAGGCTATCGCCTTTTACATTGCCTATTTCATTATTAAGCTGTTCAGTTAGTTTTTTCTCAACATTCGTGAAAGAATTTCCAACACCAGCTAAAGCTTCCGCTACATCTTTATAAGTCTGTTCTTCAGCCTTACCATCAGCTTTAACTGTCGTAACTTTGAAACTTGGAGCTGTCCAATTTCCATTCTCATACTTCGCTCCGCCTCCAAAATACGTCGCAAGCGTATTGCTCATCGAATAAAGTTGTCCACCATTTACTGCTTCTGTCGAAGCCATTGAAAGGGTGCCTGCCTTTAAACCTGTAATGCTACGTGCTGCTCCTTCACTGTTCGCAACAGTGATTTCTGTACCATCGTTCTCAGATCCTATCTTAATAACCTTCGTATTTTCATCTTGCTTAACAAGATTATCACTAACAACTTTGTTAATCTCATTCTTAATCTCATTATGAATATTCGTGAAAGAGCTTCCAACACTAGCAAAGGCTTTCGCTACATTATCATAGCTCTTTTCTTCAACCTTACTACCATCAGCACTTACAGTGTTAACTTTGAAACTTGGAGCTGTCCAATTTCCATTCTCATACTTTGCTCCGCCTCCAAAATACGTCGCAAGCGTATTGCTCATCGAATAAAGTTGTCCACCCGTAATTGCATCCGTTGATCCATGAGATATAGCACCATCTAAAATATGGGTAATCTTACTCTTTGTTCTTGCAGATTCCTTACCATGATCTGCTACAAAGGCGTGCGCGTCATCGTTCCATAACAAGGCATCCTTCTCAATATGTTGAGAACTTTCAGTTAGTTTTTGTGTAAAATCATTAACTACATTTGTTACACGTGTATTCACATTCGTCAGACTGTAATCAAGCGAAGATAACGCTGAACCAACATTATGGTGAATACTTTGTTCCCCACCAACGTCTCCACTTGGTCTAATGCTAGTTATCTTATAAGTTGGTTCTGTGAAAGTACCATCACTAAACTCCGCTCCTCCACCTAAATATGTTGCAATCTTGTCGCCAAAAGTATGAAGCTGATTACCTGTTATAGCTTCAGTGGAACCAGACGCAATATTGCCGTCTGCTAAGTGCTTAAGTTTGCTATTGGTTTTTGCTGTGTCACCTTCTCCATGTAGAGCTACAAAAGCTTGTTCTCCCTTACTCCACAACAAGCTATCACCTTGAGCAATAGTAATGTCTTTTTCAATCTCTTTGGTAATTTCATCTTTAATAGTCTTAAATGAATCTTTAACTTTTTCGAATGAATCACCTACACCTGCAAACGCAGAAGCTACATCAGTATAGGTTCCATCAGAAACACTACCCTCAGAATCGAATTGCTTTACCTTGAAAGTAGGAGCAGTCCATTCGCCGCCCTCATATTTAGCTCCCCCGCCTAAGTATGTTGCAACCTTACCGCCCAATGAATAAAGCTGACCACCCGTAACCACATCATGTGAATGTTCAGAAATTTGGCCATCAGCTACATTATGAAGAGCTACAGCAGAAGAATTCTTACCCTTACCAAAAGTCACACTCGTATAATCAATGCTATTGCCATTTCCTGCTTTATCATAGTGAACAACCGCTGAATCATCAGATTGAAGATTGTTAGAAAGCTGCTTCAAACTTTCATCAAGTTGATCCTTGTTAACAGCCTCATTACCCTTCTCTGCTGCCTTCACACCAGAAAGCGTCCGATCCTCACTATTCTTGTTGGCAATGGTAATTTTACTACCTTCTACTTCTGAACCTATACTAATTTCATTGGTTCCTGCATTCTTCTTAACAAGGCTATCACCTTTTACATTGCCTATTTCATTATTAAGCTGTTCAGTTAGTTTTTTCTCAACATTCGTGAAAGAATTTCCAACACCAGCTAAAGCTTCCGCTACATCTTTATAAGTCTGTTCTTCGGCTTCACCATCAGCTTTAACTGTCGTAACTTTGAAACTTGGAGCTGTCCAATTTCCATTCTCATACTTTGCTCCGCCTCCAAAATACGTCGCAAGCGTATTGCTCATCGAATAAAGTTGTCCACCCGTAATTGCATCCGTTGATCCATGAGATATAACACCATCTAAAATATGGGTAATCTTACTCTTTGTTCTTGCAGATTCCTTACCATGATCTGCTACAAAGGCGTGCGCGTCATCGTTCCATAACAAGGCATCCTTCTCAATATGTTGAGAACTTTCAGTTAGTTTTTGTGTAAAATCATTAACTACATTTGTTACACGTGTATTCACATTCGTCAGACTGTAATCAAGCGAAGATAACGCTGAACCAACATTATGGTGAATACTTTGTTCCCCACCAACTACTCCACTTGGTCTAATGCTAGTTATCTTATAAGTTGGTTCTGTGAAAGTACCATCACTAAACTCCGCTCCTCCACCTAAATATGTTGCAATCTTGTCGCCAAAAGTATGAAGCTGATTACCTGTTATAGCTTCAGTGGAACCAGACGCAATATTGCCGTCTGCTAAGTGCTTAAGCTTGCTATTGGTTTTTGCTGTGTCACCTTCTCCATGTAGAGCTACAAAAGCTTGTTCTTCCTTACTCCACAACAAGCTATCACCTTGAGCAATAGTAATGTCTTTTTCAATCTCTTTGGTAATTTCATCTTTAATAGTCTTAAATGAATCTTTAACTTTTTCGAATGAATCACCTACACCTGCAAACGCAGAAGCTACATCAGTATAGGTTCCATCAGAAATACTACCCTCAGAATCGAATTGCTTTACCTTGAAAGTAGGAGCAGTCCATTCACCGCCCTCATATTTAGCTCCCCCGCCTAAGTATGTTGCAACCTTACCGCCCAATGAATAAAGCTGACCACCCGTAATTGCATCCGTTGATCCATGAGATATAGCACCATCTAAAATATGGGTAATCTTACTCTTTGTTCTTGCAGATTCCTTACCATGATCTGCTACAAAGGCGTGCGCGTCATCGTTCCATAACAAGGCATCCTTCTCAATATGTTGAGAACTTTCAGTCAGTTTTTGTGTAAAATCATTAACTACATTTGTTACACGTTTATTCACATTCGTCAGACTGTAATCAAGCGAAGATAATGCTGAACCAACATTATTGTGCATAGTTTTTGTTTGACCAATGTCTCCACTTGGCCTAATGTCAGTTATCATGTAAGCCGGCTTCTGACCTTGTAGCACATTTGCTCCACCACCTAAATATTGGGAAGTGTTTTCAGCAACTTTTTTCAAATCATTTGTTACAGTTTCTACTTTCTGATTTGTTGCAAAAAGCTGCGAACCAGTAACTGCATCATGTGACTCTTCTGTAAGTGCGCCTTTCTTTATACCAGTAAGAGTGCGCTCTTGCCCTTCATGGTTTACAATATCAATTGTACCACCATCTGTATTCTTACCTATACTGATGTGTTTCGTCTGTGCATCTTGTTTAACAAAACTACTAGCTGCTACTTGTTCTTTAACCTCTTTTTCAACTGTCTTCAGTTGTAAAAAATTTACTGCATCAGTATCTGATGTGCCGGCTTCTAATCCTGAAATCTTTTTATGACCAGCATTAATACCAGAAATCGTTATTTGGGGACCTCCAGAAATAACTAAGCCCGTTGCATCTAAAGTTACTGAGCCTGCTGCACCTGTTAAAGCTTCTCCTCCTAGCTTTACGCTATCCAGTGCAATATCCTTTGCTAAATCAAATGTTACTTTCTTTTCTTTCTCATCACTTACAATACTGAAATTTTTACTTCCAGCTGCCAAATTTAATGTATCGCCTGAATCAATAACTGTATTATCTGCTCCATCAACTGAAACCTCCCAACCTCCTCCTGCAACCTGCGCCAGTGCTTTCAGCTGTGCAACATTTACAGCATCAGTATCTTGAGTACCAGCCGCTACCCCCGTAATTTGCCGTGTTATTTTTTGATTAGGATCACCAACACTAAAAGCAGCTACGGTGCTTTTCCATGCAATGTTATCATTTTCTGATGGAGCTTTCTTCACAGGATCATAACCATAAATAGAACCTGCAATTCTAGACACAGATCCCCAACCTATAGCAACACTCTTTGAGACAGCTGCAACCGCATCCGCCCCAACAGAAAGTGAATAATCACCCAGAGCAGCAGTATGAGAGCCTATAGCAATCGTTTTGTTACCCTGTGCTATTGCTGAATTGTTTTCTTCACCGCCCTTAGAGCCACTACCTATTGCGATAGATTCTTCACCTTGAGATACAGCTCGCGTACCTATAGCAATACCACGCTCCTTTTTTACCTGTGCAAGTCCACCTAAAGCAATACCAGATTCTCCCGTCGCTTCTGATGATATACCGAAAGCAATACTTGCGTTCCCAACTGCAAGTGCAGCAACACCAAAAGCTTGCGATCCCCCAGAATAGGCAGTAGCATTTGCACCAAATGCTACTGAATAATTCCCTTGTGCACTAGAACCACAACCTGTTGCAAAAGAATAAATACCATAAGCCTCAGGCAGGATATTTGTATCACCACCAGAGGAGTTTTTTCCCATATAACCAGAACCTTTGCTTGTTAGTCCATCACCAGTCCAAACTTGTTGCCCTGAACTAAAACCATAAGGAGAAGTGCCATTGATCACTGTTGATTCGGCAAATCTGCGATATTCCTCCTCCGCAGTTATCTTAGGCGCAGTACGCATATTATTATTTCCATAACGCCCTTCAACATAATCCACACCACAGTAATCATCATCACCAGATAAAACAATACTACCATGACTCGCTTTAGGATAAGCCACAGCTGGAGAATTTTGACTCGAAACTTTTGCTCCTGTTATTGCAAGATTTGCAGCCCAAACAGGTGCAACATGCGTTAAGAGTGCAACTATTGCCGCCAATCCTTCTCTCCTAACAAACGAATAAGGAAAACAAAGGTACTTCACATCATTCTGGAAGAGTGTGGCAGATAATTTTTTCATAACAAAATCTCCAAGTAAGGAAAAATATATTTATAACATAAAAAAGACACAATTCTGCGCTAGCTAGGTCCTAGTAGCTTGCTTTCTGTACAATAATGGAAAAAGAAATTATCTTAATTTCTAGTGATGTTGGCGATTTATTAATGAGGTTTTGGTGTCTTTTGCTTTTAAGTGATATTTTTTCTTGTGTATTTCTAAAACTTGAAAGTAGGAAGTATTGAGTGAGCATAAAAAAGACATATTTGTGTACTACCTTGTGTAAGAAGTTTTCGGTTTTTAAAGTAAGGTGCGTCATTTTGTGTATTTTGAATGTTGCTGGCATTTTTGAAAAAGGGTTCGTTGTTTAAAGAACTTAAAATGAGAACGGGTGGATTTGTGTTTTTATTTCGTAGAATATTTACCTGCCTACAGAAGATAGATTATAGTTTTGAAAAAGTTTAGTTAAACCACGGAATGAATAGGACAAATACCCTGCCTTTATCAATGGATATTTTGTTTGCACCAAAATGAATCTTACTAAAATTTGTTAGCTACAGGATATTAGATTAAATAGCAAGAAAAATCTTTTTACATTGTAAATAGAATTTTCTATTAAGATTCTTTTTTTCTCAATCAGAAAAGTGGCAAGGAGTTTTTTTTCAGGTGTTTGGTTTTGTCAATATCAACTCTGTCAAACTTAGCTCTGCGCTTAAACCCCAATGACCACCAGCACTCGTAGCAGATAGATTAGAGCGAATTCTTCCATCTTCAGACGTATAACCAGCACCAAAAGCAAAGGCAAATTGGCTGTGCCACACACCACTACCAAATGAAACACTCAACTTCCCTGGTGTATCATTATAACGCAAACCCGCCACTGCCAAACCAATAGCGGCTGCTTGTCTTGCCTCTTTCCGGACATCCTCAATGGCATAATTTAAAGCTTCAAACTTCATATCTGTATAGGATTTTGCCTCGTTAACCCCATTATTGGCTATATCACTAACTTGATCGTCCGTATACTTTTTCGCATCTTCAAGAACTATCTTCATCTGCTGATCCATATAATCATGTAACTGACCACCATTTACAGATTGCTTAGAGCCTCCTTCAATTTTACCATCTGCTATATTATCAATCAAAACTGGTTCACTTTCATTTCCTCCTGCTAACGTAATGCTATTGGTCTTCTTCCCTTTCTCATTTTTGTCATAGTTAACAGCTCCATCCGTTACTGCAGTCGTTATATCTTTTACCTGTTTATCAATCGCATCTACCTTGTTTTCAACTTCTTTTACCTTCTTATTTGTTGTCCAAAGCTGACTACCATTAACAGCATCTTGCGAATTTTCTTCTACTTTACCAGCCACTATATTGGTTATCTTACTCGACGCTCCATTATGTTTCGCTTCATAAGCTCCCGTTTCCTCATTCCAATTCATACCATTCGTATCTATATTATCCGAAACCTCTTTTATACGGTCGTTGATACTCGTCATACTATCACTGACGCTATCAAAGGCACTCGCTACATCATTATAGCTCTTCTTTTCAGAACTACCATCATCATTGAATGTCGTAACCCTGAAAGTAGGAGCGGTCCACGCACCATACTCATACCTAGCATCCCCACCTAAATAGGTCGCTAATGTCTTACTCAAAGAATAGAGTTGGGAACCATTCATTGCTTCAGTTGAATTCTCAGAGACTGCTCCAGCCTTCACTCCAGAAATTGTCCGCTCCCGATTGCTTTTGTTCAAAATACTGATTTCTGTTCCACCAGTTCCCTTACCTATGGAAATTATACCTGTTCCTTTACCATCAGCTTTAAAACTTCTGAGCAGACTTACTCCCTCATCCTGTACAATAAGGAGCTTGTTCTTCATATTAATAAGGTCATTATTAAGATTGTTGAAAGAAACATTCATACCAGCAAACGCACTGGCAACATCATTATAGCTCTGCTCCTCACCAGAAGTATCTCTTCACTAAATTGCGCTATCTTAAAATCAGGAGCTGTCCATTCTCATATTCAGTCAAGGCTAAACCAACACCGTTAAATATTCTCTCTTTTATCTTACCATCTGAAAAAACGATAGATAAATTATACGGTAATCCCATAAAAGCACCATTGCATAATACGGCACCTCCATAAAATAGTTTTGCAACATCTTGGGATATTTTATTAATATCAACTAATATCGGTTTCTATTGATCGCATCATGCGAATCTCAATAATTTTGCTATTCTTAACATTATGGAGAAAAACTGGTTCGGCACCTTTACCACTATCTAAAGTTATACCATTGTAATTAACAATATCATCCCTCTTTTATTGTATAGGATGGCAAAGGTATTTGCTTCTTTAATGTCTTTAATACTGTCTAGTAATATCTGCAATCTAATTATCAAATTGTTCTTTATTAACAGCTACATCACCCTTAACTTGGGAGTGAATTTATTTTGGATAGAATTTTTATTTCATTATAAGAATTTATTTAAAACTTTTTATAAAAAGCCCCTGCTTAATCAAAGCAAGGGCAAGGAGTATATTTAAGAAAAGTTTTCTGCATCAATTCAGTGTCATATTGAATCCGGCACCTACACCCCAATGACCACCAGAAGTAGTAACAGATATATTAGACCGAATAGCACCATTTTCAGATGTATAACCGGCACCAAAGGCAAATGCAGATTGGCTACGCCATAAACCGCTACCAAATCCAATACTTAATTTTCCAGGTATATCATTGTAGCGTAAGTTCGACACAGCCAACCCAATAGCTGCAGCTTGTTTTGCCTCTTTCCGGACATTCTCAATGCTATAGCTTAAAGCCTCAAATTTCATATTGGTGTACTTATTAGCCCGTTCAACAGCATCATCAATAGCATCAACAACGATATTGTTTACTCGTTTATCTGTATAATTCTTCGCATCTTCAAGAACAATTTTCATCTGCTGGTCTGTATAATCATGCAACTGGCCCCCATTTATTGCTTCTTTTGATCCTTGTTCAATGCGGCCATCGGCAACATTATCAATTAATACAGGTTCACTTTCATTACCACCCGCTAAAGTGACTTTATTAATCTTGTTTCCTTCTTCATCTCTATCATATTTTACAACTCCATCTGCAAGTTCACCAACCGTATTCTCAATATTATCAACTTTATTTTCAATATTTAAAACGGTGTCACCAATATCAGCAATTGTATCACCAATATCAGCAATTGTATTTGAAATATTGTCAACTCTGTTTTCAATATGATCAACCTTCTTTGCAACATTTTTAACACGTTCATTTGTTTCCCAAAGCTGCCCACCATTTACTGCTTCTTTCGAATCTTGAGAAATTTCACCATCAGCTACATTGATAATCTTACTTGGCTGACCATCACGACTAGCATCATAGGCTCCTAGCTCATTACTCCAATGTAAACTATCTGAATTAACTTGATTCTTAATTTCACCAATACGGTTATTTATATTTACTATACTGCCATTAATTCCATCCAAAGCCTCAGCAACATTCTGATATGCCTGCTCATTAACAGTACCATTCGCAGTGACTTGAGAAATACTGAAATTAGGAGCCGTCCATACACCTTCCCTATAACCAGCACCACCACCAAAATATCTAGCCAATTGATTACTTATGAGATAAAGCTGGTTACCAGTAATAGCATCAGTTGAATTAGCAGCAATTATTCCGTCTTTAACATTATGAAGAAAAACTGGTCCTTCACTTTTAGTACCACCCAAAGTCACACTACCATAATTGACAGTACCATCTTCATTTTTATCATAGAGAACTGCAGAAGCATTTGCGAGCTCAATATTTTTAGAAATATCTTTCAATTCTTTATCAAATTGTTTTTTATTAACAGCTTCATCATCATTCTCTGCAGCTTTTACACCGGAGATTTTACGAGCATCACCTAATTTGTTTGCAATATTAATTTCAATGCCATTCGTTGCCTGACCAATAGTGATAGGAGCGTCCTCTCCATCTTGCTTAATAAGAAGACCATTTGTTATTTGATCTCTGAAATCATTCAGCTGTGCAAAATTTACTGCATCGTTATCATTCGTACCTTGTTTGACACCTGTGATTTTTTTATTTCCAGCAAAAATACCGCCCTCAGTTACATTTGGACCACCAGTAATCATTAAACCAGCATTGCTTAAACTGCTAATTCCTGTTTCTATCCGATTAACCTTAATATAGTCATTTAAATCAAAGGTTATTTGTTTGTCTGGACCTTTTACAATTTTAATATTTCTGTTATCACTAAAATCGTCATGCTTAACCGCAAAAAAATCTAATGTACTGCCAGATTGAATTTCTGTAGCATTTTCACCGTTAATAGAAAAACTCCATGCTCCTGTCACTAAGCCTTGCATAGCCTTTAGCTGTGCAAAATTTACTGCATCGTTATCATTCGTACCTTGTTCGACACCTGTGATTTTTTTATTTCCAGCAAAAATACCGCCCTCAGTTACATTTGGACCACCAGTAATCATTAAACCAGCATTGCTTAAACTGCTAATTCCTGTTTCTATCCGATTAACCTTAATATAGTCATTTAAATCAAAGGTTATTTGTTTGTCTGGACCTTTTACAATTTTAATATTTCTGTTATCACTAAAATCGTCATGCTTAACCGCAAAAAAATCTAATGTACTGCCAGATTGAATTTCTGTAGCATTTTCACCGTTAATAGAAAAACTCCATGCTCCTGTCACTAAGCCTTGCATAGCCTTTAGCTGTGCAAAATTTACTGCATCGTTATCATTCGTACCTTGTTCGACACCTGTGATTTTTTTATTTCCAGCAAAAATACCGCCCTCAGTTACATTTGGACCACCAGTAATCATTAAACCAGCATTGCTTAAACTGCTAATTCCTGTTTCTATCCGATTAACCTTAATATAGTCATTTAAATCAAAGGTTATTTGTTTGTCTGGACCTTTTACAATTTTAATATTTCTGTTATCACTAAAATCGTCATGCTTAACCGCAAAAAAATCTAATGTACTGCCAGATTGAATTTCTGTAGCATTTTCACCGTTAATAGAAAAACTCCATGCTCCTGTCACTAAGCCTTGCATAGCCTTTAGCTGTGCAAAATTTACTGCATCGTTATCATTCGTACCTTGTTCGACACCTGTGATTTTTTTATTTCCAGCAAAAATACCGCCCTCAGTTACATTTGGACCACCAGTAATCATTAAACCAGCATTGCTTAAACTGCTAATTCCTGTTTCTATCCGATTAACCTTAATATAGTCATTTAAATCAAAGGTTATTTGTTTGTCTGGACCTTTTACAATTTTAATATTTCTGTTATCACTAAAATCGTCATGCTTAACCGCAAAAAAATCTAATGTACTGCCAGATTGAATTTCTGTAGCATTTTCACCGTTAATAGAAAAACTCCATGCTCCTGTCACTAAGCCTTGCATAGCCTTTAGCTGTGCAAAATTTACTGCATCGTTATCATTCGTACCTTGTTCGACACCTGTGATTTTTTTATTTCCAGCAAAAATACCGCCCTCAGTTACATTTGGACCACCAGTAATCATTAAACCAGCATTGCTTAAACTGCTAATTCCTGTTTCTATCCGATTAACCTTAATATAGTCATTTAAATCAAAGGTTATTTGTTTGTCTGGACCTTTTACAATTTTAATATTTCTGTTATCACTAAAATCGTCATGCTTAACCGCAAAAAAATCTAATGTACTGCCAGATTGAATTTCTGTAGCATTTTCACCGTTAATAGAAAAACTCCATGCTCCTGTCACTAAATCTCTCATAGCCTTTAGCTGTGCAACATTGACCGCATCAGTATCTTCACTTCCCGCTGCTACCCCTGTAATCTGCCGTGTTAGCCTTCCATTATCACGACCACCAACTTCACCAACACTAAAAGCGCCTGTAGTGCTTTTCCATGCTATACCAGTTTCTGTTGACTCGCTATTCAGATAAGGGTCATAACCAACAATCCCCTTGGCTCTATCAGAGAGAGAACCCCCACCTATAGCAACACCATCATTAACAGTTACTTGTGCATTTGCACCAATAGCAACAGAATCTTCTTTTTCAGCGTAGGTATGCGTACCTATAGCAATCGAATTTTCTGCCTTCGCTGTAACTTTTCTATTAGGATTAGCAGGTTCTGTTCTGTCAGAGTCCCTGCTTCCTATTGCAATAGCACCTGACCCCAAAGCTTCTGCCTCTGAACCTATAGCAATGCCATAATTCTGTTCTGCCTTTGTCTTAGTCCCTACAGCAATGCTATTTTTACCTAATGCACTTGCAAGCCCACCAAAAGCAATCGCTGCTTCTCCTGACGCTTCTGAACTCATACCCATAGCAACACTTGCTCTTCCAGCTGCAAGAGCAGCAACACCAAAGGCTTGCGCTCCACCAGCTGTTGCAGTTGCATTTGCACCAAATACTGTTGAATAATTCCCTGTTGCATAAGATCCACAACCAGTTGCAAAAGAATAAATACCATATGCTACAGGCATAGCATTAGTGTCACCACCAGTAAGCGCTCCCATATACCCACCGTCAGGAGATGTTATACTATCGCCATGCCACAAGACTTGTCCAGTGGTCGTGCCATAAGGAGTACGATTATCAAATGTTTGATTTTCAACAAATCTCCTAAATTGTTCCTCTGCAGTTATTATATTATTAGTTCTCTCAGTAGGATGTCCACGACCAGTGACATTATCCGCACCACAGAAAGATTCATCGCCAGCAAAAACAACGCTACCATGACTTCCGAATGAATAATTTACATAAGTATTCGAGCTTTGAATAGTGTGTCCTGTTAACGCAACATTCGAAGCAACAATAGGAGAGACACTCGATAAAAATGTAGCCATTGCAGCGCTTAACGAAACAGCTTTAACCAAATTTGATGTTGAATATAATTTTTTCATAATACCCCCCTAATTAAGAGAACAAATAATAAAAAATACAAAAACGAAGTTCAACATCATCACAACAGACAACAAGAACCCCCACGCAAAAGCAGCTTTGCGCACTAGAAAAATGCAAAAAAGATAAGAAAACGGCTTCAGCACTACGAGCTATCGTAGAGCTCCCCCCCCCCTAAAACTTCGAAAGAATTTCGGATGGCAGAAAAGCCCCCTCTACCTTATAAAAAAAGGCCCGCAACAAAAAAATAAATACGCAATCTACTTCACAACCTCCATTAAGAAATAGTGTAATCTGTTTCTTTTACAAAACGATCTCTCATTAAAGACTAATTTATCTTTCAAATAAAGCACACAAACAGAATGGCAAGAGTAAAACAGTTAAATATTTTTACTGATTTGCGAAACTAAATCCCTTTGAATATTAAGATATATTTAAACTAAACGATATCTTATAGTATACTTCCGTGAAATTTATGGACACTAGCTAGAATTTTATATCGCTAAATCTAACTGCTCTACTAAATACAATTCGCTATATTGTTTTCAAAATTTAAAAATACATACAAAGGTATTACTATCGTTGAAAAAACAATAACATGAGCTCAGAGTGAAAATAAATTTTTCACGCAAGCAATTTACATAATTTTAGAATATTAGAAGTGTCCGTAGTTTTTGTGAATTAAACTGCTTGCTGCATATTTAAAAACTTGCTGTATATTTTAAAATAAGTATTCTCGCTTATATCACAAGCACTAATTTATTTATTCAATTCTCTGCATAATACTAAACAGAACCGTTTTTCAACTAGTTTCTGTTTATTAGTAACCAGCTGAATAGACAATATAGCCGTCAGGATCAATAATCCAATCATGACACATAAAAACAATTTCACAATATATCATTCAAACCGCAAAAATCTATCAATCGCTCTAATCATGCCGATTTTCCCTTCTTATTTTCGACTCTGAGAGTACTCCGATAAAAATAAGCCACTAATATTCATCAGCAATTGTCAACATTTCCTTTTTTCTTAAGCATAGCGGCCGGCTCTACTGACTAATCCAAAATCGCTTTGGTTGTCGGATTTTCTAACTACCGTATCATTTAAATAACCCTTGCAAAAATACTAAAAACTTGTCACTTGTGCTAAAGAAAAGTGTTCTCACCCACATGAGCAGTATTAATGAACTTCGTTAACTTAATATATTAGCTACCAATAAGAATAAGCACTATGGCGTGAGCATTAAGCTTTCTTATCTTTACTGCGATAGAAAGCATTCCCGGTTTGAGATAAATAAAAAATATATCAAAAATATTTGGGTTTATTATCTAACATTTTCATGTTGGTTCTAACTTAAAAAATTCCTCTACAATTTTTTAAATTCTTATCGGATTGCATCAAAGCATGGATTGATAGCGTTGATTTATTCGATTTTTTCCATTTTCTAGAGTTAGCTTAACGGCAAAACAGCTATCCAACCCATTATGCAATTTGCAGATGCTGATCATGTAAATCCATTGGGTAGAGAGCAAAGAGAGAAAGACCGCTCCACCATTACATATAATCAAAATGTCACAATACATATCAATGGAACACACGATCCTGTTGCCACCGGTCGTGCAGTTGCCCACACTATTCAACGTGCACACGCTAATGCCCTGCATGAGGGAACAGAATGAGGGAAGGAAGGGTATGAGAGATTCTTTGCTAATGTTAGGAGCGTATTAACCTTATGTAGACTGGTTGAATTTTCAATCCTTTAAGGAAGAGTTTTTTATCTCATGGGTTCCATCGAGCCGTTTTAGTAGGTCCTCCAGTTTGCAATTTACTGGCTATGGCAATGACCCCAAAACCATTCATGGCGTGTTGTTTCCAGAAGAGTTTGGTGATCGTGTAGCCATTGATGCCATCATTCACACTATTCGAAGAGTTAAGCCTGTTCAGATGCTTTGTTGGATCAATGATACGATCTATAGTGCCATTCTCCATGGGTCCGTGGTGATCACCAGTATCCCTAAAGACTAGACACTATCAACCGCTCTGGTCAATCCCAGCGTATCCGTTATTTCATCAGTCTTTGCCATTTTTTGATAGGGATAAACCCCAAGGACAATATCAGTAGGATCAATATCAAGAGGGACAAACCTTATGAAGATACCAGAAAAGCACCTTGTTGTAGAGTTAGAGGATATGAGCTTAGACTTAATCTACTTTTAACATGCCATAGCTCTATTAGAGGACTTTTCCCAAGTTGGAGCACTAAGGGGCTATTTAGAAGCCACATTGGAAGCCAATCCAGAGAAACTGCAAAATATGGTGCTCTTTTATCACAGGGCTTAACTGTTATTCTGCCTGAATTCGCATTTCACAATCCCCGAAGTATGGTGAAGCAGTTATGGAATTAATGCGCATACACTCTTTTTGAGGTCAAGGTAGGAGATAAATTTGTCTATGAGGTTTTTTACCAGCATCTTTTAAATACAAGCATCATTAATCGTGCCAGCAATGAAGCTGATACATTTGAAGCAGCGTTTGACGATAGTGGCAATGATTTAGAAGCTCCACAAAGCCAACAGATCTTTGACTATGAGAACAATATCAGTGCTTTTATTGGGGCGTTTTGTTATCGAGCCGGTTGTAAGTTATGGGAGCAGTGATGGAGGATTTTGTGTTTTTGTGGCATAAGTGTTTCGATGCATAAAGAATTCAAAGAACAAAGCAGTGAGCATTTTTCTGACAAAACCATTGGTGAGATTATTAAAACTCTAGCCAAGCGCCATGGCTATCAAGCAAAGATTAGTCAACAGTTCATTGAACAAACTTTGTTCTATGTGGTTTGCACGGATCATTGACCGTTTGATTTTTTAACCCGCTTTGCTAAACGAATGCAGGCGCGTTTTTTGATCAAGGACAATAAGTTTTTAAGTGGAGATATTTATCAGTATTAGCAATCCATAGAATATGATTTTCTAGTTGGGAATTTACGTTAGAGCCCCCCACACACCCGATACGATACTATTGAAGCCACTTATTTTGATCGCTCACAAGGGCAGTAATGCCAAATTAAGCATTAAATAGGGTTTAGCTGTTCCGTGTGCCGTCTGCGCAGTTGCTATCCACGCAAAGAAGAGGCACAAGCTGCGGCTGCATCAGAAATCGGATAGGCTGTGCCCATGCTGTGGGTAATGGTTCTTTGTCCTTAGAGGGGTGTCCAGTAATCATGGCCAATCAACTTCTTCTGCTGCAAGGAGGAGTGAACAAATCAATGGAACATGGAAAGCCGCAACTGTTTCCCACCGCTATGAAAATCAAAGGGATATCTCCCCTTCTTTTCAACAACTACCGCACAATATTGAAGCTGAACAAGCATTGCTCGGTGCACTTCTCATTAACAATGATGCTCACGACCGCGTCTCAGATTTTCTTAAACCAGAACATTTTTTTGAACCACTACATCAAAAAATTTACGATGTTTTATCTCACCTTATCGAAAAAGGAAAAGTTGCAGATCCGGTTACCATTAAGCCCTTTATTCCAGCCGACGAAAAAATTAGTGATATCACTGTATACACTTACGTTGTTCGTTTAGCTAAAGAAGCGATAACAATCATTAATACTGAGGATTATGGACGGGTCATTTATGATCTTTTTATCCGACGTTCCCTAATTAATCTTGGAACTCAAGTTGTCAATACAGCCTTTGAGGCTCCACTAGAGTTTACGCCAGCCAAACAAATTGAAATGGTTGAACAACATCTGTTTGAACTAGCTGAAAAAGGCAAATATGGTGGAGGTTTTGAAAATTTTAATGAGGCTGTCAAAAAAGCTGTTGACATGGCAAGTGCTGCCAAAAAGCGTTCATCACGCTTATCAGGAATAGCTACTCATATTAAAACACTTGATGAAAAAATGGGAGGATTACAAAAATCTGACTTAATTATCCTCGCTGGACGCCCTGGTATGGGGAAAACTTCACTTGCAACCAATATTGCCTTTAAAATTGCTAATGCTTGCAATTATAATGCTAAAACACAAGAAAATGAAGGAGGCATTGTTGGTTTCTTCTCCCTTGAAATGTCATCAGAACAACTTGCAACCCGTATTATTTCTGAACAAACAGAGGTCTCTTCTTCTGATATTCGACGGGGGAATATCTCAGAAGAGCAATTTTCCAAAATCATTCGTGCTATGAATCGCTTACAAAAAGCACCGCTTTATATCGATCAAACTGGCGGTATATCAATCACGCAATTGGCAGCCCGCGCAAGACGTCTCAAGCGGCAACATGGTTTGCATGTCTTGATTATTGACTACATCCAGTTAATGACAAGCCATTCAAAACGTTCATCTGAAAATCGTGTTCAAGAAATTACAGAAATTACCACAGGATTAAAAGCATTAGCGAAAGAATTGAATATTCCCATTATCGCTCTTTCGCAACTTTCGCGCCAAGTCGAAAATCGGACAGATAAACGTCCACAACTTTCAGATTTGCGAGAATCTGGTTCGATTGAGCAAGATGCAGACATTGTTCTTTTTGTGTACCGTGAAGAATATTATCTCAAAAATGAAGAACCCAAAATAGGTACTCTTGAATATGAAAGATGGTAAAATGCGATGGATAAAGCTTTTGGAAAAGCCGACGTTATTATTGCAAAACAACGCCATGGACCAACAGGAACCGTCCATCTTGCGTTTCAGTCTGATTTTACACGCTTTAGTGATCTGGCAGATAGTGATTATCTTCCAGAATAAATCTGGTAAATTACTTTAATATAAGTTCCTATCATTCTTTATTGCCCCCCAAATTGTTACCCGACACTTTGAAATTAAGAAATTAAAATCTAATAGTGTTCTCACAAAAAATTACAAACTTTAAAATAACCTTTTAAAGGGATTTGAAAAAAATAAATTGGTACAAAACATGGTATCAAACTACGTACAACTAAAGATATTTTTTAAAGATCACTCTAGCTAATATTTGGCGGAGAGAGAGGGATTTGAACCCCCGATAGAGTTTCCCCTATGCCGCATTTCGAGTGCGGTGCTTTCAACCACTCAGCCATCTCTCCTATATTAAAGCGCAGTACCATTACACACTGTTTAAGTATATGCGGGGTAAATAACTTTCAATTGCATTTAGTACAACCCTTTTTTGCTTTTTTGTGAGACTTTATTGACAGAGGATAGAAATTCCGCCATATATGTAAAATGCAAACGCGGAGAAATCTGCGTGTTTTTGCTTTTAGAAGAGTGTTTTTTCCTTCTTTAAATTTATTACGACTGATAAAAAGCAGCCTATTTTTCCCTTATTGGCTAAGGTAGAAATCAAATAAGAGCTGGAGTGAACGAAAGGATAAAAAATGTTCGCAGTCATTAAAACCGGTGGTAAGCAATATCGTGTTATTGCTAACCAAGTAGTTAAAATTGAAAAAATTATTGGTAATACCGGTGACATTATTGAATTCAATGATGTACTAATGGTGGGGCAAGAGGGTAATGCAGTTATTGGTGCACCTGTTGTTGCCGATGCTTTAGTTACAGCTGAAATTGTAGAGCAAACACGTGGGCGTAAAGTTATAGCATTTAAGAAGCGTCGTCGTCAAAATTCGAAACGTACGCGTGGTCATCGTCAAGAACTTACAACACTTCGCATTTTAGAAGTTTTAATGGGTGGTTCAAAGCCTAAAAAAGTAGCTGCAAAACCGATTAAAGAGGAAGTTACTGCATTCAAAGAGACGGCAAAGGAAACAAAAGCGACTTCTTCTGTTAAGAAAATAGCTGAAACAAAGACCAGGCTGCAGAAGAAAACAGCTGTAGCATCAAAAAGTAAAAAAGATTAAAGGAGAATATCCATGGCACATAAAAAAGCTGGTGGTTCCTCGCGTAATGGTCGCGATTCAGAATCGAAACGTCTTGGTGTTAAAAAATTTGGTAGTGAAACCGTTATCGCTGGAAATATTATTGTCCGTCAGCGGGGTACGCGCTGGCATCCTGGTGATAATGTCGGTATTGGAAAAGACCATACTCTTTTTGCATTGTCAAATGGCGTGGTTTCTTTTCAAAGGAAAGCAAATAACCGTTCATATGTCTCGGTTATTCCTATGGTAAAAACAGCCGAATAGGCTTGTAATGTTTTCTGCATAAATCAGTATTTCATTGAAATTCAATTGTAAAATTATGAATCTTAAAAAGGAGAGATAGATTGCTGTCTTTCCTTTTTTGTGTTGATATTTAATAAAATATAGGAAACTGAAAAAGACAATATTTGGGCAATTATTTTCCTCAAATAACTAAAAAGTTGATGGCTATATTTAGTTTGTATTGAAAACATTGATGTGATGATGGAATTTACCGATAAATTGGTGTATGATAGCAGTAAGCAAAGTTTTCTTTTTATTATACGCGAAAAAGCATTAAAAAATTTATTTTTTAGAGAACTTTCGATGAGAATATTTACACGATTACTTGCAAGAAGTGGACCAATTTATTGGGTATTTATGGTGTTCAGAAGACGGTTTTGGTGAGGTTATCCGTTTGGAAGAGAAGAAACATGTAAAAGAGGTTAATAAAATTATTGATCAAAGCTGTTTTACAAGTGATGTGCGTTCAGGAGATAATCAATCTAGTGTAAAGAAAGTTAAATTTAAGGGGACTTAGTTTTAGGTGATCGAAATGATAGATGTATAATCAGCAACATTAAGAGTGATTTTAATGCTCTTTATATTGGGTGTTGTTGAACATAAGCTCTACCAGTCTTTAAGAGAAAAGATTTATGTTAAGGTAAAAGCATTTTCATAGCTTTGTTGGTTTATCTGTCAGGCATGCTGTTTTTTAGATAGAGTTATTTGATCTTGTATGAAGATAAAGAACAATCTAGAGGTGTTGTATTCATTTGATAAAAAGGAGCCTCACAATCTCGTTAAGATTATATCTTAAGGATTTTATGTCACGAGATATTTGGCTATGTGGAATTTTAAAAAGGTAGGCTACGTATAGAAATCTGTTCTCTTGTAATGAATCAAAGAAAGACAAAGATGGGTTGCTCAGTTGGAGGCAGTTAAAATGTCAGTTGAAGATGTGAATGATTGGATAGCCGTTTTCTTATATAAGAAATAATGACAAGTTATGTAGAGCAACTTGAGATAATGAGAGCGTCGTTAAAAAATAACTTTTCAGTTAGTTGGGTATTTAAAGATTGAGGCATTTGTCCTTGTGAAGTAAAGAGTAAAAATTAGATTTTCTGGTAATGGTTTTGAAGGTTTTGGTATCGTCGCTCCCCTATTGTTTGGTAAGTCATGTTTGGATATCTAAACGCCTTATTTAGTTATACTCCGTATAACAAAGGAAAATAAGAGTGTTATTTATTGTAGTTTGTATTTTGGGAAATGCGCTTTGAAATGAAATTTATCAGACATACTCATATCTAAATGTGAGGTAGTTTAAATTTATCATGAGAGGGAGCAAATAGCAGTAATGAATACAGATTTTAATGCGGTAGGTATCTTATCTGTAAGGTCTGTACAACTTGCAGCTACTTTTGATCATAAAAATGAAGTGATTCATGCAGCTGCTGAATTGCTTGTGCAAATTGGCGCAGTTAATAAATGTTATCTAGCAAGCATGCTCAAGCGAGAAACAATAACGAATACTTGGCTTGGAAATGGTATAGCGGTTCCCCATGGAATGCTTGAAAATCGTGATTTGATTATCAGAGATGCTGTTTCTGTTATACAAATTCCTGCTGGTGTTGAGTGGTGGGATGGAAATAAAGCGCGTTTGGTTATTGCTATAGCAGCTTGTCCAGATCGCTATAGAGAAATTTGCAAACAATTAACGCCTCTTTTATTTGATAAAAAACGGCTTAAAGCACTTTTGACAACTGCCGACAAACAACAAATTATTAAGACTCTTTTTGATCAGGACATGAAAACAGGAAAGACTTTAATAGGTGATCTTTCAGTGTGCCAGGAATGGACTTTAGATTATCCAAGTGGTCTTCATGCGCGACCAGCTTCACTTTGGGTTGACTTTGCAAAAAAAGCTCAAAGCTCTATCAGAGTTCGCCATGGTCAGTATGCCGTTGAAATGAAAAATTTGGTTGGTTTATTGCAATTAGGAGCAAAAAACGGTGATGTTTTAGTTTTTTCGACAGATGCTGCAGAAGGTGCGCAACTTCTTAAGGATGCAATTTCTGTCGTGAAGAAAGTGAGCACAAGCGAAAAATGTATGGTGAGAGGAGTGGAATCTCAAACAAAGGCTTTTCATGGCTGGTATCCACGTTCCAAACAAAAAAGCATCTCTGGTGTTGGAGCAAGTTCAGGGCTAGCGTTGGGTAAGATTTTTGTTTTAAGGAAAAATGATATTTCTATAATGGACCAGCCAATAGGTTTTGCAGCTGGTGCAGTATGTCTTGAAAATGCTCTTACGAAAACAAAACATAAAATGGCATCCGTTATTGCTGATATCACAGCGCGTATGGGAGCAGATTCTGCAGCGATTTTTTCAGCGCAAATGGTTTTACTTGAAGATGAAAATCTGATAGCTCAAGCTTGTCGTTTTATGGAAGAAGGTCATGGAGTGGCATGGTCCTGGGATAGAGCGGTTCGGCAATTTGCAGATGTGTTTTCTAGGGTAGATAATCCTTTATTAGCCGGGCGTGCTGTTAATTTAATTGATGTTGGTCGTCGTGTTTTAGGTGAAATCAATCCATCATATAGATCATTCTTTTTCAATGATATTCCGCGTGGTGTTATTCTTGTTACAGATGATCTCTCTCCTTCTGATATAGCGCAGCTTGATTGTACAAAAATACAAGGGTTAGTAACAGCATGGGGAGGTCCACTATCTCATACGGCCATTTTGGCGCGTACTCTTGGTATTCCAATGGTCGTTGCTACAGGTGTAGATGTTTTAGCAGTTAAGTGTGATGTTCAGGCTATTATTGATGGCGATAATGGGTTCATTTATCTTGATCCTACTCCTGAAGATGTTGAAAATGTCCAAAGGCATATGAGTATTATTGCGCAAAAACGTAATAATGAAACACATGTGTGTAAATTACCAGTGCAAACGGTAGATGGTCACAAGATTCGTATTATGGCTAATGTTAACTACACAAATCAGGTCTCTATGGCACTAAATTTTGGGGCTGAAGGTATTGGACTTATGCGTACAGAATTTTTGTTTTTAGATAGTTCGCATATTCCCGATGAACAAGCACAATTTGATGTCTACCGCGCAATGATCGCAGCAGTAGGGGATAAGCCATTAATTATTCGGGCACTCGATATTGGTGGAGATAAACAGATTACACATTTACATTTATCTAAAGAAGATAATCCCTTTTTAGGTGTTCGTGGAACGCAGCTTTTATTACGTCGACGTGATCTTTTGGTTCCACAATTACGTGCTCTGTATCGAGCTGCAAAAGAGGGTGGAGATCTATGGATTTTGTTTCCAATGATCATGTCTGTTTCAGAGGTTTTTGCTATAAAAAAGATCACAGAAGAAATTCGCAACGATATTGATGCACCAAAATTAAAACTTGGTATTATGATTGAAGTTCCAGCAGCAGCTATTATGGCAGATATTTTGAGCGCTTATGTTGATTTTTTTTCGATTGGAACCAATGATTTAACACAGTATACAATGGCTATTGATAGACAAAATCCTTACCTCGTATCTGAAGCTGATAGTCTTGATCCAGCAGTTTTACGCATGATTCATCAAACTATTCAGGGAGCAGCAAAACATGGGTGTTGGGTTAGTGTCTGTGGCGGTATGGCTGGAGATCCTTTTGCAGCGATGATTTTGACTGGATTGGGGATTAATGAACTTTCTATGATATTCTGTGATATTTCCTCCGTAAAAGCGTGTTTACAGACACATAGTTTTGAAGATATGAAAATTTTAGCAAAAAAAGCATTACAGTGTGAAACTGCGCAAGCTGTACGTGCTCTCAGTAATAATATAAGATGATGTTGAAGTTTTAAAGAAAGAACAGCTAGTTAATCTTGCAATTTGGACAGCAATTCAATCACATTATAAATCATATTTGTTGCAATAAAGTTTATTAACCCCGTGAAACATGTTTTAATGTTTGGAAACAAGAGGTTAAAGTAACCGCTTATCCTATTGATTATCGAATACAATCAGTAGTAATTGGTTTTTAGTAGTGTTTTATCCTCTGTTAAAAAACATGGGTAGCATGATCAATTTGTGGGCAATATTATTTATTTGATAGAGGTGCAAATGAATATGAAAATTTCAATTTTATGATAATTGAGTTATTGCATTCTAGATATTATCCACGGAAAATTTACTTCTTAAGAAAAAGATACGCTTATTATTCAACAAATATAGCATTTTTTTGAGCACATGAAGTTGTTTTTTGAATTTTGAGTATATAGTTTAGGCTTGCACGTTATTTCTTTCTGGATATAGTGCAGAACTCTGGAGAGGTGGCCGAGTGGTTGAAGGCGCACGCCTGGAACGCGTGTATATGGGAAACCATATCGAGGGTTCGAATCCCTCTCTCTCCGCCAGTTTCAATAAAATCAATGAATTATAAATGTTTGTAGCTTGACACCAAGTTTTGCAGCAATTTATTTTTTTCAAAAAGTTTTAAAGGAGGTCTTAAAGAGTTTTCAAACTCTTCGCTCTTTTGTTTGCCTATCATTTTGATTTTTTGCTGTTAAAATTCAATCTAGCAAATAGCACATTAATAGTAAAATGCGCATAAATAATGAATTATCATATATTCTTGAATCTAATAAACCCCATTTCTACTCAGTAAACCTACAGTTAAATTACTCCTATCCTGCACGTCTTACTTGAATATGTGACAACAATCCTGATGTTGAACTATCGCGTTTATCTGCTTTGTTTTCGCCGCGAAGTATTGGTAACAATTCATTTGCCAACTCTTTACCAAGTTCAACTCCCCATTGATCAAATGAATTAATGTTCATCAAAATACCTTCGACAAAAATACGATGCTCATAAAGTGCAATGAGACGACCGAGCGCAAAAGGTGTTAACAAATCCTGAATCAGCATAATACTCGGACGGTTTCCTTCAAAACTTCTATGCAGTGCTAAGTTATCTGCTTCACGCTCATTAATACCATTTTTTACAAGGATACGCCGAGTATCTTCGACACTGCGTCCTTTCATTAGAGCCTTTGATTGCGCTAAGCAATTCGCTACCAACATGTCATGCATAGGATGTAAATTTCGTTCATGTCCTTTTATGAATAAAATAAATTCTACAGGAATAACATCTGTTCCTTGATGTAGAAGCTGAAAAAAAGCATGTTGACCATTTGTACCTGAATCACCCCAAACAACTGGACCACTTGAAAAATTTAACGGTTTGCCATCCAAAGAAACCTGCTTACCATTTGATTCCATATCAAGTTGTTGTAAATAAGCTGGAAAATGCGCTAAACGCTGTGCATAAGGAATGATAGCACGTGTTGAATAACCACAAAGAACACGATGCCAAAATCCTAAAAGTGCAAATCGAATAGGAATATTTTTATACAAAGGCGTTGCTTTAAAATGTTGATCCATTTGCAGAGCACCTTTGAGAAATTGACGAAAATTATGCCCTCCTATTGCTATCATTACAACAAGACCAATCGCTGACCAAATTGAATAACGCCCTCCAACCCAATCCCAAAATCGAAAAACTCTTGAAGAATCTATGCCAAATTCTGTTACTTTATCAAGGGCGCTCGAAACAGCAACAAAATGCGTGCAAACAGCCTTTTCCCCTAAATTTGAGCTAATCCATTGACGTGCGACTTGAGCATTTGCCATTGTTTCAGCCGTTGTAAAAGTCTTAGAAGCAATAACAAACAGGGTCGTTGCTGGATTCAAAACGGAGAGAGTATCAGAAATATGAGCACTATCAGCATTAGAAACAAAATGACAATGCGGTCCATCATGATAAGGTTTTAAAGCACGTGTAACCATCGCAGGTCCAAGATCCGAGCCACCAATACCAATGTTTACAATATCGATTATCTTCTCACCACTGTTTCCCTTATAACTGCCATCACGCACCTTTTCAGAAAATCTTTCCATATTGTTAAGAACAGCTTGAATATCTTGAATCAAATCATGGCCATCTAACATGAAAACTTCATCAGCAGGCAAACGTAATGCAATATGAAGAACTGAGCGTTTTTCAGTTGTATTAATAGCTCTACCGGAAAACATTGCTTCACGCCTGCCTAAAACATTTGCTGCAATAGCCAAATTGTCTAAAAGTTGCAATGTCTTAAATGTGACGCCACATTTCGAAAAATCAAAAAGGAGATCATCAAGCTTTAAAGAAAAATGTGAAAAACGTTGCGCATCTTCCAAGAAATGCCTACGGATGTCACTCACACCATCCTTTGTAGCATGTTCTCTTAAAGCTTTCAAAGCTGCTTTAAAAGCTTTTTCATTTCGAATCAATAAGCCATCTCCCATGGTCTTATTTCTCCATTATCATTGATAATGATATCTACACACGAATAATAACAAAACAGAAAGCACCTCCTTTATTGCAACCAATTTTTACTACTCGCATACAAAAAAGGAATACAAAAGTGGAAAGATAAAATCCGAAAACGACATTTTTAAAACAAAAGCTAAAAAACAAATCCTTCCTATTAGATACATCATTCATTCTGACTGAGTTCTTTTGTTAAGCGCACAGCTTCTTCTGCTTTCGATCTTATAAAATGCCCAAGAAAAAGATAAACAACCGGTGTAACATAAAGCGTAAAAATAGTTGCTAACCCCAAACCACCTACAATAACCCAACCTAAAGCTACACGCGCTTCTGCACCAGCACCTTTGGCTAAAACTAAAGGAATCCCCCCTAAAATAGCACAAATCATCGTCATACAAACTGGACGAAGACGAATATTTGCTGCTTCTTCTACAGCTTCACGCACGCTTTTACCTTGATCACGTAATTGATCTGCAAACTCAACAATGAGAATCCCATTTTTGGCCATAACTCCAACCAACAAAATTAAACCAATTTGACTGTAAATATTAAGACTTACTCCACTTAAAAGCATAGCAATTACGGCACAACCAATTCCTAATGGTACAGTAGCCATAATAATAAGTCCTGAAATAAAACTTTCAAACTGTGCAGCTAAAACCAATAAAATGATCACAAAGGCAATTCCAAAAACAATCATAAAATTGGAAGATGCTTCATCAAGTGTAGCAGCTTCTCCCAAAGGAACAATATAATTTCCTTCTGACAACAAAGGAGCAGCAATTTTCCGTACATTCTGATAAGCGCTCCCTAAAGTAACACCTGGAACAAGATTTGCACTTAAAATAACAGCACTCATGCGTTTCTCCCGCTTTAATTGAGGCGCAATAGCTTTTTCATGCAAGCTCGCAACAATCGATAAAGGAACATATTTGTTGCTTTTGGTTTTTAAAAAAATATTTTCTAAATCGTTAGGATTATTAATAGGATTTTTACGTGATGTTAGTTTCACATCATAAGAACGGTCATTCACATAAACAGAACCAATTTTTTTTCCATCTAACATTGCTTGTAGGGTATTACCCAAATTAGCTATATCAATTCCCAAATCAGAAGCTTTTTCTCGATTAATATCAATAAAAAATTGTGGTTGTGTTGCCTCAACAGTAAGCCGTGGATGAATAAAATATGGATTAGCTTGTAAAGCAGTAACAAGCTTATTAGCGATTGGCTGTAATTTTGTATAATCATTCCCAAGAATTGCAAATTGTAATCCTTGACCAGTTCCTCTCACACCTAAAGAATTACCCTGTGCAGCAAACACAAAAACTGCTGGAAATTGTTTAATTTTTGCATTAACATCTTTTAAAATCTCTTGTTGACTACGAAGCCGCTTATCCCAAGGTGAAAGCAACAAAATCAAAAAAGCAGTATTCGATGAACCACCAATACCAGCGATTGAGTAACTATTAGCAATTTCTCCAGCATCACGTAACGGTTTTAAACTCATTTCAATCTGCTCTACCTGTTCATTCAGATATTGTGTTGAAATACCCTGTGGTCCATTAATGACTAAAAAGATAAGAGCCCTATCTTCTGTTGGCGTCAATTCCTGTTGTAATTTAGTATAACCTACAACACAAAGACATGCGAAAATAAGTGAAGCAAAAACAACTGTCCAAGGTTTTTCTAAACATTTATGCAAGCTATAAGCATACCACTTGCTAAAAAAAGAGCCCAATTTAACCAGAAAAGAAAAGTAATATGCCCCTTCTCCATTACCCTCAATATGTCCCTTAAGAAAGCGTGAAGCTAACATAGGACAAAGAGTTAAAGCTACGATCGAAGAAAGCAGAATAGAAATTGCCAATACAAAACCAAATTCTCTAAAAAGCCTTCCTACTTGCCCAGGAAGAAATGAAATAGGCACAAAAACGGTAACTAAAGTTAAGGTTGTTGCTAAAACAGCAAAAAATACTTCTCGTGTTCCTAATACTGCTGCTGCCCGAGAACCTAATCCCATATTACGCCACCGAACAATATTCTCAAGAACAACAATCGCATCATCCACCACAAGCCCTGTTGCCAAAACAAGTCCTAAAAATGTGAGAATATTTAACGAAAATCCTACAAGATAAATGGCAGCAATTGTACCAATCAAAGCGACCGGAATAGATAAAGCAGGAATAAGTGTTACACGAATATCTCTAAGAAAAAGAAAAATAACCACGATAACACTGAGAATAGCAACAATTAATGCAACCTCAACCTCATGAAGTGCACTTTTAATAAAAAGTGAATCATCACTAATAATACTCACATGCACAGAAGAAGGAATAACACTTTTAAGATTATCGAGAACCGCTCGAACACCTTGAGAAATATTAAGGGTATTAGATTGTGCTTTACGCACAATTCCCAACCCTATTCCAGTTTTTCCGTTGACACGCAGAATAACCGTTTCTACATCAGGAGACAAAGTAATATGCGCAACATCACCAAGATGCACATGTGGTTTTAAGATAATTTGTTCGAAAGCTTCTGGTGTTGTTAAACGCGCAGTAGCGCGTACGATTAAAGTTTGCTTAGAATTGCGTAATGACCCTACCGGTACGTCCGTTGTCATATCAGCAAGTACACGTGAAATATCGGCTATGTCTAACCCATAGCGAGCAAGTTTTGCTTGATCGACATCAATCTGAAAAATCTTCTTACGAGCACTATCAACCTGTACATCACCAACACCGTCAACAGCAGAAAGTGCATCAACAATTTGATCATTTACAATTGTTGTTAAATCATCAATATTCATTGTTGATGAAGTCACAACCAAATACATCATCGCCACTGCATTCGAATCCGCCTTAATAATCATAGGTGAATCCGCATTTTTTGGCAAAGAGTAGGCAATTCGAGAGAGAGCATCGCGAATGTCAGATGCCGCAACATTTAAATCAACACCAACATTAAAATTAATCTCCACTCGAGAACGACCAAAAGAAGAACTTGATGAAATCGTTTTAACACCTGAAACACGAGAGACAGCATTTTCTATAACTCTTGTAATTTCTCGATCAATTGTTTCCGCTGATGCACCAGAAAAAATTGTCATAATTGTCGTTACTGGAGTGTCAACATTCGGCAGTTCGCGTACATCAACATTCAACCACGCGGTAATCCCTGCAATTACGATCATAGCATTCAAAACAAAGGTGAAAACTGGCCTGCGAATAAATAATGCAATCATACCGCCTTGCTCCGCCTGTGCTATAGGCTGTTTCGTGCTAAATTCTTGATTCATCGTATATCTTGCCCATAAACTGCTGATAATTGCTGTTGATGGGTTTTTGGTTCATCAATCGTCACCTGTCTTCCTGGATGCAGCATCTGTACTCCTTTGATGACTACTTGATCACCATTTTTTAGAGGTGCTTTCACAAATACCTGATCTGCTTTATGCTGAATAATTGATACTGGAATGGGATCTACTTTCCCTTCTCTCACCCGCCAAACAAATGATCCTTTGCTATTCCATTGAACAGCAAGGGGGTTAACGACAGGAAAAGAACCACCATAAAATTGTAATGCAATAGAAAAAGACATACCAGACATAAGAGTATCTTTTTCATTTTTGATTTCAATCTGAACGTGAAGTGTTCGACTTTCTGGATCAATCACATTATCAATCGCATAAATATGACCAACAAAAGTTTTATCCGGCTGTGCTACTAACTTTGCAGTCACTTCATCTCCTTTATGAATATGCGATGCATACTGTTCAGGAACCCATATATCCACTAAAATACGTTCTCTATTCTCAATACGACCTATTACAGTATTAAGAGTCACAATATTGCCTTCATCAATGGGTAAGATGCCTATAATTCCGCTAATCGGTGCACGAATTGTTCGCCGATCAAGATCTAGTTCAGCGTTACGCAAGGCTAAATTTGCGTTATCCAGCTCTAAGCGTGCAGTGATTTCTTGGACTTTTGTTGCTGTCTTGCTGGCACGTAATTTAAGAATACGTGAAAGTGTTAAAGCACTGTTATCGCGTTGTACTTTTGCTTTTGCAGCGGCTATTTCTTCCTTTTTAGAATCAAGCTTTGCAATTACATCACCCACTTGTACTTTTGTACCAGCTGGCATAAAAAGCTTATCAACAATGCCTGTTGACCAAGGAGTCAATTTCACCGAAGCTAATGCTTGTCCACTTCCCAACGCATTCAGCTGTACATAAAAATCTTGAATTTTTACAAGATCAACAACAACATTCGTGGGCGATCTTGCCACAGAAGTTTTTGAAATTTTATGTGATGTATTTGTTGCTTTATCCATTACAGAAATGCGTTGTTCTGAACTCTTTTTCCCAGCCCAGTATGTAACCATCAAAATAACAACGAGAAACACGAGTGGAAAAGTCTTTTTTAACAGCATATATCTGTCCTTGCTGTGTCATGAATATGTAAATTTGTCTGAAATAGCCCTCAACAGTAACATCCGCGTTTCACATAAAAACCGAACTGTAGGTAGTACGCCTTACCCCCACCGAAACACATATTTCTTTTTATTGATTATCTTTCGTAAATTAAAACGTCAAGTTAACTATCGTTCATCTTGAAACCGTTTATATGACTTAAAGAAATAGCCTACTAAAATCCAGCTGAAACTAGAAATATCTGATTTTTTTTAAAAAATATATCATCAACGAAGAGATAAAATTTTTTATTTCTACTAAGTTTCACTTGCAATTCCTCAATGAAACGATTAGGAACCCTTTGTCTTAATAAGATAGAAAATTGAAAATGTGTGCACCCGTAGCTCAGCTGGATAGAGCACCAGACTACGAATCTGGGGGTCAGGAGTTCGAATCTCTTCGGGTGCGCCATTATTAAATTCTATTTTTTAGTAATACTTCCTTTATTGAATTGCTTTTCATTATATACTTATTGCGTTGTTAGATAGCAATCAGATAGCATCATACTTGCTCTTTCGATTATGAATCAGAATTTCTTTCTGAGATATTTTTAGACACATCAGATATCTAACGTGTTTTCACTACTCAAAAATGAAAAATATTGAAGATTTTTTCCACCTTTTAAAACTCAAAACAAAATATTTGTCTTCATCATTTTTTTGAAGAATCTCCAAAAGTTTAACAATAATCTCTTCCACAAAATTTCCAGAGCTATAACTTCTTTCTTAGTAAAATTTAGAAAATCTGCATAAAATGAGTTTTTTTGAGATCAAAAAGCGCAACACGGTATCTCATGAAAAGTTTAAGATTTTTATAGAAACGTACTTTTCCTGAATCCTGCATGTAAAAGCTTATCAGAACTAAAAACTATAAAACTTCTTCTTTTTCTACTTTAATTTTCCCTCTTATACGATATGTTATAGGCTTTTATGATGTTTAGTACCTCTTTAATATGCTATGATTTCTCTCGGTTAATTATAATCACCCCTTCAATGTCAACAAAAGCCAAATTTAAAGAATTTTTCTATGCCCAAAACAGATATTGAAATTGCTCGCACTGCTCAAAAGCAACCCATCACTAAAATTGCTCAAAAAATTGGTATCGCTCATGAAAATCTTATTCCTTATGGACATGATAAAGCTAAAATTTCTTCTGCATACATAAAATCGCTCAATAAAAATCCGGATGGTAAACTTATCCTTGTCACGGCTATTAATCCAACACCTGCCGGAGAAGGAAAAACAACAACAACGATTGGCCTCAATGATGCTCTCAATCTCATTGGAAAAAAAACGATAGCTGCTTTAAGAGAACCATCTTTAGGTCCCTGTTTTGGTATAAAAGGTGGTGCTGCTGGAGGTGGTTATGCTCAAGTTGTACCAATGGATGACCTTAATTTGCATTTTACTGGTGATTTTCACGCCATTACAGCTGCTCATAATCTTCTTGCCGCAATGATAGATAACCATATTTACTGGGGAAATACTCTGAACATTGATCCACGCCGCATTGTTTGGAAACGAGTTCTTGACATGAATGACCGTGCATTACGCGATATTGTTGTTTCATTGGGTGGAATAACCAATGGCTTCCCTCGTCAAACAGGTTTTGATATTACTGTTGCATCAGAAATTATGGCTATTTTTTGCCTTGCTAAAAATCTAGAAAATCTTACGCAAAGACTCAAAAAAATTATTGTTGCCTATCGTTATGATAAAACACCTGTGACGGTCGCTGATCTCAATGCAGAGGGGGCAATGACAGTTCTCCTCAAAGAAGCATTACAGCCAAATCTCGTACAAACAATTGAAAATAATCCTGTTCTTGTTCACGGAGGGCCTTTTGCCAACATTGCTCATGGCTGTAATTCAGTTATAGCAACAAAAACCGCTTTAAAGCTCGCTGATTATGTTGTTACAGAAGCAGGATTTGGAGCCGATCTTGGAGCAGAAAAATTCTTTGATATTAAATGTCGACAAGCGGATATTATACCCAATGCCACAGTGATTGTTGCAACAATTCGCGCTCTAAAAATGAATGGTGGTGTGGCCAAAAATAATCTGACAGAAGAGAATATCACTGCTTTACAAAAGGGTGCAGCCAACCTTTTACGGCATATCAAAAACATGAAACACTACGGCATCCCTTGTATTGTCGCTATTAATCATTTTGATACCGATAGCAATGCTGAAATAAGTACGTTACAAAAAATAGTTGCATCAACCGGACATAAAGCTGTTATCTGCAAACATTGGAAAAAGGGTGGAAAAGGTGCCATAGAACTTGCGCAAGAACTTGTTACCTTGATTGAAGAAAAAGATTTCCATTTTAAATTTCTGTATCAAGATACACTGCCACTCGTTCAAAAAATTAATTCCATTATAAAAAATCTCTATGGTGGTCGTGGAGCTGTAATCACTGATTCTATTCTCAAACAGCTTGAATCCTGGGAAAAAGAAGGTTATGGGACATACCCTATTTGTATGGCAAAAACACCCTATTCCTTTTCTTCTGACCCTACTCAATACGGTGCTCCCGTTGATTTTGAGATTCCTGTACGTGAAGTTCGCCTTTTGGCAGGTGCGGGTTTTATTGTTGTTATTTGTGGAGATGTTATGACTATGCCTGGCTTACCACATTACCCTATCGCTGAGAAAATTCATCTTGACGAAAATGAACAGATACAAGGACTTTCATAAGCTTTATCCATACATCTAATCATTTTTTACGAATAGTATCTTCTAGCTACAAAGAATAAAATTTTAAAAAGCGATATAGACAAACATCTCCTTTATGTGATATATGTCTCATAGTGTGGGTCTTTTAGACACCTATTTAAAAGTAATTGGATTTTTCCTATTATTCTATTATTGATGATACTGAAACAAAGCAGGGTAAATAGTGCAAGTACTCGTTCGTGATAATAATGTTGATCAGGCGCTACGCGCGTTGAAAAAAAAGATGCAGCGTGAAGGTATCTTCCGTGAAATGAAAATGCGTGGTTATTATGAAAAGCCATCCGAAAAGCGTGCTCGTGAGAAAGCTGAAGCTATTCGCCGCACGCGTAAGCTTGCTCGTAAACGTGCGCAAAGGGAAGGTGTTGTTAGTAACGGTCGGGCTTCTGTGGTAAAATAGTACATTTTGGGAATCTCATAGAGTCACGTTAGCAGTAACAAAAATATAGCATAAAGTGATTTGTATAACGCGGTGGTGGGTGTTTTTGTTGTTTTTAGTTTGGTTTACTCGCTAGTGTTTGTTATGTATGTTTTTAAAGCCTAGTAGTGGTTTTTTCTTATAATAATGTTGGTGGATTTTATTTGACTCTTAATTATGTCAAGTTAAATCATCATTTGAAGTTAACAAGCACACCTGTTTCTATATATACACCTGTTTCTATATATAATGCATATTGAATGTAAGATATTTTTGATGTCTCTCAATGTCATTTTTTCTTTACCTATACATTCCTTGGTAGTTTTCTGATTTTATAGTAAGCATTCAACATCTATTCAAATTCCCTGGATCAGCTCAGTATGTGAAATATAAATTAGCTATCACAATATGTAATTGCACGCGCAGAGGTAAAATATCAGATATGAAGTTTTTCTTCTTAATCTTGATTAAATAATACAATGAAATTTTATAACTTTTGATATTTCATAAAAATTCGGGATTAATCAGTTCTCATATAGCTATTCTGGCTGTTTACCGTACTATAACATCACCAATAAATCAGATGTATTATCCTATAACCAAATTGAAAAGTTTGTAAGAAACGTTGACACCGAAAACCGCTATATGCTTGTGAAGTCATAAATTATTTCTCATATTTTCGCCTATCCTCAATGTTGCGAATGTTTTTACATTCGAATGATTCACGAATTATATGTTTCACCTATTCTCAAACTGCTTTTCAAATTACATACTAATCTTTATTGATCTATCATTGACAATTTTTGATCATAATACGAACACAGCTATATCTTCATTTCAGAAAAAACAAAATAAATAGAGACAACTTTATTTACTACTATCTGTCATATAAAAGCTGACACAACTTGCAAGATATCCAATCACCTTAATGTTTGTCTCAAACATGCGACTGCATGCAAGCTCAATATTGCTTTAAAAACATGTTCTCATAAATAAAGCAAACACTAAAAATTTCATTTTATCTTAACTTCTGTGATTCTTATAACAATTTTCTCATTATTTAGATCTCTTTAACTAGCGATATGCCATAATTTTGATCAGTTCTTGATCCAACTTTCAGATCTTAGTTAAATGGCCAATATATAGAAACGAAGAAATAAAGGCTTTAAGTGTGCAACATTTTATTTGGTTTCGATTTCCAGTGCTCGCATCATGTATTTTAATGGCAAGTGTTTTTGTATTTAGTTCACCCCGTTTTTTGTTCGCACAAACATTCAATCAAAATTTAGGACCAAGTGGTTTACCACTCCCGCGATTTGCTTCGATTAAACCTACTCGTGTTAATGTACGCATCGGACCAGGGAGCAATTATTCTATCATCTTTACTTACAAAAAGCAGGGCTTACCTATTGAAATCATACAAGAATACGATCAATGGCGCAAAATTCGCGATGCAGAAGGCGATGAAGGGTGGGTTTATCAATCGCTTTTATCAGGAAAGCGAACCGCTATAACCATTCCATGGCAAAAAGATAAAACAAAAAGGCTTATGCTACGCAAAAATCCCACAGACAATGCAAAAGTTGTTGCAGAAGTAGAGCCTAATGTTATTGTTAATATTCGGCAATGCAATGGATATTGGTGCGAACTCAATATTCATAATACGCGCGGATGGCTTCAACAACCTCAGTTATGGGGAATCTATCCTGATGAAAAAATAAACGATTAGTGAACTTCTAAAATCAATCCAAATTTAATCTTTATTCCTTATTGAATTCTCTGAAATCTTATAATCTGGTGAATTTATGGGTTTTAACCGAACTATCAAATCAACATGCGAAATTTCCATCCCCTCTGGTGGTTGAGGCAAATTCGCAATAATAGGAGCTTCTTCCAAATTACAAGGAATATCAAGAATACGATTTTCGCCTTCTATATAAAAATGATAGTGATCAGACGTATTGGTATCAAACCAAGTTTTTGAACCTTCTACAGCAATAATCCGTAACAACCCCGCTTCTGTAAACTGATGAAGCGTATTGTAAACAGTTGCTAAGGATACAGGCACACCCAACTTAATTGCCTCTTCATAAAGTTCTTCCGCAGCAATGTGACGGTTACCTTTAGAAAAAATCATATTGGCAAGTTCTAGCCGCTGACGTGTTGGTCTCAAACCATTTTGACGCAAATGCTTTTCTAACACAGATATGGAATAATAACCCATCTCCTTTCCACAATCTTTTGTAGATTGCTCCTCTTCACCAAAATCTAAATTGTTCGCGCTCAATGCCATATTATAAATCACAATACATTTTTGTTATAATAAAGTTAAAATACAAAAAAATGGGGATAGTATGTTATAATTCCTTATTTCATTTTAAATAACCCACCTTACCAGAATACATAAAAAAGGGCTTTTGTCATTAAAAATGATATAAAATCATTTCCCTCTCCTTTAAATTTGCTCTAAAAGTATATTTGGGAGGGGGAGAAAGCGCAAAATAAAAATATACGCAAATAAATGGAGTAATAATGACTGAACAAAAGTCTCACTACACTTATGAAGAGCTTCTAAGTTGCGCTCGCGGCGAAATGTTTGGTAAAGGTAATGCGCAATTACCAGCACCACCTATGTTGATGATTCATCGAATCACAAAAATCAATGAAACTGGCGGTGAATACAATAAAGGAATGGTTCGCGCCGAATTCGACATTACTTCAGATCTATGGTTCTTTGATTGTCACTTTATAGGCGATCCTGTTATGCCAGGGTGTCTCGGTCTGGACGGCATGTGGCAATTAACAGGTTTTTTTCTTGGATGGCTAGGTGAACCAGGAAAAGGAAGAGCTATATCAACGGGTGAAGTAAAATTATCAGGTATGGTAACTCCAAAAACCAAACTTCTCGAATATGGAATAGATTTTAAGCGTATTCGGCGTGGAAATTTGGTATTAGGAATAGCCGATGGATGGGTGAAAGCAGATGGAGAAACCATCTATAAAGCTAATGATTTACGCGTTGCTTTATTTAAAGACGACTAAAAATTATTTCCATCACAAGATGATATTTTGTTATTCTGTATAAAACAAGGAGGTATGGATGCGTCGAGTCGTTGTAACTGGAATGGGAATCGTTTCCGCTATTGGAAATAACCCTGAAGCCGTTTTAACCAGTTTACGTGAAGCAAAATCCGGGATTTCTTACGCACCTCAGTATGCCAAATTAGGCTTCCGTAGCAGAGTTTACGGTAAGCCTGATATTAATATAGAAGAATTAATTGATCGACGTGCTCTGCGTTTTCACGGTCGTGGAACAGCCTGGAATCATATCGCTATGGACCAGGCAATTGTTGATGCGGGTTTAGAACCTCATGAAGTATCAAATAAACACACAGGTATTATTATGGGCTCTGGAGGTGCTTCAACTCTGTCAATTGTTGAGGCTGCTGACATTACACGCCAAAAAGGTCCAAAGCGTGTTGGTCCTTTTGTTGTACCTAAAGCAATGAGTTCTACAGCATCTGCAACGCTCGCAACTTTTTTTAAAATTAAAGGAGTAAACTATTCGATCTCTTCGGCCTGTGCTACCTCTAATCATTGTATTGGAAATGCGTATGAATTAATACAATATGGCAAGCAAGATCGCATTTTTGCTGGTGGCTGCGAGGATTTGGATTGGACGTTATCTGTTTTATTTGATGCTATGGGCGCTATGTCCAGTAAATATAATGATGTGCCTGCAAAAGCTTCACGTGCTTATGATGCTAATCGTGATGGATTTGTTATTGCTGGTGGAGCTGGCGTTTTAGTTCTTGAAGAACTAGAACTTGCCAAAGCACGTGGTGCAAAAATCTACGGAGAAATTGTTGGTTATGGTGCTACATCTGATGGGCACGACATGGTTGCTCCATCTGGCGAAGGAGCAGAACGGTGCATGCGCATGGCGCTTGCAACCGTAAGTAATAAAATTGATTATATCAATCCTCATGCAACAGCAACACCCGTTGGTGATCCTCCTGAAATAGAAGCGATCCGCCGTATTTTTGGAGCAGGTGATCAATGTCCTCCAATTTCTGCCACAAAGTCTCTAACAGGTCATTCATTGGGAGCTGCAGGTGTTCACGAGGCAATTTATACACTGTTAATGATGAATCATAATTTTATTTGCGAGAGCGCTCACATTGAAGAGCTTGATCCAGCTTTTGCAGATATGCCTATTGTTCGTACGCGTCGTGATCATCAACAACTTAATACTGTATTGTCAAATACATTTGGCTTTGGCGGTACCAATGCAACGCTCATTTTCCAACGCTATGCATGAACAGGAGTTCTTTTAGCTCGTTGAAAAAAGCACGATCATACGGAGATTACATATGAAAGGTTTGATGGAGGGCAAACGTGGCCTTATTATGGGGGTTGCAAATGATCATTCAATTGCTTGGGGCATCGCATGTCAACTAGCAGAGGCTGGAGCTGAATTAGCATTTACTTATCAAGGAGATGCTTTCGGAAAACGAGTTCAACCTTTAGCAGAACAGCTTGGTTGCAAATTGTTACTTGAATGCGATGTTGAGAAAATTGAAAATATTGATCGTGTTTTTGAACATCTTGAGAAAGAATGGAAAACGATTGATTTTGTTGTTCATGCCATTGGTTTTTCAGATAAGAATCAACTAAAAGGGCGTTATGTTGATGTAACTACACGCGAAAATTTTAAACGCACAATGGTTATTTCAGCTTATTCCTTTACTGAAATTGCACAACGTGCTGGCAAGCTTATGCCCCGTGGAGGTGCACTTTTAACACTTACCTATGGGGCCTCACAACAAGTTGTGCCTAATTACAATATCATGGGAGTAGCTAAAGCTGCTCTAGAAGCTATGGTACGCTATTTAGCAGCAGATTTTGGCCCTCAAAATATTCGCGTTAATGCAATTTCAGCTGGTCCTGTTAGAACCTTAGCTGGAAATGGTATTGCCTCAGCGCGGGCAATCTTTTCATATCAACGCCGGAATGCACCGCTACGCCGCACAGTAAACATTAATGAAATCGGAAAATCCGCTCTTTACTTACTTTCTGATTTATCATCAGGTGTTACTGGTGAAATTCATTATGTTGATTCAGGTTATAATATTATGTCTATGCCAACACTTGAAGAATTAAAAAAAAGTGATGATACTCAAGGAGAATGACTATCCATAGTAATTAAAATGGTACAAGGAGTATTCGTATACTATTTTATAAAGTATATTAAGCGTTTTCTCTAACGTAAATGATGCGTATAATTGCAAGAAATAGCCTATTTTTAAAGACATGACTGAGATAATAAGTAAAATTTTTATATGCTTAAGTTATAGTGCATAAGAACTCGCTTATATAAGCTTATAGTTTTCTAAAGTATGCTCCCTCTTTTTCTTTAAGGATTAATGCAATCTGTTTTAATTTTTGTCGTATTACTATTTTTCATGTATTTGAAATAATTTAAAAGTGCATAGTATCATGCATTTCGTCTTTAAGTGAACGACTTAGTAGTGTATTGGCCGCTTCAAATACACTTTTACCACAGTAGAGAACATGATAAATTTGCTCTGTAATTGGCATTTCTACCCCGATATGTTGTGCTAACATGCGTACTTCTTTAGTATTTGAGTAGCCTTCAATAATTTGACCAATTTGTTTTTTCGCTTCTTTTATACCTATTCCTTGGCCAAGAAGCATTCCAAAACGGCGATTACGCGATTGGTTATCAGTACATGTTAAAACTAAGTCACCTAAACCTGTCATTCCCATAAATGTGGAAAGCTTAGCGCCCATAGTAATACCTAAACGACTGATCTCAGCTAATCCTCGTGTGATGAGAGCTATTCGAGCATTCGCTCCAAATCCCATACCATCTGATATCCCTGCTCCAATAGCGATGACATTCTTGACTGCTCCACCTAATTGAACACCGATCATATCTGGATTTTTATAAACTCTAAAGTTTTTGTCACAATGGAAAAGTTTCTGTAGTTCTTCAGCAAATTCAGCTTCAGAAGCTGCTACCGTAATTGCAGTTGGTAAGCCAATAGCAAGTTCTTTAGCAAAAGTTGGTCCAGAAAAGACAGCTAAAGGAATTTTATCTCCTAGAATCTCGCGTGCAACTTCTTGTAAAAGGCGCCCTGAACCAGGTTCTAAGCCCTTCGTTGCCCAAATAATGCGTGAATATTGATCTAAATAGGGTTGGATATTATACAATACCTGATGAAATACATGGCTTGGAACAGCAATTAATATATTGTGGCTCGTTTTTACTGCGATCTCAAGAGAAGTTTCAGGCAATAAATTATCAGGAAATCGAATATCGGGTAGAAATGCCTGATTGCAACGATATTCTTGCAATTTTCTGATATGTTCAGGATCATATCCCCAAAGTAAAACACGATGTCCGTTACGTGCAAGCGCAATAGCTAATGCAGAACCATAAGAGCCAGCACCAATAACTGTTATTGAAACGGCATTCATTAAGTATCCTGATGATTTCTCAAATCTTTGGTTTTAATTGTATGCTATTGTAGCAAATACTTTCAAGTATAATACTTTTATAAATTCACTAAATCTGAAACGCTACCCTGTTCACCACTTTATTCCGATATAACATGAATGATCCTTTAAAGATCCTCACATTATATATACTGAATTGTATAAATATCATTGCTTCTACGTTATATATAAATGACCGTTTGTCTCAAACAAAAACAATATTTCGCTAAAACATATCTTGATTCTCTTCTTAAAAATAAAACCAGACCCAAAATCGTTATAACAAAATCCCGAATGGCTATTCCACAAACATTTCTATGCGAGCATCTTCTTACGAAAACTTTCGTATCTGGTAATTTTTGCACAGGAATTTCCATGCACAACAATCACTTTACCGGAATCTGCACAGCCGGCATTTGTCTTAAAGAGATTTCAGAGTCTAACATTTTTTTTAAAGGCATTTCGATAGTTGAAATTTTCTCCTTAGGTATGTTTTTGTAGCTTTCGTACATCTAATAGCCCTAACCCCTAAAGACTCTTTTTACCTGACATTTCTGGCTCAACAACACGTCCTGAACCTCCCATCATATTATAATTCAAATGTGAAATAGCCCACCAAGTACCTCCAATAATAATAAAAACGCAGATGGCTGCAAACCATAAAGCGCTTAAATTCCACTTGGCATCAGGACCAGAATTTAAATGCAAAAAGAAAACTATCTGCACTATAATCTGAATAACTGCCATCCCAATAAGATAGGCAACTTTTGTGCTGATTGCCCAGCTCTCCATCATTCCATACATCACAGGAATAAAAGAACCTAAAGTGAAAAATATAGCTAGAATAAAGCCAATTAAGTAGGAACCAGTATTGGGACCATGTGTTTCGTTATGCATGTTCATTACAATGCTCCTAATAGATAAACCATGGTGAAAACACCAACCCACACAATATCAAGTAAATGCCAGAAAATGGAAAGGCATGCCAAACGTGTTTTATTATCCTGATCCAAACCACAACGACGAAGATGAAAAAACATTACGATCATCCAAAAAAGACCAACACTTACATGAAGACCATGAGTACCAACCAAAACAAAAAATGCTGACCAATATGCGGATAAAATCTCTCGCCCAAAAAGCTGTAAACCTGTTGCAGGATCAATACCAGCATAAGCACCAGGATCGTAATAAAATACCTCATTCAAAAGTTTATGAAATTCGTAAATTTCCATTCCAACAAAGCAGCATCCAAGTACAAAGGTAATAGCTATCCATAAATGCACACCACGGAGATTACCTTTATGCGCTTGTACCATCACAAATCCATAAGTAATCGATGAAAATAATAAAATAGCAGTTTCAATCAAGACAAAATTTAAATCAATAAATTCACTACCCGCTTTTCCTCCACCATAAGAAGCAGAAAAGACAGCAAAACTTGAAAAAAGTGTCGAAAACAGGATCAGATCTGAAAGAATATAGATCCAAAAACCAAATGTCATTACCGAGCTATTGTCGTGATGATGCTCATCAGTTTGAGCATTACTCATTGCCATTGTACTCATACTGTTACTCCTTGTTCTTTAAGAACAGCTGTAAAAGCATCTTCTGTTTTTTGCACTTCCTCAGCTGGAATATAATAACCATGGTGGTCACCTGTTAACGAATGATGCACGATTGTTGCAACAAAGCTAATCATTCCAATCGCAACGAGCCACCAAATATGCCAAACAAGTGCAAAACCGACAACTAACGAAAAGAACCCTGCAATAATTCCGGCTGACGTATTTGACGGCATATGAATTTTTGAAAATCCACTTGTTGGACGCTGATAACCATTCTTCTTCATATTCCAATAAGCATCATCAGCTTGCACCTCTGGAATAATTGCGAAATTGTAAGAAGGGGGCGGTGAAGAAGTAAACCATTCAAGTGTACGTGCATCACCCCAAGAATCATTTAACGTTACTGGCAAGCGCCCCTTATGCTTAATACCGTACCAAATTGCCAAAACAACTTGCAGTACAAAACAAAGGATACCAAGCAATATAATAAAGGCGCCCAGGGCCGCAATCATAAACATTGGCTGCCAACTAGGTTCCATGTAATGTTGAAGACGACGTGTCGCGCCCATTAAACCAAGTGCATAGACTGGAAAAAAGGCAAGGTAAAAACCAATAAACCAACACCAAAAAGATGCAATACCTAGCATTCGGTTCGGTTTATAACCGAAAACTTTTGGAAACCAAAAAGCAATCCCAGCTAAATAAGCAAAAACGACACCTCCAATAATCGTGTGATGGAAATGAGCCACCAAAAATAGCGAATTATGAAATTGCCAATCAGCAGGCACGATAGATAACAAAACGCCCGTTAATCCACCACCAACAAACGTAAAGATCATCCCCATACACCAAAGCATTGGAGGCTCAAAACGAATCCGCCCTTTATACATAGTTAGCAACCAATTAAAAACTTTTACACCCGTTGGAACCGCAATGATCATAGTGGCAATACCAAAGAAAGTGTTCACAGCTTCACCCCCACCCATTGTAAAGAAATGATGCCCCCAAACAACAAGTGAAAGAATTAAAATAACCAACATTGCCCATACCATTGAAGTATAACCAAAAAGGCGTTTTGAAGAAAAAGTTGAGACAACCTCAGAAACAATCCCGAAAGCAGGAACAACTAAAACATAAACTTCAGGATGCCCAAAAATCCAAACATAGTTAATCCACACCATTGGATTCCCGCCACCAACATTAGTAAAGAAATTCATGCCCAAATAACGGTCACATGCCAAAAGTGCAAATGCTACAGTTAAAACAGGATAAATAACCAAAATAAGGACATTACTAACGAAAGCGCTCCAACAAAAGACGGGCATTCTCATCATCGTCATCCCAGGAGCGCGCATCTTAACAATGGTTGCAATAAAATTGATTGCTCCCATTGTCGTTGCAATACCAGAAAGCTGAAGTGACCACAGATAATAGTCTACTCCTGTATCAGGACTATTTTGCAACTCTGAGAAAGGTGGATACATCAACCAGCCACCACGACCAAAATTCCCAATACCTAGTGATATGTTAATCAGCATTGCTCCCGCAGCTGTAATCCAAAAACCCAAATTATTTGCAAAAGGAAAGGCAACATCACGAGCACCAATTTGAAGTGGTATAAGATAATTGAAAAGACCAAATAAAATCGGCGTAGCCATGAAAAAAATCATAATGGTGCCATGGGCTGAAAAAATCTGATCAAAATGCTCAGGTGGCAAATAACCTGCTGTTTCGCTCCCAAAAGCCAAAGCTTGATGTGTTCGCATCATAATCGCATCCGCGAAACCGCGAACAAGCATAATAATACCAAGCACAATATACATAATGCCAATGCGTTTATGATCAACCGTTGTAATCCAATTTCGCCATAAAACTCCCCACCACCCAAGTATTGTCAAAGCAATAATAGTGATTAAGCCACCCATACCAATCGCGATACATGTGTATAAAACGATCGGCTCATGTGCCAGTGCATGAAAAGCACCCGCAGTAGGATCTGTAAGTCTTCCAAACATTTCTCAACCCGTATCAGATAAATTTCATTTTAAAGAGACCTTATTTTAAAAAGAGCTCTTTCTCGATTGATGCCTAAATAACACCAGGATCAAAAACTGAACAAAGTGCACCCCAAAGTGTCTGAGCCGCAGCACGCTTCATTAAGTTTTCATTACACACCGTATTTTCATCGACACATCGATTAACAATACGGTAGTATAGCCGCTCCTCAACAGGTGCAAAATAACGCACCTCAGCATCCTTCTTCTTCGCAGCAACATCACCCATACGAGGCGCAATAGAAAGCTGACGATAAGATGCACGATCAAGAACTTGGCCATGAGCCCGAGCTTTAGCAATCCAATTATCAAAATCCTGTAAAGATACAGAATGCCATTTAAACCGCATTCCTGCAAAACCATCACCACTGTAATTTGCTGAAGCTCCTTTAAATACCCCTTGTTTATCAGCTATCAAATGCAATTTAGAATTCATTTGCGGCATAGCATAAAGAACTGTGCCCAGTTTTGGTACCCAAAAAGCATTAACAGAGCTCTCTGATGTCAACTGCAACAAAACTTGACGGCCTTCAGGTGCGTAAATCTCATTGATTGATGCAACACCATATTCAGGATAAATAAAAAGCCATTTCCAATCAAGAGCCACAACATTTACTTGCAACGGTTTCTCTTTGCCAACAACTTCCATTGGAAGCGGATTTTCCGGTTCAAGCTTATAGGTGTAATAAGCTGTCAACGCACCTAAAACCGATACGATAATAATTGGAATGCTCCACATAAACGTTTCAATTTTATTTGAATGCCCCCAATCAGGTAAATACTCTTCAGCTACATTCGACGCACGATACTTAATAGCCAAAAATACTACACTCACCATAACTGGAATTACAACGCAAAGCATAACAGCAACACAAATAACAATCAAAATAAGCTGTTGCCGCGCAACATATCCTGCTGGGTAAAGAACGTCAAACTTACAACCTGATAAAAGTAATACCACCCCTAAAATTACGAGCATCTTTATTTGTTTAACAAAGTTTCTCATTTCATCTGCCCCGTTATACATATCGGAAATTGCCACAAAAAATGACAAAATCTCAATGATATGCTTACCCATTTAAAAAGAATTAGCAAGTAAATTCAAATACCCTCATTGATATTATACAAGTTTTGTTACCTCTATGCCAAATTTAAGCCTCTTAGCGATATATTCAAGCGCAAACCAATATCCATCACTCCCACAACCGGTAATGACCGCATCGACACCAGTGGATGTATAAGAATAATGACGAAAAGCTTCACGCTGACAAATATGAGACAAATGAACCTCTACTTTTGTCCCTGTAAACATTTTTAAAGCATCAAGAATTGCAATTGATGTGTGGCTATAAGCAGCAGGATTGATAATCAATCCAACACTTACTCCAATCGCTTCTTGTATCCACTCTACCAACTGCCCCTCACAGTTACTTTGATGAAAATGCACTAATATACCAGCTCTCGTTGCCCATTCCTTGCAAAATTTTTCAATATCTTCTAGAGTTTCAGTTCCGTAAATTTCTGGCTCACGTTTACCAAGAAAATTTAAATTAGGACCATTTAAAACTGTTATAATTGTAGACATAGTAAGCCTTTTCTTTTCAACCATTATTTATCAAAAAATTTTAGCAAGTTTTTACTGCAATAAAGCTCCATCTTTAATCTCAAAAAACTCTGCTCGTCCTTTTAAGGCTTCAAATAAAATGCGATCTGTTCCTGTCATAAATGTTTGCCCCCCTAAGTCATCAAGAATATCAAATAAAGCAGCACGCCGATGAGAATCAAGATGTGCTGCCATTTCATCAAGAAGAAGAATGGGGGCTCTATCCGACATCATACCTGTTAAACGCGCATGACACAAAATCAAACCTGTTAGCAGTGCCTTCTGTTCACCTGTTGAACAAAATGTTGCAGCTATATTTTTATCAGCATAAAAGACTTGCAAATCTGTGCGATGCGATCCTTCTAATGTCCGTCCAGCAGCACGATCTATGGCACGGTTATGCCGTAATCGATCACAAAATTGCTCTTCAACCTCAACCGCTGATATTTTACTTAGAGCCGTCTCTAAAAAACCATCAATTTGTAAAAAAGCTCGTGGAAAAGGTATCTGAGATGGAGTTTGTGCAAACATGTCATTTAAAAGCCGAATAACATCGATACGTGCTGCAGCAATAGCAGTCGCTAGTTCTGCCATCTGCTTTTCTAAAGCATCAAACCAAGCATAATCTTCATTGCCATCCAAAAATAAACGATTGCGCGCACGCATAACTCTATCATAATCTGCTATGCGGCGACTATGCAAAGGATCAATAGCCAATACCATACGATCCAAAAAACGACGGCGCTCTAGCGAAGAACCTGTAAAAAGCCCATCCATAGCAGGAGTCAGTACACTAATATGACAATAATCTGTTAAGCAATCACTTGTTTCATTTACACCATTAATATGTACTTTGCGACTGTTATTACCAATTTCCAAAGCCGTACCAATATTGACTTCACCATATAGAGCACATTCAAGACGTGCAAATACAACAAACCCTTCATCTCCGCCCTCTGCAAAACTAATATCAGAATAGGCAGCACGCCGTAAACCACGACCAGGAGAAAGAAAAGATAACGCCTCTAAAAGGTTTGTCTTACCAGCACCATTATGGCCAGTAAAAACCACATGTTGACCTGAAAAATGAATATTCAAGGAAGAATAATTGCGATAACGTACAAGCTTTAGCTGCCTCACTGCCACTTTGTGCACATGATCAGCCATGCATTGCAAAATAATTATCCCTAAACGCGAATAGGCATCAGCACGTAAAGCGCATCCGCTTCATCATTATCACGAATTAGAGCTGGTGCTCCAGCTTCTGCCAACATAAAAACCATCTCATCACTCGAAAGTTGTTCAGCAATATCCAAAAGATAACGTGAATTAAACCCTATCTCAAGCGGATCAGCTGTATAAGTTGCCACTAATTGATCTTCCGCACTTCCCGAATCAGGATTATTAACGACAAGCCTTAATTGCCCATGCTCAATCGTTAACTTTACCGCACGCCCACGATCACTCGAAATTGTTGAAACACGATCAACAGCAGAAGAAAAATTCTGTCTGTTCACAATCAATTTTTTATCATTTCCAAGAGGAATAACACGTTGATAATCTGGGAATGTTCCATCAATTAATTTCGATGTAAAAACCACAGACCCTATAGAAAAACGAATCTTTGTTTCTGAAAGTTCTACACACACATCATCGTCAATTTCTTCCGAAAGAAGCTTTTGCAATTCTCCTACAGCTTTACGAGGAATAATAACACCTGGCATATCATCAATACCTGATGGAGCTTCCATCTCAACTTGTGCTAAACGATGCCCATCAGTCGCAACTAAACGTAACTTCAAAACACCATCATTAATAACATGAAAATAAATACCATTAAGATAGTAACGAGTTTCTTCAGTAGAAATAGCAAATTGCGTACAATCAAGTAAATGTTTTAACCCTGTTGCTGATAGAGTAAAACAATAATTAAACTGGCCCGCAAGCGACTCTGGAAAATCCATCTTGGGAAGACACTGAAGTTGAAAATGCGCACAACCCGAAACAACAGACATCGTACTTGTTTGATTCTCATCAACTGATAATACAATTTCACTGCTATCAGGTAGTTTTCGAACTATGTCATACAACAAATATGCTGGAACGGTTATTGCTCCGTCTTGTTCAACATTGACTGTCAAAGATTCCATAACCTCTAAATCAAGATCTGTTGCTTTTAATTGTACACTACCATTATGTGCATCAATCAGTACATTCGATAAAATAGGAACAGTATTACGACGTTCCACAACACGGTGAACACGACCAAGAGATTTAAGAAATTGACTGCGATCAACTGTAATACGCATAAAATCTCCGTTACAATTTACCAAAAACTATAGAAACTCTCTAGAAAAATAACCTAATCCTCTTAAGAATCATTCTTTCAAATTTTATTCAACCTCTCTTAAAATGGCAAGCAACTCCTGTATAAGAAAAAATAGCTCCCATCTACAAATTCTCTGTGTTACTTCTTAAAAGAAAGGAAAGACTTAAACACTATGCAGCCTGCTCTCCAATCAACCGCTTAAGTAACTCAAGCTCTTTAGCTAATGTTTGATCGCCACAAACCAAATCTTCAATTTTACGTACCGCGTGTAAAACTGTCGTATGATCACGACCACCAAAACGGCGTCCAATTTCTGGCAGAGAACGAGGTGTTAACACTTTTGCTAAATACATCGCAACTTGTCGCGGCTTGACAACTGTACGTGTTCGACGATTAGACAATAAATCCTGCTTAGAAACATTATAATGGCGCGCAACTGTACGCTGAATTTCTTCAATCCGGATGCGCTTAGGTTCACCGGAACGTGTCAAATGACCTAACAACTCATCAATTCGTTCTAAAGATAAATCAGACTCAAATGACTGGCGAAATAAAAGTTGATTAAATGCTCCTTCAATATCACGTCCTGATCCTAAAACTGTTTTAGCAATATACTCCAGAATATCATCAGAAATTGAGAGCAAACTATCATCTTGTTGTGCTACCTTCAATCGTTGGTGCAGCATTTTCAAACGCATTTCATAATCTGGTGCTTCAATTTCAAGCGCCACGCCTCCCTGAAGACGAGACCGAACACGAAGATCAAGCGATTCTAATTCTGCTGGTGGACGGTCTGCAGCTACAACAACCTGTTTTGCACTATCAAGCAACATATTAAGTAAATGACAAAATTCGTGCTGAATTGATTTGCCTTGCAAAAACTGCATATCATCAATAATGAGAAGATCAATATCACGCAGCTGCTCTTTAAAAGAAAGAGCATTATTATCACGAATAGCTGTTGCAAAACGCCACATAAAATATTCAGCAGTCAGATAAATAACCCGTGCAGACGTTAAACGTTTCAGCGCTTCGGCTGCAATAGCTTGAAGTAAATGTGTTTTTCCTAAACCAACAGATGCATGAATAAAAAGCGGGTTAAATCTTAAGGCACTTTTATGCCCCTCCGCAATCGAACGTGCAGCAGCTAAAGCAACACGATTAGAAGAACCTTCCACAAAACTTTCAAAAGTATAGCGAGAATCGAGTGGTGAACCAAAAACACCTGTTTGAACAGTTTTTACAGAACTCTCTGTGTAACTCTCAACAAAAGATGGAGTCGTTTGCTCTTCCAGAACAACAGGAGCTGAACTTGTTTTACAAACAACACCTCCTGAAACGCGTTTCATACCGCGAACAACAACTTCAACGCGAAGAATCATTGAATTCTCTTGTTGCCATAAATTTGTCAAAAGAGAACCATAGTGATTATTAATCCATGAACGTAAAAATGCTGTAGGAACAGAAAGTTTCACAAGATTACGGCTATATTCAGCAAGTTTTACGCGACCAAACCAACTTGTATAAGCTTCAATACCAACCTGCACCTTTAATTGTGCCATTACACGCGCGAAAGCTGCAGCACCCTCTTCCTCTGAAATAATAGGATGCTCCCCAGAAGCAGAAGCATTTTTATTAATTGCTTCATTACTATCCGTCATCTTTATTATTCTTTCTGCCGACAGGACATTCACCGAAACCCTTTTAAAGGTATTAGCTCTAGAGTTCAATTTATCCACCATCTTTCATCCTGATAAAAATAAAAATTTTGTCCTGCCAAACAGCTAAAAATCAACTTAGCAAAGGCAAAACGCCCTACCCAAAATAAGATTACTTATCCTCCCCCAGGATAGTTTCATTACAACCCCTCCAACAAAGATGACCAATAAGATTTACTTGCACTCATGATATGATCCATTCTTCTTAAAATGGCAAACATACCAACCAAGAAAACTGAAAAACGTGTCAGAATTCACCCAACATGTGAGCTCATACACCGTGCATCAAAGCATCTTACACTCAACATAACACAGGATAACGAACCAATGTGAACCCTGTATGTTTTTAGTTTTCACAAGAACCATACAAAACAGCAGAGGTAAAATGCAAGAGGTCAAAATAAAATCAAAAAACCCTATAAACCTTCTTATATAAATCAAGGATGAGAAAAATTATTGATTCAATTCATTTTTTTGCTCTCAATTTACTAATAATTAAAGAATCTCCTCCAATTAAAAAAAAAAATAAAAATGCTTGACAAAAAAGACTCTGCAAAAATTCACAAAGCTTGTGGATAACCACACAAACTCTACAAATCTTCTCTTCTTTCTCATAGAAAAAAATCGTTATTGATTCTCTTTTTAAATAATGAAATATTTTTGAAATAAAAAAACCAGCATCCACAAATGCTGGTTTGATTTTTAATAAAACGCAAAGAGCCTAAACGCTAAGGGCCTTCAAACGCTTCGCTAAACGCGATACTTTCCGCGCAGCAGAATTTTTATGAAAAACCCCTTTAGAAACTGCACGCATAATTTCAGGTTCAAAATTTTTAAATGCTATTTCTGCAGATGCCTTATCGCCACCAGCCAAAGCATCATCAAACTTACGCATAAAAGTACGAACGCGTGAACGGCGGGCCCTATTAACTTGCGTGCGTGTCGCAACTTTGCGCACCGCTTTTCGAGCCGAAGGTGTATTCGCCATAAATATATCTCTCTTTCAACGCATCGGATACAGTTAGTCTCAACAATATCCCTATCAATCTAAGTAAACCCAATCTAAGCAATACTATAAAGTTGCTAATAATCAGGCGTTTTATAGCGCAATCTTTAAGCAAACGTCAATCGAATTTTCAAATATAGATATAAAAAAGAAGAGCCTAACGGTTTGGATCCTACCTTAATAGTTTAAAGATACCCCTAAACTAAAAAATGCGTTTTAAACTACTAGATTACGCAAAACATATTGCAAAATTCCACCATGATGCAAGTAATCCAACTCATCTTCAGTATCAACACGGCACAATAATGGAACGGTTGTTATCATTCCATCAGAAAAACTGATTGTGGCAACAATTTTCTGACGAGGTTTCAAGTTATTAATCCCTGCAATCGTTACCTTTTCATCTCCCTTTAAGCCCAAAGATTGCCAACTCATTCCCTCTTCAAATACAAAGGGAACAATTCCCATACCAACAAGATTAGAACGATGAATACGCTCAAAAGATTGAGCAATAACTGCTTTTACACCAAGAAGGTTAGTACCCTTAGCCGCCCAATCACGAGATGATCCATTGCCGTATTCAATACCGGCAAAAATAACAAGCGGAACACCTTCTCGTTTATACGCCATTGCTGCATCGTAAATTGCTTGCTCTGTTCCTGATGGATAATGAACTGTATAACCTCCTTCACGACCATTTTCTCCTAACATGAAGTTACGAATGCGAATATTGGCAAAAGTCCCACGCATCATCACTTCATGATTCCCACGACGTGTTCCATATTGGTTAAAATCAGCGACTTTAACACCACGATCTGTTAAATATTTACCCGCAGGAGAATCAAACTTAATAGAACCAGCAGGAGAAATGTGATCTGTCGTGATTTTATCACCAAATAAACCTAAAATACGTGCGTTTTTAATGTCTGGTAAGACATCAGGAGTCTTTCGCATATCATCAAAGTAGGGCGGATTACGCACATATGTCGATTGCTCATCCCAAGAATAGGTAGCTCCTGTCGGAACTTGAACTTTCTGCCAATTCTCATCTCCCTTAAACACATCTGAATATTTTTCGGCAAAAATTTTACGCGTGACATTCTGTTCGATAAACTCTTGTATTTCTTTAGAAGTTGGCCAAATATCCCTCAAATACACTGGTTGACCATCCAAACCTTCTCCAAGAGGTTCCTTAGTTAAATCTTTACGTACTGTTCCTGCTAAAGCATGCGCAACAACTAAAGGTGGTGACGCTAAATAATTCGCTTGCACATCAGGTGATACACGCCCTTCAAAATTACGATTTCCTGAAAGAACCGCAGCTGCAATTAAACCATTGTTATTAATTGCTTTAGAAATAGCGGGATAAAGAGGACCAGAGTTTCCAATGCATGTTGTACACCCAAATCCCACCAAATTAAATCCTAGTGCATCCAAATCTTTTTGGAGACCTGAATTAAGAAGATACGCTTCAACGACTTGCGAGCCAGGAGCAAGAGACGTTTTAACCCACGGCTTGCTCTTAAGACCTTTCGCAACAGCATTCCGCGCTAAGAGACCTGCAGCAATAAGGACACTTGGATTTGATGTATTCGTACAAGAGGTAATCGCAGCAATAACCACATCACCATGCCCAAGATCATATTCCTTACCCTCGACTCGATAACGATCATCTTGCTCACTCGCCTTCTTATAGTCATTGATCAAAGCTTTTTCAAAACCTTGCCCAACATTTTCTAATGCAATACGCCCTTCAGGACGCTTAGGTCCAGCCATAGAAGGTACAACACTTTCCATATCTAATTCAATTATATCACTAAACACAGGAGGATTTGCTATTTCATCATGCCACATACCCTGTGCCTTAGAGTAAGCTTCTACTAAAGCAATTCGATTTTCATCACGCCCCGTCATATTGAGATAACGTACTGTTTCCTTATCAATTGGAAAAAAACCGCACGTCGCTCCATATTCAGGAGCCATATTCGCGATAGTCGCCCGATCAGCAAGCGTCATGTGCTCAAGACCAGGACCAAAAAATTCAACAAATTTTCCAACAACACCTTTCTTGCGCAGTATCTGCGTCACCATTAATACTAAATCGGTCGCCGTCACACCTTCTTTAAGTTTACCTGTTAGACGAAAGCCAATCACTTCAGGTAACAACATAGAAACAGGCTGGCCTAACATTGCCGCTTCTGCTTCAATACCGCCAACACCCCAACCTAAAACACCCAAACCATTCACCATAGTCGTATGCGAATCAGTTCCCACACAGGTATCAGGATAAATTGTTTGATGCTTTTCCTCATTTTTCATCCATACGCATTGCGCTAAATATTCGAGATTAACCTGGTGGCAAATCCCTGTTCCTGGAGGTACAACGCGAAAATTTTGAAATGCTTGCTGACCCCATTTAAGAAAACGATAGCGTTCACCATTGCGTTCATATTCATGTTCAACATTTTCCTTAAAAGCCATAGGATTACCAAAATCATCAACGATAATTGAATGGTCGATGATGAGGTCAACAGGAATGAGAGGGTTGATTTTTTCAGCGTTCCCTCCAAGTTTGACCATAGCCTCACGCATCGCAGCAAGGTCAACAACCGCTGGAACGCCTGTGAAATCTTGCATTAGAACGCGAGCAGGTCGGTAAGCAATTTCTGCGCCTGCCGTGCCTTTGTCATTTAACCACTTAGCAACATTTAAGATATCCTCTCTCTTAACCGTACGGCCGTCTTCAAACCGTAATAAATTTTCAAGAATCACTTTCATTGAAAACGGCAAGCGAGAAATGTCATTAAGCCCGTTCTTCTCGGCTTCGATCAAGCTGTAATAAATATATTTCTTGCCACTAACATCTAAAATTTTACGACAATTAAAGCTATCAATTTGAGTCACAACTGTCTACCCTCATACTACAAACCACCCAATTTCCTGGAAGAACCACAAACCACGATTCAAGGTCGCAGCTTGAGTGCAGACGTAATTACCTCCGCTATCGATTTCCCCCCCCTTTTTTTCATTAGCAAATTAGGAAATCGACGCAAAAAACCATTCTCCACCAGATCTTGATGTAACACATGCTTTATAGAACTATTTCTAGAACTATTCTAGGTACAATTACATAAAAAAATGTGTTTTTTTATCTTATGATGTAATAAAGTCTATAAAAATAAAAGCAAAAATAGGTAAAGACATGGTGTTAATGGGCAGAAATTTAGCCGCTTATAGAAACGAAGAAGTTTTGTTCCAAGGTCTTTCTTTTTGTTTATTCCCAAAACAACTTATGACAATCACAGGCCCAAATGGAATTGGAAAATCTACATTACTGCGAATCATTGTCGGTCTTCTTAAAGCCGCTGAAGGCAATATCATACTTAAAGACCAAGAACAAACATACCCGATAGCAACTGCATGTCATTATCTTGGTCCCCAAAATGCTATGAAACCTCCCTTATCTGTTATTGATAATCTGCAGTTTTGGTCATCATTTTATGGACAACATCTTCGCTATCCACATGAAGCCCTTACCGATATTGGTCTTTCTGATCTTGGACACTTACCCTTCAATGTTCTATCAACCGGACAAAAAAGACGTGTAACCATTGCTCGCTTTTTGCTTTCTTATCGTCCTATTTGGATTTTAGATGAACCAATATTAGGAATTGATAGCCATGCTCAAACTCTCCTTGCTAATATTTTTCAGCGTCATTTAAACCAAGGCGGTATGATTATTGCAGCAACCCATAATCCTCTTGGCATTGCAGAAAACCATAAAATTGCTTTGGAAAAATTCTCACCTTTTCAAGAGAGAAAAAAATGAAAGCACTGTTCTGGCGTGATCTTAAATTAACCTTAACTCCACAAGCCTCTTCGTTAACAGGGCTTTTATTTTTCATTTCTGTTATTATAATAACCCCCTTTGCCATTGGGCCAAATCCTAAAGTTCTTGCACAAATAGGTCCCGGCTTACTATGGTTTGGAGCCCTTCTTGCAGGACTCCTCAATCTCAATAAGCTTTTTCAAACCGACCATGATGATGGAAATCTTGATCAATTCATCCTTTTTGGACAAAGACAAAGTCTTGCACTGATTGTATTTACCAAATGCCTTGCTCATTGGGTAGGAACAATGCTTCCCCTTATTTTTTCTACTCCGATTTTAGCATTCATGCTCCATTTAGATATCACGATAACTTGTACAACAACACTTACCCTCTTATGCGGAACACCTGCTATTATTTTTATTGGCGCTATAGGATCTGCACTCGCAACATCATTGTTACATAGCTCTCTTCTCATTTTTATCATTATCTTACCTTGGATCATTCCAATCATGATTTTTGGCGTTTCAGCTGCTACAGCTCCAACAAATCCTAATGTCTCTTTTCTCACTTCCTTGATTCTTCTTATTGCTTTTTCACTTCTTTTGAGTCTTTTTAGCTCTTTTGTTGCAGCTATAACGCTCAAGCTTTTATCAGAATAATAAAAGATGATTGCTGTACAGCAAAACTTTGCCTATTATAAATTCTCATGAATGAAATAACTCGCACCTATAAAATGAAGTCACTCCCGGTAAGTTTAACCCGTTTTATGAAAATAAGCAGCGTCGTTTTACCTTGGTTAACCGGTATAACATTGTGCCTTATTATCTTAGGACTTACTCTAGTTATGTACTCCCCTGATGATTATCAGCAAGGCATCACTGTAAAGATTATGTATATTCATGTGCCATTCGCATGGTTATCTACATTTTGTTATATCATAATAAGTGCTGCCGCTTTAGGAAGTCTGATTTGGAAGTACCACCTTGCTGATGTAGCACTCAAATGTGGTGCGCCCATTGGAGCAATCTTTACAGCTTTGGCACTTATGACAGGCGCGCTTTGGGGACATCCTACATGGGGGACATGGTGGGTATGGGATGCCCGACTAACTTCAGTTTTAATCCTGCTTTTTATCTATCTTGCCATTATTATGCTTGCACGCGCTTTTGAAAACCAAGAAAAAGCTGCACGCGCTACAGCAATTCTTACACTCGTTGGACTTGTGAATATCCCTATTATTAAATTTTCCGTTAATTGGTGGCATACACTCCATCAATCAGCATCACTTTTACGTTTAGGAGGGCCAACAATCGAGCGCGCTATGTTATGGCCCCTCATAACCATGATATTTTGTTTTAGCTTTATGTTCATTTCGCTTTATTTGATGGCTATGCGCAATGAAATCAATAACCGTTATATCCTAATACTCCAGATTAAAAAAGCCCACCGTGCTCAATATCAGGATTCTTCATCATGCTCGACCTAAATAGCACTCATAATGGTCTTTTAGGAAATTTATCTCAGCAAATTGATTTTTTTCTTGGTACTCTTCACCATGAGCAAATTGTTGTTCTGAGCTATATACTTTCTGCAATCTCCCTCCTGTGTTTCACTGGACATATTCTTTATAAAGCTATATACCAAAAAAAAATCCTACAACAGCTGAATAAAAAAGAGCTGTCTCGGAAAGAAAAATGTAATGAATATCCCCCTTCAAAAACCTAAAAAAAACTTCTCTTTAGCTATCTTTTTTGGTTTTTTACCATTTGTGTTTTTTATTCTTCTGATGACGCTTTTCTTCCATTTTTTGGATAGTAAACATTCTAATAATACTTCTCTTCTCTCAAACACATTAGCCAAAAAACCTGTTCCCGAAATTAGTCTCCCTCTACTTGGTAGTGAAAATCACTTTCTCAATTCAGAACAATTTAAAGGACAAGTAACATTGGTTAATTTTTGGGGGTCTTGGTGCTTAGCCTGTCGTGAAGAGCATCCACTTCTTATGAAGATTGCCCAAGATAAACGTTTTGATCTTGTTGGCATTAATTATAAAGATAACAAAGAGAACGCTCAACGTTTTCTAAATAATTTTGGTAATCCTTTCAAAGTTATTGGTTTTGATGTTTCAGGACATACTGCCATTAAATGGGGGGTGTATGGACCACCAGAAACCTTTCTTTTAAATAAAGAAAGCGTCATTATTGCTAAACATGTTGGTACTTTAACATGGCAAATTTATCAGCAAAAAATCCTACCCAAAATCGAACAGGCTATAAAGACAAATGAAACATCAATACATTGATTCATAAAAATATTCATTATGTTCTCATAATTAAACGAGAACATAGCTAGTTTCTCATTTCAACTTCTTTTAATGATAAATTCTCAAAAATGTTTACTTGCATGTTATAATAAGAAGTACTGTGTGGAGATAAAAAGCATTTGAGAAAAGATCGAATATATTCCTTATGAATTCTTTTAATGCAAAAGTTAAACGGAATATTAAAAACAAAAAATATAATGATACTGTACTGTACATTCACAAACGTAAAGATAGCTATACTCCATGGTTCTTGCGTGGTGCTATTCTCACAAGTAAAGCAATTGGGAATAAGGAAATATAACTCTTTACAACAAATGCGTAAATAAACAAGTGATATGCTCTTATTTGTGATAAACACGATCTTACGTATTTAAAAAATGCGCACAATAAAAAAGTAAAGCTCTATATATTATTCAAAAGATATTACTGTAGTTCTTTTGAAAATCCATAAAGTTAAATTAAAGGAAACAATGGAAATGGACAACCGTTTGCATCTTTACGACACATCATCATGTAATAATACAAAAAATAAAACTTTAATGAACTTTGTGAGAAAAAAATTCTATATTCATTCAAAGTCCTATCTTCGTAAAGCAGATTATAAAATTATGTATTTAACAATAAAACAATGAAGAAAATATAAGCTTACATCATGAACATTATATTCTTATCCGCCGTCTTTCAGATATTGGCTGAAATGCTATTTTAGCGTGAAAAGTACAGTAAGGACTATTTTCACCAGAATCAGCACCACAAAAATGAAAATCTGATGACAAAGGATCCCCAACGGGCCATCTACATGTATTCTCACTCAATTGTAAAAGATTAAGTTGGCGTGATATAGGCACAACAACATTCTGTTTCTCAGACACATCGGTTTCTTTTATATCCTCCGCTACAAATTCCATCTTTAAAGCTGTTGCTACAACACTGCAAGACGCAGAATTTGCTGGCGATACAGTTGATGTAGTGCGATGCACACGCGGAGATAATGGGCTAGTAGATGTCTTTTGTGCACGCGACACCCCTTGTGCTGTCTTACCACGTCCCGGCAACTTTAACCGATGTACTTTACCTATTACTGCATTTCTGCTGACCCCACCTAACTGAACTGCAATTTGACTTGCACTTAACCCTTCACTCCAAAACTTCTTAAGAAGTTCTACGCGTTCACATGTCCAACCCATATCAGCACTCCATCCTGATCATCTCATTGAGATGCGCCCCTTTGCATCTTCAAATATTTGCATGATGTTTTCTATGAATTGAATGAAACAATTTTATATTCCTTTCAAAGCATAAAAAATTCACTCAACCTAAGAAACTTACACCCCCCCCAATACAATCTTGCTTGCTGATTTAAACTACAATATGCACTGACTCTCTGACAAGAGTCTTTCCCTCTTGAAGAGTTTATTTAGAATGTTTTCCCCAACTTGCAAATCAAGCATAGACCAAACTATCGTATTTTCTTTAAGACTTTTCCCACAAATGCTTATTGTAAAACCTTTATTGACTTTTTTCTAATCATTGTAATGATTACTCATGAAGGTATGATAATTGATCTTAATGAAACACTGATTGGGTTATATCTAAAGACCCAAGACTGTTTTGGATACAATATTGTCTTGATTTATTGTATAATGTTAAAGGAAATATGATGCACACTCCTGCTATACAGCCACTTTACAAGTGCTTTACTCGACGTAACTTGCATTTCAAAAAAGGCGATGGTGTGTGGCTTATTTCCGATAAAGGGGAGCGTTATCTTGATTTAACATCTGGCATTGCTGTCAATGCAGTAGGGTATGCACATCCAAAATTGGTCGAAGCCCTTAAAAGACAAGCTGAAAGACTTTGGCATGTGTCCAATCTTTTTCAATCACCTGAGCAAGAATCTCTTGCTGCACGTCTTTGTGCAAACAGCTTTGCCGATAAGGTTTTTTTCTGCAATTCTGGCGCTGAAGCATTAGAATGTGCATTTAAAACTGCTCGTCACTATCATTATGCATCTGGGCATCCAAAACGCGTTGAAATTATTACTTTTGAAGGTGCATTTCATGGACGCACACTTGCAACGCTTGCTGCTACCGGACACGAAAAATATCTTGAAGGCTTTGGACCCAAAACCGGTGGATTTATTCAAATTCCCTTTTGTGATGAAAAGGCTTTGCGTAACGCTATCAATAAAAATACCGCTGCTATTCTTATTGAACCCATTCAGGGAGAAGGAGGAATACGAATAGTTTCTCATGAATATTTGGAGTTTTTGCGCAAAATATGCAATGATCATAATTTATTATTGATATTAGATGAGGTCCAAACGGGTATCGGACGAACAGGAAAGTTGTTTGCCTATGAATGGAGTAATATCGTACCTGATATTCTTACCCTCGCAAAAGGTCTAGGTGGTGGATTTCCATTGGGAGCTTGTCTTGCAACAGAAAAAGCTGCAAAAAGTATGACACCAGGAACCCATGGATCGACCTTTGGAGGGAATCTGCTTGGAATGGCAGTAGGCGATAGTGTTCTTGATATCATATTAGAACCAAGCTTTCTCCATCATGTTCAGTACGTAGGCGATCAGCTAAAAAGTGGACTTTCGAGGATTATCAATACCTATCCTGATATTATCTGCGCAATTCAGGGTATGGGTCTTATGATAGGCATTCAGTGTGTCATTCCCTCAAATATTGTCGTAAGTGCCTTAGAAAAAGAATATGTTCTCAGTGTTGGAGCCAATAATAATGTAGTGCGCTTATTGCCTCCTCTTATCATCAAAGAAGAAGAAATAGATGAAAGCTTGCATCGCATTGAAAAAGCAATTGCTTATCTTTCGCAAAAAAATAAAAAAGGACAAGTATCATAATAAACATGACAAATGCTCCTCGCTACTTTACCGTTTTACCCGTCAATAGCACACGCAATTATCGATTATGCGAAAAATCTCAAAGCACATTTCAAAATAGAGAAAGACTAAAAATTTTTTATTGGTAAAATTCTCGTGATGATAAAAAAACATCCACACGAACCGGTATTTTATTTGATATCAACATGCGCTAGTTTGGTGAAAACACAATCATGCTAACGAGTTTAGAAATGCAACTTCGTCATTGTAAAATCATAGCTTAGAGCACATATTTTGTCGCGTTTTGTGGATATCGTTACATTACCAACAAAACACATAACCGAATACTCAAAATTGGTATAAGGTATAATATGCACAAATTCCTGCCTTTAATGCCCTTATAGTAATGCACATCCTAGACAAATTCCAGCAGATACCCTAACCTATGAAAAATATCACAAACCAGTTGTGAGAAAAATATTTGCGTGAATGGAAAATGGTAATCAGCGCTTCATTCCTTGATCAAAGCGACTGTCCTTTTTAACTTTCAGCTGCGTATTGTCATACCAAAAGGTAGCGAACCATAAGAAAAATTTGTTCGCTGAGCATATAAATAAGGAACTCATATTACATTGACTTATAATCCCCCAAAAGCTGCTGACTACATGATAACCATCATATGGATTTCTATGAAACAAAAATTTTTTGCCTGCAATTATTCTATTTTTCAACCTTATTAAATCAATGTAGCTTTAATGATAATAACCAAACCTGATGCTTTTTTCATATAATTGCTTTCTTGGTGAAGAATTTATCGATACTATATAAGTTATTCCGTTGTTTTTAACAAAGCTGAAAACCATCTTCATGCCTAAAAAGTAATTCTTGCATGGTGTTTACAAGATGTATTTTTCTTTACACAATAGTTAGCCAATACTAATCATATAAAAGGCATAGATATGCACAAACAAATCACAGATGAGGCCTCTCTTAATGATATCTACTTGTGTGAAGATGATACTGTTATTCCTTTTCAAGTTGAAGAACTTAATATTCGTGGGCGTGCTGTACAACTTGGTGAAGCTTTAAATTCTATTCTTACAAGACATCAATATCCTGAACCGGTTTCTTATCTTTTAGCAGAAGCTTTGGTTTTGACCGTTCTGCTTGGAACTTCCGTAAAACTTAAGGGAAAATTTATTTTACAAACCCATTCCAATGGACCGGTTAATATGTTGGTATGCAATTTCTCTCCTCCCTCCAATCTACGCGGTTATGCCCGTTTTAACAAAGAACAATTAAAACAAGCAATCGCCAATAATCAAACATCTTCAGAAGCTCTTTTGGGAAAAGGCACTTTAGCTTTTACCATCTACCAAGGCTCCTATACCCAGCCTTATCAGGGAATAGTCACATTAGATGGAACAGATTTACAAGAAGCTTCCCGTATTTATTTTGATCAATCAGAACAAATTCCCACCGATATCCGTTTGGCAGTCGCTATATTGTTCAACCGCGACCAACAAGGAAAAACACATAAAAACTGGCGAGCAGGAGGTATTTTGACCCAATTCTTGCCTAAAGCATTATCTCATCGTAAAATATATGATCCCCATAAAAAACTGGAAGAAACGAAAAACCTCGCACAACTTGAAGACCAATGGCAAGAAACAAAAGCACTGATGGCGACCATTGAAAATACAGAATTGACAGATCCCCAAGTCGGCAGTAAACAGCTATTATTCCGCCTTTTCCATGAACACAGTGTTAGAGTTTTTAATCCATTTTCTCTTGTAAACCAATGCTCTTGTTCACGTGAAAAAATTAAAGGAATACTGGAAGGCTTTCCTATTGATGAACGGAATAAAATGATCAAAAACAAATATATTTCAGTCACATGCGAATTTTGCTCAACAACTTATCGTTTTAAACTACAAGAATTCCCTGAAAATAAAACTTAACAAATATCTCTTACAAACAAAAAATGCCTATACAGTTTCTATTTAATTACATAACTGAAATTTAGATACAGCCACATCAATTTTTAAAACACTTTGTATAGCCTACCCTTTTAGAGTTAACCGCTTTTTTATTGCCTACTCAATCATATGCTTGTTCAAACCATCTCTCGCACAATATGTTTTTTACAAAAATAGTTCACTCTTTTTGGACATATTTTACCTCCACACGTGCATATCAGAAATTAGTTTTTTACAATGAAAAAATTCCATTAAATCCCTTTATAAACTATCAATATATTAATCTTTAATGATAAATTATTTTTTTAGATTCAATCAACTCACTGACTTATAATTATATTTCTTATTCGAATCTTTCTATTAAAACTCAAAAAATTATTTACTTCCACATTACAAGTGAAATTATTGAAGAAATAAAAAAATATAATTTTTATGAATCAGATTAATATAAAAAACAAGAATGGGAATAGTAAATACGATGGTGATGCTGTTTTATTATTTTATAAACGTAAAAATAATAGTGACAAACCTTTATTATCGTTCACGATACAAATAAAAAAGTGAAGAAAAAATCAAAATATTGTATACTTTTTGATAAAAAATCTGTTGATATAACATTAACAAACTTGAATATACTACTATACTAACTTGATAATAAAAACAAAGCTAGAAAAATATTTAACTGTTGAAGAAAATTAGATCCTCTTAAAACTTGTATAGGGCTTTTACAAATTACTCTATGTTACAAATATTTTTTTGCTATAGAGAATGTAATTTCCCTATAAAATGACTTAAGCAAAATGATTGTTTGTAAAAATAGGATGCACTGGTGCAAAACTTATGACAAAATTTTACGTTCTCACGCCTCTTTCAAAAAATAAGGCTTTCAAAATATTATAGCCGATAAAATCAAGATTGAACCTGAAACAGTTCATATAACATCATGCCCTTGGTCCGGAACAAAACGGCGCAACCACACATAAAGCGCACCTTCCCCACCATGTTGGCGAGCTGCTTTTTCAAAGGCATGAACATAATAACAAAAAGTTGGTGTTGATAACCAATGAGGGACAAACTTATACAAAGCACCAACACTCCCAGGTGACTGGCCTTTTCCTGTGATAACAAGTACATAACGCAATCCGTTCTCCTGAGATGATTGTAAAAAATTTTTTAAGGAAAAATAAGCGTCTTCCTGCATACAACCATGAAGATCAAGACGCGCCTCTATAGGATAATTACCTTTGGCAATTTTACGATACGTAACACGATTGAAGCAATGGATTTTATGTACCTGTGCAACTGCCCCCTTTCCTTTTTTAATTACTGTTTGTTTCTGTTGGTTTCTTTGAGACAAAGAAAAGATCGATGTTACGCACTGTTTTTTATTATTAATATTTGCAATTTCTTTTGTAAGAGAAGAATGATACTTATCATGAAGCGGTATTGTCGTACGACAAACCATCTCCCATAAAAGATAATCTTGTGAAGCCAATAAATGTCTTTTTTGTCTCGATTTATATGTGGACATTTCAATCTTCACTTTCTTATAAAGCTTATTTATACGATCTTATGGAAAAAAGATCTTAATTTTCATCTTCTGTTGCAAAAAGCTTCCAATTGGGATCTAATGATAGGCTATTGCGAACAAAAGTCCAAACATCTCTAATTTCTACAATAGCATCAGGATCACCATCTATACATTTTCCTTGTTCATTATAAGTTACAGAAATCATTTCACTGATAATTCGCACAGTTATAAATTCGTCCGTGTCTTGTATTGCCGCTGAAACAAATTCTATTTTATTAATTCCGACAAAAGTAAATTGGACTCTTTCATTGTTGTTTTCGCGTTTCTCAATGGCAGCACAAAAGCTTTCAAAAACATCTTGAGAAAGCAATCTTTTAAGTTGTTCACGATCACCTTTAGCAAAAGCTGTGACGATTATTTCATAAGCAACTTGAGCACCTTTTATAAAAAATTGAGGAGAAAAATGAGAATCAACTTTACAAAGCGCCCGCAAGCCTTCATTCAGTGCAGTTCCTTCTGGTGAAATAGCATCAATTTCACTAAAATCACCTTTTTGTAAATTGTTTTGATAAGGGAACGAAACAAGATCATCTGTCGTTTCTGCCTCAGCCTGTTTTTTAGAACAACCCGAATAAGGATCGAAAGGAGGCTTTTCAAAACCAACTCGTTTCCCTAATACATTACGGAGTTGCACAAAAACGATAACCATAATAACAAGAGCTATGACAAGTATAACGTCAAATTCCATGGGTGCTGTCAATCTCCAAACCTACGCTGATCTGTAATAAACATTGCTGTCAATATCATTTATCAATAAATATGTAAAATAAGGAATCTACTATTCAAAATATTTTTATAGCTTTTATTCATGTATGTTTATTTTATTCATGTATGTTTAAATGAATGACTCTTATAATTTTCTACTTCAAACATTGAGAAGGAAATCTTCATGTGATAAAGTTTTACCCTATAAATCTTCGCTTTTTTATCATTATCTTCCTTAGTGCCCTCTTGATCGAAATCGCCGGTTTTATTTTTATTGGTAAAGAAATTGGGATTTTAGCAACTTTGAGTTTAGTTGTTTTCACAGCAATAGTTGGAAGTTTTTTGTTGCGAATTCAAGGCCTTAGCCTTTTAAAAAATATACAATATGAACTTATCCAAGGACATAAACTGAAAAACAATATTATCAATGATGCTTTCATTATCCTTGGCGCGATTTTGCTTATTTTGCCGGGATTTGTAAGCGATATTTTGGGAATATTACTCCTTATCAAGCCAATCCGTTCTATTATCTGGCATTTATTCGAATCATTTAGAAAAAAATTAAACACTCACACTAAAAATAAACCTAATGCACAAAATGATTCCGAAAAAATAATTGATCTTAAAGCAGAAGACTACAAAATTTATGATATTACAGAATCTCCTTGGCGTCAAAATGATGATAATCATTGAAATGCCAAAAAATCTATAACGAACTCAAAAAAATAATTGAGATAGGGATAGCGTTTCTTGCAACCTTTTATAAGGCGTGATAACCACCTTAATCTTTAGATCTAATAGAAATATACATTTATAATAATGAGAAGGTTTATACTATGGCCGAAGGTGAAATAAATAACAGTGGTGGAGAGCCAGTTTTTGCTGTATTGACACAATATTTAAAAGATTTCTCATTTGAGAACCCAAGTGCTCCTCGTTCACTACGGCCACGTGAAAAAACACCACAAATCGATATCAATATTAATGTCAACGCAAACCCAATTGGTGATGATAATTATGATGTCATCTTATCCCTTTCCGTTAAGGCTAATGATGACACTGAAACACTGTTTCATGTAGAATTAATTTATGGTGGTGTTTTTCATATTAAAAACATTCCACAAGAGCATGTTATGCCTCTTGTTTTTATTGAATGTCCTCGTCTTTTGTTTCCATTTGCTCGGCAAATCATATCTGAAGCCACCCAAAATGGTGGTTTTCCACCTTTGTGGATTGATCCAATTGATTTTGCAGCATTGTTTCAAAAACGTCTTGCTGAAGAACAAAAAGATAATCAGAGTCAGGCATAACTATCTTAAAAATTTGTTTTTTATTATCAAAAAGGCCTTGAAATACCAGAGGCCTTTATTTTTTTACAACTTTATCGCATGGTAAGCTGCTAGCATTGCGATATTGACGACATCCGTATCGTTTCCACTAAACGGTACAATTTGGACAGATTTCTCCAATCCAATCAGAATAGGTCCAATAAGAGTTGCTTCACCAAGCTCTTGCAACATTTTGCTAGCAATAGAAGAGGCATGATACCCAGGCATTACTAAAATGTTAGCTGGTTCCGTTAATCCCATAAAAGGATATTGCTGCATCAATTTCAAATTAAGTGCTACATCAGCACTCATTTCTCCATCAAATTCAAAACTCACTTTGCGTTCATGCAAAATACTAATAGCATCCTGAATATGTTGCATGACCTGCCCTTTCATATAAGCAAAAGTAGAAAATGCTACAAATGCTACTCGTGGTTTATATCCCAACCCATGAACAAAAGAGGCCGTTTGTTCTGCTATATCAGCAAGTTCTTCAGCGTTAGGATTCTCATACACAGCTGTATCTGCAATAAATACAGTTCTTCCACGGCAAATAGCCATTGAAATACCAATCAAACGCTCTTTTGGTTTTTCATTAATCACCCGACGTATATCAATCAACGCTGTTTCATAATTGCGTGTTACCCCTGTAACCATTGCATCAGCATCCCCTAATGCTACCATACATCCGGTAAAATAATTGCGATCATTATTGATACGACGATGACAATCACGTAATAGCCAACCTTGCCGTTGCATTTTTTTATAAAGATAATTCGCGTAAGCATCCGTGCGACAGGAGAGCTTAGCATTCATAATAGAAATACCTTCACGCTCAAGATTAATACCAGCAATAGCAGCAGTTTTTCTCACTTGTTCTTCACGACCAATCAAAATCGCTGATCCTAGTTTTTGATGAACATAAGAAACAGCTGCCCGAATTACCTGCTCTTCTTCACCTTCTGCAAAGACAATTTGTTTTGGCGCTTGACGTACATGATTATAAATTCCACGCATCATTGACGAAATGGGATCACGTCTTGCCCTCAAATCACGCTCATAAGCTTCTAAATCATCGATATGCTTTTGAGCAACACCGCTTTCCATCGCAGCTTTTGCCACCGCTATTGAAACAACCGTAAATAAACGTGGATCAAAAGGGGCGGGAATAATATAATTGGGTCCGAATTTCAATCGCTTTCCTTGATAAGCTTCCGCAACACTGTCAGGCACTTCCTCATACGCCAAACCTGCAAGAGCTTTTGCAGCAGCAATCTTCATATCTTCATTAATAACTGTCGCACGTACATCAAGCGCACCACGAAATATATAAGGAAAACAAAGGACATTATTAATTTGATTAGGATAATCCGAACGGCCTGTTGCCACAATGGCATCATCACGCACTTGCATAACTTCTTCTGGCGTAATTTCTGGATCAGGATTAGCCATAGCAAAAATGATCGGTTGAGAAGCCATTGACTTTACCATTTCAGGAGTAATTGCACCTTTAGCAGAAACCCCAAAAAATATGTCTGCGCCTTCCATCGCTTCAGCGAGAGTACGTTTATCGGTTCGAACAGCATGAGCAGATTTCCACTGATTCATTCCCTCTTTACGACCTTCATAAACAACACCCTTTGTATCACATAGTATAATATTTTCAGATCGAAATCCCATCGCTTTAATCAACTCAAGACAAGCAATTCCAGCAGAACCAGCACCATTACAGACCAATCGGGTATTTTGCATATCACGCCCTGTCAAATACAAGGCATTGAGCACACCAGCAGCTACAATAATTGCTGTACCATGTTGATCGTCATGAAAAATGGGAATATTCATGACTTCGCGTAAGCGACTCTCAATAATAAAACACTCTGGAGCTTTAATATCTTCAAGATTGATGCCTCCAAAAGAAGGTTCTAAATGACGCACCAGATTGATAAAATCTTCTGGATCGTTTGTATCAATTTCCAGATCGATTGAATCAATATCGGCAAAGCGTTTAAAAAGCACTGCTTTGCCTTCCATCACTGGCTTAGATGCAAGTGCACCTAAATTGCCTAAACCCAAAACAGCTGTTCCATTTGATATAACAGCCACAAGATTACCCTTTGCTGTATATTCATAAGCTAACGCTGGATTTTCAGCAATTGCTTTAACTGGAACAGCAACTCCTGGTGAATAAGCAAGCGCTAAATCATGTTGCGTTGCCATGGATTTTGTTGCGATAATTTCAAGCTTGCCTGGTCGACCACGACTATGAAAATCAAGAGCTTCTCGCTCACTCGTATTATAAACTAATTGATGCGTTTTCTGATCCTGCTCACTTTTTTTCATTTCACCTAATTTTCTCCAAAAACAGTGTAAACTCTGTTCGATAATGCCTATCATTATTCGATTTTTAAAATTTGATTCATATGCTAGAAATCGCTATGCTTACTCTGATAGCCTTATTCATGCGTTTTAATTCAAAATAATAGAGATAATGAAGATAAACATTGAAGTAAACAAAAAAGGGCATCAAAGCCTCACTTGAAGGAAACGAGCACGTAAAAATGGATAATAAGAGTAACCATAAAAATGATTTAGTCCCACAGCTCGCACCTTCATCTTCTTCCCGTCAACAACGTCTTACACCGATGATGGAGCAATATATAGAAATCAAAGCAGTTAATAGCGATTCCCTTCTCTTTTATCGTATGGGAGATTTCTATGAATTATTTTTTAGTGACGCAATCGAAGCTGCTCAGGCTTTAGGAATCACACTCACAACACGCGGAAAGCATTTAGGTGAAGATATTCCTATGTGTGGTGTTCCCGTTCATGCTGCAGATGATTATTTGCAAAAGTTGATCTCGCGCGGTTATCGCGTTGCTGTTTGTGAACAGACAGAAGATCCCGCAGAAGCTAAAAAACGTGGTTCAAAATCAATCGTTCGGCGCGATGTTGTTCGCCTTGTTACACCTGGAACTATAACAGAAGAAAAGCTTCTTGATCCAACACGTGCAAATTATCTGATGACGCTTGCTCGCATCAAGACCAACGAAGGAGAGGAATTTGCCCTTTCCTGGATTGATATCTCAACAGGTATATTTCGTGTAACAGAAAGCCGTCATGAAAGACTTTTGGCAGATATTATGCGCGTGGATCCACAGGAAATCATTGTAGCTGACTCTTTTTTCTATGATAAATCGCATAAATCACTTTTTAATACTCTTGATCGTATCGTTTCACCCCAACCAGCTAGTCTTTTTGACTCAATCACCGCTGAACACGATATTTGCAATTATTTTAAACTTTCAACCCTCGAAGGTGTTGCCGATTATTCGCGTACAGAATTCTCCGCAATAGCCGCTGCTATCCGTTATATCGAAAAAACGCAAATCACTCATCATCCTCCACTCATGTGGCCTGAACGTCAAAACGAAAGTGCTACCCTCTTTATTGATGCTGCTACCAGACTGAGTCTTGAACTTGTTCGAACCACATCTGGTCAACGAGATGGAAGCTTACTAAAAGCCATTGATCGTACTATAACAGGAGGAGGATCACGCCTTCTTGTGGATCGTTTAATTGCTCCTTTAACTACGCCTTCAGCTATTGATAAACGTTTGGATTCAATCGCCTTTTTTCTGCACAATACTTCCTTTGCAGAAGCTATAAAGCTCATTTTAAAAGGGGGACCAGATATGCCCCGCGCAGTTTCACGTTTGGCTCTTGGTCGAGGAGGTCCTCGTGATATAGCTGCAATCCAGCGCGGCTTTGAAATCATTCATGAAATTCATCAACTTCTTAACAATCAATTGCTTCCTCAAGAAATAAGTGACGTACAACAGGTTTTCTCACATTTGCCTACTGCTCTACATTGTCATTTAGAACAAGCATTAGCTGATGACCTCCCACTGCTTAAACGTGATGGTGGTTTTATTCGTCCTCAATATCATAAAGAGCTTGATGAAATGCGTGCTCTACGCGATGAGTCTCGCCGTGTCATTGCTGAACTTCAGACACAATATGCTCAAGAAACAGATATTAAGACTCTTAAAATAAAGTATAATAATATTCTAGGTTACTTTATTGAAGTAACTAATGTACAAGCATCTGCACTCACAAATAGCCCACAAGCTAAAGCGCGTTTTATTCATCGGCAAACAATAGCAAATGCTATGCGTTTTACTACAACAGAGCTTGCCGACCTTGAAAGCCGAATTGCCCACGCCGCTAATCACGTTATAACGCTTGAACTGGAAATCTTTGATACTCTTGTACATGAAATTACCGAACAGGTTGATTTTATTCGTAAAGCTGCTGAGGCACTTGCTATTTTGGATGTATCCATTGCATTAGCTCATCTTGCTGAAGAACAAGGATATTGTCGCCCTAAAATTGATCATTCCCTTACCTTTAATATTACCGCAGGACGTCATCCTGTTGTAGAGCAAGCACTCCGCAAACAAGCAGTAGAACCTTTTGTTGCCAATAACTGCGATCTCTCTGTACAAGAAAATCATCAGTATCCAGCAATTTGGCTTTTGACAGGTCCTAATATGGGAGGAAAATCAACTTTTTTACGGCAAAATGCTCTTATTGCTATTATGGCGCAGATGGGTTCCTTTGTTCCAGCAACTTCAGCACATATTGGAGTTATTGATCGTTTGTTTAGTCGTGTTGGTGCTTCCGATGACCTTGCACGAGGACGCTCAACCTTCATGATGGAAATGGTTGAAACAGCAACAATTCTTAATCATGCTAGTAGCCGTTCTCTTGTTATTCTTGATGAAATTGGACGAGGAACATCAACCTTTGATGGACTTTCAATTGCCTGGGCAGCTGTCGAATATCTTCATGAAATTAATCACTGTCGTGCTATTCTTGCCACACATTTTCATGAAATGACAGCACTAGCTGACAAGCTTAATCGCCTTCATAATGTAACAATGAAAGTCAAAAATTGGAATGGTGATGTGGTTTTTCTTCATGAAGTCACAAAAGGAGCTGCAGACCGATCCTACGGCGTACAAGTTGCAAAACTTGCTGGACTTCCCGAAGCGGTTATTACACGCGCTACAGATGTTCTACACCAATTAGAACAAGGTGAAATGGCTGGGAAAGGACATAAATTAATTGATGATTTACCGCTCTTTTCCCTTAAAGCAGTATCTTCCATAAATAAAGAAACACAAACACGTTGCGTGCTTCATGAAGCTTTAAAAAATATCCATCCTGATGAACTTTCACCTAAAGAGGCTTTAGAAGCACTTTATCGTCTCAAACAATTGGAAAAAACAAATACTTTATAGAAAATCAAAGAAGGTTTTCTTTTTTGATTATTTTAATTCATATAACTATTCACTGTATTATTATCGTTTCTCTTAAGAAGCATTAAAGTAAATACCGAGAAAACAAATGCATAACACTTCCTGCAACCAATTGTTTATTTTCTCTGTAAAAAGCAATTCGTATTGCTCAACAATCATATCATCCTATTTTTTTCAAATTTTATTTACTCTGATATAAAATATACTTTTAGAGCATGTAAAATAAGCAGCTTAGAATAGTATGAAAAATGCTCACAAAATCCCCAACAACTTTGTTTATTTTCCATAAATTGGATTCTTCGCTCAATTATATGCTACGAACGGCACCCTTAGCTGCAGAGGTCGTCATCGCTGCATACGCTTTGAGAGCCTTTGAGACTTTACGCTCACGCTTCTCAACCGGTTGCCAAGCAGCTTTTCCTTTTGCTTCCATTTTAGCACGACGCTGTATCATCTCAACGTCATCGACCAACATATGAATGGTACGATTAGGTATATTAATTTCTATGATATCACCCTCTTCCACCAAAGCAATTTCTCCTCCTTCAGCAGCTTCTGGAGAAATATGTCCTATAGAAAGTCCCGAAGTTCCCCCTGAAAAACGACCGTCCGTTATAAGCGCACAAACTTTCTCTAATCCTTTGGATTTGAGATAGCTTGTTGGATAAAGCATTTCTTGCATTCCAGGTCCACCACGTGGACCTTCATAACGGATTAAAACAATATCACCTGTTTTAATTTTATCATTTAAGATTGCTAAAATAGCTGAATCTTGGCTTTCAAAAATTCTTGCTGGGCCTTTAAAAGTTAAAATTGATTGATCAACGCCTGCTGTTTTTACAATACAGCCATCTTTCGCAAGATTCCCATAAAGAACAGCTAACCCTCCATCTTGCGAATAGGCATGTTCCTTATCCCGAATCACACCTTTTTCACGATCTAGATCAAGGGTTTCATAGCGACAAAATTGACTAAACGCTATTTGTGTTGGAATACCACCTGGGGCTGCACGATAAAATTTATGAACTGTTGGTTCATGTGTCTGTTTCACATCCCAGTGGCAAAGAGCTTCCTTCATTGTTTTTGCATGAACCGTATAAACAGTAGTATCAATGAGTCCAGCTGCATCTAATTCACCTAAAAGACCCATAATACCACCAGCACGATGAACATCTTCCATATGCACATTGGCAACAGAAGGTGCAACTTTACACAAAACAGGAACGCGACGCGAAAGGCGATCAATATCCGACATGGTAAAATCCACCTCACCTTCTTGCGCTGCTGCTAAAAGATGTAAAACAGTATTGGTTGATCCCCCCATAGCAATATCCACAGTCATTGCATTTTCGAAAGCCTCGCGTGAAGCAATAGAACGCGGTAAAACTGTTTCATCATCCTGTTCATAATAACGCTTGACCAATGTAACAATCTGTCGTCCAGCTTCTTCAAAAAGCATCTGGCGATCTGCATGCGTTGCCAATACTGACCCGTTTCCAGGAAGAGAAAGTCCTAATGCTTCAGTCAAACAATTCATAGAATTAGCAGTAAACATTCCTGAACAAGAACCACATGTAGGACAAGCAGCACGCTCCATTTCAGCAACTTCTTCTTCTGAATTATGCTCTGAAACTGCAGCAACCATTGCATCAACGAGATCAACAGTAAGATCTTGACCTTTCCATTTAATCTTACCTGCTTCCATAGGACCACCTGAAACAAAGATTGTTGGAATATTCAAGCGTAAAGAAGCCATTAACATACCAGGCGTAATCTTGTCACAATTGGATATACAGACAAGTGCATCAGCACAATGGGCATTGACCATATATTCAACAGAATCAGCAATGATTTCACGTGAAGGCAAAGAATAAAGCATTCCATCATGCCCCATAGCAATTCCATCATCTACAGCAATCGTGTTAAACTCCTTCGCGATACCGCCAGAAACCGCTATTTGTTGTACTACCAATTGTCCAAGATCTTTTAAATGTACATGTCCTGGTACAAATTGGGTAAAAGAATTTGCAATGGCAATAATGGGTTTACCAAAATCAGTATCTTTCATTCCTGTTGCACGCCAAAGACCGCGAGCTCCTGCCATATTGCGCCCATGAGTCGATATTCTTGAACGGTAAGAAGGCATTGTTTTTTCCCCTCAAATAATTTCATTTGCTTTGTTGTGTTGCAATCCTGTCCTAAAAACAAGAGTTCTCCCGTGAAAAATAAAAAAAGCCTATTATATAATTGGGACATTTAAATCACAAATTAAAAGCCAAGCATAAGCTCCATTCGACAGCTATTGTTTATCATTCAAATAAACTTTTCTTCAAAAAAATAATCACTAGGTCTTTTAGAAACCCATAACAGAAACCTTTTAGCTGCACAAAAATCTTTAGACCTAAGCAATAATATTGGAACAGGCGTTCACTTTTGTTATAGGAATATTTGCAAAAACCACAAAATATCATTAACCTGCGCTTTTGTTTTCATTACAATTAAAATTCCAATGAATGTTATAAACAAACAAAAGATGCATAGCGAACAATTGTGAACAAACATACTATATAATCATTGAAAAACATCAGGAAAAATTACTATAGATAATATGATATCACTGACTAAACACATATTAAAATGTCGATATATTATCGGAAAAATTTCTGGTTTTTTTGGTGGAGCTAAGCGGGATCGAACCGCTGACCTCTTGCATGCCATGCAAGCGCTCTCCCAGCTGAGCTATAGCCCCACATAAAGACAGATATCCCCTTAAAAGGATGGCAAAAAAATCTTAGAAAAAATTTCTAGAACGATAAAAATCGAAGATCAAGAAGAATTTGCATTCAACGAAAAGAATAACTTCAAATTTTTCTTAAGAATCATCATCTTTAGAATCGTCACCATCCTCTTCAAGAAGCATAAAAGCAGATTTCTCAAGCGCTGTATCAAGCTCTTCAGTATCAACATCTTCTTCACTATTCGCTTCAGCTGCTGCAACCTCAAAATAAGAACGTGGATAAGAAATCCCTGTATAAGGCGACACAATGGGGTCGCGATTGAGATCATAAAACTTCTTTCCCGTTTCTGGATCAACACGCTTAGTTCCAAGTTCCTGTTTTGCCATGAACCGTGCCTCTTTCAGTTAACTATAATTCCATTAAAAAATAAATTTCATGGTGCTTAATCAAAAAATAATGTCTTTGTCAAAGATAAATACATCATTCCACATGGATTTCTTTATGACGCCTTTCAAAGCATGTGCTAAAGGAAACTTATTAATAAATTTAGACCAAATTAGATAGAACTTCTATGCAAAAAGCAATACCTATAACCGCCTACAAATCTACTAGTCTTTCTGGAAAAATTAAAATACCAGGAGATAAATCAATTTCCCATCGATCTCTTATATTAGGAGGATTAGCAAGTGGTGAAACACATATTCACGGACTGCTTGAAAGCGATGATGTTCTAAAAACAGCTGCTGCTATGCAAGGTATAGGTGCCTATATTTATAAAAAAGGTGATCTCTGGATCATTCGTGGAACTGGGAATGGCTGTCTCTTAGCTGCACAACAACCTTTAAATTTTGGTAATTCTGGCACAGGTGCTCGCTTGGTTATGGGGATGGTTGGTCCATACCATATGAAAACAACCTTTATCGGTGACGCTTCTCTCTCCAAACGCCCCATGGGACGTATTCTGGATCCGCTACGATTAATGGGTGTTGAAATTGAAGCTACCCATGGAGATCTTCTTCCTTTAACGCTTTATGGCCCGAAAATGGCTAATCCGATTCGCTATCGTATTCCAATGGCTTCTGCCCAAGTAAAATCAGCTATCCTGCTTGCTGCTCTTAATACAGCCGGTACTACAACTGTTATTGAACCTGTCCTCACCCGAGATCATACGGAAAAGATGTTAAAAGCATTTGGTGCAGAACTTGAAATAGAAATAGATGCAAAAGGTACGCGTTTTATTCATCTCAATGGCCAACCACACCTTACCGGACAAACTATTAATATCCCAGGCGATCCCTCTTCAGCAGCTTTTCCGCTAATCGCTGCCCTTCTTGTAAAAGACTCTGATGTCACCATTGAAAATGTTCTTATAAACCATTCTCGGATGGGACTTATCGAAACATTATGGGCAATGGGCGCTCAAATTGAGCTTTTGAACCAACGCCAAACAGGAGGAGAAGATGTTGCTGATCTGCGGGTTCAATCATCAATGCTAAAAGGTGTCACTATACCTAAAGAACGGGCTCCATCAATGATTGATGAATATCCTGCTTTAGCGGTAGCAGCAGCTTTTGCTGAAGGCAAAACAACTATGCTAGGAATTGAAGAATTGCGTGTTAAGGAATCAGATCGATTATCTGCTATCGCTCACGGACTAAAAATTAATCACGTAGAGTGTGAAGAAGGTAAAGATTTTCTCATTGTTCATGGAAAAGGCTCTGAAAAAGGATTGGGTGGTGGAAATGTCACCACACATCTTGATCATCGAATTGCTATGTGCTTTTTGGTCTTTGGACTTGCATCAGAAAAACCCGTTACCATTGATGATAAACGAATGATCGCTACCAGCTTTCCAGAATTTATTCCTTTCATAAAACAGCTTGGGGGGAAAATTTCTTGAAACCTTTTGTGATTGCAATTGATGGACCAGCAGCTTCAGGCAAAGGAACATTAGCACGCAAAATTGCTACACATTATCGTCTACACCATCTCGATACCGGTCTCACTTATCGTGGTGTTGCCTATGCACTTTTACAACAAAAATTAGCTCTTAATGATGCAAAAAGTGCTCTTGCCTGTGCTAAAGAACTCGATTTTAACACTTTAAATCCAGCTCTTCTCTCTTCTCATAAACTTGGTGAAGCTGCTTCAAAAATAGCCCTCAATCCCGCTATACGTGAAATTCTTATCGCCAAACAACGTAACTTTGCTAAAACTCTACCCGGCAGTGTGCTGGATGGACGCGATATTGGTACTGTCGTCTGCCCCAACGCTGATATTAAGTTTTATGTTCTAGCTAATGTTCAAACACGTGCAAAACGTCGCTATCAAGAGATTTTAAAAAAAGGAGCCCAAGCAGATTATTATGAAATTCTTGCCAATCTTGAACAGCGTGATAACCGTGATATAACCCGCAAACAAAGCCCGCTAAAACCAGCAAAAAATGCCCACTTGCTTGATACGTCAGAATTGAGTATAGAAGCAACATTTGCAGTTGCATGCACTTTTATTGATCCCATCATAAAAGGGCGTATAATTGAATAAAGTCGTCAAAGGTGATTTCCGGCCGAGCGCTAATTTTTCTTCCTGTATTAGGGAAAAAGGCAGGAAGTTATCCTGTGTTAACACTAACCTAGCGCTTATACCTTTAAAATAAGGTATGTATCAGGAGTTCTTATGTCACAATACAATCCCACAACAGCGGATTTCGAAGCTCTTCTTATGGAATCCTTCCAAACAAAGGATCTTAATGAAGGATCGGTTGTTAAAGGTCGCGTCATTGCAATCGAAAAAGATATGGCCATTATTGACGCTGGACTTAAAGTCGAAGGTCGTATTCCACTTAAAGAATTTGGAGCTAAAGGAAAAGATGGATCCTTGCAAGTTGGTGACGAAGTTGAGGTTTATATCGAACGCATTGAAAATGCAATGGGTGAAGCTGTTCTATCACGTGAGAAAGCACGACGTGAAGAAAGTTGGATTCGTTTGGAAGAAAAATTTAATGCCGGTGCACGCGTTGAAGGAGTTATTTTTAGCCAAGTAAAAGGAGGTTTTACAGTTGATCTTGACGGTGCTGTTGCTTTCCTGCCTCGCAGCCAAGTTGATATTCGCCCAATTCGTGATGTTTCACCTTTAATGCACAATTCACAATCTTTTGAAATTTTAAAAATGGATCGTCGTCGTGGTAATATTGTCGTCTCACGTCGTACTGTTTTAGAAGAAAGCCGTGCTGAACAACGTTCAGAAATTGTACAAAATCTTGAAGAAAATCAAATTGTTGAAGGTGTGGTTAAAAATATCACTGATTATGGTGCCTTTGTTGATCTTGGTGGAATTGATGGTCTCTTACACGTCACAGATATGGCGTGGCGGCGTGTTAACCATCCATCTGAAGTACTTACGATTGGCCAAACAATTAAAGTTCAAATTATTCGCATCAATCAAGATACACACCGTATCTCTCTTGGCATGAAACAACTTGAAAGTGATCCTTGGGAAAGCATCAGCGCTAGATATCCCGTTGGCAAAAAAATTACTGGTGCTGTTACCAACATTACTGATTACGGTGGTTTTGTTGAAATAGAACCAGGAATCGAAGGGCTGATCCATGTTTCTGAAATGAGTTGGACAAAGAAAAATGTTCATCCTGGAAAAATTTTGTCCACATCACAAGAGGTAGAAGTGGTTGTACTTGAAATTGATCCTTCTAAACGACGTATTTCTCTTGGCTTAAAGCAAACATTTGAAAATCCATGGGTTGCTTTTGCTAATAAATTTCCTGTCAACTCACAAATCGAAGGAGAGGTCAAAAACAAAACGGAATTTGGTCTTTTCATTGGCCTTGAAGGTGATGTTGATGGTATGGTTCATCTTTCTGATCTTGATTGGAATCGTCCTGGTGAACAAGTCATTGATACTTACAATAAAGGCGATGTTGTTAAAGCTGTGGTCCTTGATGTTGACGTTGAAAAAGAGCGTATCTCCCTTGGAATTAAGCAACTTTCCAGCGATAAAGTTGGAGAAGCAGCTGCCTCTGGTGAACTTCGCAAAGGTGCTGTCGTAACATGTGAAGTGACTGCTGTTAATGACAATGGCATTGATGTAAAATTGATTGACCATAATCTTGAAACAACTATTCGCCGTGCTGACTTAGCCCGTGACCGTGATGAACAACGCCCTGAACGTTTTTCCGTTGGTCAGAGAGTTGATGCCCGTATTACAGCATTTGATAAAAAAACACGTAAACTTTCAGTATCTATCAAAGCTTTAGAAATTGCAGAAGAAAAAGAAGCAGTTGCACAATATGGTTCTACAGATTCAGGTGCTTCTCTTGGCGATATTCTCGGTGCAGCCTTAAAAAAACAAGAACAAGATTAAAGTCCTGTTGTTTAAAAATTATTTAAAAATAAGGTCGCTTATCTTTCTAGCGGCCTTTTTTATTTGTTAAAGAAAATTGTTTGCTTATCTTTTCAATTTGTCTTGTTAAAAATTACAAATATTCTCAAAGAAAAATAAAAAGTTTATTTTTTCTATGAAATGTTCATTATTAAGATAACTTGCCATGGTTTTGGATTTTCAACCTTTAAATCCACACATTCAGAAATTACTTTAGAACTTACTCATACACTCGATCAAGAACAACCAGTTCGTCTTTCACGCCTCATCCTTAAAAAGGCCGGAAAAAAACACGCAGTTTACGCTTGTATAATTATGTTGAATGGGTTTTGGGTAATGTCCGTACAAAATATGCACCTTTCATACTCCCCTCGTATGATCCCATACGTGGTGCACATTTTATCCAAAATCCCTATCACATCGAAAAATCGCAACAAGTAGCCTTTTTATCAGCTTCCGAAATACCAACAAGTACTACCACCGATCGCACTCAATTTATTGGTGTAACGGGAACGGTTACACATCCACACGCGATTCGTAACGCTGGCTCCCTTTCAAATACAGTTGAAGCAGGATGTGATCCTTGTTCAGCATTCGCCTATGATATTGATCTGTCACCAGGGCAAACAAAAGAAATTATTTTTTATCTTGGTAGTACTGAAAATAGGCAAAAAGCTGAAAAATTACTAGATCAAGTGCGTGTATGGGATTTTGAAATTCTACACACACAACAAAAAAGCAATGGAGTAACTTTGTTTCTCCATTTCAAGTAAAAACACCTGATCCCTCTTTTGATATTATGGTCAATTATTGGCTTCCTTATCAAATCTATGTTTGCCGTATCATAGCACGTGCAGCTTTTTATCAAGCCAGTGGTGCATTTGGTTTCCGCGACCAATTACAAGATAGCTTATCCTTGTTATTATTGAAACCACAACTGGCGCGTGAACAATTGTTAAATGCCGCAGCACATCAATTTCTTGAGGGTGATGTACAACATTGGTGGTTACCTGACACCAATGAAGGCGTTCGCACGCGTATTTCTGATGATATTGTCTGGCTTGCATATGGAACAGCTCTTTATGTCAGTACTACTGGTGATGATACACTTCTTGATACCCAAATTCCTTTCATTGAAGGAGCTACTCTAAGCAGTGGACAACAAGACTCTTATTTTAAATCCACACAATCCTCAAAGATTACAACACTTTATGAACATTGTGCTTTGGCTTTAGATCTTGCTATCTAACGCTGTGGACAACATGGTCTTCCTCTTATTTTAGGTGGTGATTGGAATGATGGTATGAATTTAGTAGGTATTGAAGGGAAAGGTGAAAGCATTTGGTTAGGATGGTTTCTTGGTACAACACTACAGGCGTTTATACCCCTTGCTAAAAAACGTAATGACAACAGCCATATACAAGCATGGAGTACATATCTTAAACATTTAACCAAATCCTTAGAAAAAAATGGTTGGGATGGTGCTTGGTATCGACGTGGTTATTTTGATGATGGAACTCCTCTTGGCTCTAAAATAAATGATGAATGTCAAATTGATACGATTGCTCAATCTTGGTCTGTCATTTCTCAAATGGCATCTCCCAAGCGCCAAAAACAAGCAATGACATCAATGCTTGAACATTTGTATGATGAAAAAGGTGGTCTTATACGTCTTTTCTGGCCGCCTTTTGATAAAACTACTCTCGAACCCGGTTATATAAAAGGTTATCCTCCTGGCATTCGAGAAAATGGTGGTCAATACACACATGGTGCTATTTGGAGTATTTTAGCTCTTGCTGAAATGGGTGAAAGCGATAAAGCTTATGCTTTTATTTTCTATGATTAATCCAATCACTCATGGGCAAGATCCTGAAATTTATCGTGTTGAACCTTATATTATGGCCGCAGATATTTACGCCGTTGAACCACACCGTGGACAAGGTGGTTGGACATGGTATACAGGCTCAGCAGGCTGGTTCTACCGCGCCGCAATCCACGCCATTCTTGGAATTAATCGTCAAGCTCATCAATTATTTTTACATCCACATTTGCCCTCCTCATGGCCCGAATATGAAGCAAAAGTAAAATTTCATGACGCTGTTTACACTATTAAAGTAAAATGGGGATCCGAAAATATGCTTAGTGTTGATGGTAAAAAATATGCCGAGATTTATACAGCAATACAGTTACATAAAATGGGGAAACATGAAATTATATGTACTCTTAAATCTTAAAAACAAAAAAGATAAAATGCTTTTTATCCTTGCTCAAACTTGTAAAATTATTATATTTACATTCTCTATATTGATTGTGTTGGTTGGACAGTAATTTTAGATTTCACAAAACTGGAAGAAATAGAGGGTTATGAATCATACAGACATTGCTAGACGTGTTTACAATCATACCTGGAAACTTGATCCTATTATTCGTTCGCTGCTTGATACAGATTTTTATAAACTTCTTATGGTACAGATGATTTGGGGGCTTTATCCCAATGTTAATGTTACTTTCTCCCTCATAAACCGTACCAAAACAATACGTCTTGCCGATAATATTGATGAAGGTGAGCTACGTGCCCAACTCGATCATGCTCTTAGTTTGCGCTTTACAAAAAAAGAAATGATCTGGCTTGCTGGTAATACATTTTATGGACGTAAACAAATTTTTAAACCAGATTTTCTTCACTGGCTTGAGAATTTTCAACTACCAGAGTATGAGCTCTCTCGCAAAGATGGGCAATATATCCTTCATTTTCATGGTCCGTGGGCCTATAGCTCCATGTGGGAAATTCCCGCCCTTGCTATTATCAGTGAATTACGTTCACGTGCTGCAATGAAAAATTTAGATCGTTTCGCTCTCGATGTACTTTATGCGCGTGCTAAAGCAAAAATATGGAGTAAAGTCGAACGTCTTAAAAAATTACCTGAGATTAAAATATCTGATTTTGGTACAAGGCGTCGTCATTCTTTTTTATGGCAGCGTTGGTGTGTTGAAGCATTAAAAGAAGGTATTGGCGATTCTTTTACCGGGACTTCCAATGTTCTTCTTGCCATGGATACAGATTTAGAAGCTCTTGGAACCAATGCACATGAATTGCCCATGGTCATTGCCGCTCTTGCCAAAAATGATGATGATTTAGGAAGAGCACCATATCAAGTCTTGCAAGATTGGAACCGCTATTATGGTGGAAATCTTCTCATTGTTTTGCCTGATACCTTTGGTACAGAAGCATTTTTACGCAATGCACCAGATTGGGTATCCGACTGGACAGGCTTTAGACCTGATAGTGCTCCTCCCATTGAGGGGGGTGAACGTATTATTCAATGGTGGCAAGAGAAAGGAAAAGATCCTCGTGAAAAATTATTGATTTTTTCTGATGCACTCGATGTCGATACAATTGAAAAAACCTACCATCACTTCCGTGGGAGAGTGCGTATGAGTTTTGGATGGGGAACAGACCTTACCAATGATTTTGAAGGTTGTGCACCCCAAGAAATTGCAACTCTTAATGCTCTTTCCCTTGTTTGTAAAATCACCCATGCCGATGGTCGACCAGCTGTAAAACTTTCAGATAATTCTGAAAAAACTGTCGGTGATCAACAAGAAGTACAACGTTATCTCAATTTTTTTGGTAATAAAAAATATGTTGTTAGTTCTATAAAAACTTAGTTTCTAGCTGAATTAAAAAATTAATATATTGATTACAATTACTATTTTTCCCTTTCTACAGAGAATGAAAACAACAATATAGAATAGTGTCTTTTATTTTGTATGCTTTTAATTATCGGAAAAGAATCTGTTTACTTCATGCCATAAAAAGAATGAATTATAATAAACCATTTGAGAAAAACCTATATTGCCTTTTATAATCCATCTTTAATGGAAAAATAGGTATAATATTAGGAAAAGATCAATATAATAATGTCACTGATCTGTTACTTATAAGTAGAAAGATGATGATATCCAAAGGATTCTTTTCCATATTATTTATGGATAACATTGAAAAATAAAAACAAATAGACATATCTTCTTCAAAACAAACGACAATGAAATTCGTCACTGATAGATACGACAAATATAGATTTTGCTAATTATTAACTGACCCAAATAACTTCCTATGAATGTGATCCATTATTGTTTACAAAAGGGCTTTATAAGTATTTGGTTGAAGTATTTGCATACGACCTCTCTACTCATAAAATTGTTTCTTGTATTCTCATCCTATCTCATAAATCGTTCTAAACAGTTTATTATCTTAGATGTATTTTTGCTATTTAGATATTATCCTTGAATTTTAGAGCAGAAAAACTCTGTCACTAGCTATCACGAATTAGAAAAATCAAAAAAATATTTTTTCATAAAACCTTTTATTTCTGCCATTATAAAGATGGACGTGTTATAATATAAATGGCAATAAACAGCAGAATAGCAGCAACTAATACAGCAAACCACAAAGCTGGATGCACTATTATTAGAAAAGATAAAAAACCACCTGCCATACTCATTACCGCAAAAACTTTAACAAATACGGAAATGGCCCTTTTTTCTTCCCATTGCTTAATAGGTGGACCTAAAAAGCGATGATTCTTCAGCCAACGATGAAAACGTGGTGATGAACGAGCAAAACACCATGAAGCAATTAATAAAAATGGCACAGTTGGCATAATAGGTAACAATATACCGATAACAGCCAATACAATCATTGCCCAGCCTATTATAGACGTGCAAATACGCAAAGAGCGAGATATCTTAAAATTTTTTTTCATCCTCTAGCACTATTTTTATCTAAACAAGACCATTACTATATTTTCTTACTTTTCACATGCTTTAGCGCCAATCACTTGTTATACTACTTTATTCGTAAGTATATTTTTGTGGTAACCCCTTCTCTAAAGCACAAAACAGTTTACGCAATATGATGGTCATTTTAAAATTTTCAAGAAACATAAATAAATTTTCAGGAAAAGAAAAAATAAAAAGGCTGCAGAATAACTCAATGCAGCCTCTTAATTACGAATGCAGCTTGGGGGGGAGAATACATACTGCACTCACCTGCTAGATGTTTAGGAGGAAAATAACCTAGCACTATATTTTCTATTCAAAACAAACATGAGGGACAATATATAAAAATGCATGGCTGATATGCATAAACTTAGAAAATTCAAACTTCTTGAACTGTGACTCGACGAAAAAAAATTGACATGAAAATGGTAATAAAAATCAAAGTTAAAATTAATACAATTGTGGAAGCCGAATCAGAGCCTATAAATAAACTGAGATAAATTCCTAAAAAACCAGAAAATGCTGCAACAAGTATAGCGATCACTAACATAAAAGAAAACTTCTTCGTAATAAGATAAGCAATTGCTCCCGGTGCTATTAATAAAGAAATAACAAGAACAATACCAACAGCTTTCAAAGCTGCAACAATCGTGAGAGAAATCAACGTCAAAAGAGTATAGTGGAGTATCGATATTCGCAATCCCATTGCACGTCCTTGAACTGAATCAAAAATATAAAGCATAAAATCGCGCCATTTTGCTCCTAGAATAAAAGTGACAATAATAGAAATTATAGCTGTCTGCGTAATATCAAGCCAGTTAACACCCAAAAGATTACCAAATAGAATATGATTCAAATCTAAATTACTATAAATCGCCGTTGCCAAAACAAGCCCTAAACCAAACATCGATGAAAAAACAACACCCATTACCGTGTCTTGTTTAATGCGACTATTGCTCCCTAAAAAACCTGTCAGAATAGAACAAATCATACCCGCAACAAAAGCACCACAAGTAATTAAAGCCATTGTAACATTCTCTGGGCGCACATACTGAAACCAAGCAAATGGCAAAGAAGTCAAAAATGTTATTATCCACGGAGTTGTCATATAACCAACAACAACACCAGGAAAAACCGCATGAGAAATAGCATCACCTAAAAGCGCCCATCCTTTCAAAATGAGATAACAAGAAAGCATCGCCATTGGAACAGAAAGGATCGTAACGATAAGCATGCCTTTAAGCATAAAAGAAAATTGAAAAGGAAGTAGTAATTGATCAATCATGATAACATCACACCTTTTTTTGCCGCTTTTATACGTAAACGCGCAGCAATAAAGCCATGTTTAGGAGCAAAAATAAAAGCTAGAATAAACAGAAATGCTTGAAAAAGCACAACAACACCACCTGTTTGCGCATTCAAAAAATAACTCACATAGACACCTAATATGCTTGTGAATGTCCCAATTATAACTGCAATAATTAAAATATTTATAAAACGATCACTTAAAAGATAAGCTGTTGCTCCAGGCGTCACAACAAGACAAATAACCAAGAATGCTCCAACTGTTTGCATAGCAGCAACAGTACAAGCAGCAAGCAATGTAAAAAAGAGAATTTTTAAAAACTTTACGTTCAATCCAATAGCACGTGCATGTGTTTCATCAAATAAAGAAACAAGAAGATCTTTCCATTTCAAAAGCAATATAAATAAAGAGAAAAAACCAATAAAAGCTAATTGTATAATATCTGATGAACTGACTGCTAAAATATTTCCTAAAACAATCGTATCAATATTAACCGCCATTGGCTTTAATGATTTAAGAAATAGCCCAAAAGCAAAAAAGGAAGAAAAAATTAGGCCAATAATGGTATCTTCTTTTAATTTTGTACGATGATTAAAAAACAGCATTGCTGCCGCAGCAAGCCCACCAGAAAAAAAAGCTCCAAGCGAAAAAGGTAATCCTAAAAGGTAAGCCCCTGCTACACCAGGAACAATCGAATGGGAAAGTGCATCGCCAATTAACGACCAGCCTTTTAACATCAAAAAAGCAGAAAGAAAGGCACAAACACACCCAACTAATCCCGAAACCCACATCGCATTAACCATATATTGATAGCTCAGCGGTTCAAGCAACCAAGAAATCATGCAACATGCTCCATTCTTTGAACATTTTCATGAACTGTAGATCGTTTTCCCCCGGTGAAAATATCATCCTTTTTCACACCTTGAAAATCAAAAATATGATGATGCAAAGCACCACCAAAAGTTTTCTCTAGATTTTCCTGTGTGAAGACGGTCTCAGTTAACCCAGAAGCCAAAACCGTCCCCTTGATTAAGACCGTGTGATCACAAAATTCACGAACAGAACCTAAATTGTGGGTAGAAACTAATATCACTGCCCCTTCTTTACGAAGATCTTGTAACAAAGCAATGATTTTATCTTCTGTTGTGATATCAACCCCTGTAAATGGCTCATCCAATAAAATAGCCTTTGCTTGCTGTGCAAGAGCACGCGCTAGAAAAACTCGCTTCTTCTGCCCACCAGAAAGTTCACCAATTTGGCGCTTGGCAAATGCTAACATATCGACCCGTTCTAATGCAACACGGACAGCTTCATAATCCCGTGCACGTGCATAACGAAAGAAATTCATGTGACTATACCGTCCCATCAATACAACATCTTCAACGAGTACAGGAAAATTCCAATCAACATCTTCACTCTGAGGAACATAAGCAATAAGGCTTTTTTTCAAAGCCGTATCAACAGGCAAACCAAATATGCGAATTTTTCCTTTTGAAGGTCGCACAAACCCCATAATAGCCTTAAATAACGTTGACTTTCCTGACCCATTCACGCCAACTAATGCCGTAATAGAACCTGTGGGGCTTTCAAAAGTTACTTCGCGTAAAGCTGTATGTCCATTACGATAAGTTACCGTTACCCCTTGGGCAAATATTCCAGATTCTATCATTGACCTTTTACTCCATCTAATAAGGCATTGCTAATACGCCTGCTTGTGACACGTAATAAATCGATATATGTGGGTACCTCACCATTTTTATCACTTAGAGAATCAACATAAAGAACACCACCGTATTTAGCCCCTGTTTCTCTCGCAACCTGTTTAGCAGGCGCAGGGGAAATAGTGCTCTCAGAAAAAACTGCATGGATATTATATTTGCGAACCATATCAATAACATGCTTAACCTGCTGTGGTGTTCCTTGCTGATCAGCATTAATGGGCCATAAATAAAGCTCTTTCAGATCAAAATCACGTGCCAAATAGCTAAATGCACCCTCACTGGTTACAAGCCAACGCTTATCTTGTGGTACTGCTTCTAATTCAGCTCTGATTGGATCAATCGTTGCACGAATCTTCTGTTTATAAATCTCAGCATTCTCTTTATAAATAGCAGCATGCTCAGGATCGTACTTTATAAAAGCGTCGCGAATATTATCAACGTAAATCAAAGCAGAGGTCGGCGACATCCATGCATGAGGATTGGGCTTCCCACTAAAGGGGCCTTCACCAATTTTAATCGGTATAATACCTTTTGAAACAACAACACTTGGAACATCCTTGATATTTTGAAAAAACTTTTCAAACCAAAGCTCCAACTCTAATCCGTTCCACAATACAAGATTAGCTCCTTGTGCACGCATAAGATCGCGAGGCGTAGGTTGATATTCATGAATTTCAGCGCCTGGTTTAGTGATTGATTCAACATTAGCAGCATCACCTGCTACATTCCGTGCCATATCAGCAATGATAGTGAATGTTGTAACAGCTTTAAATTTACCAGCACACAAAGCAAAACTGGGTGTAAAAAAAATAACACTTCCCAAAACTATAGTGAAAAATGTTCTTACGTTCATTGCTTTTCTCTTTCCTTCATATGCTCTATTTATTGCAAATAATTAGCATTAACGTGTAACAATAACAGTTATCTTTTACATTTACAATGAAGGATTATGAAAAATAATAACTTTTTAAGATGTTTAAAAACATTCTTTTTCGTTTTGAAAAAATTAATGCTTTAAAGCCGGCCTACTTTGGTATAGAAATTCTCTTTCAAAAAGCTCTATAGCTCTTGAATGCCGCCAAAATAAGGAAGCACTCCCCAAATGCTCCTTCTTTATAAAACAGTCTGATCAAAAGAAATTAACAGCGCAGATATGCGCCTGTCATCTTGGTAACATTTTCCACTACCTGCAAAGCAAGCTTTTCTAAATCTTCATCAGTTAAAGTCCGTTCAATGGGCTGAATAGTGACTTCAATCGCAACAGATTTTTTATCTTCCCCAAGGCTTGAATCTTCAAAAACATCAAAAACTTGCACTGAATGAACAAGTTTTTTATCCGCTCTGCTTGCAGCACGAACGATAAGAGAAGAGGCAACCGTTTTATCAACAACAAACGCAAAATCACGTCTCACCATTTGAAAAGGCGATAATTTTAACGGAGAACGATTTTTTGTTGCTTTTTTCTTTGATTCTGGAATTCGATCAAGAAAAATTTCAAAACCACATAAAGAACCACTGACGTCTAATCTTTCTAATGTGGCAGGATGAAAAACACCAAAAAAACCAAGGATCATCTTTGACCCAAGCTTTATGACTCCTGAACGACCAGGATGAAACCAATCAGGTGCTCCAACTTCAATTTGAACCTTGTTAATATCTATACCACATGCTTCTAAAACAGCCAATGCATCTGCTTTTGCATCAAAAACATCAACTACCGCCGCATTTCCATTCCAAAAGCGTCCGGCTCCTTCAAATCGTTCTGTTCCACGGCGAATTCCACTAGCAACATGTTGTTGTTTATCAGGAGTATTGCCTTCATAAATGCTGGAAACTTCAAATAAAGCAAGATCTGGAAATCCACGATCAGCGTTTCGTTGTGCCGTTATCAGTAAACCAGGTAAAAGAGAGGGGCGCATTACCGACATATCAGCAGAAATAGGATTGACTAATTTAAGTTGTGCTTGACCGCCTCCAAAAGCAAGCGCTTGTTTTTCAGAAATAAATGACCAAGTCACAGCCTCCTTCATACCGCGATATGCCAAAGCCAAACGAGCAACACGTGAACGAAATTGCAAAATTGTTAAAACTGGATGTTTGCCTTCTGTAAAATTTTCCAATGGAATAGGCTTAATTTTATCCAGCCCATAAATTCTTATTACCTCTTCTACTAAATCCGCTTTACCAGCAACATCAGAGCGCCATGTTGGTACTTTAACCGTAACCACATCTCCCTTACCTTCAACGCAAAACCCAAGCTTTGTTAAAATAGTTAAAGCTTGATCGCGCTCTATTTGCAAATGTGTTAAGCGTTTAATTTCAGAAAAAGAAAAAGCAATCTGTTTGACTTCTGGTTTTTGATAACCAACAACTTTCATCCTAGATACTTCACCACCACAAAGACGCAAAGCTAATTCTGTCGCAACCTCAAGCCCTGTTTCCATAAAAGCTGGATCAACTCCCCGTTCAAATCTATAACGGGCATCACTTATAAGATCTAATGCACGCCCTGTCTGCGCAATGTTCTGTGCATCCCAAAGCGCTGACTCAATAATAACGTTACGCGTCATCTCATCACAGCTCGTCCTTTCACCACCCATGATACCGGCAATTGAAATAACCCCTTCTTCATCTGCAATGACACAATCTTTAACGCACAAATTATAAATTTTACCATTAAGTGCCTGAAGTTTTTCACCTTCACGAGCGCAACGCACACACAAATTGCCTTTAATCTTATCTGCATCAAAAACATGAAGTGGGCGGCCAAGATCAAAACTTATGTAATTAGTCATATCAACTAATGCATTAATCGGTCTCAAACCTATCGCACTCAAACGCTGTTGCATCCATTGAGGTGAAGCACCATTTTGAACATTACGAATTTCACGCCAAGCAAAACCTAAACATATCGACACGCTTTGTGAAAAATCGAAAGAAACATCAAGTGGTGTTTCAAAAGAGAGATCGAATTGTGGCAAGGATAATTCTTTTAATTTTCCAATTCCAGCAGCAGCAAGATCACGGGCAATACCACGAACACCTGTACAATCAGAACGATTGGGGGTCAAACTAATATCAATGATAGGATCATCTAAACCAGCATAATTCGCAAATGATCCTCCAATAGGAGCATCTTCTGGAAGCTCAATAATGCCATCGTGTTCATTTGATAACTCAAGCTCCGCTTGTGAGCACATCATCCCAAAACTTTCAACACCACGAATTTTGCCTATCGATAGCGTCACATCAAGCCCTGGCACATAAGTCCCTGGTAAAGCAAGAACACCAACAAGCCCAGCACGTGCATTTGGTGCACCACAGATAACTTGTACAGGTGCACCAGCCCCCGTATCTACCGACAAAATCTGAAGTTTATCCGCATCAGGATGTTTTACTGTTGTTAAAATTTTCGCAATTATAAAACCTTTTAAAAAAGAACGGTCATCAACATGATCAACCTCAAGGCCTATAGCCGTCAGTTTTTCACAAATTTCATTCAAAGGTGCATTTGTTTCTAAGTGATCTTTCAACCAAGACAATGTAAATTTCATTTTAAAACCTCACATCAAAGCTATGACAAGATCACACATTTCTTAAACCAGGGAAAAAATAGGCATATCAAAACAGCGAAAGCCATAATGATCTAACCAACGCAGATCAGCATCAAAAAAAGCCCGTAAATCAGGCATACCGTATTTCAACATGGCAATGCGATCAATGCCCATTCCCCACGCAAAACCCTGATACTCATCGGGATCTAAACCAACATTTTTCAATACATGAGGATGCACCATGCCACATCCTAAAATTTCTAGCCAATCCTCTCCTTCCCCGAACTTCACTTCTGAACCAGAACGATCACACTGAATATCCACTTCCATAGACGGTTCAGTAAAAGGGAAAAAAGATGGGCGAAAACGCATCTTTATAGTTGGAACTTCAAAAAAGGTTTTACAAAAAGTCTCATGAAGCCATATCATATGTGCAATGGTAGAGGTTTTATCAATTACAAGACCTTCTACCTGATGAAACATAGGCGAGTGCGTTGCATCTGAATCCATACGGTAAGTTTTCCCAGGAATAATGATACGTATCGGAGCTTTTTGTTTTTCCATTGTACGAATTTGCACAGGTGATGTATGAGTGCGTAATAATTTTCGCTCTCCCATTTTATTAACATCAAAAAAGAAAGTGTCATGCATCTCACGTGCTGGATGGCCTTCAGGAAAATTCAATGCCGTAAAGTTATAATAATCTGTTTCAATATCTGGCCCTTCTGCAAGGGAAAAACCCATTTTTGTATAAATGGCTATAATTTCCTCAATTACCTGTGAAATAGGATGAATACGCCCCCGCTCCATAGGTGAAGAACGTACAGGCAAAGTTACATCAATCGTTTCACGAGAAAGACGCGCATCCATTGCTTGACGTTTCAGAAAATCACGCTTTTGCGCCCATAATTTTAAAATGCGATTTTTTAACTCATTAAGAGCTGGCCCAACTTTTTGGCGTTCTTCGGCATCCATTTTTCCTAATGCTTTTAATTTTTCAGAGATGCTACCTTTTTTGCCTAACGCCGCAATACGCACTGTTTCAAGTGCTTGTTCATCACTAGCTGCCTCTAAAGCTAAACGAATTTCTTGTTCTAGATGCTTAATGTCGCTCATATCTCTGCCTATTTTGGGATAGAAAAAAGCCCGCACTAGCAACAACCAGTACGGGAACTTGAACAAATGAATGCTTTAAGAGAACACGACTGGCTTATTTGACAGCGCCTTCAAAAGCATTAGGCGTTGTGTTTTTTAAATATTCCAAAGCCTTCTTTGCAGAAGCAACTAAAGCACGAAATGCTGCTTCTTCATGAATTGCTATATCTGAAAGAACTTTACGATCAACCTCAATACCTGCTTTCGATAAACCATCAATAAAACGCCCATAAGTTAAGCCTTCTGCACGAACAGCCGCATTAATTCTCTGAATCCACAAAGCACGAAAAGTGCGTTTCCTATTTTTGCGATCACGATAAGCGTACTGCTTTGAACGATCAACCGCAGCCTTAGCTGCACGAATGGTATTTTTACGACGCCCGTAAAAACCTTCAGCCTGTTTCAGAACTTTTTTGTGTTTAGCGTGCGCTGTTACACCTCTTTTTACACGTGCCATGTAATACTCTCCTAAAAATCAAAAGCGTAAGGTTTAAAAACCATTTGGCAAATAATGCTGAATAACTTTTTTGGCATCTTGTTCACTCAAAACCATCGTTCCACGTGCATCGCGAATAAATTTATTCGAGCGTTTAATCATGCCGTGGCGTTTACCTGCAGCTGCTACCTTCACTTTGCCTGACGCAGTGATTTTAAACCGCTTCTTAGCGGATGATTTGGTCTTCATCTTGGGCATTTTGCTACTCCATACAATTTTTCATTAAAGTGGATTTATTCACTCAAGCGGACCAACGCTTGAACAAGCATTTAAACAGCCACGGCATGCCCTGCCGGACGGTCCCAACAGTATTTTCATAAGCTAGTATATACAAAATAGCAAGAGCGTATCAAAAAAAAATTGGAGGCCCATTATCTTGAACTTCAACCAAAGGTGCTGGAATTGTATTTGTTTTGATTGCTGCTTTACATAAATCAGCAATAATGCATCGCGTACATTGTGCCTTGCGCGCCTGGCAAATATAACGCCCATGTAAAATGAGCCAGTGATGTGCATGGCGGAGATAATGAATCGGTATAATCTTTAGTAACTTTTCTTCAACAATCTCCGGTGTTTTACCAGGAGCTAAACCAAGACGGTTCGCAAGACGAAAAATATGCGTATCTACTGCCAGTGTAGGTTGTCCAAAAGCAACATTCAAAACAACATTAGCTGTTTTACGCCCCACCCCAGGAAGTGCCATAAGTGCTTCACGTTTATCAGGTACTTGACCGCTATAGTGGTTAATTAAAAAGTTACAAAGCGCATACACATTACGTGCTTTTGCACGCCAAAGACCAATTGTACGAATATGGCGTCCAATTTCTTCTTCTCCTAATGCAACCATTTTTTCCGGTCGATCAGCGAGGCGAAATAATTCTTTTGTTGCTTTATTAACACTCGTATCTGTAGCCTGAGCCGAAAGAACAACAGCAACCAAAAGGGTAAAAACATTTGTATAGATAAGATCACTCTTTGGAATCGGACGTTGAACAGAAAAACGGTGAAATATTTCTTCAATTGCATCTTTGCTATACAACATTCCAGAAGATATTCGCGTCTTTGACAATTTTATTGTTCTTTGAGTCATTGAATCTTCTCTCTTGAAGTTACTATTTACACTCGCCATATGAGAGAAATGTAACAAACACTTTTTATAGAGCTTGGTCAAGCAAAGCCGCTTTGAAGAGGATATTCACAATGACACATGTGACGCCTTTCTCTAATCCCTTTCTTCTAGGATTTGAAACAGTAGAAAAAACATTGCGACGTATTAGTAAAACTGGTGAGGCTTATCCAGCTTATAATATTGAACGATTACACAAAAACGATGACACAAATCATATACGCATAACTTTGGCTGTTGCTGGATTTAAAGTTAATAATCTCAATATCTTGCTCGATGACAATCAATTAATCATTCATGGCAAGCAAACAGATAATCAAAATCATCAATATTTATATCACGGTATAGCGGCACGCCAATTCCAACGAACCTTTGTTCTCGCCGAGGGAATGTATGTTACAAATGCCGAGTTGAAAAATGGCCTTTTATCAATTAACTTACATCAACCAAAATCAAAAAAACAAATAAAGCAGATTCCGATTAAAGTTAGCAGTGGTGAATTATATCAAAGTCAAAGCGTAAAGGAATAGGAAAATGGGAGAACATAAACAGAGCTCGTCGTTGCAAAACATGTCCTACTCTGAAGTGGGGCAAATCGCTTACTTAAAAAAAGTTTGTACAGATGATCTCGCTAAAAACTTTCCAGATCTTCCACCAATGACCCCAGGCATCACAATATGGGCGCTGTTCGGTGAAACAGGTTATCCGATTATTTTGTCTGATGAGCGCTCTATCGCTCTTGCAGGAGCTAATGAGCATGAGCTACAAATTGTAACTCTGCACTAAATTATTTTACGAAAAATAACCGGGTATTTTTCTAAACTCTGTCGATCTTACCTGAAAAAGGATGATGATAAGTCTTTTTGTGAATAAATTGGAAGCAAATCATTCTAGTTTTAGGAATGTTGTAATTTTTTTGACCCAAAAGTATGGTTGGGTTTAATTTCACGTATCTTTTTATATTATCAATCTTTTTGAGGATTTATATCTGTTTTTTCTTTTTTACTTTTTTATTAAAAGAGAAAGCTTTTCTGATTAGTGCTATTTCATGTATTCTGTTAGCAAGTTTTTATATTAAACTTTTTACACCTTGATATTGCATTTTCTTTTTAACAAAGATTTTGATGAAAAAATTTTCTCCATCATGTTCTCAAATGCATTGCAAGAGTTGCTTGTTAGATGGAGTTATGTAATTCGTGTAACCATTACGGCAATATATTGATTTATAATCATAATTCATCTTTTTACATGTTGAATAAAACACCTGAATACAGTAAGATTCGCTCATTTCAAACTCTCTTAATATTGAATCGAGCAAAATCATTTCCTGGCATGTCACAAAGGGTATGGCGTGTAAATAAAACTATTTAAGAAAAGAATAAAAATGCTTCTTATGAACCATCTAAATGAAAGGACGTTACAACATTGGAAGCTGATAAACAAAATGACAGTGCCAGCTTGTACTTTCCTAAGCGCAAAAATGGCGCTGCCCTATGGATTTTATGTCATACCATTCATAAGTGCACACGTAAAATGGGTTTTGGAGCATTAAGAAATGTCTCTTTAAAACTATACCTGATTATTCTGTTCTCAAACTAATTTCAGTATCACCCCAATTCTTAATTTAGAAATTTTTACACTTCCCCTCTAATGCCAACCACAAGCCTTTAATTGCTGTTCATAGCGCTTAGATATTCTTGCCATACGCTCTGCTGCCTGTGCAAGCGCTGCAGTTGCATACCCCTTACTTCGCGCATAAGCACCATGTCCCATATGATAATTTAAATAAAGGTTATAGGCATCATCAAACCTAACACCATTACGTTTAACGCTTTGACGATGATACCAAGCAACAAAATCAGCGGCATCTGCAAAATTGGTACGCCATGCAAAAGACCTTCCTGTAGAACGAAGATACATTTCCCATGTACTGTCTAGCGCTTGAGAATAACCATAAGCTGTTGAACGGCGTTTCCATGGAATAAAACCAAGTAGCTTTTTGCGTGGAGGACGTGCATTGCGACGAAAGCTTGACTCCATATTAATGGTTGCGAGAATAATAGAAATGGGAATTCCGTAGCGCATTTCTGCGTTTTTAGAAGCTTTTCCCCAATTATCAAAAAAACCATTTTTTTGAGCTAAAATAGCACAAGCATTGTTTGTGTTCAGGGAAGTGCTTGTTACACATCCCCCTAGCAGAAACACCAATGCTCCTAAAAACAAAAGGTGTTGCATATTTTTATTCCTCTTTGATCTAAGAAATAAAATGAAACGTAAAAATACTAAAAAACTCTTATCAATCAATGAAAAATATGATCACACTTTGTTGTCTTAAGTAGTTTGATTCACTCTTCATCAATTAAACGCAATGTTTGCGATTGAACAGAGGTTGTAATTGATGCCAGTTCAGAATCGTCCTCTTTTAATTCAAAAGCTTCAATACGATTAGCTCTTTTCATAATTTTAGAAGATGATGTTAAAATTCCCTCAATATCCTCACCCACTTTGTAAAAATGCTTCTGTAAAGCGCGAACACGTATATCCATTCGCTCAAAATCTTCCATTAATTTTGCTACTTCTGATTGGATTAAATGTGCTTGTTCACGCATTCGCGCATCTTTCATAATAGTTTGTACAACCTGAATAGATAACATCAACAAAGACGGCGATACAATAATTACATGTGCCCGATTAGCTTTTTGTACCAGTGGCTCAAAATCTTCATAGATTGTTGCGAAAATCGATTCTGATGGCACAAAGAGAAAAGCGGTGTCATGTGTTTCTCCAGGAATTAAATATTTTTGTGCAATATCGCGAATATGGACATCCATATCAGTACGAAATTGGCGCTCTGCCTCTTGACGTTCTTGAGGTGAAGCTGCCTTATGTATCGCATTCCAAGCCTCTAAAGGAAATTTAGCATCAATAACAAGAGCTGGAGCTTTATTAGGCATATGAATAAGACAATCTGGTCGCTTTCCATTTGAAAGAGTCGCTTGGAATACATAGGCATTAGCTGGTAAAGCATCGGCAACAATTGCTTCCATCCGTCCCTGACCAAAAGTACCACGTGTCTGCTTATTGTTTAAAATGGCCTGCAACTGAACAACCTGCCCCGCAAGCGATTGAATATTATTCTGTGCCGCGTCGATCACCGCTAAGCGCTCTTGCAAACGAGTCAAATTTTCATAAGTAGATTTGGTTTGCACCTGGATGGTTTGACCCAAATTGGTTGTCATCCCATTAAGTTGTTCACTGATAGATTTATTCAATTCAGCTTGTCTTTGACCAAAAATTTCTGCCATAGTCTGCATCCGTCCTTGCATTTCAGCTTGTGTTTTTAGCAATATAGCCATTTGCATTTGTGACTCACGAGCATGTTCAGCAATTTTACTTTCCAAAAATTCCTTTTTTCGATAAGATCGTATAAGCATAAAAAATGCTAAGCAGACGAATATAAGAAAAAGCAGAACCATCAGTTTAGCAAAAAACTCATCAAAGAGCATGAAAGAAAAAAACGAATCAAACATGGAAAAATGAGTATAACGCTCTTATTTGTAAAAAAACGCAAGAATTCGTTATTCAATATTGACCCATAACAAACCATTGATTAATCTACAGCTATGCCAATTAAACCGTTAGTTACTTTACCTGATCCGATTTTACGGGAAGTATCCAAACCTGTTGAGCATATCGATACAGCTCTACAGAAGCTCGCTGATGATATGTTAGACACGATGTATGATGCCAAAGGTGTAGGTCTTGCTGCTATTCAGATTGGTATACCACTACGCATGTTAGTCATAGATGTCTCCGGAAATGATGCTCAAAAAAATCCGCTTGTTATTATTAATCCTGAAATTTTATGGCTTTCAAATGAGCATAATATTTGCAAAGAAGGTTGCCTTTCTATTCCTGAATATTATGCAGAAGTTGAACGTCCTAAACGTCTCTGTGTTTGCTATAGAGATCGTGAAGGAAAACAAACAGAAATTGAAGCAGATCACCTCCTAGCTACTTGCTTACAACACGAAATCGATCATTTAAATGGTCGCCTTTTTATTGATCACATTTCAAAGATTAAACGTGATATGGTGATACGAAAATTCAAAAAACGAGCACGAATAAAAGAAAAAAATGCTCAGGAAACAATTTTGTAATGGCACTACGATTAAGTTTTATGGGAACACCGGATTTTTCTGTTCCTATTTTACATGCTTTATTGGATGCTGGCCACGATATTGTAGCTGTTTACAGCCAACCTCCTCGCCCAGCAGGACGTCGTGGTCTTAAACTGATCCCCTCACCTGTTCAAAATGCAGCAAAGGCAAAATCCATTCCCGTATTCACGCCTCAAACACTCAAAACAGCCGAACAACAAGCTCAATTTGCAGCACTTTCTGTTGATGCTGCTATTGTTGTCGCTTATGGATTACTCTTACCGAAAGCTATTCTCGAAGCTCCGCGTTTTGGTTGTTTCAATGCCCACGCTTCATTACTACCACGCTGGCGTGGTGCTGCTCCTATTCAGCGTGCAATTATGGCTGGTGATAGGGAAACGGGAGTCATGATTATGAAAATGGATGAAGGGCTTGATACGGGGCCTATCGCTTTATCCCATTCCATCGCCATTACTGATCACACCACCGCTGGTGAACTTTCAACCAAACTTTCACAGATAGGTGCAGAACTTATGATAGAAACTTTATCGGTTCTTGAAAAAGGCCAACTTAAACTTACCCCACAATCAGGAGAAAAAATAACCTATGCCTTCAAAATCAAAAAAGAAGAAACACGTATTGATTGGACAAAACCTGCAGAATTTATCCATAGGCATATTCGTGCTCTCTCTCCTTTTCCTGGTTGTTGGTGCAACATGAATATCAACGGTCGAGAAGAACGCGTAAAAATTCTTGCAAGTCATTTAATGCCAGGCCCTTCTCTTGAAATTTGCTGGATAGAACCGAATTCTTTGGTTATACATTGTGGACAAGGGCGTATAGAAATAACCTCTCTCCAAAGATCTGGTGGTAAAATTCTCGATAGCGTAACATTTTTGCGAGGCGCTCGTATTTCTTCTGTTTTTTGATATGCCACGTTTTAAACTCACTCTTGAATATGATGGAACAAATTATGCTGGTTGGCAGCGCCAAGTAGGGCTTCGCACCATACAAAATGCCCTTGAACAAGCTATTTTTCATTTTAGTGGACAACAATTAACCATAACGACAGCTGGTAGAACTGATGCAGGTGTTCACGCTACAGGACAAGTTGCACATGTTGATTTCATAAAAAACTGGCCGACGCATACTGTGCGTGATGCACTCAATGTTCATTTGCGGAAAGAGGGTGAAGATATTTCGATTTTGAATGTAGAAAACGTTCCAGATAGTTTTGATGCACGATTTTCTGCAATCAAACGCCATTACCTTTTTAAAATCCTCAACCGCCGCTCACCACCAGCTCTAAACGCCAAACGTGTGTGGTGGTTGCCAAAACCTCTCAATGCTGAAGCTATGCATGAAGCTGCACAAAAACTTGTAGGACTACATGATTTTACCACTTTCCGTTCAGCCCACTGTCAAGCCAAAAGTCCTATTCGCACCCTTGAACGCCTCGATGTTCAGAGAAACGGAGAGGAGATTTTCATCTATGCACAAGCGCGCTCTTTTCTTCATCATCAAATCCGTTCATTCACAGGAAGTCTCATGGAAGTTGGTATTGGACGTTGGACGATACAAGATCTTGAAGCAGCTCTCCATGCTAAAGATCGTATGCGCTGTGGTATGGTTGCTCCTCCTTCAGGACTCTATTTAACACAAGTTGACTATTAATTATCTTTTAAAAGTCATTTCATCAAAAGCGATTAACGAAGCTTATAAAAGGAACGAATTTGTTCAAAAGCTTCCGCTGCTGTATCGACAAATGTTACAAGATCCACATCCGAAGGAGAAATTGTTCCTTGCGCGGATAAATAATCAAAATTGACAACATTGTTCCAAAATTCTTTACCAAACATTAAAACTGGAACTTTTTTCATACGTCCTGTTTGCATTAAAGTTAACGTCTCAAATAACTCATCCAAAGTTCCGAAGCCTCCAGGAAAAATTGCTAACGCCTTTGCCCGCATTAAAAAATGCATTTTACGTACCCCCAAATAATGAAAATTAAAACACAAATGTGGTGTTACATAAGGATTTGGCTCTTGCTCGTGTGGTAAAACAACATTCAACCCAATCGTCGGTGCTCCAATATCAGCAGCACCACGGTTTCCTGCTTCCATTATTCCTGGTCCTCCCCCTGTAACAACTACGAATTCACGATATTCAGTCGTGGCAGAATAATGTGAGCATAAACGGGCAAATTCTCTCGCATCATTGTAATAATGGGACATAGAAAGCAAATTGTTTTTTTGTATTTCACTTTTTTCTGCCCATGCTGCTTTCCTAGATTCAGGAATACGTGCACCACCAAATAAAACAACAGTCGATTGAATATTACACTCCTGAAGAGCTATTTCCGGTTTTAAAAACTCAAGACCAATACGCTGTGAACGTAATTCAGGACGCATTATAAAATCTTGATCAATATAAGCTAAACGATAAGTAGGCGAACGCACTTGTGCTGAATAAGAAACTTTTTTTACCTGTTGTAAAGCACCCTTCGCACAGAGAACAGAGGTTAACTTTTTTTGCTCTTCTTCCCTTTTTTTTTTATAATCTTTTTTCATATACTTATCCTGTTTCCTCATCGTTTCATTGACTGAACATATTTCTTCGCGTAGTTCATAAAGTAATAAATCTTGAAGCTTTCAACTTGTTTAACGGAACTCTGATCATGACTCATCTTACACAACTTGAAATGATTATTGAAAAAGCATTTGACGACCGCAATTCTATCAATACTAGCACAAAGGGTGAAATTCGTGAAAGTGTCGAATATGCATTAAACCTTCTTGATAAAGGCGAAATCCGTGTTGCGGAACGACAAAAAAATGAACAATGGCATGTTCATCAATGGTTGAAAAAAGCTGTTCTTTTGTCTTTCCGCCTCAATCCCATGCGCATCATTTCTGGTGGTGTTAATGAATCATATTGGTGGGACAAAGTCTCTTCCAAATTTTCCGGTTGGCAAGAAGCTGATTTTAAAAAAGCTAATTTCCGTTCCGTTCCGGGAGCGATTGTGCGCCATTCTGCCTATATTGCACCCAATGTTATATTAATGCCATCCTTTATTAATCTTGGTGCTTTTGTCGATGAAGGGACAATGGTTGACACATGGACAACTGTCGGTTCTTGTGCACAAATCGGAAAATATGTTCACCTTTCTGGTGGAGTTGGAATCGGAGGTGTTTTAGAACCACTGCAAGCAAATCCAACTATCATTGAAGATCATTGCTTTATCGGTGCACGTTCTGAAATCGTTGAAGGTTGTATTATCCGTGAAGGTTCTGTTTTAGGTATGGGAGTGTTTATTGGAAAATCCACCAAAATTATTGACCGCACAACAGGAGAAATTTTTATAGGTGAAGTACCTCCCTATTCTGTTGTTGTTCCAGGTTCTCTCCCTGGTAAACCATTACCAAATGGTGCACCAGGTCCTCATCTTTATTGTGCTGTCATAGTAAAACGCGTTGATCAAAAAACACGGGAAAAAACATCTATTAATGATCTATTGCGCGACTAAAAAGATATTTTTCAAAAACTTAGCAAATAAGCAAAATATAAGAATGAAATTAATGAAGGAACAATTTTTCTTATTTACTCATTTTAAGCGCTTGGATAAAAGCTGACTGTGGAATCTCTACTTTTCCAAATTGGCGCATCCGCTTTTTGCCTTCTTTTTGCTTTTCTAAAAGTTTGCGTTTACGCGTGATATCGCCTCCATAACATTTAGCTGTTACGTCTTTACGCAAAGCACGAATTGTTTCGCGTGCAATGATTTTACCACCAATTGCTGCTTGAATCGGAATCTGAAACATATGCTGAGGAATAAGATCCTTCAGTTTTTCGCACATAGAACGTCCGCGCTTTTCCGCAATAGTGCGATGTACAAGCATAGACAATGCATCAATAGATTCTCCATTCACCAAAATAGACATTTTAACTAAATCGCCTTCCACATAATTTGTCATTTGATAATCGAAAGAAGCATAACCCTTTGAGATTGATTTTAAACGGTCATAAAAATCAAAAACCACTTCGTTCAGTGGCAAATCGTATATCACCATGGCACGCGTCCCAACATAGGACAAACTAACCTGTATCCCCCGTCGTTCTTGGCAAAGTTCTAAAATTGAACCGAGATAATTATCAGGAGTCATTATTGTAGCCTGGATCCATGGTTCTTCGATAGAAGAAATTTTTACCATATCAGGCATATCTGCTGGATTATGTAGTTCTTTGACAGAACCATCATTCATATTCATGCGATAAACAACCGAAGGTGCTGTCGCGATTAAATCCAAATTAAATTCTCGCTCCAATCGCTCTTGAATAATTTCAAGATGAAGTAATCCTAAAAAGCCACAACGAAAACCAAATCCCAAAGCTGCTGACATTTCCATTTCAAATGAAAAGCTTGCATCATTTAAACGCAATTTGCTCATGGCTGCACGCAAATCTTCAAAATCAGCTGCATCAATGGGAAAAAGTCCACAAAAGACAACTGGTTGTGCCGGTTTGAAACCCAACAAAGCCTCTTCACAAGGACGGCGCTCCTCCGTAATGGTATCACCAACCCGTGTATCAGCAACTTCTTTGATAGAGGCCGTTATAAAACCAATCTCTCCAGGACCTAATTCATCCACTTGGATCATTTTTGGAGTAAAAACTCCTACCCGTTCAACTGGATACTTTGCCCCAGTCCCCATCATGCGAATAGTTTGACCCTTTTTCAACACACCATCAATTACCCGCACCAAAACGATCACACCGAGATATGCATCATACCAGCTATCAACCAACATCGCCTTTAAAGGTTTATTACTGTTACCAGTATGTGGAGGTGGCAATTGTGTAACAATTGCTTCTAAAACATCAGAAATACCTAGACCTGTCTTTGCTGATATTTCCACTGCCTGAGATGTATCGATGCCTATCACATCTTCAATTTGTTCTTTTACACGCTCAGGTTCTGCCGCAGGAAGATCGACCTTATTGAGCACAACAACCAACTCATGAGAATTATCAATAGCCTGGTAAACATTCGCCAACGTCTGCGCTTCTACACCTTGGCTCGCATCCACTACTAATAGCGAACCTTCACAAGCTGCTAATGACCGTGAAACTTCATAAGCAAAATCCACATGACCAGGTGTATCGATAAGATTTAAAATATAGGTTTCACCATCTTTTGCTTTATAGTGTAAACGTACCGTTTGTGCCTTAATGGTAATTCCACGTTCGCGTTCAATATCCATGGAATCGAGCACTTGCTCTTTCATCTCGCGGATATCAAGCCCTCCTGTCATTTGAATCAAACGGTCAGCTAAAGTCGATTTTCCATGGTCAATATGCGCCACTATAGAAAAATTACGGATATAATTACGATCTACTGTCATATGGGCGATTTAGCAAAGAATAGCACAAAAGGCAAAGACCAATTATGCTTCTTCGAAAGCCTTTCAAAAGAATATAAAAAAGAGCTTCTTAAAACATGACTTCATCATAACTTAAAAAATGAGGCTTTTGTTTGCTAAATTTTATACAACTGGTTCAAAATACCAAAATGCTCTTAACTTTTTCATATTCATTGATCTTACCATTCATATGCTGTACATTATTAGAAATGCATATATAGCTTAGACTTGTGATAAAATTCACAAGGAGTATTGTTTTATCTTTGTACACAATAACCCTTTTATTACCCTTATACAATAAAAGTCTCATATTGGAGCAGATGATCTTTGTAACTGCGAAAATTTTAGAAATATGCTCTCTTGCGCAATATTTTTTTAAAAAGTTCACACATTATTAAAAGCTTTCTTTCCTTCTTTCTTTAATAGGGGCACGCCACTCACAAAACATAGAATATCATTGTGTTGCGAATTCATTCACTTATTTTAAAGAAACAAGCTCATAATATTCCCAAGCCCATCTCATGATGGTGCTCGTGGATAGTATAATGTAAAAGCCATTGGACACCACCATCTTTACATTTATGAAGGTGCCAACCGGTATCATCATTACTTTGATCAGCTCTCAATATTCTTGATAGCCCCTGCCTTTAGAAAATTCATAAGAAACATTTTACTCCTTTCTTCCTTCAATAGTTTTATCCATACGTTATTCCTGCTTTTGACGTGCAAGCAAATGATTTTGATTGATTCAACATAAAGAGGTTTGAAATGCGAGAATTGTACGTTACTGGATCTCTTGTTCAACATGCAAAAAGATGGATTATTCTTATAAAGTAATACCTTGCTTTAAAGGTGAAAAAACATAAAGACCATACTTAATTTCTTTAAAGAAATAGAAAAATAAAAACTCTTTAGATGGAAATAGCATGAAATGAAATCATGACAAAAGAGAAAAAATTAATCAATTTTTTCAGATATCTTAACTTTCCTCCGCCATTGTGAAGGTTGTAATTCAGCTACCACGATCCCAATCAAAATAAGCAAACCACCCAATAAAGCTAAAGGAGATAAACGTTCACCAGCCAAACGCCCAACAATACCAGCCCATAGAGGTTCGCCTGCGTAAATAAGTGTTGCACGCGTAGGTGAAATAGATTGTTGTGCCCAATTCATTGCCAATTGAATGATAGCACTCATTAATGCTAATCCTATACCGATATTCAACCATATCCATGAAAATTCAGGAATACTTTCACCCATTAAAGGCATACAAAAAAATGAAAAAATACCACTAAAAAATAACTGTATAATCGTTACGCGCCGGCTATCAACCTTGTTAGCAAAAACCCCAATGAGTATAACTTCTCCAGCAATCGCTAAAGCACCCAATAAAGTCAAAATTTCACCTTTTGAAAAATCAAAACTTCCTGGTTTTTGTCCAGAAATAAATAGAAGCCCAAGAAAAGCAAAAATAATACCAACCCAACAGGCTAAACGGGGTGGTTTTCTAAAAACAATCCATTGCAGTATTGGAACCATCGGAACATAAAGCGCCGTGATAAAAGCCGATTGACTACTAATAATTGTTTGAAGCCCCGTAGCTTGTAAAGCGTAGCCCAAAAACATTCCTAAACCAATAGCCATCCCAGCAAAAATTTCATAAACAGTTATACCTTTCATAGAGCGCCCAAAAATTGCCCCACAGATAAGCGATGCAATAATAAAACGAAATCCAACAAAAAAAAGAGGACCGCTATAGCGTACCGCAATGTGAATCACTAAAAATGTAATACCCCACAATATTGTCGCAACAAATAATGCTAATTCCGGCTTTCTTAATAAAGAATATTTCAACTGTTTTATATTAGTCATGAAAGGTCTTTTCCTCCAATTCTTCACATACCTTATGAAACAATAAGCGTTCCAATTCCCTGTTCAGTAAACAGTTCTAGCAAGACAGAATGGGGAGTTTTGCCGTTTAAAATGACAACACCTTCCACACCATTTTGAAGAGCTTTTATACAAGTCTCTACTTTTGGGATCATACCATCTGAAATTGTAGCATTTTTGATAAGGTTTTCAGCTTCAGAAATCGTCAATTCCTTGAAAAGTTTACCCTGTTTATCTAAAACACCAGGAACATCTGTTAAAAATAAAAGACGTTTGGCCTCTAATGCACCAGCAATAGCTCCAGCAAAAACATCAGCATTAATATTATAGGTTTTGCCATCGCGGCCTGGAGCCACAGGAGCAAGAACTGGAATCATTTCAGAACATGCCAAAAGATCCAACAATCTACGGTCAACTTCAATAGGTTCACCAACAAATCCCAAATCTAAAACACGTTCAATATGCGAATCCGGATCAATTACAGTTTTATAAGCCTTTTCAGCAAAAACCATATTGCCGTCCTTGCCACACAGCCCTATTGCCCATTCACCTTCAGCGTTGATGAGAGCAACAATTTCCTTGTTTATGGAACCCGCTAAAACCATTTCAACAACTTCGACGATCCGTTCATCAGTTACGCGTAAACCATTTTCAAACCGTGATTCAATCCCCATTTTCAACAAAATTTCAGCAATTTGAGGACCTCCTCCATGAACAACAACAGGGTTAATGCCTGATTGCTTCAACAGAGCAATATCACGCGCAAATGCTCGCCCTAAAGCAGGATCACCCATAGCATGACCGCCATATTTTACAACAACTGTTTCATTTTCATATTTTTGCATATAGGGTAAAGCAGACGACAAAAATGCGGCTTGTTTTTCAAAAACATCTGCAGCATTGTTTTTAATATCATCCATTAAAAGAGTCTCCTCATTACTGTTTATCTTCTCTTTTAGTGGAGTTTAGAAAAAGTGAAAATAAATTTTACTTTATCTATCCCCCCTAAATATTGTCAATTTTTCTTTAAATTACGATAAAAGTGATAATGGAACGAATCAAAAACAGCTTTCTTAAAAAGAATTGGCATCAAAAAATTGAACAAAATAAGTATAAAAAACATTATTGTCCCATATTTTATTTATAAAATATGGCAGCAGAGTTTAGAAGAACTTTCAAGTCATGCTTCACATCCAATTTACTGATTTTACCCTATAATGGAATTTTTAACAATGAATATAGACACCGACATATCCCAATATTTCCCAATATCAGATTCCCCCATAGAGATATATTCTATCTAAGTGAACTATATAACCTTGACTTTAAAAAGTGTCTTTTTTCAATAACTGAAAATTAAAAATATTAATTGAATGATCCACTCCTATACATATTACGGAGAATTACAATATATTGATTTATAATGATAATTTGCTATTTTGAACCTTAAAAGAGAGTACCAAGTATAAAAATATCCTCACCGTTTCAAACCCATTTATGATGAATCAATAAAAAACGTTTGCTTGCCATTATAAGTAGAATTGGTCTATGGATAACACCTTTTAAAAAAGGACTAAGAATGTCTCTTCTTAATCCCTAAAATGCTATTGCAATCGTACCATTGGAAATAAATGAGATAGTATTGGCATATTTACAGTGTCATATCAGAAAACCTCTAGCATGATTTAGCATTCTACTCTGATCAAACTATTCAAATTTCTTTGAAGAGACTCAAATACCTCTTCATAAACTTTACCTTATCATCACATGAAGGTAGCTCTATTAAATTAATCAAGAATAAAATTGTACTTTCCTTTTTTTATGAAAAAACAATTTGTTTTATATAGAAAGTTCTTATAATAACTTAAAAAGTATGAAAAAAAGTAAATGATAAATATACTTATTCTTTGAGTTACTCATATGATATAAGAATTATTCTTTATTTACTCTATTTACGAAATAAACAAAATCAGCATAGTTAGCATAAACTATTTAAATCAAATCTATATCACCAAATTTAATTTTTTTCCTTATTCATAAACCATCTGTTCATTCAAAGAATAGCAGGATTCTCCTCATAAGTAGTAACTAAATTCTATCTCAACTTCTTCAACACTTATTCGATTCAATAAAAGGTAAAAATTAATCGTAAAAACTATTCCTTAAGATTAAAATATCCAAAATGAAAATCACTCTTTCTGTTAGTTTACAAGAGGACACAATCTTTTCATTTATAAGCATTCATATTCAAAAAACAATCTAAATGAGGTGTTTGAAACATTATTACAATCCTCAAATTATAAATTTATGCAGGCTTATAATTTTTTCATATAACAAAATTAAGCATAACAGAGTGCACAAGGAAAATTTCAATCCACTTCTATCATCTCAGATATCCTTGAATATACAACAATATATTTGCTAACTCGAATGCAAAGTTCTCTGTAACTCACCTATATCAATAATCATTGATAGTATATTAAAGCATACTATTAAAATCCATGTTAGGCCTTAGCTTTGTGCATTTACAATCTTATCAAATTTTATTTTTAATCAAACGATTGTACAAATATACAATTTAAATGACAGCTTGATTACAAACTAAAAAAATCACAAAAAACTCTCATGCCTAAAGTGCAGCTATAGTAATATTGGAAATGTTCTCAGTAACTCAGCATTTTTTATCACATGGATAAGCTCTTTTGCAAACCTCAGAGACCCTTGACATAATACTTACCCATAGAGCTATGAAATGAAATGCAAAAATCACCCTATAACAGAAACTCATCTTAAAACAGCTAAAAGAAATTCTTCTTTCTTTAAGTAGGAGGGCCCTAATCCTTTTACAGATTGTGATGTAATAAAAAATTTAATGAACATAATCATTCAACCATACTCTTCTCACAATTAATTCTGACACCCATGCATCAACTTTGTCCTGAAATATTTTCAAAAAATTCTTTCATACGTGAAAAAAAACCATGAGACTGTGGGGAATTCTCATGGTTTGAAAGTTCTGCAAATTTTTGTAATAATTCGCGTTGCTCTTGTGTTAATTTCTGTGGTGTTTCAATAGTGATATGAATATACAGATCACCCCTTACTTGCTGACGACGCAACATAGGCATTCCTTTTCCTTTAAGGCGAAACTGTCGTCCACTTTGTGTACCTTCTGGAACCTTAACACGCGCTTTGACACCATCAAGATCAGAAACCTCAAATTCACCTCCTAAAGCAGCTGTAACCATCGAAATAGGAACGCGACAATGAAGATCTGCCCCTTCTCTCTGAAAAAACTCATGCGGTTTAATGGAAAGAAAAATATAAAGATCGCCACTAGGACCACCACGAATGCCAGCTTCTCCCTCACCAGAAAGACGAATACGGGTACCATCTTCAATACCAGCTGGAATATTCACACTTAATGAACGTGTTTTCTCCACCCGTCTTGTTCCCTGACATTTTGAGCATGGATCTGTAATCGTTTCACCACGTCCATGACATGTAGGACATGTTCGTTCAATAGAAAAGAAACCTTGTGCAGCACGCACCCGACCAGCTCCATGACACGATCTACAAACTTGTGGTTTAGAGCCTTTTTTCGTTCCTGATCCTTCACAAACATCACAAGTAACGGAACTAGGAATATTAATTTGTGCGTTTTTTCCTGAAAATGCTTCTTCCAACGTCACTTCCATATTATAACTCAGATCAGCACCACGCTCACGACCATCATTGCGCTTACGGTGCATCCCTCCCATGATTTCACCAAAAAAATCTTCAAAAATATCAGCGAATCCACCACCCGCAGCAAAACCACTAAAGGGATTTGCTCCCTCTCGTCCACTATTTTCAAAAGCCGCGTGACCGAATCTATCATAAGCAGCACGCTTTTGAGGATCTTTCAGAACTTCATAAGCTTCGCCAATTTCTTTAAATTTCCGTTCAGCCTCTTTATCTCCTGCGTTGCGATCAGGATGATATTGCATTGCCAACTTACGAAAAGCAGATTTCAACTTTTTATCATCACATTCGCGAGTCACGCCAAGAATTTCATAATAATCTACTTTCATCATGTATTCCTGATAAATTTTTTGTATCCATTTTCATGGATAATATTTACTTTCAATTTATATTTTTAGCAAAAAAGTTACAACTCATCCTAAATAATAAAGCCCAGCCTTCTATTTCAAAGGCCGGGTTTATCAAGTGATCAATACATTTGCTTCCACTATTTCTTCTTATCATTAATTTCTTCAAAATCAGCATCGACCACATCATCATCCTTTGTATCTGTTTCAGTATTGTCTGTTGCTGTCTGTGAAGCTTCATACATAGCCTGGCCAAGCTTTATACTAACTTCTGCCAATTTCTGCATTTTTGCTGTTATTTCTTCAGTATCCGTGCCTTCAAGTGCAGACTTTAAATCAGACATTGCAGTTTCAATCTGGCCTTTATCTTCTGCTGATATTTTATCGCCATATTCAGTCAACGATTTCTCAGTTGAATGGATAAGAGCTTCCGCTTGATTTTTAGCTTCAACACCTTTACGGCGTTTTTTGTCTTCAGCTGCATGCTCTTCTGCATCTTTGACCATTTTTTCAATGTCAGCATCACTTAAACCACCTGATGCCTGAATACGAATTTGATGTTCTTTACCGGTTCCTTTATCTTTAGCCGAAACATTGACAATACCATTCGCATCAATATCAAAAGTAACCTCAATCTGAGGCATACCACGTGGTGCTGGTGGAATACCAACAAGATCAAATTGAGCCAATAACTTGTTATCATTCGCCATTTCACGTTCGCCTTGAAAAACACGAATAGTTACAGCACTCTGATTATCATCAGCTGTTGAAAAAACTTGTGATTTTTTAGTTGGGATAGTGGTATTGCGTTCGATGAGACGTGTGAAAACCCCACCCAATGTTTCAATCCCCAAAGACAAAGGTGTCACATCCAAGAGCAATACGTCTTTCACATCGCCCTGTAATACACCTCCTTGGATGGCCGCCCCCATTGCTACAACTTCATCGGGATTAACGCCCTTATGTGGATCCTTGCCGAAAAAGCTTTGCACAACTTCTTGAATCTTGGGCATACGTGTCATACCACCCACTAAAACAACTTCGTCAATCTCACCAGCTTTCAGCCCTGCATCCTTCAATGCAGCTTTACAAGGCTCGATAGTGCGCTGAACCAAATCGTCAACGAGAGATTCAAATTTTGCACGAGTCAATTTCATCGTTAAATGCTTGGGACCAGATTGATCAGCTGTAATAAATGGCAAATTGATTTCCGTTTGTTGTGAAGAAGAAAGCTCAATCTTTGCTTTTTCTGCTGCTTCTTTTAAACGTTGCAATGCTAGCTTATCATTTTTTAGATCAATTCCTTGTTCTTTCTTGAATTCATCGGCAAAATAACCGACCAAGCGCATGTCAAAATCTTCACCCCCTAAAAAAGTATCTCCATTGGTCGACTTAACTTCAAAAACGCCATCTCCAATTTCAAGCACAGAAATATCAAATGTACCACCACCAAGATCGTAAACAGCAATAGTTTTTCCGTCTTTTTTATCCAAACCATACGCTAAAGCAGCAGCTGTTGGCTCATTGATAATCCGCAAAACCTCTAATCCAGCAATTTTACCTGCATCTTTAGTAGCCTGACGTTGTGCATCATTGAAATACGCAGGAACAGTAATAACGGCTTGCTCAACTTTTTCACCAAGATAAGACTCGGCAGTTTCTTTCATCTTTTGCAAAATCATAGCTGAAATTTGTGACGGAGAATATTTCTTACCTGCCTCTTCAACCCACGCATCACCATTATCGCCTTTAATAATCTTATAAGGCACAAGCGCTTTATCTTTTTCAACCATCGGATCATCAAAACGGCGGCCAATCAATCGTTTAACTGCAAAAACCGTTCCTTCAGGGTTTGTTACCGCTTGCCGTTTAGCAGGTTGTCCAACAAGTCGCTCCCCCCCATCGGTAAAGGCAACAACCGAAGGTGTTGTACGCGCTCCTTCTGAATTTTCAATAACCTTTGCGTTTTTGCCATCCATGACAGCGACACAAGAGTTAGTTGTCCCCAAATCAATTCCAATTACTTTTGCCATATTATAATCTCCATTTCAGCAAGCTACTTCAACCTTCATCAAGCATCTTTCTAAGACAGCTCCTCATAACACTCAAAGCCTGTACCTCACTTCAAGTTACACAAACAATAAACCACAAGTCTCAACAAGCCTTTCTGTTTTGTATATAAGAATAGGCTTTTACTGCTACAAGAGAGTAATGAGAGAAACATTCGCAAAATAAAATTTTTCTTTAATAAAGTAGGCATGCTACTCATGTGCAAACGCCTTCTTTACTAATAGCGTCATAAGCATATCTTTCTTACGATTCTTATAATCATACCAAATCGTACCAACCTTTAAAATTGAAAACAATAATTACGAATTTTCCCTTAAATTCTCATAGTTATATAAGATTCTGGTAGGAAAACTTTTTGAAATATCACTCAGAAGTAAATATTCTATACCCAAAATATCACAATCTGCCTTAATCAAACCTTTATAATAAACATTCTTTATACGATAAACAAATGCTGATGTTTTTTACATCACCTAATCTATAGCGTTAAACCTCATATTATTAAATACACTGTTTGTGAGAATATTATCTGTCGATCTATTCTTAACAACTCTACTTCTAGGCTCCTAATTATTAACTGCTATTAAAGGCTCTGCTTTGCATACACTCAACATCTTCTTCTCTTTAATCTACATATTAAATTTTTAATATAGTTAAGAATATTCTTTCGCCTTTAAATGTATCGTTAAAATAAAAAATCTATTTATTCTTGCCTCGTTCATATAACTTTAGCAATTCTCTCTTTTATTTTTAATAAAAACTCTGCTAAATACGACAAGAATTATTCAAAAATGAATCTAATGCAGGAGGGTGAATCAATGATAATATCAATTATCGAGAAAACAAAAAAACTTGTATCTAAATATACAACTTACGCACAATATCATCCAGTCAAAAAGGTTGTCAGAAATCTCCTAAGAGCTTTTCTCTTTACTTGCATAACCCTACCTGCAGCCGCACACCAATATAAAGTAGGAGATATAGAAATCCTTCATCCTTGGACGCGCGAAACACCTAAAGGTATAAAAGTTGCTAGCGGTTATCTCTACATCATTAATCACAGTAATATCCCAGATCGTTTGGTTTCCGTTTCAACAAAAGGGGTACAGACAACAGAAATTCACTCTATGGCCGTTGTTAATGATATTATGAAAATGGACAAAATGCACCAAGGCATTGAAATTCCCGGCAATGGTGAAATTACCCTTAAACCCGGTGGTGATCATATTATGTTCATAGGGCTTTCACAACCATTCAAACCAGGTGACAAAATTAAGGCAAAATTGACGTTTGAAAAAGCTGGAACTATTAATATTTTCTTTTCTGTAAACGCTATGAGAAGAAAATCACCTTCCCAATCAGCCCCTACTCACTAAATTCTTTTACCACCACTCCATTAAAGTAAGAAGCGTAGAAAAAATATCTACTCTTCTTTTGTTTAATGCTGTAAAATATACTGTAAAGAAATAAAAATTTTTCTGTTTTTAAGTGCAATTAATTTCAGGAATACGCAAAACTTGTCCAGGATAAATTTTATCGGGAGATTTTAACATTGGCTTATTAGCTTCAAAAATAAATGTATTTTTATCACCTTGCCCTTTTCCATAAACTTCTTCAGCAATTTTCCAAAGATTATCACCCGATTTAACCTCATAAAAGCGAGAAGCTTTTGTAGGTACAGTATCAGCAATCTTTAATTGATCAATATCAACAGAAGAGATACCTTGCGCATTACCAACTACCAAAAGTGCTTTTTCAAGTGTTTCTCTATTTGGAACTTCACCACTTAAAATAGCTTTATCATTTTCAATCTGGATATTTACTTTTTCTGTGTCAAGTTGAAAACTATCAAATGCAGCCTTAAAATCTTTTTCTTTTGGCTCATAATCTCCAACACCAAGCTTTTCGCCAACCGTTTTAATAAAATTAAAAAATCCCATTATGGTCTCCTTTCGTGCAGTGGAAGCAAATTTTTTGCGCATATATCACTACACCCTTTTCTTTGCTCTTAAAAACAGATAGGCGGTTTTTCTAAACTTCAACAATTAAAAACAAACCTGTTCAATTCTGGGACAAAAACAATAATAAACTTTGATAAAAAACATCTCTATGAAAATTTTCTTTTAAACGAAGGGATCTTTACATGCATAAAAGCATTATGAAATTGCAAAGATAAAACAAGCTTTTATCGTAAAAATGAAAGGGGGTTTACTTTGCTATAATTTGTACCACATTTGTTTTGCAAAAAAAATGTGAACTCCCATATAAATAGCGTGGATAGTTTGCTACCACAGCAATAGAAAGGTCTAAGGAGCCATGAAAGATACACCAACAATCACGCAAACGATTGTACTTGTTGATGATGATCGCAATATTTTGACATCTTTATCTTTTGCGCTTGAGACAGAAGGCTATCGGGTTGAAAGCTATACAGATGGAGCATCTGCACTCAAAGGTCTAACACTCCATCCCCCACATTTAGCTATTTTTGATATTAAAATGCCCCGAATGGATGGAATGGAACTTTTGCGTCGATTGCGTCAAAAATCTGATATTCCTGTTATTTTTCTTACCTCTAAGGATGATGAAATTGATGAACTGTTTGGTCTCAAAATGGGAGCAGATGATTTTATTACAAAACCTTTCTCTCAACGTCTTCTCATAGAACGCGTGAAAGCTATTTTGCGTCGTTCTAATGCACGTAACCAACCAATTGCAACAGGAACTTCTCCCACTTCTTCTCTTAAGCGAGGAGATCTGGTGATGGATCAAGAGCGCCACACCTGTACATGGAAAGATAAACCTGTTATCTTAACTGTTACAGAATTTTTGATTCTACAGACCTTAGCACAAAGGCCAGGAGTGGTAAAAAGTCGTGATGCTTTGATGGATGCCGCTTATAGTGATCAAGTCTATGTAGATGACCGCACCATTGATAGTCACATTAAACGTCTGCGTAAAAAGTTTAAACAAGTGGATGATGATTTTGCAATGATTGAAACACTTTATGGTGTAGGCTATCGTTTTCACGAGGTATGAAACTATTTTGTCGCAAAAGTTTGAACGGCGATCAAATCGATGACAAAAAATATTCAACTGGAAACTCTGCAAAAAACGTCACAAAATGGTATCCCATCAACGCCATTTCCCATGTTTGCCCATTTGCATCTCAGGATACAGCGTCTTCTTAGACAATTGCTTTTTTCTAGTCTTACACGCCGCATTGTTATATTAAATATTGCTGCTCTTGCTGTTCTGGTTACAGGCATTTTATATCTTAATCAATTTCGCGATGGTTTAATTGAAGCGAAAATAAAAAGTCTATGCACCCAAGGAAAAATTATCGCTGGCGCTATTGCTGCTTCTGCAACAATAGATACGAATTCCATCCTCATTGATCCGCAAAAACTTCTAGAATTACAAGCTGGAGAAAGTGTTACACCTGCTCCGCAATCAACCGATTCTTGGGACTTTCCCATTAACCCTGAACAAGTTGCCCCTCTTTTACGACGTCTTATCACACCCAAAACAACAAGGGCACGTATTTATGATCGGGATGCTACTTTACTTCTTGATTCGCGTGTTCTTTATTCTAGTGGCGAAGTTTTTAGCTATGATTTACCCCCGTTAAAAATTAAACAAAACATATGGGAACGCTTCTCTTTATGGTTTTCAAGCGTATTTTATGACAAGGGTATTACTATTGATAGAGAAAAAGCAAAGAACAGTGGTATTGCTTATCCAGAAGTTTATCGAGCATTAAATGGATCTCTTGCTACCGCTAAACGACGTAATAGACAAGGTCAATTAATCGTTTCTGTTGCTGTCCCTGTTCAACGTTATCGTGCAGTAGTGGGAGCGCTTCTTCTTTCAACCACTGGTTCAGATATTGATGACATTGTAAAAGGCGAAAGATTGGTCATCTTTAAAGTCTTTGCCGTTGTAGGTAGTGTGCTTTTTGTACTGTCTCTATTTTTAGCTCATACGATTGCGCATCCACTAAGCAAATTATCTGCTTCTGCCAACCGTGTACGTAAAGGCCATAATAAGCGCATAGAAATTCCTGATTTTTCAATGCGTGAAGATGAAATTGGTCACCTTTCGACCTCTATTCGTGACATGACCAATGCTCTTTATATGCGTATTGAAGCTATTGAACGTTTTGCTGCTGATGTAAGCCATGAATTAAAAAATCCACTTACCTCATTACGAAGTGCTGTTGAAACGCTCCCACTGGCTAAAAATGAAGAAGCACAAGAACAATTGTTTGAAATTATTCAACATGATGTACGTCGTCTTGACCGTTTGATTACTGATATTTCTGATGCTTCACGGCTCGATGCAGAGCTTGCTCGTGAAACTGCACAGATTGTTGATATGAAACAGCTTTTGGAGAGTCTTGTTCACGCTGTACAGGAAGTATACCGAAATACACAAACCATTGATATAAATCTCAATATTGTCCCACGTTCTCATGGGAAAGCCTATCTTGTGTTAGGACATGAACTCCGTTTAGGACAAGTTATTTCCAATCTCCTTGAAAACGCACGTTCTTTTGTTCCCCATGATAACGGTAAAATTTATATAACCATGAAAAGTCATGCTTCAACCCTCATTTTAACCATTGAAGATAATGGCCCTGGTATTCGTTCAGAGAATATTGAACGCATTTTTGAACGCTTCTATACGGATCGACCAAACGAAGATGCTTTTGGTCAAAACTCAGGACTCGGCCTTTCTATTAGTCGGCAAATCATTGAAGCTCATAATGGGACAATCAAAGCTGAAAATATTGTTGACCCTGAATTTGGAAATAGTAAAACTGGTGCTCGTTTTATTATTATGCTTCCCTTCGCTAAATAAATTATTTACCCAAAGCAAAAGGCATGAAAACAAAAAATGAAATACTCCACGCAAATTGCCTTCAATTGGGAGGAAGAGGGCTATTGATTATAGGCCCATCAGGATCAGGTAAATCAACTCTTACCCTTTCTTTGCTCGATCGCGCTGAGTGGTCAAAACGTGAAGCGAAACTTATCAGTGATGATTACACAATGCTCCGAGTGCAAGATGGAAAACTATACGGATACACTCCAGAAGGTTTACAAGGTGGTATTGAGATTCGTGGTGTTGGCCTTTATATGATAGAATTTGAAAAGCAAACGGCTATCGATTGTGTCATTCTTCTCGGCCCTGAATATGAACGCTTTTCCACAAATCAAACTTTCCAATTTGCAGATCTACATATCCCTCTTTTAAAACTTCCTAGCCTTCATGAAGCCGATTGTACAGCCATTTGTCAGGCTATTGAAGCATTCTTTTTTAGAAAAATATGGCATAAATCAGTTTAATTTTTTTCTAAATATAAAAAAATCATTATTTTTGCCTTTTTTTGCAAATTTTTCTTGGCAGAAGAACAAAGCTTTGTAAAATATGCTTCCCACCAATATGGTCGGATCTTTAGTTAACAGGAGTTCGTGTAAATGATTGGTCTCGTGCTTGTAACGCACGGTGAGTTGGCTATTGAATTTCTACATGCAGTAGAACATGTTGTTGGAACACAAGAAAAGTTCGCAACAATATGTGTCTACCCTGATGATGACATAGATCAACGCCGAGGTGATATTATAGCTGCGGTTTCCTCTACAGATACAAACCATGGCGTGATTATACTAACAGACGTGTTTGGTGGAACACCATCAAATATGGCTATTCCTGCTATTGAAAAAGGACGTGTTGAAATGATTGCAGGTGTTAATCTTCCGATGCTCATTAAACTGATCTCTATTCGCCAATGCCCTGATATTTCATTATCAGAAGCTTTAAGAATAGCGCAAGAAGCAGGACGTAAATATATTAATGTACCAGTATAATTTTATAGCGGATAATTAATCACTTATGCTTTTTAAAGACCCTCTTCCATCTAAACTAAGTCGTCATTTCAATATTTGTAATAAACGTGGATTGCATGCACGTGCTTCTGCAAAATTTGTTCAAACTGTTGATAATTTTAATGCAATTGTTGAAGTTGAAAAAGATGGGAAAATTGTTGGCGGTTCATCAATTATGGGACTTATGATGTTAGCAGCCTCCTCTGGTTGTAACCTCACTATTCGCGTTTGGGGACCAGAAGCAACTGATGCTCTCGATGCTCTTGAAAAGCTCATAAATAATAAATTTGGAGAAGAGAATTAAAGTTTCTTATCTTCAAAAGGTATGATCATCCCTAAAATAAGCAAAAACTCTCGTCATTATTATTTTGATTCGCTTCCTTGCTTTCTTCTTAAAAGTACTAATATTCATATCCGTTATGGATTTGTGTTACAGTTATCGTAGGCGCAAATGTTTGCTAGACAGTTGTGTTGTGCACAATGATTTATTTTTGTTTTTGTTTCAAACTACATTTGGTCGATTTAAATGTTTGTTATGTATTCTAGGTGTTATACTACTTAACATGTATGCTGAAATATTTACAAAAAGAGAAACATTCATTCTTTATTGGATATGTTAACTTTTAAGCTATTTTAAAAAATGTAAAAATGATCCCAAAATTACAAATCCATCAACTTTCCTTATCTTATAGCTGGATTTGTAGTGTTATAAATGAAAGCACAAATATCTCCCCTTTACTGCATATCTTTACAATGAAACACACATTAATACGATTTTTGTTTTCAACATAACCATTCTTTTTTTTAAGCTTAATAAAGCTTTATGAATTCAACTCTTCATTATAACACTTTTTAGACATTATTTTTCTACATAATCAACTTATTATTGGTACATTTCTTTATTATTTGCCATTGCATTTGCTATGGCATTTTTTCAACTTTAAGGAGATAATATGTGCCGTTTATTTAGTGCTCTTCAGATTCCTCAAAAAACAACTGAAACACTCATATCGCTGCAAAAGGGCTTACCGAACGCGCAGTGGATCAAATCACAAAATTTTCATGTTACTTTATCTTTTTTTGGTGAAGTTAAAAGTTCAGTAGCAGATGAACTTATGTGCGCCTTTGATACAATAAAGATCCCTCCTTTTGTGCTAAAAACAAAGGGTTTTGAAGTCTTTGGTTCAAAAAACGCTCCACATTCTCTTGTTGTTCTTATTGAACCTTGTGAAACTCTCAATCTTTTACACGAAAAGATGCAATGTATTCGGAACAGCTTGAGCTTAACACCTGATGAAAAACAGTTTATTCCGCATATTACTATTGCGCGACTGCTCAATATTAAGCCGGAAGATCTTCCTTCTTACATATCTTCTCAAAATAATTTTTCATTTCCTTCTTTCAAAGTCGATCATTTCGTTTTATTGTTATCGCCATCCCCCTCAAGCGATGCTCCGTATATTTTGAAAGGAAGTTGGTCACTTCAAAAGTAAAAGAGTGTTTTATTACTGTCTAGAGCTCTTTTTTATAAAATGCTTCACAAAAATGGGACAATTGTGTGTGATATCATATTTTTGCGCGGGGGCATTTTTACTAGATGTATCAAACTGGATCAGATTCAACAGTAGACTCTTTCATCCCTCCCTTGGCTACTCCTACTATAGCTGGACGTAATACACGGTCACCAATAACATAACCTGCCTGAACAACTTGCTGAACAGTATTATCTGGTACATCGGTATTCGGGATTTCAAACATCGCTTGATGAAAGTGAGGATCAAATTTTTGTCCTTCTGGATGAATTTTCTGCACTCCGTGACGTTCTAACGCTGCTATCATTGCACGCTCAGTCATTTCTACACCCTCAGCTAATGTTTTTAAACCAACATCATTCTCCTTTGCCCCTTCCGGAATAGCCTCCAAAGCACGATTGAGGTTATCAGAAACAGATAACATATCACGTGCAAAATTAGCAATTGAATAAGCCTTCGCATCTGCCACATCACGTGCAGTACGACGTCGAAGGTTTTCCATGTCTGCAGCAAGACGTAAAAGTTGATCTTTTAGCTGTTGATTTTCATCCTGCAAAGCAACCAACGGATCAACAAACTCATTTTTTTCCTCTTCAATCTCTGCGCGAGTCTCTGTTTCACGCGTTTTTAAAAACTCATCAGCTGCTTTTTTAAGTGCATCGCGATCAGCTGGATCTTTTAAATCACAGTTTTCAAATGAAGCGTCAGTAAATTTGTTTTTTTCATTAGACATAAAAATTCCATTCCTTCATAAGATTTGTTATTCTCGATATCGAAATTTCACAGACAAAAATCAAGGGGGTATTTACACAATCTTAATATAACGAATATCTATAGTATAAATTTTTTAGTCATTTTAACGCAACAGTTGTGATACAAGTTGAGCTGTATAATCAACCATAGGCACAATCCTTGCATAATTAAGCCGTGTAGGCCCAATAACTCCTAAAGCACCAATAACTCTTTGTTTTGAATCACGATAAGGTGCTACCACTAAAGAAGAGCCAGAAAGCGAAAACAACTTATTTTCTGAACCAATAAAGATACGAACGCCCGAACCTTCATCGGTTAAGTCGAGAAGCTGTGCCATACTTTCACGCGTTTCAAGGTCATCAAACAAATGCCGTAACCGCTCTAAATCTTCTTCTGCTTTCACATCTTCAAGCAAATTGCTACGCCCACGAACAATAAGGTGTATTTTATGATCAGCATCTTCTCCGCCCCAAAGAGCTAATCCCGTTTCAACAAGATGTTGGGATAAACGATCAAGCGCGGCTCGTGTTTCTGAACATAAACGTACAATTTCTTCTTTAGCTTCACTCAATGTACGCCCCTGAATATGAGCATTAAGAAAATTCGTTGCTTCTGTCAATTGTGCATGGGTAACCCCTTCCGGTAAATGAACAATACGATTTTCAACCTCACCTTGTTGAGTTACTAAAACAGCAAGAGCGTGTTCCCTATCAAGGCGTACAAATTCAATATGCTTCAACGTCCCTTCATATTTCGTTGCTAAAACAAGTCCTGCACCACGTGAAAGATCTGAAAGAACACGGCTTGCTTGAACGAGAAAATGCTCAACTGATTGCGCGTGGCCAGCTTCTTTGACTTGCATTTCAATACTCTCACGCTCCTCGTTTGGCAAATCACCCGCTTCCATAAACGCATCAACAAAAAATCGTAACCCTGATTGTGTCGGCATACGACCTGCAGATACATGAGGTGCATAAATCAAACCGAGATGTTCAAGATCACTCATAACATTGCGAATCGTTGCTGGTGATAATGTCTGTCGCAAAAGCTTAGAAAGATTTCGTGATCCTACAGGTTCACCATCATTAAGATAAGCTTCTACAATATGGCGAAAGATATCCCGCGAACGCTCATCAAGATATTTTAGTTCATCATCAATAGGTTTGTGCTTCATCACAATTGTTTCATTACTTTAAAACACCTCTTTTATATAAGTCTTGCCAAGGTTTGGTCAAATAGTCTAAAGCAGTGCAAAAGTATATCATATATTTATAGTAAAAATGCTACCATCAAAAAAAGGTATCGTCTATATATCTTTTTAATTATTGCCATCACAAAATACAAAAGATTTCATTTAAGTGGAATATTAATAAACATGCAAAAAGATGTATCCCGTAAAATCTGGCAAAATTTGTCTATATAAGGTTTAAACTGATTTTTAGTACAAAAATAGTACCCCTCTCTTTTTACCTCTGGAGAAATTTACATGAGAAGTATAGCAACCCAAAAACTTGTCATTGCTACACACAACACCAGTAAATTGCACGAAATTATCACTTTGATCTCTCCCTTCGGTTTAACTATACAATCAGCAAAAGAGCTTGGATTGCCAGAACCTAAAGAAACGGGAACAACATTTGAAGAAAATGCTTATATTAAAGCTTTTTCAGCAGCAAAAAATACAGGGCTTCCTGCCCTTTCTGACGATTCAGGCTTGGAAGTGGACGCATTGGGTAATGCACCAGGCGTTAATACCGCTGATTGGGCTCTTCAACCTGATGGTTCACGTAATTTTTTAAAAGCTATGCAAAAAATAGAAGATGAACTCCAAAAAATCGGAGCGCATAAAAAAAGCCAACGAAAATGCCGTTTTATATCAGTCATATGCATTGCATGGCCTGATGCTCATGCAGATTATTTTCATGGTAATGTTGAAGGTACATTCATTTGGCCTCCACGTGGAGATAAAGGTTTTGGTTTCGATCCTATTTTTTTACCAGATGGATATGCCAATACCTTTGGTGAAATGTCAATGGAACAAAAACATGGCTGGAAACTCAATGATAAAACACCCCCGCTCTCACATCGCGCACGTGCCTTTAAACTTTTAGCCCAAAACCTCATGACACTCTCATGAATGAATTCTTTGGTATTTACATTCACTGGCCCTTTTGCACTGCAAAATGTCCTTATTGTGATTTTAATTCACATGTTCGTGTTCATGGTGTTGATCAACCACGTTTTGTAACCGCCTTTGAACGTGAAATAGAAACACAGTCCCATAAAATAGGACCGCGTCATATTACCAGTATTTTTATTGGCGGAGGAACTCCCTCTCTTATGATGCCTCAGACTGTTGATGCCTTATTGCAAGCACTTACAAAAAAATGGACAATCGATGATAAAGTTGAAATCACATTAGAAGCTAACCCATCAAGCGTGGAAGTACAACGCTTTCGTGAATACCGAGCAGCAGGTGTTAATCGCTTATCTCTCGGCATACAGGCTCTCAATGACAAAGCATTGCGACAACTTGGTCGGCTTCATGATGTAAAACAAGCTCTTCACGCTATTACTTTAGCGCGGGAGATTTTTCCACGTTTATCCTTTGATTTAATTTATGCTCGTCCCGAACAAACCCTTGAACAATGGAAATGTGAACTTTTTCAAGCTCTTGATTTGGCAACAGACCACCTTTCTCTTTATCAACTGACTATAGAAGAAGGAACCGCTTTTAAACGGCTTCATACCACAGGAAGACTTATCCTTCCCGCATCAGAACTTGCAGCAGATCTATATCATCTTACCCAAGAAATAACTTCACAAAAGGGATTTCCTGCCTATGAAATCTCAAATTATGCAATCCCCGGTGCCGAATCAGCGCATAATCTTCTCTATTGGCGTTATTATGAATATGCAGGCTTTGGTCCAGGAGCCCATGGTCGCTTTATTGAGCACTCACCAAATTCCTTCTCTGCTTCATCAAAAGAATCTGATTTTCAACTTGAAAACTGTAAACGTTATGTCACAATAAATGAAAAATATCCCGAACATTGGCTTGAATTGGTAGAAACTCTGGGACATGGCTGTATTGAAACAGAACAATTGACCACTGAACAACAAGCAAATGAAATGCTCCTCATGGGTTTGCGTCTTTGCGAAGGTTTAGATCTTTCGCGTTATAAAATCTTAAACCCCAAAAGCCTACCAATGGAAAAACTTATCGATTTACAACAACAAGGGTTGGTAGAAATGATAGGAAACGAACGCTTAAAAGCAACCAATAAAGGACGAATCCTTCTTGATCACATCATTAGCCAATTAGCAACCTAAAATCTCTACAATTCTAACCTATTATCACGTCAATTGTGACATAATACAGTTTTCAATTCGTGGCAAAAATGTTGTTGAAAAAAATTAATTCCTTTTTATTTTATGCAAAAAAATCAACAATGAAACGCTCATAAATAGCCGTGAGAGTTTCCATTGCATCGAGAGTCACACACTCATCCACCATGTGCATTGTCTGCCCTGGTAATCCAAATTCAACTACTGGGCAATAATCCTTTATAAATCGTGCATCCGAAGTCCCCCCCGAAGTTGAATATTCTGGTATATTCCCTGTTATACTTTTAATAGCATTTGATAATGTATTAATGAGTTTATCATTTTGGGATAAAAAAACATCCCCCAAACTTGGAATCCACTCAAGCTGATAGGAAGGCAAATGATAAGAATCGTTTTTTGATTGCACTGTTCTTAGTCGTTCTTCAATTTCCCTCATAAGCGTTTCTTTTGTCCAAAGATCGTTGTAGCGTATATTAAAACGAACTGTTGCCTGCGCTGGAATAACATTCACTGCAGAGTTACCCGTATCAATAGCTGTTAATTCCAAATTACTTGGTTGAAAATTTTCTGTGCCTTGATCTAAAGCAGCTTGTGTCAATGCCTGGATAAGCTTACTTACTAAAGGCAATGGATTGGCTGCTCGCTCAGGAAACGCTACATGACCTTGACGACCTTTAACGGTAAGAATACCAGAAATTGATCCCCGACGACCAATTTTGATCACATCACCAACAGCTGTTACGCTTGTTGGTTCTCCTACAAGAGCGGCGGTCCATTTTTCACCTTTTTGTTCTGCCCATTTAAGAAGTTTGACAGTACCGTTAAGTGCAGGACCTTCTTCATCACCGGTAATCAAAAAGCTTATCATACCTTTAATAGACTGTTTTTCAAGAACTCGAGCAAGTGCCGCTACAAAACAAGCAATCCCGCCCTTCATATCTACAGCCCCTCGCCCATATAATTTCCCCTGATCTATTACAGCTTCAAAAGGAGGATACGTCCAATATTCCAATGCCCCTGGTGGCACAACATCTGTATGGCCTGCAAACATAAGATGCGGACCTTCTTTCCCTATCTTGGCATAAAGATTTTCAACATTTTCTGTATTTTTATCTGAAAAAACAGGCCTCTCAACACAAAACCCCATCTTTGTTAGAAATTGTTCCAATTTTGATAAGACACCCGCTTCATGAGGTGTTACAGAAGGGCAACGAATAAGCGCCTGTAATAATTGAATAGGATCTGTAAGAACAGACATAAGCGCTTTTCCAATCTAAAATGAAAGAATTATCAGAAATTATTAAGCTGAATTACACAAAAAATAAAGCAAAAACATTGAAGACACTCAGCAAACTAAGCAGGGGAAGACAGTATTGCTGAGGCTTCAATGAATTCCTCATCATGCGACGAAGTACACACATAATGGAATGCTAAATAAAAAGTTCCATCGAAGATTATCTTCTTCAGGTTTTTTTCATATTTCTAACTTATATGAGTGAAAATTGATCATTTGCAGCGTATGACCATTTTCCTTTAACCAAGCACGATATATTTTACTTGCGGGATAAAGTTTTTCACAAAGAGCCCAAAATTTTGGTCCGTGATTCATTTCAACAAGATGGGCGACCTCATGCACAACAACATATTCAACAATTTCTTTTGGCGCCATAACAAGACGCCAAGAAAAAGAAAGGCGTCCTCCTATTGAACAAGAACCCCAGCGACTTTTAGTATCTTTATAGCAAATTGATTTCACTTTACGCTCTACTTTATGCGCATAATATACAACCAATGGCGTTATAGTGAGCGCAGCCTGTTTTTTTAAAATATCAGCAACACGTCTTGGTAAATATTCTAATTGACCATAAACGATAATTTGAGACTCTTGCCCCACATCCTGTGTAATGATCTCTGTTATCCCGCGTCCTGCTTTATGTCTTATAGTATGTGGAACACCTAATACAGAAATCGTTACACCTTCTTGAAGATAAGAATTTTCATGAGAAACTTTTACGTGAGCAAGACGTGCCTCAATCCAAGATCGGTGTTTTTCAATAAAACCTTGAATCGAATAGAGATTTATCGCTGGTGGTGTTGTTATACAAATCCCCTTACCACTCCTATCAATACGTAATGTAAGACGGCGCGCATGTTTATGTTCCCGTACACGTAGAGGAATAATGCGATCAGAGAAAATAAAAGGCTGTTCATAAACGATCATATATCATGTCTTTATCAATAATAAATTTGGCCTTTACCTTGTATTAATTCGATCAATTAATAATTTCAGCACCGTTTCAAGGCACTCCAAATCTTGTGGACGAGAAAAACGATGATCTGCATCACGAACAAGTGTTAATGTTACATCATGTAAAGGCAAATGATTAAGTAAAGACAATGTATGCTGATAAGGTATATCTTCATCTTCCATCCCTTGTAAAATATGAATAGGACACCCAACATCAATACATCCCTTCATGACGCAGTTATCTCGTCCATCTTCAATCAACGCTTTTGTAAAAGGCATCGGCTCATCATCACCAACCGCAGGTCGTTCAACATATCCTTTTTCTTCCAAAATTTTCCATTCCTCCAGACCTAATGCTGGTTCCACCAAGGTTTGTGTAAAATCAGGAGCTGGTGCAACCAACACCATGCCAGCAAGCCTCTTGTTTTTCTGCGCTAGCATCATAGCAAGCTTTAGTGCAATCCATCCCCCCATAGAAGAACCAATCAAAACTTGTGGACCTTCACAATAGGTTTCAAAAACCGCTACACTTTCCTTAAGCCAACGTGAAATCGTGCCTTGAAAAAAATCACCCTTCGATTCTCCATGGCCAGAGTAATCAAAACGCAAACAAGACAACTCATTCTTCTGAGCAAAACTATCAATAAATACAGCTTTTTTCCCTAACATATCGGATTGATAGCCAGAAAGCCAAACTAAACCAGGGAAGCAATGCCCTTTGCGATGGCGTACTGCAAGAGGAGTGCCTTCAAACGAAAAAAATTGGCAAGGAATATTTTGTTCCATAATGTTTTTCCTCTATAAAACATTTTAATACTTGTAAAAGAAAAATTTTTATACTCCTAATTAAATCCAAAAGTCATAAATCAAATATGTAAAAGCATGAATTCTAGTTGTTTTTCTGTGTATAATTGTATATTAATTACCTGTAGATGAATCAAAATTAAGGAGCATAAACCATTCGCAGACCCTTTAAAATAACACCTACCCAGAAAGATGGACCGCGTTCAAATCAGGATATTCGAGTTCCTCGTGTTCAACTTATCAATGACGAGGGACAACATCAGGGAGTCGTTGCAATACAGGAAGCGCTTGCTATGGCCGCAGATGCAGGGCTTGATTTGGTTGAAATTGTCCCAAATGCAGAACCACCCGTGTGTAAAATCATTGATTTGGGAAAATTAAAATATCAGACCCAAAAAAAAGCAGCTGAGACACGTAAAAAACAAAAGATTATTGAAATCAAAGAAATTAAGATGCGGCCGAATGTTGATGTTCATGATTATGGCGTAAAGCTTAAGGCTATCCATCGTTTTATTGGTAATGGTGATAAAGTAAAGATTACTTTGCGTTTTCGTGGTCGTGAAATGGCTCACCAAGATCTTGGATTAAAGCTTCTTCAGCGGGTTAAAGAAGATACAAGTGAAATTGCTAAAATCGAATCTGAGCCAAAGCTCGAAGGCCGTCAAATGATGATGGTGATAGCAGCTAAATGATTTTTTATTGGAAGCATGTATAAAATACAAATCATTCAGAATTAAGTGCTTTGAAAGCACCACAGAATGTTGTAGTGGTGCTTTTAAGTGAGTAGTAACTGTTTAGCGACCTCTTTATTAAAAAGAATACATCTTTTTATCAAAGAAACTAAATGCCTTTAATAAGAGTGCTTCAATCTTGCATAAAACAACGATAGAATATAGAAGCACTTCATGATAAAAAAACGAATTTCTACTCTTGATAAATATCTTATAATCCGTCTTTTACAAGAAAATTTTTATAAACACGTGCGTTGGTACAGTGCTGCTATTTTTTCAATGATCATCATTGCTTGTACAACTGCAGCCAGCGCATGGATTATGCGTGACGTTGTCAATTATATTATTGATGCGCAGAATTTTGCTATGATTGTTTTTATTTCTAGCATCATTGCTTTCATTTTCATTCTCAAAGGAATTGCTACTTTCTCCCAAACTTATTTTTTGAGCAAAGCAGGTAACAGCATCGTTGCTGAACAACAGCGTAAAATTTACGCGCGCCTTATGGAACAGGGTGTCTCTTTTTATCACAATAATACTTCATCTGATCTTCTTGTCCGCGTAACTCACAATGCTACAGCAGTGCGTAATATTATTGATACAATTATCACAACTTTTGTGCGTGATTTGCTTTCTGTTAGTGGTCTATTGCTTGTCATGTTTATTCAAAATTGCACTTTAATCGCTATTACTTTAATAGTAGGACCACTAGCTTTTTTAGGAATTCGAATGGCTTTAAAACGTATTCGATGCCTTGTCGAAAAAGAACTTTTTTCACTCAGTGAAATCATCAAAATTGTACAAGAAAGTTCTATTGGTATTCGAGTCATCAAAGCCTTTTCATTAGAAGAATTAATGAAAAAACGTATGAACAAAGCTATTAGCGATGTGGAAAAACAAGCAAACACTATTGCAACACTTCAAGCTATTACAAATCCGATTATGGAAACACTAGCTGGTATTGCCATTGCGGGTATTATCTGTTTTTCTGGCTACCTTGCAACCCAACGCACAGGCGTTCAAGGTGAATTTATGTCCTTTATTGTTGCTTTGCTTCTTGCTTATGAGCCGGCCAAAAGGCTAGCAAACGTACGAGTTAAAATTGAAGCTGGTTTAGTTAATATTCGTACAATGTTTGACGTACTTGATCACCCTCTTACAGTTATAGAACATGAAAAAGCTAAGGATCTGGTTAAAATACAAGGAAGTATCCGTTTCGAAGATGTTTCTTTTGCATATACGGATGACCAAATGGTATTAAAGAACATCAATCTAGAAATAGAACCTGGAAAAATGACAGCGTTGGTAGGACCATCTGGTTCAGGAAAATCAACCGTTATCAACCTTATTATGCGCCTTTATGACCCCCAAAAGGGGCGCATATTGATCAATGAACAAGACATCCGCTATACTACATTTCGCTCTCTTAGAAAGCTGATGGCTTATGTAGGGCAGGATACTTTTCTCTTTCAAGGAACCGTTAAATATAACATCGGACTTGGAAAAGACAGAGCCAGTGACGACGACATTATCAAAGCAGCAAAAACAGCCAATGCTCACGACTTTATTATGAATCTACCGAATGGTTATAATACACAGATCGGTGATAATGGCTGTAATCTTTCAGGTGGACAAAAACAACGAATCGCTATTGCTAGAGCTATCATTCATAACAGTGAAATTCTAATTCTTGATGAAGCAACAAGTGCGTTAGATTCGCGTACTGAAACACAAATTAATGAAGCGCTTCATCACCTCACCAAAGGACGCACCACTATCATCATTGCCCATCGTCTTTCAACGATTTCTCGTGCTCATAAAATTGTTGTTATAAAAAATGGTCAACTTATTGAACAAGGTACCCAAGAAGAATTGTTGGCAAAGGAAAATAGTTTTTATAAAAAACTGTATAATGACCAATTCAAAAAGCACACGTTCTAATTTCTAAATTCTTAAGTAAGATTTAAGATAAAACTAGATAGATGATCAGTTTCTTTTGCAAAGAACAGAGAGGTAGCATAAAAAAGTATTATATAAAGTATAGCTACGAGAAAAAAATTTATGGTTTATTGAAATGCGTTTCTAGAATTTGTATGAGAATTGAAAATCTTACTTATTGTTTTATTGAAAGCGTTTATTTTGTTTTTAAAATAGGGGGTTGATAGCAAGGGATTCCCCTTTCCTTAGGTAAATAGCCATAAATTTTATCAATTCTAATATGCGTAAAGGAAATTCATATTAAGTTTTGTAAAAACTTGTTAAGGACTATGGTAGTAAAGCTGTAATGATCTATACATCTTTTTCTAAATCCCTCCCTGTGCTGTCAGTTATAGTTCGCACTATACACTATAACTAAACTCAGTATGCGAAGAAAGCATTAAAAAAAAGCACGGAAAGGTTTAGTTTAAAACTTTTTGCTGTAGTGGGTATTTTGGATCAAATTTTCGTTTTATTCTCACATCTAAGAACGGAAACGCTATTACTCGAGTACCTAACCTTCTTGAATAATTTAAAAATACACATGTTATTAGTGATAAAAGCTATATTTTTATCATTTCTTACCATTTAAGCAGGGAAATACTACATAACTATGATGGATATTTTACAAAAAACATTACTTTATCAAATGCATCTTCAATAATATATAAACAAATTGACCTATAATGATAATTTATCATTTTATAATTTGAATAAGAACTTCAAATAATGCAAAATTTTTTCAGTTAAATCTTTGCATTCAAAATCAAAAAAATTGTTCGCTTGCACACCATAAAAAAGGTCAACGTGTGAATAAAAAACCTTTTAAGAAAGAATTAAGAATACCACTCATGAACTATTGCAATGGAAAAGTAATACAACATTGAAAGATAGCACATAAATGATGATGCTGTTGCGTAAAAATATCACCACCTAGTGGGTTTTACGTTCTACCTCATGGTCAGTTGCTCACGAAATAGAGTTGGAAGTAACGAGAAATGCTAAAATAAGTATATAAATGAAAAATATAATGGTATGCCGTTTTTCATAAAGAGTACGACTCTATTAAAGAACACAATAAACAAAAAAATCAAACACTTCGGATATATTTTTTTGCGATTTGATAGAAGTATTTTTCTTTTATGGAATTTCCAATCCATACTTAAATCTTTTTCTAATCAAAAGCGCTAAGTGCATAAAACTTAAGAAGCTGGAATTTAAGAACTTGAATTTTTAATAATCTCTTTCATAAAATAGACCAACACTAGAATTCTTTTCATTTCCTACGGCACCTTTAGCTTTAAGATGACGCGAAATATCCAAATTAATCGTTCCCTTTGTCATTCCATCTGATCCCGCTTCAAAACCTAAATAAATGTTGTTGTGTATATAACGTCCAATACGTAAGCCAGTATTTCCCTTTTCATCAACGATAACATCAAGATCATCAAGACCAATTTTAGTCCGTAGAGTATTCAATAAAGATGTATTAGAAGCACCTGCAAAATCAGCTGCCGTTGCCGCGAGCTGGGCAATCTGAAATGGTGATAATTCATTAAGAGAACGATTAAAAATCAAACGTGCTAAAATCTCGTCCTGTGGCAAATTTGGTTGTGAAGAAAAATTAACATCAAGACTATCAATCGTTCCACTTACAGTTACAGTAACGCGAATATCACCACTATTCTTGTTTGCCACAAAATAAACGGTAGGGTTAAGATTACCGCTAAAACTCGCTTGTCCTTGATCAAAATTAAGATGCTGTGAAAGAATATCAAAACGTCCACGAATCATCTGAAACTCACCAACCGGGTGCACATCATTCAATGGACCTGCTATATTAATGCGTCCTCCTAGTTCAGTATCTAATCCTCGACCACGTACAAAAAACTGATTACGCGCTGTAATACGCATATTTGATAGCACAACAGATGAAGATTTTTGAGAAACACTACGATTTGCGTTTGTGTCCTTAACATCAGCACGTTTAAGCGTTTTTTGAATTGATTTTGTTAAGTTCTTATTTTTAATATCAAGAAACTTTGCATTTCGAAAATGATCAGGCACAAAAACTTCAGCTTTTTCAACCGTGATATCACCGCCAATCACAAGATCATCCCAAAAATCACCTCTCATTGTCATTTTTCCTGACAATGTTGCAAAAATCATAGAACCATCATTATAATTAGCGTGGTCAAGATGAAGTACCAAATCTGGTTGTAGATTATTAGAGATACGACCTGAAGCAGAAACTAATCCCCCCTTAGATGAAGAAGCTGAAGCTTTCTCTATAAAAATATGATCTCCATTTAGTTTACCTTCAATTGTCACATCGTTCAGTCCTAAATTTGTTTTTGAATCAAAAAAGTTACCATTGGTTATAGAAAAACTTCCCATCAATTGTGGCTTAAGTAATGCACCATTAATAGTTGTATCAATTTTGGCCATGCCTGTTATATACGCTCCACGCTTCGCTAATAATAGATCAACAAAAGCAAGGGGCATTGTCCCTTTAATATTTAATTTAACCTCTGAACTATTTAAGAAAACAGGTCCATTTATGGAGAGATCTAATCCTTTATCTCCAGTTGCTACCATATTCTCAATATGAAAAATTGCTTTTTTATAAGAACCACGAGTATTCATATTAATCAACATAGGTCCTTTATGTGTCATAGCAGTCAAACTTTGACTAGAAAGCTCAAAATGAGCAGATGGATCCTTCATGGTTCCAGTAATATCGGCCTTACCTACAATTGTTCCTCCAAGCGCTTGTCTTTCAATAAAATTATTAATCAAACGTGCAGGCAAACTTTGCAAGTTAACATGAAGATCAAGTTTGTTGTGATCTAAAGATATACGCCCCTTTGCTTGTGCTTGCACTTCTTCTCCTGTTAAAGTTGCATTCACAATAAGGTTCTTGTCTATTGTTTTACCTGCAGCAGTAAGCACAAAAGGCCTTATTTCTTTATATTGAAGTGCAACAGTCGTCAGTCCTTCACCTTTTATATCATAGATTACATCAGGCTTTTGAAAACTACCACGAATCATAACTTGCCCTGTTACAGTACCAGCCACTCCAAGATCGGATTTCCATAGATTGACTAACCCAGCGGGAAACATATTCATTGTAAGATGCAAATTCAGAGTATCTTTAATATTTCCTGCAAGGATAATTTTACCTCCGTTAATTGCAATTCCTAATTCATCTAATGTCATTCCATCTTCATCAAAAACAATCGTAGCCACTTTAGGCAATGTTGCATGCAGGTTGTTTTGTTTAATATCTATGGTTTTAATCTGTACTTCACGTTTTATATTTTCTGGATATCCCATCGCAACCATATGGCCAGAAAGCTGTGCATTTGTATTATTAGGTAACATCGCTCGAACAGTAAAAACTGTTCGCCCATCTTTACTATTAGCGTGAGCCTTTAAACGATTAATCATCATCAAAGGTGTTTGGATGTGCTCTGCATTAATAAAACCCTCAAACTGTGTTACGCTAAAAGGATCAAACACGTTTGCTTCTATTTCCAAATTTTTAATTTTATTCTTTGCAAAACTTAAACGGTCAACATGTGCCTTTAAATTGGCTTTTTGTTTGCCATTTTGTTTGTCAAAAATAAAATCTCCTTTTACTTTTCCACTGCCTTCTTGCAAAAATAACGCAGAAAGCACTGAAATATCATCAGCATCAATATGCAAAGCACCTTTAACAAAACCTTCCATTTGAGAAAGATCACCTGTTATTTTTGCGCTTCCCCCTCTCATCTCGATATTTTCAAGTCTTCGAATCTGTTCAGAATCCTTAAAAGAAGCAGATAAATACAATGGCTTCTTAGCAAAAATTCCTTCACCCTTTACAGAACCCATTAAAGAAACAATCGGCGATGTTCTATCCACCAGTGTTTTCATAGTCAGTGTTGTATTCTGCAACTTTTTCCCCATTAAAAATGCTTCAGCAACATGAACACGTGTGTTAAGCTTTATAAGACTATTATGCCCTCTAGCAGTACTTTGAATTGTAAGTGCACCGTTTACTCTGGGATCCAATCTGGCAAGATCAGATATTTGAGCATAGAAATCCATTTTAGCGCTCTCATTTGAAAAATATCCATCAGCCTTTATGTTTGCGTACTGACTTTTCACATCCAAACGACGTAAAAACAAATTCGTCGCATTGTAAGCAGCACCACCTGAAAAGGTGAAAGCCCCTTTGAAAAAACGATCGAAAGGTTTCATCCCTATTTTTATATTTTCAGCCATTCCTGATAATTCAAAGTCAAAAACACCACTTAATAAATTGATAGCTCCTTTGGCTTTAATATCTGCGTTACCAGAAGGTGATTGTTTACTCAACAGACTAAAAGGAGCTATTGTTTGAGTTTTTAAACCAAGATCGCCTTTAAAAATAAAACTCTCCATTTTCCCTTTTAACCAAGCAGAAAAATTTTGACCCGTAATACTAAAATCATGAATCAAAACTGGTTTTTTAGAAAAAATATCTGTATCTAGATGTACATGAACTATTTGGTCTAAATCTTCTCTCAATGTATCCTTACGTTTTTCAACTCCTCTAAGTATTCCCTTTATCTGAATACCAACATGACGAGTAGCTACATTATCAAGATTTTCGCTTACTCCACCCATATCAAAAATTGCATTACGAATATGAATATTTTTACCACTTATATGATGTACAATAAGCCGTCCATTCCAAGATTGTTTCCCTTCGCGGCCATAATCAATGTTTAAAGCAAGATTATTCACACGCATTGGCGCTTCTGATGCAGATAAATGTCCTGCTCCATTTTCTTTATCAAGAGCCATTTTTCCATCAACAAAAAGCCGCCGCAAAAACCCATCTGCTGTTATTTCAGCATTGGCTACAATATTCATTATTCTACTCTGAAGCACCATGTTATCAAGGTGTGTCACACCTTCTTTTGTCATTCTTGCCTCTGCTTTCAACGTTACATCAGATTTGAAGAAATCACGATATTGAAGAGGCATTAAAGGAGCAAAAGCGCCCACAAGTTTTGTAGAAAAACTATGTCCTTCTGCAAACCTTGCAAGAATAACATTGCCATTTAAAACAGGGTAGTGATCAACTTCCGAATAAAGTTTGATAACTAAATCATCAAAAGTACCATCACCTTTAATGGCAATATTTAATGCAGGACGCCCTTCAATGTTAAAAACATTTGCCAAAATACCATTTTGCGGTTCATCAGCAGAAATATCAATATTAGCCGTACGGTTGCTATTGGATATCTTCGTTAAAACAGAAAAAGATCCTGGTCTATCTAAACAGTGAGCCATTATATCAACATCAAAGTCACCATTTGCCAAAGTTAGATGTCCTGTTAAGAACACATTAGCAGAAAAACCAAAAAGATCTTGTTCAAACGCCATATGTTTAGCTGTAAGTGTATTGATAGAAATAGAAAGTGGCAATTTTGGTAAAGAAAATTTCGCTGCTTTAAGGGCAGAAATAAAAGAAGAGCTACCCTGCGGTTTGCGTAAAAACGTAATCCGTTCCACTGAAAGCTGATTAATACTTATGAGCCCCTTCAGCAATGCTAAGCGATTCCAATCCATTTTAGCATTGGTAATTTTTAGCCAAACACCTTTTTTATCACTCACAGTAATGGTATTAATTGATGTTTGAGAAGATAGCGCTCCTTGCACATTATATAAACGGACTTGATGATTAGGTGCTGAAAGTCCACGTTCAACCAAAGAGATAAACCATGACCGTTCATCCGTATCTGCTTCGCTAGAGGGTGAATTGCCATATTGCACAAAAACAAGAGCACTCACCAAAAGAAACAAAAGTCCTAATAAGAAAGTCGATAAACGCATAGTTTTTTTCATTAAAACGCTTGCCCTATACCTACGTAAAAACCAATGCGAGGATCACCTTTCTCTCGCTTAAAAGGAAAGGCTAAATCAACGCGTAGAGGCCCAAGACCTGTCATATACCGACCTCCAATACCCACTCCCCATTTTATTTTTTGAGAAAAATCAAAACGCGCTTTTTCCCCTACGAGACCTCCATCAAGAAAACTGACAAGCCCTATATTATCATTTAAAGAAAGACGTAATTCTGCCGACCCTTCAATAAGTGCCCGACCACCAACAATAGCACCCTTTTCTGTTTTGATACCAATATTACGATAAGCATAACCGCGAACAGATCCACCACCACCAGCAAAAAAGAGCGTATCGGAAGGTACTTGTGCTATATTACTCCCAAGAATTGTACCAAACTTTGCCCGTGCTGCAAAAACAAAATGATCCTTTTCATCCAATGCCCAATAAGAACGACCTTCCACAGTCAGTTTTGCTACAAAATCGTTAGAGCGCATTTCATAAAAAGGTTCAACAACTACTTCACCATACAAGCCTTTTGTTGCATTGAATTTATTTTTACGGCTATCATAAATTAAACCACTCGGTAATCCAATCGTTGTAAAATTACGGTTCCCAAAATAAATATCGCGTGAATAACCATTAGAAACTTCTACAGCAACTTGTCCCGATAAATTATCATTAAAAATATGCGTTATACCTAACTTTCCTCTGATAGCTTTTGTCGTATAATTGTCTAAAACATCTTGCTGTATTTTTAGTTCTGCCTTAAAGTCTGTATCAGGAGTAACTATACCAGGCTTCACAAATGTACTGCCAAAAAGATAATCAAAATTTTTCAGATTATATGATTCCCCTTTGCTGCTGCCAATACCGCTTATTTTCGTTTCAATCTTAAGGTTTTCTGCATGGCCAAAAAGATTATTATGCATCCAATAAGCTTCAAAACCAGCACCATCTAATGTTGAATAGCTACCACCTGCACCGAAACGACGTAATTTACGTTCTTCTAAAACAAGCGTAAGCGGTAAACTACCATTAGAGTTAATCGTATCAGATTCACGTATATTTACAGCACGAAAAACATTAAGTCGTGCAAGTCTTTCACTCGCCTTGGTTAATGCATTAGAATCATATTTTTTGCCTACCTTCAACCCTGTCATCCATATAATATAGGCTGAATCTACGCGAGGCTCCTTACTAACATTCTGCACGCTTAAAGGTCCGTAATAAGCTTCTTGTCCAGGAACAACAGCAATCTGCGCATCAATGAAACGTGCTGTATGATCAGCAACTACTTCACTTTTCATAACTTTAGCTTTAGCATAACCTTGCCGACGCCACCCTTCAATTGCCCATTCTTCTGCTTTCAGAATGATTTCAGATTTGGCAACAGTCCCAACTTTGTAACCCAATTCTTCAATTGTGGGCATTCTATTGGTTTTATATTTTACGAATGGAGCAACTCTATCGATACCTGCAACACTAAAAACATATTGTGGGCCGGCATCAACCGTAATAACAACATGGGATTGCGCTGGGAGTTGAGTCACAGGACTTAAATCAGCAACTTCTAAACCATTAATTTTGATACTAATAACACCGCCATAACGACCATCAGCATAAAGGGCAGAAAGAATGGCCCGATAATCTGAACGGGCTTTAGCTAACAAACCAGAAGAACTAAATGCTTTATCTTTATCAGCAACAAGAGAAGAAACAGACTTGACTATTTTAATACCTTTTAATGGCGCTCCCGGTGGGGCAACAACATCAACCTTATAAAATTTCTCTGTAGCACTGGCACTATACGAAGAAAAATTTGTTTTCTTTTGACTAAAAAGAGGAATGCCGAAAAATTCAAATGCTGCAAGTGATTGAGGAAAAGCACAGACAAAGCATAGACCTATAAATACACTGCGCATGGTCCCTGATTTTAAAAAAATTCCTATCTGGTATATCATCAAATCAGATACCTTCAATACACTTCATATCACTTTGTATTCTAAATAATATCGAACACGAAAAATAGATATTTCACACGTTTTATCACATCAAATAAAGCTCTTTTTGTGATGCATACTTATCTTTGCTTTAATTCACAAAACCCTGCCCTCCCGTGCGACCAAACAGTCTCACTCCTTTTTTACTAGCATATTCATTTAGCTCATTATAAACGTTTTATTTAACCGCATATAATTATAGTTAAATTTGTGCAAATCACTTTTCCATGAGAATACTACAAAAGCTTGGACACGTATATAGATCTTTCTATCCCCAAAACCATATAGACCTTCTTGATTTTTACGTGCAGATATGATTGTCTCTTCTAAGTTAAAGGGGGGGGAGAAATAATTGATGATCGCGCGGATTACAACTGTTGCTTTTCGCGGTCTAGAAGCCGTGCCTGTCGATGTACAGGTTATGATTTCTCCCGGTAAAATAGGAATGGCTATTGTTGGATTAGCCGATAAGGCAATCGCAGAAAGTCGTGAACGCGTGCAAGCATCCCTTCATGCTTGTGGGCTTTCTATGCCCAATAAACGGGTTACTATTAATCTTGCTCCAGCTGATTTACCTAAAGAGGGGTCACATTATGATTTACCCATAGCTGTAGGCTTAATGCTTGTCATGGGAATTCTTCCTCCTGAAGTAGCACAAGACTACGTCATTTTAGGTGAATTATCACTGGATGCTTCGATTACAGCTGTCAATGGTGTTTTACCAGCTGCAATGACAGCTTTATCGCTCGATAAAGGACTTATTTGTCCCTATCAATGCGGACCTGAAGCAGCATGGGCAAATGCAGAAATGAATATCCTTGCACCCGAAACTCTTCTCACTATGGTTAACCATTTTAAAGGAACTCAAATTCAAAAACGTCCACAACCGCGTCAATATACTATCCAAACTGAACTTCCAGACCTTTGCGAAATTAAAGGACAAAAAACCGCCAAACGTGCATTAGAAGTTTGTGCAGCTGGGCGGCATAACCTTTTGTTTGTAGGTCCTCCTGGTGCAGGAAAATCTATGTTAGCTCAACGCTTACCTTCCATTTTACCGCCCCTTAATAGCCGTGAACTTTTAGATGTTTCTCTCATAGCATCTATTACAGGAGAAACAGTCCATAATACTATTTCACGGCACTGCCCCTTTCGCGCACCACATCATTCTGCTTCCATGGCAGCAATGATAGGTGGTGGCCTTAAAGGACGTCCAGGAGAAGTCTCACTCGCACATAACGGCATTTTATTTCTTGATGAATTACCTGAATTTTCTCCACAGGTTCTCGATTCTCTTCGCCAACCCTTAGAGAGTGGAGAATGTGTTATCGCCCGTGCTAATCACCATATCAGCTATCCTGCGCGTTTCCAACTCATTGCTGCAATGAACCCTTGCCGATGTGGTATGGCAGGCGAAAAAAACCATGTTTGTGCTAAAGGAATACGCTGCCAAATCGATTATCAATCCCGTATTTCTGGTCCTCTGCTTGACCGAATCGATCTACGAATTGACGTCCCTGCTTTAACAGCTATGGACCTTATGCAACCAGAAAAATCAGAAAAAAGCTGCGATGTCGCAAAACGCGTTGCACGGTGTCGTGCTATTCAGGCCAAACGTTTTAAGACATTGGGGCTTGACCATATTCACACCAACAGTGATTGTCCTGCCAAAATCATCGAAAAAATTGCTTTAACTGATAAAAATGCTACCACACTCTTACGGGACGTGAGTGAAAAAATGCACCTTTCTGCCCGTGCCTATCATCGTATTCTCAAAGTTGCACGCACCATTGCTGATCTCGATGAAGCAGACCTTCTTGCACGTCATCATCTCGCAGAAGCTATTTCTTATCGATTGGGAACTGAAAGATTAACAACGCTTCCCTAAGGAAAGTATTCATCAATAAAAACTAATCGGAAAATAACGCAGATAAAGTTCTGTAAGTTTGCCATCATCTTCTAGAGATTGCAGAGCATAATTGAGTATATCAATTAATTTTTCGTTCTTTTTTGCAACAGCAAGTCGCATTCCTTGCCCCAATAATTGTGGAGCCATATATGCCCCTCCAACAAAATGGCAAAAATCAGCGGATTTGGAATCATTTAACCATAAAGATAAAGCAAATCCATCATCAAAAATAACATCAATTGTACGATCTTGTAGTGCTTTATAGAGCTCTTCTCTTTCTTTAAATCCTTGCCATTTAGCTTCAGGAAAATAACTACGAAACAGTTTTTTCGTGAGCACTTTTGGACAAAACGCCACTGTTTAAATGTATTAATTTATCGCTTATTGGCTCATCGAGATTCAAAAATCGAGAAGCAACAAATCGAGCTGGAAAACGTAAATAAGATTTCGTGAAAATAAGATCTTGATGTGTTTCAATTGTTTCTTTTAAACCTGCAATAATTACTTCCGCTTCACCATCTTTGACATGATCTAGGAGATCCTCCCAAGGAACAACTTCTACTTCACAGAGTTCTTCAAGGTTTAATTTTGAGCAAATAGCACGCAGTAAGTCAATATTATAGCCTGCAAGACGCCCTGTTTTGTCAAGAAAGTTAAAAGGAGGAAAATCAAAAGTTGTTACAAAACGTAAACGAATTATATCTGTTGTATCAGGTTGTATAAAATGTTTATGCGAATCAAAAAAAGAAGGTAGCTTTACAGCCGTTTCAGCCTCTGCAATCGAGAAAAACAAAAATCCCCATGCTCCAAATAAAACTCCAATAAGAACATTTAATCCATTTATAAATTTCTTTATTTTCAAAATCTTGTCCTCTCATTTTCAAAGCTAAAATATAACTTTTCTCAGTTATCATATCTAATGCATTGAACTGAAATATCTGCTATTCTAACGAATTAAAATTTTCGTGTTTCTCTAAACCGTTGAAAAATTTAATATTTTTCTATAGTTTTCAGAATAGATTTAGTGATAACAAAACTTTTGCTTCCACTTCCCCAACTAAACACGTAAAAAAGCCTTTTCAGCAGGAAAGCGATTTTCTAGCATAAATAGCAATAAAAATTCCTATATTATCGCTCTTTCTGTTTTTTCCTAAATCTCTTTGATAATATCAGAAATATTTCTTGGTTTTTTTTTCATGAAGGTTCACGCTCCTTATATGAAGAACAGATTAGCATTGTGCTGCTAACTCATGCACTTTTTTAAAAAACGTTCTTCGTTGCTACCCATCTTATCTCACAGCACCATCTTGACTATCTTTACACTTATGAAGCTAAAAGCCCGCACACCATTATCTTATGTTGCGTCAGCCCCTATATTGAAACGGTTCGTAAGAAGTATTTTGATTTTTTGTATTAAACGGTTTTTATCCATATGTTGTTCGCCCTTGTGAAGGTACAAGCGAATGGTGTTTTCTGATCCGTCAGGAGAGAATTTGAAACGAGAGAATTCTACGGTATATTCAGATCTCTCATTAAACATGTACAATGATCAACTATCATTATAAATCAAAGTGTTTTAATCTTGCCGCTCATATAAGCTATAAGTCCTACATACTTTGTGAAATTCTTACATATTTTCATTAAAACTTTTTGTATACCAACAAAGAATAATGCAAAAATACGTCTTTAGTTTATAAGCTGACCGCAAGAATAAAAAAGTAAGGCTTGTGTGTATTAAAACGCTATATATTTTTCTTCATTCTCACAAAATAGACAAAATATCCTATTTTTCGCATCGTCGCAAAGCTCAAGTAATTATTTCTAGCAAACATTAACGTCTCGTATAAATAACCTTTATCGAACCAATCGTCTGTATTTTTTCGCATCTCAAATTATATAAATACTGTATGTAAAAATCATTCTCTCTATTATGTACTAACAGATGTTGAATATAAGTCTGATATACGATAAATGTTCAATATGGTTATTCCATAAATAACTGGTTAAAATATTAAGCTTAGGAAAAGCTGTTTGGATATCATAAACTGAATACAGAAGTGGATTAACTTATGAGTGATGAAATAATCTCACCGACATCTAGTAATGACTACGGTGCCGCTTCTATCAAAGTTCTCAAAGGTCTTGATGCTGTACGTAAACGTCCTGGCATGTATATCGGCGATACAGATGATGGTTCAGGTTTGCACCATATGGTCTATGAGGTCGTAGACAACGCTATTGACGAAGCTTTAGCCGGTCATGCTACTCTTGTGACTGTCACACTCCATGCTGATGGTTCTTGTTCTGTACGTGATAATGGACGTGGAATTCCAACAGATATCCATCCAACAGAAGGGGTTTCAGCAGCTGAAGTCATCATGACTCAGCTTCATGCTGGTGGAAAATTTGATCAAAATTCTTACAAAGTTTCAGGTGGCTTACACGGTGTTGGTGTTTCTGTTGTTAATGCATTATCTGTTTGGCTTAAATTACAAATCAAACGTAATGGTAAAATTCATGAAATGTCATTTAGCCATGGAGTTGCTGATTTTCCGCTAAAAATTATTGGCGATTGTGATGCAGAAAGTGGAACAGAAATCAGATTTTTACCAAGTTCTGAAACTTTTACGATGGTTGAATTTGATTTTGAAACTTTGGAACGTCGTTTGCGAGAACTCGCTTTTTTAAATTCTGGTATACATATTCTTCTCATTGACGAACGCCATGCCGACGTTCAAACCGTTGAACTACATTATGAAGGTGGATTAATTGAATTTGTCAAATACATTGACCAAACGAAAAGAGCACTTCTAGATACTCCTATTTATATTACCAGTGAAAAAGACGGAATGAGTGTTGATGTTGCTTTATGGTGGAATGACTCTTACCATGAGAAAGTCTTATGTTTTACAAATAACATTCCTCAACGGGATGGGGGAACCCACTTAGTAGGTTTTCGTAGCGCTTTAACACGTCAAATTAATGGTTATGCTGAATCTTCAGGCATTGCAAAAAAAGAAAAAGTTAACTTAACGGGTGATGACTGCCGCGAAGGGCTCACAGCCATTCTTTCAGTTAAAGTTCCCGATCCTAAATTTTCTTCACAAACAAAGGACAAATTGGTTTCTTCTGAAGTGCGCCCCGTTGTTGAAAATTTGGTGAATGAAGGTCTTTCAATATGGATGGAAGAACATCCTAACGAAGCAAAACTTCTTATTAGTAAGGTAATAGAGGCTGCTGCGGCGCGTGAAGCAGCACGAAAAGCACGTGAGCTCACAAGACGAAAAGGAGCTCTTGATATTACTTCTCTGCCAGGAAAGCTTGCCGATTGTCAAGAACGTGATCCAGCGAAATCGGAAATCTTTATCGTAGAGGGAGATTCAGCTGGCGGTTCAGCGAAAAGTGGACGCTCGCGCCAAAATCAAGCGATTTTGCCCTTACGTGGTAAAATTCTTAATGTTGAACGTGCACGTTTCGATCGCATGCTCTCATCTGATATGATTGGAACACTTATCACTGCTCTTGGAACTTCCATTGGCAAAGATGAATTTTCACCAGATAAATTACGTTATCATAAAATCATTATCATGACCGACGCAGACGTTGATGGAGCACATATCCGCACCCTACTTCTTACATTCTTCTTTAGACAAATGCCCGAATTGATTGAGCGTGGACATCTTTATATCGCTCAACCACCCCTTTATAAAGTTTCACGTGGTAAATCTTCCCAATATATTAAAAATGAAGCAGCATTTGAAGAATTTTTAATCGATACCGGGCTGGAAGAGACAGTTCTAGAGCTCTCAACGGGAGAAGTCCGTACAAATACCGATTTATATCAGCTTGTCAAAGATGCCCGTGTATTACGTCAACTTTTAAATGGTCTTCATACACGTTATGACCGCAGTATTGTTGAGCAAGCAGCGATTGTTGGAGCTTTTAATCTTGAATCCTTTGTAACATCAGAAAAAGCGCAAAAAACAGCCGATAACATCGCCTATCGTCTTGATTTGATTGCTGATGATATGGAACAAGGTTGGAGTGGTCAATACACATCAGAGGGAAGTTTATGTTTTGAACGTGTTTTACGCGGAGTTAAAGATGTTATTACCCTTGATGCAGGACTTATCAATTCAGCCGATGCACGCCAAATTGATCGCATTTCTAAAAATTTCACAGAAATATATAATCCTCCCCTTCTCCTACATCGCAAAGATAAATCAGAGCGTATTTTTGGACCTATGAGTCTCTTAGAAAGCATTTTTGCCAACGGTAAAAAGGGTATAACATTACAGCGTTATAAAGGTCTTGGAGAAATGAATGCTGAACAACTTTGGGAAACAACTCTTGATCCCGATGCGCGCTCACTTTTACAAGTTAAAATTAATGATGCAACCGATGCAGATTCTCTTTTTTCTCGTTTAATGGGTGATGAAGTTGAACCTCGGCGAGTCTTTATTCAAGATAATGCCTTAAGCGTTGCTAATCTTGATATCTAAAGGTACTCTTTTGTTTTTGGCTGTATAAACATCGTAGTTTTATACATCGTTTTTTCGTATTTGAACATTCCTTCTATTTTCATTTACGATCAACGAAAAATAAGGAAGGGTAGCACATGGCAGCTGAAACAGAACGCATAGGAGCAAAAGGTGGTATGGAACACTCTTTTGGCTTTACAAGGATTGATGAAGCACAAAAACAGGCCATGGTTGATAGTGTGTTTCACTCTGTTGCTGAAAATTATGATAAGATGAATGATATCTTATCATTAGGACTCCACCGTATGTGGAAAAATTCTATGGTTGCATGGCTTTCTCCCCCAGCACTTCCAAATTGGAAGGTTCTTGACGTGGCTGGCGGTACTGGTGATATTGCTTTTCGTATTCTTAATGCTTCACGCCAAAAAGTTCATGCTACAGTGCTTGATATTAATAGCTCAATGCTCAGTGCTGGTAAAAAACGTGCACAAAAAAATGGTCTTGCTCCTCTGATTGATTTTGTTGAAGCCAATGCAGAACATTTGCCTTTTGAAGATCAAAGTTTTGATGCCTATACCATTGCCTTTGGAATCCGCAATGTGCCCCATATTGACAAAGCCCTTAGAGAAGCTTTTCGTGTTTTAAAACCGGGAGGACGTTTCTTATGTTTAGAGTTTTCAAATGTCGAGATGCCTCTGCTTGACAAACTGTATGACTTTTGGTCTTTCCATACCATCCCTAAACTTGGTCAAATCATTGCAAATGATGAAAATGCTTATCGTTATTTAGTTGAATCCATTCGTAAGTTTCCTAAGCAAGATGATTTTGCGCATATGATTAATCATGCAGGTTTTTCACGGGTGTCATACCGTAATCTCACTGGAGCAATCGCAGCACTGCATTCAGGTTGGAAAATTTAAAAATGATAAAAATTTCCACTTACTTTCAATTAATGCGCGCAGGATGGGTTTTAGCACGTGAAGGTGTTTTGAGTGCTCTGCCTAACGATGATCTTCAGGGATTTCCAGCATTATGTCATCGTATAGCAAGTGCATTGGCGCGACGCAAAACAAAAAAGAAGCGACGATCTGAAAATATTTCTCATGCCATCAATAAGCTTGGTCCTTCTTACATAAAACTTGGTCAATTTCTTGCGACCAGACCTGATATTGTTGGACGTGATATTGCGGAAGATTTGGTACAGTTACAAGATCGCGTCCAAACATTTTCTTGCCCTGATGCCATTGCACAAATTGAAAATTCGCTTGGTCGATCTATCAATGATTTATTTGTAAACTTTTATCCACCCATTGCTGCTGCTTCTATAGCTCAGGTTCATCCAGCTGAATATTTCGATGAAACCGGTCATAAAAAAAAATGTGCTGTTAAAGTCATACGCCCTAATATTAGAACTCGTTTTTCCAAAGACCTTAGAGGATTTTATCTCATTGCTCATTTACAAGAGCGTTATATACCAGCTTCTCGAAGGCTGCGCCCTGTTTGTGTGGTTGACACTTTGGCACAAACCACACGGATTGAAATGGACTTACGGTTAGAAGCAGCTGCTATATCAGAAATGGCTGAAAATATTCAACATGATGCAGGTTTTCGTGTTCCCAAAATTGATTGGGAGCGAACAGGACGCAATGTTCTTACAATGGAATGGATCAATGGTATAAGAATATCTGAAATTTCCGCCCTCAAAGAAGCGGGTTTTGATTTGCAAACACTCGCAATTACGCTCATTCAATCTTTTCTTCGTCATACATTGCGTGATGGTTTTTTTCATGCCGATATGCATCCCGGTAATTTATTTGTAGACTCAGAAGGATGTATTGTTGCTGTTGATTTAGGAATTACAGGGCGACTCGGTAAAAAAGAAAAGCATTTCCTTGCTGAAATCCTTTACGGCTTTATTACTCGTGATTACGTCCGAGTGGCACGTGCTCATTTTGAAGCAGGATATGTGCCTCCACACCATAATATTGAGAGCTTTGCTCAAGCTAACCGTGCTATTGGTGAACCAATTCACGGGCAATCAGCGCAAAGCATTTCCATGGCTAAGTTGCTTACACTGTTGTTTGAAGTTACTGAATTGTTCGATATGCAAACACGCCCTGAACTTTTATTACTGCAAAAAACTATGGTTGTCGTTGAAGGTGTAGCTCGCACATTGGACCCTCATTTTAACATGTGGAAAGCTTCTGAACCCGTTGTCAGAGAATGGATTAGCAAAAATTTAGGGCCTATAGGAGTTGCAAAAGATTTTAGTGAAGGAGCGCAAGCACTTTTTTCATTGGCACGTAAAACACCGCAATTGATACAAAATTTCCAACGGTTCGAAGAAGACCTTAACGAAATGAGAAAAATAGGATTTAATCTTTCTCCTGCTACCCTTAAACAACTTGCTGTCGAACAAAGTCGTATTAACCGCTATAGTCGTTATAGCCTCTTTATCATCGCACTTTGTTGCGTTTGTCTCACTTTTTATCTTTTTCATCTTCTCTAATCTGCTCAATATGTTAAAACATATAGATAACGAAATCATTGCAATCAATTCATTTTTGGGAAATATTTTATGGCAAGTATTACTGTTCGTAATCTTTCATCTGAAGCCAAAGAAGCTTTGCGTATACGTGCCGCGCAGAATGGTATTTCTATGGAAGAAGAAGCTCGTCGCCTTTTAAGTAATTCCGTGACTCCCACTATACTATCATCTCAGGCAAGTAATGTTGAAACGCAATCACTGCAATCAAAATCACTTCTTCTCATTATTGGTGGTAGTATTGCAGCCTATAAAGCGCTTGACTTGATTCGCCGTTTACAAGAACGTGGTGCATGCTTAAACATTGTTATGACAAAAGCCGCGCAAAAATTTATTACGCCTTTAGCAGCTGAAGCTTTGAGTGGCCGTACTGTGTATAGTGATTTATTTTCACGCGCAGAAGAACATGATATCGGACATATCCGATTAGCACGTGATGCTGACCTCATTATTTTAGCTCCTGCTACAGCCAATCGCATTGCCAAAATAGCCAACGGTATAGGGGAAGATCTAGCTGATTGTGTGCTTTTAGCAGCACGTTGTCCACTTTTAATTGCGCCAGCTATGAATCCAGTGATGTGGACACATCCAACAACTGTTCGCAATATCGCACAACTGCGTGCAGATGGTGTTCATATAGTCGGACCAGAAATCGGCAAAATGGCTGAACGTGATGAGGCAGGTTGTGGACGCATGAGTGATCCCTTAACCATTGTCGCCACAGTCGAAACTATTCTTCGTGTACAAAAAAAGTCACTTTCTGGCCGCCATTTTATTGTTACTTCTGGTCCCACCCATGAACCAATCGATCCAGTGCGTTATCTTGCTAATCGTTCTTCAGGTAAACAAGGACATGCCATTGCTACAGCTTTAGCTAACTTGGGTGCAAAAGTGACGCTTATTTGTGGACCGGTTGACCTTCCTGATCCACAAGGGGTAAAAACTATTCATGTTGAGACAGCATGTCAAATGTTACAAGCTGTTCAAGCAACCTTACCCGCCGATGGAGCTATTTTTGTCGCTGCCGTTTGCGATTGGCGCAGCCAAACACAATCTTTACACAAGATTAAAAAGCGTGTCTTTAAAACACCACTATCCTTGCACATGGTTGAAAATCCTGACATTTTGGCCTCAATCTGCAATGCTTCAAACCGCCCTTCACTCGTAATTGGCTTTGCTGCTGAAACCTGTGATATCATTGCCAATGCGAAAAAAAAATGTATCGAAAAAGGAGCAAACTTCATTCTTGCGAATGATATTTCTCTCCAGGCTGATGGCACAAATGTCATGGGCGCTGACACAAATCAAGTTTATCTTGTTAGTAAAGAAAATGTTGAAGAATGGCCGCATATGAGTAAACAGCAAGTAGCACAAAAACTAGCAAATGTTATTGTGTCATTTTTTGAGCCCCACATTCCTGCTCATCAATGAGAAAAGGACGTCATATTTTAATGAAACTAAAAGTTTTTCAGAAATCAAAATATGCATACTTTAACTAAAATGCACCACAAAAAAATGAAACTCATTTACTAAATCACGTAAAATTATTTACATGCATAATATTCATTGAAAGAGTGCCTACATTTACACAAAAAGCAATCTTCTCTCATTGAAAGAAATAAAAATGTCTACGTATTGCAATTTAGTTATAAGGTAACTAGCATAAATAGTTCTTATTATTATTTGTTATTATTTGCTTATGTTGTTCATTTCATTAGCTTTACAAAAAATTCTATCATAAATTTCTATAATGCTTGATATACTACTCCCCGTCCTAAAGAACGAAGTTTTCTAACTAGAACCAATTTGTAATCAGATTGATTTCTCTCAGTTTGTTTCACCTTCTTACTACTTATGTGATTTATTTCTTAGATGCTGTGGTAAATCCTGATCTGAATATTCTGTGCAACTTCATACTTTTATACTGAATTAGTGCATAAGAAAATTGAAAATACATAGAAACAACATCCATATTTTTAATATACATGAATGCGCTTTATATCACCGTATTGAAGAAAAATTTTTACGGTACTATGGATAAAAAATGCCATCTTTTGACTGTTTACCTTTAAACAACAAGATTATAGGATCTATGAAACTAAGTACATATGTAAAGCACTTTCCAATTTATCTCTTGTTTTCACTTTTTTCTTATTTACTTAATTGTTATGATTTTTACCGCTGCCTATCTCGCTTTACAACGTCTTATAACTTCGCAATATCGCACTATGATATTAAAAGCTTTGGGAATTACCCTCGTTGTACTGGCCATTATATGGCTGTGTGTACGCCAATTTTTTATATCTTACTTCTGGCCTTGGATTGCTCATTTTCTTCCTGGATTACCTAGTTGGGCAGGATGGTTAGGATTGGGCATACTGATTATCTTGAACCTTGGCTTAACTTTGCTAATGGCTTTTTTGATTGCTCCAATTACCGCTATGATTGGGGGATTTTTTATTGATTCTGCCGCTGAAATTATTGAAAAAGAAGATTATCCTAATGAGCCTATTGGACATGCTCTATCGTTTGAACGTTCTCTAGTTCTATCCTTGAAATTTGTTGTTTTAAGCCTTTTCGGCAATGGAATCGCTTTTATTTTGTTCTTCGTACCAGGTATCAATTTTATTGCCTTTTATGTTGTTAATGGCTATTTGCTTGGTCGTGAATACTTTGTATTTGCTGCCTACCGTTTTCGATCTGAACAAGAAGCACATGCTTTTTTACACACACATTATACAACAGTTTTTTGTGCAGGACTGTTGATTGCACTTTTTGTTTCGATTCCGATTCTTAATTTAGCAACACCGCTTTTTGCAGCCGCCTTTATGACACACTTACACAAGATGCTCTCCCAAAAGACCACCATACGTGTTACGCAAAAACAATAACACTTACTTAAAATCCAGCAAAGCTCATAAGTAAAGAGAAATAGAAAATAAGGTGCTTTATAATAACCACTTTTCATTTCTCTCATCAAAGCAAACTCTTGAAAAAGATCTTGCTCTGGTGGTAGCGTTTCGTTAACATAACGTTATCGTATCCACTATTTTTATGGATTATTGTAGTCTTTTTGATATTTTATTTTTATAATTATAAGGCCTCTTTGTTTTAAGGGCGTTAATGTTAATAGCTAATTGAATATTCATTTTCCTCAGGAATAAATGAAAAATTTGCCAACTAGTGCAAGGAATAGATTTTGATATCAAAACAAAAAAACAAGTAATGTCATTTATTAAAATATTAAAACTACTGTTAGGTTTGTGTAAGAAATACTTTATTAATATAGAAGAGCTGTTACTTTAAACCTAAAGGATAATGGAGTCGAAACTATACGTATACAGATAAAAGTATTAAATAGATTCCTTTATAAAATGAGTCTGATCACTTAAGTTCTATATTCTTTGTAATCATGCAAAAAGTGTATAATATTTAAAGAGAGGCTATAAAAATGAACTGGATTACAAATTATGTTCGTCCTAAAATTAATTCTATTTTGGGACGCCGTGAAATTCCAGATAATTTGTGGATTAAAGATCCCATCAGTGGTGAAATGGTCTTCCATAAAGATTTGGAAATGAATCAATATGTAATCCCGGCTTCAGGTTATCACATGCGTATCAGCGCCAAAAACCGTCTCATGCATTTTTTTGATGATGGTGTTTATACACCTCTTGAAAATCCAAAAGTTGTAACAGACCCTTTAAAGTTTCGCGATGAAAAACGTTATATTGACCGATTAAAAGATTATCGTTCTAAACTTGGTATTGATGATAATATTTTAAGTGCACACGGTACTATTGAAGGCTTACCGATTATAGCTACTGTTCAAGACTTTTCCTTTATGGGTGGATCACTTGGTATGGCTTCAGGAGAAGCTATTATCAAAGCTTTTGATACTGCCATTGCAGAAAAATGTCCGCTGGTTCTTTTTGCAGCTTCTGGCGGTGCACGTATGCAAGAAGGAACACTCTCATTGATGCAAATGCCTCGTACAACTGTAGCCATTGAAATGCTGAAAGAAGCAAAACTTCCCTATATTGTGGTTCTTACTAACCCAACGACCGGTGGTGTTACCGCTTCTTACGCTATGCTCGGCGATATTCATATTGCCGAACCAGGTGCTATGATTGGTTTTGCAGGACCACGTGTGATTCAACAAACTATACGTGAAACTTTACCAGAAGGTTTTCAAAGTAGTGAATATCTGCTCGAACATGGTATGATTGACATGGTTGTATCACGTTTAGAAATGAAAGCAACCATTGCACGGCTTCTACGCTTGATGATGAAATATCCTGCGGCTGTTAACCCTTCTAATCCATCCCCAACAGATTCTCCAACATCGTTTTCTACAACAAAAGCAGCTTAAGCTTATGGAAAAAAGCCAAGTACAAACGGTGATAGATGATTTACTGAAAAATTATCCCCAAAAATTTGATCTTTCTTTAGAGCGTATTCTAAACCTTTTAGAGCGTCTTGGCAATCCACATTTAAAGCTTGCACCTGTTATTCATATTGCTGGAACAAATGGTAAAGGATCTGCTTCAGCGATTTGTCGTGCTCTTTTGGAAAGTGCAGGTTACTGCGTTCATGTATACAGCTCACCTCATCTGGTCAACTGGAATGAACGTTGCCGTCTAGGTCAAAAAGGAAGTGGCAAATTTGTTACAGAGAGCCAATTGGCTGAAACAATTCATGAAATTATAAAAGTGAATCGTCAAGAACCAATTACCATTTTTGAAATTTTCACAGCAGCCGCTTTTATGTTGTTTAGTACTCATCCAGCTGATGCCGTAATTTTAGAAGTCGGATTAGGAGGACGGTTTGATGCCACCAATGTGATCAACAAACCAGCTGTCTCCCTTATTATGCCTATTGACTACGATCATGAAGCTTTTCTTGGAAAAACAATTGCACAAATCGCTTTTCAAAAAGGGGGAATTATAAAACCAGCAGTTCCCATAGTCATTGGTAAGCAAGATTATGATGAAACTCTTTCTATTTTAACGTCTATTGCTGTTAAAAATAAAGCTCCTTATTCCCTGTTTAATCAAGATTATCAAAGCTATACAGAATATGGACGTATGGTATTTCAAAACAGTCATGGTCTTATGGATCTTCCACTTCCCAACCTCATTGGGGCTCATCAAATTGCCAATGCTGGAGCCTCTCTTGAGGCAATTCATCAAGCCGGTTTTCGGCTTTCAGAAAAAACGATAAGTCATGCTTTGCAAAATATTTACTGGCCAGCACGGATGCAACATCTTACCTATGGAAATTTGGTTGATCAGCTGTCTCCTGGTATTGATTTATGGTTAGATGGTGGTCATAATCCTGCAGCAGGAAAAGTTGTTGCAGCAGAACTTGTTCAATGGAGAAAAAAAACAAACCGCCCTTTTATTATGATTGTTGGTATGCTGAATACTAAAGATGCTGTTGGTTATTTTCGCCCTCTAGCAAACCTGGTAGACAAAGTTTATACTGTCCCATTAACTGAAAAAAATGCAGGTATGTGTCCAACTATTTTAGCTGAATCAGCCCGAAAAGCAGGATTTCTTGCCATTCCACAAGCACATCTACAAGATGCTTTACATAGAATTAACACAGAGTATAAAGAAGCTGTCATCCTTATTGGTGGTTCTCTTTACCTTGCAGGCGATATTTTACGTGACAATAAAACACCACCATGTTAAAAATTGATTATTCATAAAGCTTTGAAAGATAGACTTTTTCATCATGAAACTCGATCGTGCACTTTATCAACATCCTAAACTTATCACTGTTTTTGGCGGTTCTGGTTTTGTGGGGCGGCATATCGTTGAAACTTTAACTAAACGGGGGTATCGCGTTCGCATTGCTGTTCGTTGTCCGCAAAAAGCTTATTACATGCTCCAAATAGGAGAAGTAGGACAAACTCAAATGCTTAAAACCAATATAAAGCATCGCGCCTCTGTTGCACGTGCATTGTATGGAGCAGATGGGGCAGTATTTCTTCCTGGTAGTTTAGCGCAAGCAAATCAATCAAATTTTCAAAGTACGCAAATTGACGGTGTACAAAATGTCTCTGAATTAACAGCTGATGCTGGGGTGCCACTTATTTATATGTCAACGCTCGTAGCCAATAAAAACGCCTCATTTCTTTATGCACGTGTCAAATTTATGAGTGAACAAATCGTACAGAACACACATCCTCAAGCAATTATTATGCGCCCATCCATTATCTTTGGAGCAGAGGATTGTTTTTTTAATACCTTAGCAAATTTGGCATGTTTTTTACCGATTTTTCCCCTTTTTGGAAGCGGACAAAGCAAATTGCAACCTGTATATGTTGGCGATATCGCTGAATTTGCTGTACGCGCTTTAGAAGGGCAAGTTATCTCTGGGAAATGTTATGATCTTGGTGGTCCTCAGATTATTACATTCAAAAATGCCCTTGAAAAGGTGTTAAAAATCATTCAACGTAAAAAAATAATTTTATCTATGCCTCTTTCTATAGGTTTATTGTTTGGTGGTTTTTTGGGAAATGTTGGTAAATTGCCTTTCTTGCCAACACTCGTAACAACTAATCAGATACACTTCTTGCAAGTGGATAATATTGTTTCTCAAGAAGCTATTGAAAATAAACGTACTTTAGAAGGTGCTGGCATTATCCCCAGAGCAATGGCTGCTTTCTTACCAAGTTATCTTTGGAGATTTCGTCCACAAGGCCAATTTTCCACAAATTTACTAACCTAAGTACGTAGCCTTAAAACACTAGTCAATATACTGGTTTATAATAATTTACCTTTTTCTCAATACTGAAATAGAAAATATTGAATAGAGTAATATTTTCTCTTTTTACACTTTATGTATTCAGAATCATAAAAAACTTTTACTTGCACATCACACGAAGGATAAATGTAAGGAGAAAAAATGTTTAAAATGAATTAAACATCTCTCCTATGAATTGGCATATAGGAGTTAGAGAAACATTGAAAACCAAGAAATATTAACAATGGTTTTTGCTTAAGCGTAAAGATGGTAGTGACCCATGAATTTTGCAATTATATCATTATAGGTAGTATTAAAATGCGATAGAAGTAAGGTGAAACGTCCCTTTAAAACAAATATATAAATGAGTAATACAATAATGTATTGTGCTTCGTGAACGTATATTTTTCATAATTTAATTCACTTGTACTTTATATAAAAGGAAAAGTAAGCATCTTAATGAAAGTTATATGTCTTACTCTTTTTTCAAAAAATATAATTTAATCATAGTTTTTCTCGTCATTCCACCTTTTTTACAGCTTAAAAAAATACATATCGGTAAATTTTGTTTACTTAAGAAAATTTTTATGAGTCCCTTTACATTCTGTCAGTTACATTATCATTTAAATAGATAAATGCATATTTTTGTATAAGTTTATGGAGAATTTAAAAAGGATTTTTTACATAAAGAAGTCTTTCTATTGGCTTGCATTTTTTTTTAATTTCTCCTACCGTCTGAAGAAAAAGTGATTTTAAAGGAATATAAAATGACAACACCAGATTACGTTGTCAAAGATATCACACTTGCTCCTTATGGTCGTAAAGAACTTGATATCGCTGAGACAGAAATGCCTGGTTTAATGGCTTGTCGTAAAGAGTTTTCTTCTCATCAACCTTTGCGTGGAGCACGTATTTCTGGTTCATTGCACATGACGATTCAAACAGCTGTTTTGATTGAAACATTGAAAGTAATCGGTGCTGATGTGCGGTGGAGTTCTAGCAATATTTTTTCTACACAAGACCACGCAGCAGCAGCTATTGCAGCTACTGGTACGCCTGTTTTTGCGGTTAAAGGTGAAACGCTTGAAGAATATTGGGCGTATATAGATGCTATTTTCCAATGGCCTGATGGCAATCCTTCAAATCTCATTTTAGATGATGGAGCTGATGCTACAAACTATATTTTGATAGGAAGCTGTGCAGAAGTAAATAAGGATATTCTGTCTAATCCCAAAACAGAAGAAGAAGGATTCTTTTTCAAACAAATCCAAAAGCGTATGGATATTACACCGGGTTTTTTCACCCGCCAGCGGGCAGCAATTAAAGGAGTGAGTGAAGAAACCACAACGGGAGTACACCGCCTTCATCAATTACAAAAAGAAGGGCTTTTGCCTTTTCCTGCTATTAATGTCAATGATAGTGTCACAAAATCAAAATTCGATAATAAATATGGATGTAGAGAATCATTAGTAGATGGTATCCGACGTGCAACAGATGTTATGATAGCCGGTAAAATAGCTGTTGTCTGTGGTTATGGTGATGTAGGTAAAGGTTCAGCAGCCTCTCTTTCAGGTGCTGGAGCTCGCGTTAAAGTGACAGAAATTGATCCAATTTGCGCCCTTCAGGCAGCCATGGATGGCTATGAAGTTGTTACTCTAGATGATGCTGCCTCTAGCGCCGATATTATCATAACAACAACTGGCAATAAAGATATTGTCCGTTTAGACCATATGCGGCAAGTGAAAGATATGTGCATTTTGGGAAATATTGGTCATTTTGATAATGAAATCCAAGTATCAGCTCTTAGAAATCTGCCATGGGCAAATATTAAACCACAAGTCGACATGATTACCTTTCCCGATGGAAAACGCATCATTTTGCTTTCTGAAGGGCGTTTACTTAACCTCGGTAATGCTACAGGACACCCCTCTTTTGTTATGTCGACCTCATTTACAAACCAAGTTTTGGCGCAAATTGAACTCTTTACCCGTTCAGAATATTACAAAAATGAAGTGACTGTTTTGCCCAAACATCTTGATGAAAAAGTTGCGCGCCTTCACCTTGATCGGCTAGGGATAAAATTGACTGTTTTATCAGAAGAACAAGCTGCCTATATTGGAGTTACGCCACAAGGACCCTATAAACCAAATCATTATCGTTACTAAATCTTTTCTTGGATTAAAAGAAAAAGGTACGGTGGTTAGCTTTGGTGATTATAACCCCAAAGAAAAAATTCAAAAAATGATCCGAATCTGTACTCATATTTTTTGCTTTCTTTTCCTTTTTTTTCCGACATGCGTTGTTGCTCAGTCATTGGAAACACATTTACCATTTACTTTCATTTTGCCAGATGGTCCATGGCTTCTTTTAGCACTGTGTGGTGGAATTTCTTGTGCCTCACTTCTCACGTGTATAGCAGTTACTATGCGTGCAAAAAAAGTTTCGTGGAGGTCTCTGCAGACAATTCAAGTAAATCTTTCCGAAAAACTTAAATATTATGAATGGCTTCTGAAAGAAACCGGACAATCTCTTCTTATTTGGGAAAACCCAACAGCATCACCTCATGTGGTTGGTAACATTCCCGCTTTACAAAAAGCAGGAATTAGCCAGCAAAATTTTCAATGTTTTGCGCTTTGGCTTGAAGAAAGTTCTTTGCGCGAACTTGACTATGCATTAACGCAATTACGTTACGAATCTCACCCTTTTGAACTTTCTATAACCACGACAAATAATATGCTGTTACAAGTTACAGGGGTTATCGCCGGAACAGCAGCTATTGCCCGTTTTCAAGACATTTCAGCACAGCAAAGTGAAAATGCTCGTTTACAGAAAGATATTGCTCGAATCCTCATCGAGCTAAGAATGCAACGCAATCTTCTTGATAGTATTCAAGAACCGATATGGATCCGAGATTGTGAAGGAAAAATTTGTTTTGTCAATCGCGCCTTTAGAGAAATGACAGGCTTTCGAGAAGATAGCAATGAAGTAGGTGATCTCTTCAATGAAACAACACAATGCAAAACAGATGGAACAGAAACAATTTTTCAAGAGCATGTTCATACAGTCATTAATGGAGAACGGCGCCGTTTTCATCTTACGCGGATTACAACAGCCGAAGGGATGGCTGCTTTTGCGCATGATGACAGCGCATATGAAAATCTTGCTAATGAACTAAAATGCGTTCTTCAAAGTCATTGTGAAATACTTGACCAAATTTCAACAGCTGTCGCTGTTTTTGATACCAACCAAAAATTAAAATTCTGCAACCACGCTTTTAAACTTTTATGGTCGTTGGAGAGTTCTTTTTTAGAAAATGAACCAAGTCATACATTGCTTCTTGAACGCTTGCGTGAAAAAGGGCTCCTAGCAGAACACCCCAATTGGCGCGCATGGAAAGAAGAATTTTTTAAAGCCTATCGGCAAACAGAATCGAATCAACAAATTTGGAATCTTCCAGATGGGCGCACGGTGCGTGTTATCTCCAATCCTCATCCTCAAGGAGGCACCACTTGGCTTTATGAAAATCTTACAGAAAAAATTGATCTTGAACGACGTTACAATACACTCATTAAAATACAAGGCGAAACACTTGACAAACTTTCAGAAGGAGTAGTGGTTTTTGGCACTGATGGACGCCTTCGTTTATCGAATCCAGCTTTATCAAAATTGTGGTCTCTCCCTTACAATCTACTAGTAGAAGGTACTCACATTACACAATTACAAAGCCATTGTTCAGCCCTAACCATAGGAAAAGAATGGGATCAGTTTACAAAATTTATTACAGGTTTTGCTGAAAAACGTGACACATATTCAGGTCGTATGGACTTAAAAAATGGAATAATCATTGATTATACATTGGTACCGCTTCCTGATGGACAAACAATGCTTACTTTCGCTAATGTTACGGATACTGTCCATGTTTCACGTGCTCTTCAAGAAAAAAATGAAGCTTTAGAAAGTGCTGATCGTTTGCGCAATCAATTTATCCAACATGTTTCCTATGAATTACGTACACCTCTTACAAATATTATTGGATTTTCTGATATTTTACGCGATCAAATTTTTGGTTCTATTAATGAACGCCAACAGGAATATCTTCGGCACATTCATTCAGAATCAGGTACTCTTTTGAATATTGTCAACGATATTCTTGATCTTGCAACCCTTGATGCAGGTATCATGGAATTGGACATACAGCCAGTTAATATTACCAATGCTATGGTGCAGGCAGTAACTCGTGTAGAAGAGCGCCTTAATGGACGTTATATTACGCTTTTACAACAAGTTTCCCCTTCCTTAAATTTTATTTCTGCTGATGCAACACGTTTGCATCAAATATTTGTAAATGTCCTTAGTAATGCTATTAATTTTGCAACAGAGGCAAGCACGATTGAATTTTGTGCCGACAAACAAGATGATAATATTGTCTTCAGTGTCCATAATGAAGGATTTGATATTCCTGAAGATATTCTAAATCAAATTTTTAAACGTTTTTCTTCTCATTCACATCATGGTGGGCGTGCAGGAGCAGGACTTGGTTTGTCCCTTGTTAAAAGTTTTGTTGAACTTCACGGTGGATACGTTGAAATCCTCACTGGTACAGGACAAGGAACAACGGTTAAATGTTTTTTTCCAATCTCCAAAGAAGATAAGTTTTTTTAATAGCGTCTTTGTATTACTATAAAATTTTTTATCGATTTCGTGGAATTTTAAATGCATTTTAGTTTTTTTCTTGAAAATGAAATAGCAACTAAGCGTTTTGCACAAGATTTAGCCCTCGCTTTAAAGCCTGGTGATCTTGTAACAATGCAAGGTGATCTTGGTACAGGCAAAACAACCATCGCACGTACAATCATTCATACACTTGCCCATGACAACACTCTGTATGTTCCAAGTCCTACCTTCACTCTTGTTCAAAGCTATCAACTTCCACAATTTGAAATTATTCATGCTGATCTTTATCGTCTTTCTATGGTAGAAGAAATTTATGAATTAGGGCTTCATGAAACACGTGAACAAAGCATTATGCTCATTGAATGGCCAAAAAAAGGTGCTGATTTCTTAGAACCGGTCACTTTTGCACTGACTTTACAACATGAAGGCTGTGGGCGTTATGTGACTCTTATATCAGTACAACATTCTACTGAGCGACTACAGCAGGCTTTTGCAAATCGTACATTTTTAAAAACCCATAAGCACAGCCAAATTCATTGTCATTTTTTGGCTGATGATACCTCTGCATGCACCTATGAACTTTTGGATGATAAGTAATATTAAAAAATTCTTATGAACACGCTAATTATGCAGACGAAACAAAACACCGATTTTTCTTACCTAACAAATGGTACATCTTGCAAAAGATATTCATCAATTTGTTGGAATTAATCAGCTTATTTTAGACAATGGATTTTCTGTTCCTCGTATCTTTGTCGCGGATTTTTAAAAAGGCCTTCTGATTCAGGTGTCCAACAAGTTTTGAAATCTTAGGGATTTTTGTACTCATCCACCAATGCGATGGAAATTCATCTTATCTTAATTTACCCTATATGCCAGATCATCTTGTTCGGAATCCTTCACACCCAATGTTTACTACCTTTACAAAGTTTCTATCAAGAAATAGCTCTCTTTTCAAAAACAGAATAGATGCTTTACTATATTCTGCAAAACTTTTTCCACCAAAGCAATTTATTTTAGCTATGGAACATAAAAATAGATGTAGATCTGCTTTCATTTCCTTTTCTCAAATCCTTGATGAAATTAACAGATATTCTTTATGAAACTAGTTGTTTAAACGTCGCAATATCGTAAAGCGACTTTTCTGGAAACAATGCAAATATGTTAAAGAGTATTTTCATATTGCACTGTATCAATGGCATAGTAAGTTACTTGTTTATCATATGCAATATTTTAAAATATGCTTACAAATCCTAAGCCTTTGAAAACTTTAATATTTTGCTCTTTATATTGTTGTTCCGGCTAAATAATGAATCGTAGTCATCTCTTTATTGATAAATATTAGAAAATTTTTTTATATTGTGCGCACTGACTCAAGTTATAAGATGTATTTTAATATTTTTATAAAAGTCAAAAATCTACCATATAAATGTAGCTTTTCAGTTTTGCCCTCAATAAAAATTGTATACATTAGAAAAATGAAAACAACTAAATTTTCCATGTATCTCAAAAGAGGGTAAATGAGCTATATACCTCGTGTTTTTTCTATTTCTCCAGGAACTTCTTTTTTGCCTCATTTTGTTGATGCATTACTTTCGGGTGAACTTATTGATAACTTTGCGCCAAATGGAGATATTCAGACTGCTCTTTCTGATACCCTCATTTATGTTCCAACACGTCGTGCTGCTCGCGCTTTACGTACTGCTTTTGTCGAAAGAAGCGATACACGATCAACCTTCTTGCCAACAATTCGTCCCTTAGGAGATCTGGATGAAGATAGTTTCCTTTTTATTGAAAACCATACCAACACTCTGAACCCTCCCATTGGAGAAAGTGAACGTCTCTTGCTCTTAGCGCGCCTTATTCGTCCTTGGCGTGAAAATTTGCCTGCTCATCTGCGTGACATGTTTGGCACAGAAGATGTTCTTATTCCTGCTCACACTGCTGATGCGATTTGGCTTGCTCAAGATTTAGCACACTTGATGGACGAAATTGAAACAGAAGCAGCAGATTGGTCAAAGCTTAAAGAAATTGCACCTGATATGATAGCCGAATGGTGGCAAATAACCCTTAATTTTCTGACTATCGTTACACAGAGCTGGCCACAAATCTTACAAGAAAGGAAACGAAGTAATCCAGTTGAATGGCGCAATCAAGCTCTCAAAATACACGCAGAAACTCTTCACCGGACACAATCGAATAAACCCATACTTGCTGCCGGTGTGGCAGGTTCTATCCCCGCAGTTTCCCATCTTTTAAAGGTAATTTCTCGCCTACCAAAAGGAGCTGTTGTTCTTGCAGGTCTTGATCTTCAAATGGATGAAGAACAGTGGAATGCATTAGGTACAACCAACGAAAAAAAAACAAATTTTGATTTTTTTGATCATGCAGCAAACGCTTTCAGTCATCCTCAATATCATTTAAAAAAACTACTCTCTCTCATGAAATGTCATCGCATTCATGTTCGTGAAATTGGACAACAAAGTGCAATAAAAGCAAAACGTGCAGCTCTTTTATCAGAAGCACTTCGGCCAGCTTCTACAACAGACCGATGGGTACAAATTATTCGCGATGATTATGAAACACTTTGTGCAGATTGGTCATTCATTGAAGCTATAAATGAGCGGGAGGAAGCTCTTGCCATTGCTGTCACCTTACGCAATGCCATTGAAGAACCTCAAAAAAACGCAGCTCTTATCACAAATGACCGTAATTTAGCTCGTCGTGTCGCAACTGAATTACAGCGTTTTGGAATTGAAGCAAATGATTCAAGTGGAATACCACTTGCACAAACACTCCCCTTGACCTTGTTACGTCTTCTTTTAGAAAATGTGTTTCAACCTCATGACCCAATTGCTTTTCTTTCCTTGCTCAAACACCCACTCACCACATTAGGGCAAAATCGTCATCACTTACGCGAGATTATAGAAAATTTTGAACTCTTTGTTCTCCGAGGAAATACAGCCTGTATTAATCTTTGCGAATGTAATAAATTTCTCGAAAAATGGATAACAGCACATTCTCACAATATTTCTGAAAAAAACGTCCTTGATCAACAAAAGTGTGAAGAAGCACGTTTCCTTTGTCATCTTTTGAGTAAAGCTGTCAAACCTTTAGCATCTCTTATGAAACAAAAAAAAGAAAGCACTATCAATGAAGCCGTGGTAGCAACAGTTGAAGTTTTTGAAAATTTTGGGCGTGATGAAAATAATTCTCTCACCCATCTTTATCAACATGAAGCAGGACAAGCCCTCTTAACTTTTTTGCGTGAATTAGTGAGTGATCAATCAGGACTAAAATTTGACCTTTGTGAGTGGCCCGCTATGTTTTCGGCCCTGATAGCAACTCGTTCTGTCACGCCGTCCCCGGGCGGGCATCCACGTTTATTCATTTGGGGCACTTTAGAATCACGTTTACAAACAATTGATACCGTAGTTATCGGCGGTCTTAATGAAGGATCATGGCCTGTTACAACCCGCAATGATGCTTTTTTATCACGGCCAATGAAAATGATGTTAACTCTCGAACCACCCGAACAGCGGATTGGTCTTTCCGCACATGATTTTCAGTGGGCTATGGGAATGAATAAAGTGGTAATGAGCCGAGCATTACGAATTAATCACGCCCCTTCACTTCCTTCACGTTGGCTACAACGCCTAGAAACGGTTGTTGGGAAACAAGTTTGGAAGCAAATCCGTGAACGAGGTGAAATATTACTTCATTGGGCGAAAATGCTTGATAATACAAATATGATTGCCTGTGCAACACGTCCTTGCCCTACACCATCCCTTAAAATGCGTCCACGTCACTTTTCGGTTACTGAAATACCAACACTGCGGTACGACCCTTATGCCATTTATGCCAAAAAAATTTTGCGGCTTAAACCACTTAAAGCACTTACTTATGATCCTTGCGCTACTGAACGTGGAACATTATATCACACTATTCTTGCCGCTTTTTGGACACAAGTAAAAAATCCAAATGCCGCAAATGCGTTAGATGTACTCTTAACTCTCGGACGACAAGAATTTGATAAATTAAATTTACCTATCGATATTGATATAATTTGGTGGAAAAATTTTGAAAATTTTGCTCCGTTTTTTATCCAATGGGAACAAAGTTTAGGATCTCGAGAACGACACGTCGAAGTAGTATCTCAAAAAATACCTATAGGCACAACAGGTATAACCCTTTCAGGACGTGCTGATCGGATTGATGTATTGCCAGGTAAAATGGTTGAAATCCTTGATTTTAAAACCAGCACGCCCCCCTCGTCAAAACAAGTTCGTGATTTATTATTTCCACAATTAGCACTGGAAACAGCTTTGCTCATGAAAGGTGCATTTACAGATTTTCAAGATTTTATCCCCTCAGATTTATTTTATATTCCCCTCAACGGAAAAGGAGAAATCACCCGCCAATCAATTCTTTTAAAGAAAGGAGCAAAAGAGTACCAAAGCGCAATTAATCTTGGTGAAAAAGCATGGAAACATCTTATCGCATTAATGGATTATTATAAAAACCCACAACAAGGCTATCTTTCGCACGCAGTCCCTTTTAAAAAACGTTATGAAGGTGACTATGACCATCTGGCACGTTTATGGGAATGGTCAAGCGATATTCATAAAGCAGATCAATCATGACTCTTTTTTCTATTCCTGAAGCAGCCCTTGATGCTCAAGCAATGGCAACACACCCAACAACAAACGTGTGGGTTTCTGCAAATGCAGGAGCTGGAAAAACTCATGTTTTAAGTGAACGGGTTATTCGTTTGCTTTTAAATGGGACCCCGCCATCACGTATTTTATGTCTTACTTATACGAAAGCAGCTGCTGCTGTTATGCAATCGCGGATTTTTCGCACACTTTCCAGCTGGAATGAATTTGATGACACACAGCTTCAGAAAATCTTATCGCAGCTTGAAAATAAACCTATCAATGCGCAAAAATTATCCTACGCTCGCCAACTCTTTGCTCGTGCCCTCGAAACACCAGGGGGATTAAAAATTCAAACTATTCATGCATTTTGTGAATCTCTTTTGCATCAATTTATGTTGGAAGCCAATATTGCTGGGCATTTTGAACTTATCGATGATATCAATCGAAAAAAATTATTACAAGAAGCCCGCCGTCAACTTTTAATGCATAACGATATACAACATGCTTTAAAACAACTTCTTAAAGTTATCAATGAAAACACTTTTAATCAATTACTGTATGAAGCAACCCAAAAGCAACACGAACTGTCTGATTTTTTATCTTCTCTTTTGTCTGAAAACGGAGAAGAACAACTGCGTGCGCTATTTAATTTAGCACCTGATGATACAAACCAGCGGCTGCTGGAAAAAATTCAACAGACTGCTCGTCTACCTCTTTATGCCCTTACACATTGTCAAACCTATGGTAAACAAAATCTCAAAGATATTATTGCAAAATTTTCCCAATTAGAAACTGTTTGTGATGAAACAAACATTATCAACATTATTTCAAATATTTATTTTAAAACGACAGGTGAACCTCGCAACTTTTCACGTTTATACCCTAAAAAATCAGATGAAATTTGGCCCTTTATTCAACAAATGATTGAAGACAAACAAAGCAAACTTTCTGTTCTTTTAGAGAAATACAAATGCGTAAAAATTGTTACACTCAACATGGCCGCTTTTCAACTCTGTGCCACATATCTTAAAATCTACGACAATTTAAAAAAGGCTAATGGCTTGTTAGATTTTGATGATCTCATTGAACGCACACTCTGTTTGTTGCAACGCAAAGGTGCAAGCCAATGGGTGCAATATAAACTTGATCATGGACTTGATCATATTTTGCTTGATGAAGCACAAGATACTAATCCTGAACAATGGCAAATTATTCAACTTTTGGCACAAGAATTTTTTACGGGTCATAGTCAACGCACAAATATACGTACTCTTTTTGCTGTTGGAGATGAAAAACAATCTATTTATTCTTTTCAAGGCGCTGCACCAGAAAATTTTTCTGCAAATGGACGAATGATTCAAAAAAAAGCAAAACAAGCGAAACAGAAATTTGAAAAAGTGCAATTAAATTATTCTTTTCGCTCTACAGCTGATGTTCTTAAAAGCATCGATCTTGTCTTTGAAACACCAGAAAATTACAAAGGGCTTTCAGCAGAAAATACAAAAACGGTACACGAAGCTATTCGTATTCACAGCCCGGGTGATGTTATCTTATGGGATGCTATTTCCAAAGAAACAAATGAGTTTCCTGACGATTGGTGTTTAGCTGTTGATCACTTAAATACACCGGAAGTACGTCTTGCGGAAAAAATTGCTGAAACCATCGCAGACTGGTTACAGAAAGGAGAAATGCTTCCAGCAAAAGGACGTTTAATGTGTGCTAGTGATATTATGATATTGGTACGTAAGCGTGATCAATTTGTTTCTGCGCTTTCCCGTGCCCTTAAATTACGAAATATTCCTGTAGCAGGTGCTGATCGCTTACAGCTCACTAACCATATCAGTGTACGGGATTTAATGGCACTTGCCCGTTTTGTCTTACAACCACAAGATGATCTTTCCCTGGCTTGTGTTTTAAAAAGTCCTCTTTTTTCGCTTAGCGAAGAAAAACTTTTTCAGCTTGCAGCACACCGTACAGGTTCCCTTTGGCAAAGCCTTTGTATGCACGTGTCGTCGCATGCATCTTTTAAATATATCTTTGAAAGTCTCAGTAAATATCGCAATTTAGTTGATAAAATGCCTGTTTTTGAATTCTATAGTCATATTCTAAACAATGATAAGGGACGACAAAAAATTCTAGCCCGTTTAGGTTCTGAAGCAAACGATGTACTTGATGCTTTTATGGATTATACGCTCACTATTCAAAAAACTGGTTTACCAGGATTACAAGCTTTTTTGGAAATCTTAAGCGCAAGCAAACCAGAAATTAAACGTGAACTTGACCAAAACCATGAAGAAATTCGTATCATGACTATTCATGCTGCAAAAGGACTTGAAGCTGCTGTCGTTTTCCTAGTTGATCCTGGTAGTGCAATTTGGCATCCTCAACACGCACCACACCTTCTTAAAGTTTCTTTAAACAATAAACAATTGAGTAATCAACAAGGTTTTATCTGGCATCCAAATTCAGAATTTAACACAAAACTTTCTGAAAAAGCGCTTGCATATTTAAAAAAACGTGCTGAAGAAGAGTATAAACGCCTTCTCTATGTAGGAATGACACGTGCTGAAGATCGATTGTTTATTTGTGGATATAGTGGTGAGCGATCCTCTCCTGATACATGGCTACAATTAGTAAAGAAGGCCCTCAAACCGCATGCAGTTCCCATAAAGGGTCCTGCTGAGGATATTGCGGCTTGGCGCTATTGCATTACACCTTCTTCTTCTACCCCAATATACAAAGCAGTATCCTCTGCTGAAGGCCAAACATTTCCACCTTTGCCTGACTTTTTTTCCCATAAACTACCAGCAGAACCAGTCTTACCGAAACCATTAAAACCTTCCGTTGCTAGTCTTTCTATTGAAGCTGAGACTGAGATTTCCTCCAATCAAAAATCTCTTAGTATCTCACCTGTCTTAGGAGAAACAAATACGAATAGAGCTTTTTCCATTGAATATGGTAATATTGTTCACCGATTGCTGCAACATTTACCTAATTGCCCTTCTACACAACGTCGAGATTATGCCCAATACTATCTCAATACAAAAGTCTCTCATTGGCATGAAAGACAAAGACAAAAAGCGCTCTGTCATGTTTGGCAGATTTTGGATGATTCCTACCTCAAGCCCCTCTTTTCTGACCATTCACGTGCCGAAGTTTCCTTAATGGGCATTGTAAAAATTCATGGAAAAGAACAAGTAGTTTCCGGCCAAATTGACCGTTTATATATCACACAAAATAGCATTATCTTTGCTGATTTTAAAACAGGTGTACCACCAGAAAACGAAGCTGCTATTGCCCCACACTATTTGTTGCAAATGGCTCTTTACCGAAAATTGCTACAAGCTATTCATCCCAATAAAAATATCCAAGCCCTTCTTATCTACAGTAAAGAAGTAAAAATTTTTAAACTTCCTCCAGAAAAACTCGATGCACTTCTTGATGAAATTGCTTGATAAACCAAGAAACTTCTTTTTACAAAGAACCTTATAATTTATTTTTACAATAACTTGATATGAATTTTTGTTGTAACAATCTATAGAAATGAATATAAAGGATAAATTAATGACGTGTATAAAAGTTAATAAAAGTAATTTCGAAAGTGAAGTTCTTACTTCTTCCATCCCTGTTGTGGTTGATTTTTGGGCAGAGTGGTGCGGCCCTTGCAAAATGATTGCTCCGATTTTAGACGAAATTTCAACGGAAATGCAAAGCCAAATCAAAATTGCCAAGGTAAATATTGATGAAAACCCGGAACTGGCTACCCAATATGGAGTGCGCTCGATTCCTACTTTATTGATGTTTAAAAATGGGAACATCTCATCAAATATGGTTGGGGCTGCTTCTAAAGGACGTGTTTCTGAATGGATTAAAGATAGTCTTCGTTAAATCTGCTCATAATAATTTTTTCCAAAAAGGAGAGGAATCTTACCTCTTCCTTTTATCTGTCTTTTTTAAAAATAATTCTTTTCACTTAAAAAAATGTCTATTATTCAGGGCGTATTTGATAATCTTTAAAAGCTAAAAATTTTATTTTTGGTGCTCTCTCTGCTTCATAATTCAACGAAAAATGATTTTCTGCTAAAAAAACTGGATCACTATCTAAATCACGAGCAATAGCAGAACGATGATTGGTCACAAATTTTTGCAATTCATTTTTATCCTCTGCTAAAATCCAACGACATACACTAAAGCGCGCTGGTTCAAAATTTACCGGTAAAGAATATTCCACCTTAAGCCGCTCCATTAATACATCAATTTGTAAAGCACCAACCACCCCAATAAGAGCAGATGATCCATCATCTGGAATAAATAATTGCACAACACCTTCTTCAGCCATTTGATGCAGAGCTTCCTTAAGTTTCTTTGCTTTTATTGGATCGCCCAAACTAACACGACGTAAAATTTCCGGTGCAAAATTGGGTATACCTTTAAAGATAATATCTTCTCCCTCGGTCAGGGTATCACCAATACGTAACGTTCCATGATTTGGAATACCTACTATATCACCAGCATAGGCTTGATCAGCAATTTGACGTGAACGAGCAAAGAAAAATTGTGGTGCCGAAAGAGTCATAGGTTTTCCTGTTCGTACTAACTTTGTCTTCATACCACGCGCAAGCGTCCCTGAACACACCCGCAAAAATGCAATACGATCACGGTGATTGGGATCCATATTAGCTTGAATTTTAAAGACAAACCCTGCCATTTTTGGCTCAGTCGCTATGATATTGCGTTGATCTGCAACCTGATCACGAGGACTTGGACCAAAATCAACGAGCGCGTTGATCAAATCACGAACACCAAAATTTCGCAAAGCTGATCCGAAATAAACTGGTGTCATATGTCCTTCACGGAAAGCTCGCAAATCAAAACTCTTGCAGGCACTACGAGCAAGTTCGACTTCTTCAATAAAAAGCGTACGCCGATTTTCAGGAAGCAAAAGTGCAACTTCATCAAGCCCAGAAACCGCTTGTTGTGTTACCTCATCATCCTTTTGACGAAAACAATTATAATGAAGATCAAAAGTACCAACAAAATCTTTACCTACACCAATAGGCCATGTGATTGGTGCAGTATCAAGCGCAAGCTTTTCTTCAATTTCATCTAGAATTTCTAAAGGATCACGTGCCTCACGATCCATTTTATTCACAAAAGTGACAATAGGAATATCCCGCATCCGGCACACTTCAAACAGTTTCAGTGTTCTTGGTTCAATTCCGCGTGCACCATCTAGTACCATGACAGCACTGTCAACAGCCGTGAGAGTGCGATAAGTATCATCTGCAAAATCCGCATGGCCTGGAGTGTCTAATAAATTAAAAATGTGTTCTCTATATTCAAATGTCATCACTGATGTTACAACCGAAATACCACGGTCACGTTCAATATTCATCCAATCAGAACGGGTTTGAATACGGTTCTTTTTTGCCTTCACCTCACCAGCAAGCTGAATAGCTCCACCAAACAATAAAAGTTTTTCTGTTAGTGTTGTTTTCCCTGCATCTGGGTGGGCAATGATTGCAAATGTACGACGACGCTTTACTTCTTGTGTTCTCTGTTCCATTATTTCCTCATAGGTCGCGCAAGCGCCTCAGAAATGAGGGCACGCATTTCATTAATCCCGTACAGCGCGATAAATGAACCCAATCGTGGTCCTCGTTCTTGCCCTAAAAGTACTTCATAAAGCATTTGAAAAAAGACATTTGAAACACCCGGTCCTCCTTCAGGACTTTTTTTGCTATGATCTTGATAGCGTTCCGTTAAACGGGCAATATCAAGAAGTACATTTTGAAGCACATTTCCGTCAGTAGTTTCAGGTAAACTAGCTAATTGTGCATCAATTTGCGCTAACGTTGAGCATTCACTCTCATCAGGAATGCGAAATTTTTTATTTGGTTTAACAAAGACATCAAAATATTTAATAGCAAATTGTACCAATTGATCAAGTTTGGGATAAGTTTGCGCATTAGCTCCCTTAGCATAGCGAGAAATAAAGCCCCAAAGAACCTCTTTATTCTCCGCATTTGAAGCACTTACCAAATTTAAAAGCATGGCAAAGGATACCGGCAAATCAACTTGTGGAGGGCAACCATTATGAATATGCCATACAGGATTATTAAGCCGTTCTTGCCATTTTTGACGACCATAGGCTGAAAGATGCGCATAATATTCATCAACGGCTTTTGGAATAACATCAAAATAAAGCCGTTTTGCTGTTTTTGGCTTTGAAAACATATAAAGCCCTAAACTCTCTGTCGGAGCATAAGTTAGCCATTCATCAATGGTTAAACCATTTCCTTTGGATTTAGAAATTTTTTGTCCCTTATCATCCAAAAAAAGCTCATAATTAAATCCCTCGGGTGGATTTCCACCAAGCACTTTACAAATTTTAGAAGAAAGATTTGTGGAATCGATAAGATCTTTTCCTGCCATTTCATAATCGACTCCAAGCGCTTTCCAGCGCATTGCCCAATCCACCTTCCATTGACATTTGACTTTTCCTCCTGTGATTTCTGTTTCTATAGTTTCACCTGTTTCAGGCTCAATATAAGTAACAGTACCTTTGCCAATATTACGGGCGATCATTGGTACTTGCAGTACTTTTCCAGAAATGGGGGAAATAGGTAAAAAAAGCGAATAGGTAGCACGTCGTTCTTCACCTAATGTTGGCAAGATAATTGCCATCACCTTGTCATAACAGGCAAGTATTCTTAAAAGAGTTTCGTCAAAATGACCGGAACTATAATAATCTGTAGCACTCGCAAATTCATAATCAAAACCAAAGCGATCAAGAAAAATACGCAAACGTGCATTATTTGCTGCTCCAAAAGAAGGATAAATATCTCCAAAAGGATCTGGTACACGGCTAAGTGGTTGACCAAGGTAGCTTTCCATTTTTTCGCGATCAGGTACATTATCAGGAATCTTGCGCAAACCATCCATATCATCAGAAAAACAAAGTAGTTTTGTTTTAACTTTATTGTCAGTTAAAACCCGGAATGCATGGCGCACCATGGTTGTACGTGCGACTTCCCCAAAAGTCCCAATATGTGGCAAACCAGAAGGTCCATAACCAGTTTCAAATATTACAATCTCTGGATAACCTGTTTTTTCATACCGCTTAACAATCTTACGTGCTTCTTCAAATGGCCAAACTTTTGATTGAATAGCCGCATCTTTTAATTCAGATGTAAGGTTAAGGGTATCACACTGATCATGCATCATCATCTTTATCCCCAAAATTAAACTTTTTTAAAACATGGTCTATGGTTCTTGGATTTATTCGTCAATACAAGTAAGTAAAAAGGTGCAAAATTCTTAACATACTCTTCCATAATCAGCATTTGCCTTATTCTTCCTACCGTATGCTATTTTACATCAATGAAATATAAGTTTATGAATGTAATTTACTCATTTTGATTATTGCTGTTTTAATTGTCATTACTCTAGGTTCTTCTTACTACACTTATCAGCAAGAAAAAAATCTTCTAATAGTGAATTAAAAATTGGACAAATAACCTATTCATCAACATCAATAATCTAGAAAAATGACAGAATTAAATGTTTTATATGAAAATACCTTCTTATTATACTGCAAGGGTTATTTTATAGGATTGTTTATTTAAAATTCTTTTGAACCAACTGCCAATGTACGCAAGTGCAAGGTATTTAAGTTAATAAATCCAGCTGCATTTTGTTATCATAAGCACCTTGATCATTTTCAAAAAGTGCCAAGTTATGAGAATAAAGCGATTTTTTTCTTTAAATTTCACTGCATAGTGCGCAGTCAAAAGAATAGTTCCTACTGGTGTCTTATAAATACCACGCGATTTTATATCTACATAACAGTTTTCTATCAACCCTAATCGGCCGATATTATTGTCGCATCTATACCCATTCAATTCAGAAATCAAATTCGCAGGAAATAAACTTTTTTCATTAGTCAATATGACATTGCCTTTTTAAAGTCAGTAGTGATTCTGGTCGCCTGATCTGGAGTAACCTTCGAAGAATAAGAGTATGCATATGCACATATTCAGAAACAGAAATAGTCGAATCTTTCGAAATTTTTCCTTCTGATAACGAGTACAATAAATTTAGATCAACTCCCAAAAGCACTTCGCTTTGCTTATCCTTCTCCACAGGAATTTGATGTGCATGTGCAAAGTTAATCAAATCCCTTCAACTTTTAAAAGATCAATTACGCCATAGAGTAATTTTTTATATCAGGATTAAGTGCATAAACAGAAAGCTCAAAGCGTACTTGATCATTACCTTTCACCATTGCTTTGTAAGCAATTGCACCTGACTTCCATTTCTTTAGCAATTTGAATCAAAAATTTGCAATAAATTAATGATCAATTGACATCCCTAAAAGATACCCGCCTTCATAAACTGTATTCGCTCGAAATATCAGAAAGACAAAATCACACATAAGCTTCTCACATAGATCTTCAATATAAATTTCTTTAATGCTCAATATTTCAGCTTACAAAACGCCGTTTCTAATTTTTTCTTTGGCTTAAATCTGCTGTAAAGGTTACAATTTCAAAACTATTTCATTTCATAACCATTTTAAAATAGTTGATGTATCTCACTTAACATTTTGCCATTTTTTCATTTTAAAATTTTACTGTGTTTATTTTCTTTGAATTTAGAGCTCAAAAACTATGCAAAAAGTAAAAATAAATTCCTTTTGAACAACATTTAAAAGATACCCCAAAAAATACGAGAAAGTGTAAAGAAGCGTTTTTTATAAGAGCTGTAAATTATTTGAATATCTTTACACAACAATAAAGAGGTTTACATGTCATTTTTCCCTGAATGGCCTATTTTAATACAATTTTCTGTAGCATCGTTAATTTTAGCACTTATTCCAGGACCTGATATGATGCTTTCTGTAGGACGAACTATTACACAAGGCAAAAAAGCTGGGATTATGTGTGCCCTCGGAAGTGCAACAGGTTTTGTTATTCAAGTTACTGCTGTAGCACTTGGCTTATCAGCTCTTATTTTTGCTTCACCGCACGCTTTTGTTCTTCTTAAAATAGCTGGCGCTTTTTACCTTTTATGGTTCGCCATACAAGCATTATATAGACACTCAAAATTTTCTGTTGAACCGGTATCATCTCAACATAAAAGTTCTAAACATAACTATCTTGCTGGTATTGGAATTAATCTTTTAAATCCCAAAATTATTCTTTTCAATGTTACTTTTTTACCACAATTTATCAATGCTAATGATCCTATGGTAACACAAAAATTACTCATCCTAGGGCTTTCTTATATTCCTATTTCTTTGCCCATTACAATTTCTACAGTTTTTATGGCCCATAAATTTTTCAAAAGTCTCAAACAAAATTCCCTTTATATGCGCTTTCTTGACTGGCTTATTGCTGGTACTTTTACCAGCTTTGCTCTTCATCTTCTCATAGCCGAAAATTGAGTTCATTGACCACTTACTGTGTCTTCAAATTGCAAACGTTCAGATTTACGTAAACGCTCTGAAACTGATTTAAGCTGTCCACATGCAGCTAAAATATCCCGCCCGCGCGGTATCCGAATAGGGGAAGCATAACCTGCTTGATTAATCACGTCAGCAAAACGCTCAATTTGTTCCCAATCAGAACATTGATAATTACTCCCCGGCCATGGATTAAAAGGGATTAAGTTGATCTTAGCTGGAATATTTTTCAGTAACTGTACCAATTGCTTAGCATCATCCAAACTATCATTTATATCTTTCAGCATGACATATTCAAATGTAATTCGTTTTGCATTGGAAAGACCAGGATAATTACGGCAAGCATCCATTAATAGAGCAAGTGGATATTTTTTATTTATTGGAACAAGTACATTCCGAAGCGTATCATGCACTGCATGGAGTGAAATTGCTAACATAACGCCAATTTCTTCTCCTGCCCGAATAATTTCAGGAACTACCCCACTGGTTGAAAGCGTAATTCGACGTTTTGATAAAGAAAGCCCATTTCCATCAGAAGCAATTAATAAAGCTTTTTTGACTGCATCAAAATTATAAAGTGGCTCTCCCATTCCCATCATAACGATATTGGTGATTTTGCGCCCTTCAACGGGAACAATTGCTCCATCCGGAGTATTCCTATCAGGAAAATCACCGAGACAATCACGCGCAATCAATAATTGTGCTAAAATCTCCTCTGCTGTTAGATTACGAACAAGTACTTGCGTTCCCGTATGACAAAAAGAACAAGTTAATGTACACCCAACCTGCGATGAAAGACATAACGTACCACGCCCTTCTTCAGGTATATAAACCGTTTCAATTTCCACAGGTCTTCCAGCCCCACGTGCTGGAAAACGTAAAAGCCATTTACGCGTGCCATCTTTTGATATTTGTTCTCCAATAATTTCCGGACGAGCAATGGAAAAATGACTTTTAAGCATTTCTTGCATTGGTTTAGAAATATTTCGCATTTCATCAAAATTTGAAACTCCCCGCACATAAAGCCAATGCCAGAGCTGACGTACACGCATACGCGTCTGATACCCTGGTACACCAACTTCTTTTAAAGCTTGTATCATTTCATCTTGAGATAAGCCAATTAAAGGCAGCTTGAATCTCTCTTTCACGACAATATTATTCGTTTCCTGTGCTAGACATGAACCAACTCGTTTATAATCATATGAAATAGCCATTGTTTTCCAATTTATATCATAGTGTAGAGTTACAAAGGCTTTAATGGCATTTCTGGATCACATCTAATGCAGCGGTAATTCCTTTTAAGGAATAAGTATAGGTGGTATAAGTTCCCCGTTTTGATATAGCTTTCACTGTCATATTTATTCCAGAACGCATAGCAGAAACAAGCTGCTTTTCTAACTCTGATGAGGCTAACCAAGCCGATGAATCTTTCGTGAAAAAATCAAAATCCTTATTTCCAATGGTCACAGTAACTTTTGAGCCTTCTTTAAGTGTATAACCTGCCATAAATTGCGGTTCAAACGAGACAGGTGAATGAGAACGCTTGGTAACCAAAAAGAAATTATCACCATGATTAACTGTCGTTGGAAGTGCCTCTAAAGGTACCGACAACACATAGCAAATTGTATTTCTTGGCGATTTATAAGAATAAGCCCCCCAGGCTTCAAATTGATTCAAACGGCTTGGCGCTTGTGCACATACTGCTCCGACAATAACAAAAACTGCTACAGATGCAGCAATCACAGTCTTTTCAAACATCTTCATTTAGCTCACTTCATTTAATATCTAACAAGATTCTCTTCATTGAAAAATCCCAATAAAAACTCGTTGATGCTTTAGTGTAATTGTTCCAATCCTTTTAGTAAACGGAAACATTCGCATGTTAATTAAACCAGTTCTTTACCCTTAATTGTAACCTTCTAGTTGTTACAAAAATATGAATTTTTTACTTAATAACCAGATTAAAAAAATATTTTGATTTTATGCAACTAAGTTTGTTTCTCGTATAAAAATCTATTTTTTTAAGCAATTAAAATGTAAAATAAAGCATGAATATACCATCACCCTATTAAGAAATAAACTACGCTCTTTTACCGCAAACAATTCGTTATCAAATCTTGGAAATGCATCCTATAAAGAAGCACTCTAAAATTTGACAGTTTTCGAATATTATTCATAAACTTAACATACCCATCTGTTCGCACTCATAAAAATTGCAAAACACATATTTATTTTATCAACTACAGTAGTTTATACTTCAATACCATTTAAAGACCGCTTTACACGAACTTAAAACTCTAAAACATATAACTCCTGTATTAACCACCGTACGTAATTTTGCTTCCTTTCCTACCATTTACTTCTGCCGTATGCTTTACTATTTTTATTGTCAGTTTCTGAAGTGATCCAGTAATCTATACTAGCTTAACCATATTATTTTAAGTATTCGATAATCTTCTTCCTCCTTCACAAAAACCTTCTGAGGAATTGATTAAGCAAATTTGTCATCTTGTTTTAATGTAATTGATAAATAAAAATATCGAACTTTTCCACAATCGCACCTACCTCCCTACTTTATCCTTTATATACACCCTTTTAATTAAATCGTGATTGACAAGCTTGTACACGCATAAAAATTTTTCGCTTAACCTAAAATTTATAATTTTCATACTTACCCTACAAAATTATTTTTTAGTATAACTCTATAGAACAAAGCTGCTCTTTAAACAAAAGATAGAATATCTCTTATCCATTTTTGAAACCTAAATATCAATATTATAAAAAATATTTAAACTATACTGATTTACGAAAAGAAATAAATTTACGGATGCCACCAAATAAAGAATGTCTAAGAGCATAATAAGATTTATAGGTGAAAATAACAAAAGTTCGATGTTTTTTGTTTCCTGTTCTTTAGAAACGATGATTCCCTTACAGAGAGGTTTTTTTAAATCACATGATACCATTCATGATTCTTAGTATTTTTATGTATAATTATGTAATTTTTTAACCTGCTCTGCAGTCCACCATCCCGTAATATCCCCACACTATTTTTAAGCTGCATTCGACTCTGAATTCTCAATCAATAAAGCATAAAGCGCATTAGCATCATGGGTGTTGCGCAATTTTTGAACAACATCAGTATGACGTAAAACACGCGCAATTTGTGATAAAGCTTTCAAGTGGTCTACACCTGCATTTTCAGGCGCCAAAAGGAGAAAAACAAGATCAATAGGCTCATCATCAAGAGCTTCAAAATCAACCGGGTTTTCAAGACGTGCAAATATACCAATGATTCTATTAATCTCCGGTAGTTTTCCATGAGGAATTGCAATACCACCACCCAATCCCGTTGAACCCAATTTTTCACGTTGTAAAACAATATCAAAAATCACACGTTCACTAAGATTTGTCAGCTTAGCAGCTTTTTCGGCTAAAATCTGCAGAACTTGTTTCTTCGAATTCGCCTTAAGAGCCGGAATAATTGCTTCCGGTGCAATTAACTCACTCAAATTCATACTTTAATTTTCCTTTTACACGTTCAAATACTCACCTATAAATTTGTAAACGGCGTTCCTTAAAGTTCTTTAACTTTTTTGCATCATCACATGTGATTTTACTTTTCAATTTATAGCGGATTATGGTTCAATTTATCTTATATTACTCCCAGTGTAACAATAAATAGTAATTCAGCTCCTAATTAACAGCATGAAAAAACAAAGAAAACAGCGTTGTTCATAAAATTAAGTTTTCTACAATACTAGCAAAAGCTATCATCTATGAATTTCCTTAATCACAACAGTTAGTGTAAAATTCTTCACCAGATCTTCTTCTTTCTTTTAAGAACTAGCTTTTAAAAATAACATTTTACTTTGATAATTACTGAACAGCTTGAGCTTTGTGAGACTACAACAATCTAAAAGCTTTAAGTTATTCAACGATTATTTTAAGAGATTTACAGATTTGATCTGATACCTACAGTTGTACACCCGCCTTAAATAGGCCTCCCCAAATACTATAAAGCTTATTTGAAAACTATATGCTGCTACCATCAAAATATCCTAACTAGCTTCATCTATATGTTGTTTGATTCGAAAAGAAGTTAATATCTATATACCTTCTAACAACACGTGTATTGACTTAGAGCCTCGTTTACCATTCATTATAAGGTTAATCTAGCGATATCTTTTCCATGATACCATCAAAAGCAAACTAAACATATAAAACAATGATATCACCCCATTTTGATAAAGCCTTTTTCTACCATTTAAAAAAATTTAAGATAAAGTCTTAGCGTAAATTAAGGTACTTTTTAGCAATAACACTATAAACACAATCATCTGAAAAAATCTTATGCATAATCCAACTAAAAAATACCTATCCTCTCTTTCTTCTAAACAACTGGGTCTTTCAACTTATTTGAAGTTTTTAATAACATCGTCATAGTTTCTAAAACGAAGCAACAATGTTTTCTTATACAATGAAAATACATACCACATAATAACTTATGAAAAATCACAGTCTTATCTACCCCTGTGGAATATGTTTTATTTCATGAATGTGTAAGAAAGACTACTTATGTTTTCATATTAATTTATTTAAGCGTAAACGAAAACACATAAAATTTGTAAAATCAGAGAGAAAACTGATTTCCCAAATAAATTCTGCGCACATCAATATTGTTGATAACATCGTTAGGACAGCCGTGGACTAATACTTGTCCGGCGTGAATGATATATGCACGATCGACAAGTCCTAATGTTTCACGCACATTGTGATCAGTTATTAAAACACCAATTCCACGTTGAGTTAAATAACGAATGAGCTGCTGAATATCAAAAATGGCGATAGGATCAATTCCTGCAAATGGTTCATCAAGTAACATAAAATTGGGGCGAGAAGCTAAAGCACGTGCAATTTCAAGTCGCCGACGTTCTCCTCCAGATAAAGAAAGAGCAGGCATTTTACGTAAATGATCAATTTTAAATTCATGTAAAAGGCTATCTAATTCTTCACGTCGTTTAAGATGATCTTTTTCAACGATTTCTAAAACAGCTTTAATGTTATTTTCTACTGAAAGACCACGAAAAATAGAGGCTTCCTGCGGAAGATAACCAATACCTAAACGAGCGCGTCGATACATCGGAAGATGAGTGATATCAAATTCATCAATTTTAATGGATCCTCCATCAGACTTAATGAGTCCCGTAACCATGTAAAAGCAAGTCGTTTTCCCCGCACCATTAGGACCTAAAATGCCAACAGCTTCTCCAGTACGAATGCCAAAAGAAACACCCTTCACTGCCTGTCTTCCACGATAAACTTTAATCAAATTATTGGCAGTTAAAGTCCCCTTTAAAGGCTTTCTTAAAGCTTCACTATTTAGGTTATGTCTATCTGTCTGTTTTTTTCTTTTTATTCCAAACATGAAACCTTAATGGCCATTCTTTTGACTTTGTTTAAAAATAATAGAAACACGGCCTTTTTTCTCAGACCTCTCACAACCTTCTAGAAAAGTTTTTCCGCTTTTCATATCTGCCGTTAGTTTGCACCCTGTTGCAACATTATCCCCATCGGTTAATACAACATTATCTCCTGTCAAGCTTATTATTTTTGTCTTTCCATCAAAAATGCCTTTATCACCTGTAGCGATCTGCGTAGCAACTTTTATATAAACCTTTCCTAAAGCTTCCATCTTCTTAATACCCGTTGAACCAAACCAGGCAGATGATGAAGTCTCTCTATCCTCTTGAGTTTTATCAGCAACTTCATACGTTTGATCGTAGTAAATAACTAATTTTTCCGTTCTCAGAAAACGTTCACCTTGAACTACAGAAACATCACCACTAAAGAGCGCTATTCCTTCTTTATCACGTATTTCTAAAGAATCTGCATAAAGTTCTACGGGTTCTTTGTTATTTGTTAAATTAATTCCAAAATAGGCTACTTCAGCATATCCTACAACTGTTTTAAACCCTAACATTACCACGCTCAAAGCAAAGGGCATACCTATCCATTTTTTGTATAATTTCCTCAGCTTTATCTCATCAATTCTCACTATTTTTTTGTTCACAAAAACACATATTCCTCTTTCATAAAGATCATTTAGATTCGTCTTAATATGATTTTATTGCTTGTCAATCATCAAATGTACACCGCCATGAAAGTATATACTTTGTCCTTTTTCTCGAATTTGCAAAGCATTTGCCGCAAGATGCAGACCTGCACGCTGAATATTGACACGTTGATCTGTGTTTAATTGTCCCTCAGATAAATTAATATTTGCTGCTATAAATTGTGCAATCATTCCGTCATTTGTTGTAATAGTGAATGGCTTATCCAACTGCAAACAACCATGCATATTATCGTAAAATCCTCCTTGCGCACTAAGAAAAAGCCGTCTCTTTTTGTCCACAAGTGCTTCAGCTGTAATATTTTGCAATCCAATTGTTCCAACACGTATCCGATCTTGAAATGCTTTTTCTGCTTTAAGCCAATAAGGTTCATGAGCGCGCGTATAACCTTCTAATTGAAGATGGAGCATTGTTAATTTTGTTATCCCCTCCTCTTCATTATTCAAAGTTACAAGCTCAGAAGAAACAGGAGGTAAAAAAAATGTAAACCGGCAAAAAATGAGTGCTGCAACCAATGCTAAGAGAAGTAAAAAAAATTTTAATATGTTAATGCAACGCGAATAACGAGATGCTTTTTTAAAAACATCACCTAAAGATGATTGTGCTGAAAAAGCTTGATAATGATTGTGTACGGACATACTATCCTAATCTCTTAAATATTCCGTGTTTTTCAACCTGTATAACCTTTATAAGAGGTTTTTTCAAATTTTGTTTCTTGCAATTTATTTTTTCTTGGTTTTATTTTGTTTTTATTCATTATATTGTAGTGCTCATGCATGAAATGCACAATTATAGAAAACCTTTTTGGTGTGAAAGTGAGGCTATTTTGGTTAAATCAGAGCTTGTACAGATTATTGCCCGTCAAAACCCACATCTTTTTCAACGTGATGTAGAAAATATTGTGAACGCTATTTTTGAGGAAATCTCAATAGCACTCGAAAATGGCAACCGTGTTGAACTTCGCGGATTTGGAGCTTTTTCTGTCAAAAGCCGTTCAGCCCGTAACGGGCGTAATCCCCGAACAGGTGAAGCCGTTGCAGTGGAAGAAAAATGGATTCCTTTTTTCAAAACTGGCAAGGATTTGCGTGATCGACTCAATCAATGAAAAAATTTATGACAATAAAACGTATTATTTTTGCAATTGTTTTAATGATTCCTACAGTGCTTTTGGTTGCTTTTATCGTAGCCAATCGTCAAATGGTTACATTAACGCTTGATCTTTTTCAAACTAACTCGGAAAGTTTTACTTACCATGCTCCCTTTTTTGTATGGCTCTTTCTTTTTTTCAGTCTTGGTATTTTATTAGGAGGCTTAATCAATTGGCTTGCATATTATAAATGCAAAAAGGCCCTGAAAAAAAGCAACGCTGAATTCGAAAAATTAAAAAGATCAATCACAGATATGATATAAATTTTAGTGGATTCTTTTCTTGTCGTGTTCAATACAGAAAAAAGTGCTTCTTTTCTTGTTTTCGATAAGCCTGAATTGGCTCTTACCTTTTGCATTCCTACAAAAAGTCTAAGAATTCTGTAATATAAACTTTTTAAAATACCTATATCGTGATATCCAATATGCTTGCACAATATTTTCAATCTTACCAAAACAATAAATATCCGCAGGAAAACTTGCCTCTTATTTTAGAAACAGGTACAAGTGCGGATTATGCTCTTATTGACTCTGGTAATGGGCAAAAATTAGAGCGTTATGGAGCTTACCGTATTATTCGACCAGAAGGTCAAGCACTATGGAAACCTGCTTTACCACAAAAACAATGGACTAATGTTGATGCTATTTTCACAGGTAACCGAGATGAAGAAGGTGTTGGTCGTTGGCATTTTCCTAAAAAACCACTTTGTGAGACTTGGCCACTTTCTTGGAACGGACTATCTTTTCTAGGTCGTTTTACTTCCTTTCGTCATGTGGGTGTTTTCCCTGAACAAGATGCCCATTGGCGCTTTATGGAAGAACAAATTGTCAAGGCTAAACGTCCCATCAAGATGCTTAATCTTTTTGGTTACACAGGTGTTGCCTCTCTGATTGGTGCACGTGCAGGTGCAAATGTCACACATGTTGATGCATCCAAAAAAACTATTGTTTGGGCAAAAGCTAATCAAGAAAGAGCAGGACTATCAGATCGCTCTATTCGCTGGATCTGCGATGATGCCATAAAATTTGTCGAACGAGAACTGCGTCGTAAAAAAAACTATGATATAATTCTTCTTGATCCTCCTGCCTATGGGCGTGGTCCTCATGGCGAAATTTGGCAACTGTTTGATCATTTACCGGCTATGATTACAAACTGTCGTAAACTTCTCTCTGATACACCTCTTGCGATCATACTTACTACTTATTCTATTCGTGCTTCCTTCTATGCACTTCATACTTTAATGTGCGATGAATTGATAAATCTTGGTGGTACTGTCGAATCAGGAGAATTAATCTTGCGTGAAGAAGCTGCCGGCCGGGCCCTTTCTACTTCTCTTTTTAGCCGTTGGATTGCCTGAATATGTGTATACCAAAAATCGGTAAAGTTAAAGAAATTACCTCCCTTAGCAACCCTATTATCAAAGGCCTTCGAGCACTCAGCCAGAAGAAAAACCGTAATCGAGAAGGGCTGTTCATAGCAGAAGGATTAAAATTAGTGATTGATGCTTTCAATCTTGGATGGACAATACAAACACTTATTTTTTCCAAAAGCAAAATTGGTAATGCTGCTATCGAAAAAACCGCTGCACGCACTGTAGCCAATGGTGGTTTTGTCATTAAAGCCTCACAAAAGGTGTTGGAATCTATTACCCGTCGCGATAATCCACAAACAATTATTGGTATCTTCAAACAAAAATGGCAACCAATTGAAATGATCAAAGGACAGGTTGAAGATGTCTATGTCGCGCTTGATCGAGTCCGCGATCCTGGAAATCTTGGTACAATTATTCGTACTGTTGACGCTGTAGGTGCTAAAGGCGTTATCTTAATCGGTGAAACAACAGATCCTTTTTCACCTGAAACAGTTCGTGCAACGATGGGGTCTATTTTTTCCGTACCACTTTACTGTATCGATGAAAATGCGTTTTTGAGTTGGTCTAAGAGCTTTAAGGGCATGATTGTTGGTACACATCTCAAAGGAAATGTTGATTACCGTAAAGTTGATTTCAAAAATGGTCCTATTATACTTCTCATGGGAAATGAACAACAAGGTTTATCAGATATCCTTGCAAATCGTTGTGATCGACTTGTGCGTATTCCCCAAAGTGGGCGGGCTGATTCGCTTAATCTGGCGGTAGCCACCGCTATCATGCTTTACGAAATTCGTCGTTCTCATTTAACTCTTGAATCATGCGAGACTTAAATATGATACATAAATCTCTGTCTTTTTTTCTTTTTGGTTTAGCTATCACTATAGGACTCGATCAAGTGATCAAATATTGGATTATACAGAACATGCCTCTAGGTACAATTATTCCAATCTTTCCTTTTTTTTACCTTTATCATGTGCATAATTCTGGTATTGCATTTTCGTTTCTTTCTTCTTTTTCCCATTATGGGCTGATTGCTCTCACATTAATCATCATTGTTTTTCTTTTATGGTTATGGAAAAATACTGAGTATAAAAAATTCTTATCGCGTCTTGGTCTTATTTTTATTATTGGTGGAGCAATAGGTAATCTTATTGATCGTATTCGTTTTCACTATGTTATCGATTATATATTATTTCATATTGATGATATTTTTTCTTTTGCTGTCTTCAATCTTGCTGATACCTTTATTACACTTGGTACTATTGCAATTCTTGTTGACGAATTTCGGATCTGGATAAAAAGAAAACGTCTTTCCAATAAGATTTCTTGTGACTAAAAGCCTGTTTACTTTCGCAAGTAATCTACTTTTCATAACTCAATAAACGAAATTGGTGGTATTTTATGTTTTTTAATCATAAACTTCGGTTGAGAAAATATTGAATCGTCTTGCTTTTTAAAGCCATTATCTTTGAGATTTATATTTCTCTATTTCAATTATCGCAATGGAATTATAATGGATTGAGCAGCTAGGTTTGGTATTATGATACGTTTTCTTTTCGGTCTGTCATTTACGTAAATTAATTACTTCATTGACATTAGTTAACAAGCGCTCTTTCGCAAAATGCACATTAGAAATTATCATATCTCTATTAGTTGGCTATGTCATACTCAAACTACGTACCCCATGCGTTTAAAAATGTGATCATGAATATATGTAGAAAAATGTAATCTACTAATAGTGTTTTTTGCTTTTTTTCACTTATTTATATCCACTCATCATTATAGAGAGCATAGCGTTTTCATTAACTTGAAATCGAAAAAATTACATTAGTATTATTCTTTTCTCCCGGAAGATAATGACTTTTTTACATAAAATATAAATGACAAGAAAAAAAGAATTCGATTTTTGCGCTACCCTTTATGTGCATACAATCGTTTTTTTGTTAAGTTCATGTGCTTGAACCTTTATTTTAAAGCCATTTCTTGCTTTTAATGACAATTTTGTCAAAGATACTTTGTTTTTTTCATTGTTATGGGTGACGCTTTAGAATATCAAGCTAGCTTTTTTAGCTTATTCTTATCTTTCATTTTCTATAACAAAGGGACTATTGGTTGATTGTTTTAGTAAAGCAAAAGTTGCGAACTTAATTGATTTTTTTGCTCCTTTCATTGTTTTAGCAACTGCATATCTCTCCTTTTATTCTTTACACTTTTCTTATGGTATACTTATTTCTTTTCAGTTTTTCCTCAGCACTTTTAGGATCTATAAAACTCGTTCCTACAGAAAAATCTCATTTTGTAACGTACCAACGTATGAATAGAAATAATAGGCTTTAACGTTATTTTATTAGGAATATTATGGGCTAGAGTTAGTTTCGATTCTCAAAACAAATTACAAACTATTCTAGCACTCATCATAATAATTACCTTAGTTGTGTTTTCATAAACTACAAGCTGCTTTATGTTAGATAATACCCCTGTACAATTGAATATTATTTTTGACTGCAGTTTTATACGAGCCACAACATTTGTTCTCAAATATTACACTTAAGAAAAATTTTTACTGATTGCAAGCAACATAATTTCTTGGTTTTTGTTTATAACAGCTACATTTTCATTAATATTCCTCTACGAACTGCTTCTCTTAATTGCCTTTCTCAGGAAACTCTTAATATTTTTGTCATTTCTGGTATTGTTAATTCTTCAACTGTAGCTTGACTTTCAGTAAAGTTGAATTCTGTTATAAGAACTTTTTTTATGGTCTTTCTTATATCGATTTAAGTGTTGTTCTAAACAGCCTTCATCCTGAATTAAAAGCTAAAAGGTTCTTTGATTTCTTTTCTCATCTGCAATTGTTGCACATCATTTTTTATTTTTCTTTAGCAACAATTTCAAAAACCTTTCTTGTTGTTCCTAGATTTGTAGCACTGCAAATCTGAGCTAAACATGACTAGCGAGCAAGTTCATTGCTACTAGTATATTTCTCAATGCTGACATTATGCTTCTAAGAGAAAATATTGTTACGTTTATTCAACATTTTAGCTCTTCACATGATATGATAATTTTATTTTCGGCATTGCATCGTTAATAGCTGCACCTGCTATGCTAAAATATTTTGCTTACTAATCCTTTCCACAATTTTATTTTTATTCTTTTTTGTATATTTTTTTGTTTAAAAATTAAAAGCCTAGAAAACTTTCCCAAAGCAAGAAAATTCCCATTCTAGCTTTTAATCACGTATCTTTTCTTGATGTTCTTCTTGCTCTAGCTATTTGCCAAACAAGAAAGTTGGTATAATTCAATCATTGCTATCAATGCTAATATTGCAGAACTTTGGTGGTTTGGTCTCTTTCTTAAATATATCAATTTTTCTTATTGATGCACCCATTTACAAACTGCAATCTCATATATACTGCAACACAAAGGAGAGTATTTTTTATTTTCTAGAAAAGAGCATCTCTACTACAAAAGTTTCCATGAAAATTTATGAATGTGTTGCCATAACTATTAATAAAACAAGAGCAAAAGTTGTTCCTAATTATGAATTTGAACATTTTTTCAAGTCTTTCTGACATACACAAATGCTACGAACTTTTTTCTAAATTATGTAGTATTGTTAATAAACCTGTTGATTTAAAAAAATTGATAAAAATCTAAAAAGTCGCGCTCATTGCCAAATAGACGGAAAATAATTATACCATATTATGCTTAATATCGTATTCTAAATTTCAAGTTAGTATACTTTACTTTTTTATGAATGTATTAAAAATCTTCTCAACTATAGAATATACATAAAAACTATTGAAGATTCTTTTATAGATCCAATAAGTTATCGATTTATAATCTTATTATTCTCAAGAGCTGGAATCTTAGTTCTAAAATTAGCCACACTTAATACCAAAATAATTATCAAATTGCTGGTATCACTCAGTAAAATACAAGGTAGGTAAAAAAGATAAATTTTCGTTTTTGCACGTCAACTAAATAGAACTAAAATAAACAATTTTTTCCTAATTTATCCAAATAAAACGACTTTATTCTAATTACTGTAAAAAAACTATCAAACCTTGTAAAATTTACTAAGAAGATCAAATATCCTTGATCAATATCAACTATTTTATTACCAATTTGTAAGCTTTCCTTTAACAAAAGTCTCTTGTAATTTTCAAATAAATCTCCATAATAAGAGAAGGTATGCTGGAATTCCGCTAAAGTGGCGTGGTTTTTTTGTGTTGTTAATTCTTTCTAAGCCCCGACATCTAACGGAACATATGCTAAAGGACTTTATATTATGGCTGATTTCAAAAATTTACGTTCGGCGTCTGTTTCTCATGCGGATGCATCAATCGATCAAGGATTGCGCAGCTATATGCTGGGCGTCTATAATACAATGGCCATTGGTTTGCTTATTACAGCCGCTGCCGCTTATGCGATCGCCTCATTGGCTACAACAACGGATATGAGCCAAGCAGCCGCTCAAATCAATAGCAGTGTCTATTTAACATCATTCGGAGTGACATTTTATACGTCACCATTATCATATATTGTTATGTTCGCACCGCTTGTGGCTGTGCTATTTCTTAGTTTTAAAATAAACACATTAAGTACAAGTGCAGCTCGTAGCCTCTTTTTTGGTTATGCTACTCTTGTTGGTCTCTCCCTATCCTCAATCATTTTGCGTTATACACCAGAAAGTGTCGTGCAAACATTTGTTATTACCGCTGCAGCTTTTGGTGCTCTTTCACTTTATGGTTATACAACGAAACGTGATCTCACAGCGATGGGTTCATTCTTTTTTATCGGTTTGGTGGGTTTGATGCTTGCCATGATTGTTAATATCTTTCTTGGATCCAGTGCTTTGCAATTTGCTATCTCTGTAATTGGCGTTTTTATTTTTGCTGGCTTAACAGCTTACGATACGCAAAATATAAAATTAATGTATTATGAAGGAGATCGGGATGACACCCGAGGTCGTAAAATTATTATGGGTGCATTAAATCTTTATCTTGATTTTATCAATATGTTTGTTTTTCTGCTGCAATTTCTTGGTTCGAATCGGGATTAATTACGACAGCAGTTATTGTTTAATTTAAAGAACCTTGTTTCTTAAAAGAAGCAAGGTTCTTTTAATTTTTAATTAAGTGTTCACCTATTAAATCTCAATATTCATATTCAAATGATAAAAAAGCCTTATAAAAGAAAATTTTTCTGGCCAACTACATTTATCCAGCAAAAACTCCATACTTCTCTATTAAACGCTATTTGTAATCGTTCTGGTTATCAATCAACCACAATCAAAGATAATCATCATTATGATCTTGTCGTTGCTTCTTATAATATCCATAAATGTGTAGGTGTTGATAAAGTTTTCAACCCTACACGTATAGTCCATGTTATTACTGAACTACAAGCTGATATTCTTGCTCTTCAAGAAGCAGATAAACGTTTTGGCGAACGCACTGGCTTGATTGATCTCCAGTTCTTAAAAGCTAAAACAGGTTTGTTGCCCATACCCCTAAACACTATGTCACCAAATGGGCATGGTTGGCATGGAAACGCTCTTTTTATGCGTCAGGGATGTATATGTGATATCTTACAAGTTACTTTGCCTGGCATTGAACCTCGTGGTGCTGTGATTGTAGAATTAGAGATGAAAATAGGTAAAATTCGTATTATTGCTGCTCATTTTGGACTATTGCGCCACTCTCGTAATAAACAAGTAAAAACGCTTCTTACTCTTCTGCAAAAACGCCCTCTTATGCCCACAGTTCTGATTGGTGATCTCAATGAATGGAGGATAGGTAAAAGATCGTCTTTAAATCTTTTTTCTTCCTATTTCGATAGCGCACTTGGGATTGTGCCAAGTTTTCCTTCTTGCTTTCCCTTTTTAGCTCTTGATAGAATTTTTGCTTTTCCCCATCAATTAGTAATAAATGTTGAAAACCATTTTTCACCTCTTGCGCGTATTGCTTCAGATCATTTACCAATTAAAGCACGTCTTAGTCTTGCTAATGCAATGATCACCCTTAAAAAAATAAGTGAAGAAAACTAATGTGCTTCATCCCAATTTTGAGCAACCACTACTTTTACTTCAAGCGGTACAGATAAAGATAATACAGGCATCGTAGCATTTTCCATAATCTTTTTAACAAGAGTTATGGTCTTATCACATTCAGCGTTTGGTACTTCAAAAATCAATTCATCATGCACTTGCAGTAACATTTTTGCTGATAATTTTTCTTTTTCTAAAGCATTTTCCATCTGAATCATAGCACGACGAATAATATCTGCCGCTGATCCTTGAATCGATGCATTAATAGCAGCTCTTTCGTTAAAAGCACGAATTTGCGGATTAGAAGCTTTTATTTCAGGGTAATGAATACGACGACCAAAAATAGTTTGTACATAACCATGCTGACGTGCGAATATTTTAGTTGTTTCCATATAATCTCTAATTCCTGGAAATCTTTCAAAATAAAGTTGAATATAACGGCCTGCTTCTTGCCGCGAAAGTCCCAACTGATTTGCTAATCCAAAAGCTGAAATACCATAAATAATGCCAAAATTAATTGCCTTTGCACGTCTTCGTATATCTGATGGCATTTCTTTTATAGAACCCCCAAACATTTGTGACGCGGTTATCGCATGAATATCTTGACCTTGTGCAAAAGCTTCCTTTAATGCAGCAATATCAGCAATATGTGCAAGAATACGCAATTCAATTTGACTATAATCAGCTGATAAGAGCATATGCCCTTCCGAAGCAATAAAAGCTTTTCGGATTTTACGCCCTTCAGCAGTCCGTACTGGTATATTCTGTAAATTGGGTTCTGATGAGGATAAACGCCCTGTTGATGTTATTGCTAAAGAATAATTCGTATGAACACGCCCTGTTTTAGGTAAAATATAAGAAGGTAAAGCATCTGCATAGGTTGATTTTAGTTTTACCAATTGACGCCAATCAATAACTTTACGTGGTAAAAGATGACCTTCAGCCGCCAATTCTTCTAAAGTCTGAGCAGAAGTTGACCATTGTCCACCTTTTGTCTTAGCTCCTCTAGACAGCCCCATTTTACCAAAGAGTATATCTCCTAATTGCTTTGGCGAAGCAATATTAAATTTTTCACCAGCTAGCTGATAAATCTCTTCCTCTAGAATAAAAGCAGCCTGTTCTAATTCTTCTGAAAGTCGTAATAAAATCTGCCTATCGACAAGAATTCCACGTTCTTCCATTTTTGCAAGAACTTTTATCAGAGGTCGATCAATGCGCTCGTAAATTTTTGTCATTCCTTGGGCAACAAGCTGTGGTTTTAAAATTTGCCACAAACGAAGCGTTATATCGGCATCCTCTGCTGCATAAAAGGTTGCCTGCTTCAAATCTACTTGCGCAAAAGAAGAAATCTTTTTTCCATTATGCGTTAAATCCTTGTAAGCAATTGGTTTATGTCCAAGCCAGCGTTCAGATAAAGCGTCTAAATTATGTGTTAAAACTCCAGCATCTAAAGCATATGATAAAAGCATTGTATCATCAAAAGAGCGTATCATAAGACCCTGTTGCTTCATCACCAACCAATCATATTTTATATTTTGACCAATTTTTAAAACCGCTTGATTTTCTAATATCGGCTTTAAAAGTGCCAAAGCTTTTTGGGACTCAATTTGTTCAGCAATACGTCCACCTCCCCAAAGATCATCCACTCCTTCAACATGTTCAAGTGGTATATAAGCTGCTTTACCAGGTTGTAATGCTAATGAAAAACCAACAAGCTTTGCTTGCATAGGATCAAGAGAAGTTGTTTCAGTATCAAAAGCGAAATAACCTTGTTCTTCTGCCTCTGACAACCATTCTCGCAAAATTTCTTCATCCAGAATAGTTTCATAAGCCTCTCTTGTAATTTTTTGTGTGAGAGCTTGATCTTTACGTTTTTGCGCTAAAATCTGTGGAGAATTTTCAGAAAAATTATGTGATAGTGATGTATCATCTTTTTGCACATTGAGATCGAACCCATTATCAGTATTTGTCCAATCAATATTTATATCAAATGCATCAACAACTGTTGCATCACATGCTGTTGCTTCTGCTACGCGACGCGTGAGTGTTGTAAATTCCATAGCCTTCAGAAAAGCGATTAAACGCGGACCATCTTGTGGTTCCAAAACAAAACTTTCTAAATCATTATCTATAGGTACATCCGTTTTAAGTTTAACTAATTCCCGAGAAATTTTTGCTTGTTCAGCATAATTTTGAATATTTTCACGTCTTTTTGTTTGCTTAATTTCTGTCACATGTTGCAATAAAAGATCAAGAGTACCAAATTGATTTAATAATTGGGCCGCAATTTTCGGGCCAATGCCAGGAATACCTGGAACATTATCTGTTGGATCTCCAGTCAAAGCTTGCAAGTCAACCATTTTTTCAGGTTCCACACCCCATTTTTCTATGACCTCAGAAACTCCAATATGCTTATCTTTCATTCCATCATACAAAGATACGTGTGCACTCACCAGTTGCATTAAATCTTTATCAGAAGAAATGATCGTTGTTTTTATTCCATTCTGTGATGCTAATTGTGCATAGGTAGCAATTAAATCATCTGCCTCAAATCCTTCTTTTTCAATACAAGGCAAATTAAAAGCCCTTGTTGCCTGCCGTATTAACTCGAATTGAGGAATAAGATCTTCAGGAGGAGCTTCTCGATTAGCCTTATATTGAGGATAAATTTGTTTACGAAATGTATCAGAAGAATAATCAAAAATGACCGCAAAATGAGTTGGAACAACACCAGCAGCTGTATTACGGGCATTACAAAGTAATTTCCATAACATATTGCAAAAACCGGCTACAGCTCCTACAGGAAGACCATCCTTTTTTCGCTTTAAAGGTGGTAAAGCATAATAAGCACGAAAAATATAACCCGACCCGTCAACCAAAAAAAGATGATCTTTTGTATCCATGAAAATTCCATTTCTCGATTTCAGCTAAAAAAATAATTTACTCTTATGTTTTTTTATTAGTTCAAAAATTATTTTTAAATTTATCGAATTGCCTCTAAAAAGCCATTTTTTTTTTTCATAAAGTGCGAAGTCGTTACATTATTTAGCACTTAAGGCTTTTCTTTGCTGTTACAGGACATAATAGCTTTCATTTTGCTCCTCCTATGATAGCTAAGGTGCAGCGTAGCGATAAAGGGTCGTTGTGGTGTTCCCCTCCCCACAACGGCCGTGTTTTTTTTACTATTTCTACAATAAGTTATCTTTTTAGGGAAAAAAAGTTATTGGGAGATTTTGAAACAATTCCACAAAGCTTTTTCACCCATTTGTTTTATAAAATTTGCATGCATATTTTTTTCTTGCTCACTTAGTCTAGGAGATAGGATTTGTGGACGAAGTTTAGCTACTGAAAAAACATTCTTGTCATTTTGAACGTCCTCATCGATATTCCTACTGTTATCAAAACCAAAAACACCCTGTTTTCCACCAATTAATTCAATATAAACATCGGCGAGAATCTCCGCGTCAAGTAGAGCACCATGAAGAACGCGATGGCTATTATCAATACCGAAACGCTTACACAAAACATCAAGGGTATTAGGTCCCATAGGAAATTTGCGTCGTGCCATAGCCAATGTATCAAGAACATTATCAACACTGATAAGTAGCTTATTTGACCGTTCTAACTCTGCATTAAGAAAACCAATATCAAAACTTGCATTGTGAGCAATCATTGTTGCACCACTTATAAATTCCAAAAACGCATCGGCAATATCACTAAAGTTTTTTTCATTCTTTAAGCGTTCATTAGTCAATCCATGAATCGCTACAACTTCATCAGGAATAATAACTCCTTGCGGGTTCAAATAAACGTGGAATCGTCGCCCTGTAAGATAGCGATCCACCATTTCTACACAACCGATTTCGATTATGCGATCTTTTTCTTTATTCAAACCTGTTGTTTCTATATCAAAAATAATTTCACGCATTACTTCAATTCTTTAGCAAACTTTTTATCACGTAAAAGACTTGTTGACATGTATTCTCTAAATCTTTTCCTGTATCAATGACAAAATCAGCACGTTCCCGTTTTTTTTCATCAGATATTTGTTTGGCATTAATAAATGCAAATTTTTCTTCATTCATATTTGGACGAATCATTGCGCGTTTTTTTTGTATTTCCAGTGGTGCAGAAACAACGACTACGCTGTCTACACGATTTTCACTTTTTGTTTCAAAAAGCAAAGGAATATCAAGAACAATCAATTTTTTTCCTTTTTGACGTGCTTCATTAATAAATTCTTTTTCTTTTTCCTGAACTAAAGGGTGAATTATTTTTTCTAATGTTTGTAATTTTTCATTATCATTGATTAAAATCTTAGAAAGTTTTAGGCGATTAACTTCACCATTTTCGATAACACCAGGGAAAGTATGTTCTATAAGTGATAAAGTTGGTTCACTCTTATAAAGTTGATGTACCGTATCATCAGCACTAAAAACGGAAATACCTGCTTTTTTGAAAAAATCGGCTACTGTTGATTTTCCCATAGCTATTGATCCGGTTAGTCCTATGATTTTCATCCTTTTTCTTCACCCATATCTTCTAAAATTGCCGCCCGTAACGCCTCTGTCACCTGTGGTCTTATTCCAAACCATCTTTCAAAACCAACAACAGCCTGATGTAAAAGCATGCCAAGACCATCAACTGTCCTTAAACCGTGAGCTTTTGCTTGTTGTAAAAAGGGTGTTATCAATGGGGTGTAAACAATATCTGTCACCAATGTTGTTGTTTTTGTTTTATGAAAATCGCAAAAAAAAGAAGCGCTTTTTTTTTCGTGTGGATTTGTCATACCTATAGAAGTCGTATTAACAATCAAATCAGCTTGATAAATTATCTTATCAACATCATTCCAATCGTGAACTTCAACAGGTTTTCCGAAATGCTCGGCTAAACTATCTGCCCGTTGTTTTGTACGATTAAGTAAACAAATACGTTCAAATCCTCGCTTTTTTAAAGCATATAGGATGGCTCGTGCAGCACCCCCTGCACCAAAAACAAGAGCTGTTTCTCCAGTCCACCCCGGAGCCAAATCATCAAGATTGGCGTTAAAACCATAAGCATCACTATTTGTAGCACAAAGTTTGTTTCCTTCATACCATAGCGTATTAGCAGCACCAATCATTGTTGCCACCTCATCTTTATGATTCGCTAAACGAAAAGCTTCTTGCTTGTAAGGTAAAGTAATATTACCTCCACAAAAACCTCTTTTTTGCATAGATACAAAAAATTTTTTGAATCTCTCAGGTATCACTTCCTGTGCTAGATATTCACCTTGTAAACCGTATTGCTTAAGCCAAAAATTGTGAATTTTCGGCGATTTTGAATGATGAATAGGATAACCAACAACAAAAGCACGTGTAGAATTTTTCTCTTTGTACTTTATTGATAAATTAGTCATCAATGACTCCTAAATCACGCAGTTTTATTAATAAAGGTAATATTGGTAAACCAACAATAGTAAAAAAATCTCCGTCAATTTTTTCAAAAAGTTGAATTCCTTCTCCTTCAATTTGATACACTCCTACACTGTTTAAGACATCTGTCCCTACACGCGCCAAATAACGTTCAATGAATTCGGATGAGAGAGGCCGTACCGACATATGAGCACTAAAAGCTTCAACCCAAATTTTTTGACCATTTCGAAATAAAGCTACTGCACTATGAAGAGAATGAGTTTTACCTGATAAAGTATATAAACGTTGACGTGCTTCCTTGTTACTTATAACTTTATGAAGAATCTGTCCTTCTAAATCAAGTATTTGATCACAACCAATAACTAAAGCATTAGAAAAGCGAACAGAAACAGTTTTTGCTTTCTCACTTGCAAGAAAGCAACAAAGTTCTTTAGGTGTCTTTACTTTTGCTGTTCGTTCCACCTCTCTTTCATCAAAAGAAGCCCCTTCAATAAGAAAACTTAAACCTGCTTTTTTCAACAATTGTGCACGATAAGAACTAAGAGATGCTAATATTAATGTATCTTTTACCATAAAAGTTTTCTTTCATCTTCTTTCACGAAATCGTGATAAAAGTTCAAATATCGCTGCAGCGGTTTCTTCAATAGAGCGTCTTGTTACATCAATAATAGGCCAATCAAAACGCTCGAAAATGCGTTTTGCATAGGTCAATTCTTCAGCTATACTGATTCTATCAGTGTAATTTTCAAGAGAAAAACCATTCCCAAAAGCTCTATTTTGGCGGATGTGTGAGATTCTCTCAGCTGAAGCGATTAAGCCAATAATCAAAGCATTTTTTGCTTCTAAAAGAGCTTCAGGTAAATCAATGCTTGGTATAAGAGGAACATTAGCAGTTTTTATTCCACGATTTGCTAAATAGATACTGGTTGGCGTTTTAGAAGTTCTTGAAATACCTACAAGTATTACATCTGCATCTGACAAGCTATTAGGAGATTGTCCATCATCATGTTCTATTGTAAAATCTAACGCCTCAATACGACGAAAATAATCTGCATTGAGATCATGCTGAGCACTGACACGCAAATTTGTAAGCATTCCTAAGTAAGACTGAAAAGCATCAAAAACAGGGTGCAGTATGTCAACGCAAGGAACTTTCATTTTCTCACATCTTCGCTTAAGAAGGAGTTTAATTTTTTTATCAATGATTGTGTAAAGAACAATACCGGGCTCTTGCTGTATCTCATCAAGAGCTCTTTGTAACTGCGTTTCATTGCGAATCATCGGATAGATATGTTCTGTAGCCTGACTCATTGTGTATTGTGATGCTACAGCCCTTCCAACAGAGATTAATGTTTCCCCCGTTGCATCAGAAAGCATGTGTAAATGAAAGGATTTTTTTTCTCTTGTCACAAAAATTTTAACTCCTTGTTAACAAATGTGTATATATGCTCATTAATTTTTAAAAAACTAAAACTCAGAAAAAACTTTCCATTATTATACACAAACTGTATAGTTATGATAACTAATCTCCTCTTATGAAGAAAGGATGGGGATAATATCTTTAAAATAATGTTATATTTGTTTTTTTCTTTTTTATATTTGTGCATAAAATTGAGGATAAATAATGCATAATTAATAATTCACATTAAACACAGATTTTAATAAGAATAATCTCTCTTCTTTCAAATTTATTGATATAAAAATTAGCTTGAAAAATTAAAATAATTTTGTAAATTCACTTAATATATATTTTAAAAAATAAATATTATTTCATATTTATATTATATATAACGATGTTTTATTTAAGTTTAGTTGAATATTATTTAAATTTTTTATAAAGTATTCATTTCCGAATGTATCAATTTACATAATTGATTTCTTTATATATTTACTTCACTATATGCAAAAATAATTTGTATAAATGGTGCTTGCAGATTGAAAAAATTGAGTGTACAGTAATCTTTTCCTATAAGAATATTTCGCTTTCTAAATTTCCATAATTAATTCAAGGTTTGTTTCCTATTTATTAAAGAGCATATTTTTCATGCAAGAAATGAAACTACAAGAACTTAAAAGTAAAAATCCCGTTGAACTTGTTTCTTTTGCTGAAACATTGGAAGTTGAAAATGCTTCTTTGATGCGCAAGCAAGAATTAATGTTTGCTATCTTGAAAAAACTTGCTTCGCAAGATGTAGAAATTATAGGAGAAGGAGTTGTTGAAGTTTTACAAGACGGATTTGGATTTTTGCGATCTGCTGATGCTAATTATCTTCCGGGTCCTGATGATATTTATCTTTCACCTGCACAAATTCAGTCTTTTTCTTTAAAAACAGGCGATACTGTTGAAGGTCCCATACGAAGTCCAAAAGAAGGAGAACGTTATTTTGCTCTTCTTAAAATTAATACAATTAATTTTGAAGATCCTGAAAAAATTCGTTATAAAATACACTTTGATAATCTCACTCCCCTTTATTCAAATGAACGTTTTCAGATGGAAATACAAGATCCTACAGAAAAGGATATGTCATCACGGGTGATCGATTTGATCTCTCCGTTGGGAAAAGGTCAGCGAGGATTAATTGTAGCCCCTCCTCGAACAGGTAAAACGGTTTTACTTCAAAATATTGCTCATTCTATCACCACCAATCATCCTGAGTGTTATCTCATTGTTCTTTTAATAGATGAACGACCAGAAGAAGTTACTGATATGCAGCGTTCTGTTAAAGGAGAGGTGGTTTCTTCTACTTTTGATGAACCAGCAATACGTCATGTTCAAGTGGCTGAGATGGTTATTGAAAAAGCTAAACGCCTCGTTGAACATGGGCGTGATGTTGTTATTCTTCTCGATTCTATTACACGTCTTGGGCGTGCATATAACACGGTTGTTCCTTCATCAGGTAAAGTTTTAACAGGTGGTGTGGATGCAAATGCTTTACAACGTCCAAAACGTTTTTTTGGTGCAGCACGTAACATTGAAGAAGGTGGGTCTTTAACTATTATTGCAACGGCTTTGATTGATACTGGTAGTCGTATGGATGAAGTTATTTTTGAAGAGTTTAAAGGAACAGGTAATTCAGAAATTGTTCTTGATCGTAAAGTTGCTGATAAACGTATTTTCCCAGCTATGGATATCTTAAAGTCAGGAACACGCAAAGAAGAACTCTTAGTTGCACGACAAGATTTACACAAAATTTTTGTACTTCGTCGTATTTTAGCACCTATGAATGTTACAGATGCGATTGAATTTTTGATTGATAAATTAAAACAAACTAAAAATAATAGTGAGTTTTTTGATTCAATGAATACATAAAAATATTATTTTTGTTAGGATACATCCTGTGGATACAATCTTTGCTGTTTCGAGTGGATTGTTGCCTTCAGGGGTTGCTGTCATTCGACTTTCTGGCCCTCATGTAATAAATGTTGTTAATACGCTTTGTGGTTGTTTACCCAAGCCCAGGTTTATGCATTATGGAAATCTTACTGCTCGTGACGGTAGCTTTTTAGATTCTGCTTTGACTGTTTTTTTTCCTGCTCCTCATAGTTTCACAGGGGAAGATTGTGCAGAATTTCATTTGCATGGAGGAAAAGCAGTTGTAAATCGTTTTCTCGATGAATTATCTACATTTTCTGGTTGCCGTATTGCAGAGGCAGGTGAGTTTTCGCGTCGTGCGTTTATGAAAGGAAAGTTAGATCTTGTTCAAGCAGAAGGTCTTGCTGATTTAATAGAGGCAGAGACAGAAAGTCAGCGGCGTTTAGCGATTATGGGTGCAAGTGGACGTTTAACAACACTTTATCGCGATTGGCGCAATAAACTTATGAAAGCACGTGCTTTTATTGAAGCGGAGCTTGATTTTTTTGATGAGGCTGATATTCCAGATTCTATATCTGATAAAGTATGGAAAGATGTGGAAAATCTTTGTATTTCTCTTCGAAACCATATTGCTGAAGGAGAGCGTGCAAGTATATTACGTGATGGGTTAAAAATTGTTATTGCTGGAGCTCCAAATTCTGGAAAATCAAGTATTGTAAATCGTTTAGCTGGAAAACCTGTCGCTATTGTAACAGAAGAAGAAGGAACAACTCGGGATGCTTTAGAAGTAAGATTTGTTCTTGGTGGTTTGCCGGTTTTTTTAACAGATACTGCTGGTTTTAGAGAAACAGAAAACAAAATCGAACAATTAGGAATAGAAGTCGCAAAACAGCATGTTAGAGACGCTGATTTGGTTATTTTGGTTTATGATATGGTAAAGCCAAAGGAGATCAAATTACCAGAAACTTCGGCTGAAATATGGTGTGTCGGTAATAAGCTTGATCTTTGTAAAAAAAATGAATCCCATTTTTTAATACAGTTTTCTGCATCCACAGGTTTAAATTTTGATCATTTTATTAAGGAACTTGAGTCATTTTGTTCACATCGTTCTACTGAAATTGGAAATCTTATTCCAGCACGTAAAAGGCAACTTCAATTATTAAAAGAGGCTGTTAAAGAAATTGAGGCTTCTATAAATTATGATCTTGATTTAAGTTTACGTGCGGAATATCTTCGTCGTGCAAGTGATTTTCTTGGAAAAATTACGGGCGATATAGATGTTGAGGATTTGCTTGATATTATTTTTTCGGAATTTTGTGTTGGCAAGTAATGATTCACGTGAAACATTGATTATTTCATAGACAGATTAAAAAGATCATGTATTCTCTATATTCTGTTTCACGTGAAACTTTGGAACAGTTCTCTATGGGATAAAGCTTAATGCAATCATATGATGTCATTGTTGTTGGAGGTGGCCATGCTGGCTGTGAAGCTGCTTCAGCTTCAGCGCGTGTTGGAGCACAGACAGCTCTTATTACACATAAAATAGCATCCATAGGAACAATGTCCTGTAATCCTGCTATTGGTGGTCTTGGAAAAGGGCATCTAGTTCGTGAAATAGATGCTTTGGATGGTCTTATGGGAAAAGCAGCAGATGCTGCTGGAATTCAATTTAGACTTCTTAATAGACGTAAAGGACCAGCGGTAAGGGGACCACGTACACAAGCTGATAGACAACTCTATAAAAAAGCAATTCAAGAATTTTTACAAGAACAAGATAATCTCATTCTTATCGAAGATGAAGTTATTGATTTGATTGTTAAAGATAATAGTGTTTCAGGTGTTGTTTTAAAAAATAAAGGGATACTTTTTTCCAGTGCTGTTGTTTTAACAACAGGTACTTTTTTAAATGGACTTATTCATATTGGAAATAAAACACGAATGTCTGGGCGTATGGGAGATCAATCAAGTGTACAACTTGCTGAACGTTTAAAAAGTTATAATATAAATCTTGGAAGATTAAAAACAGGAACTCCGGCACGTATTAGTAAAAAAACAATTCATTGGGAACGCCTTTCAAAACAGCAAGCTGATGAAGATCCAGTTCCCTTCTCTCTTTTAACAGAAAAAATTAAACAGCCCCAAATTGAATGTGCAATAACACGTACAAATACAAAAACACATGAAATTATTCGTGAAAATGTTCATCGATCTGCTTTGTATTCTGGAGCTATTGAAGGGTTAGGTCCACGTTATTGTCCTTCTATTGAAGATAAAATCGTTAAGTTTGGAGAACGTGATGGACATCAAATTTTTTTGGAACCAGAGGGATTAAATGATGATACTATTTATCCAAATGGTCTTTCTACTTCTCTTCCTGAAGATATACAACTTTCTTTATTGAGAACTATTGAAGGATTAGAAAATGTTACAATCTTACAACCTGGTTATGCTATTGAATATGATTTTGTTAATCCACAACAATTAACTAGAACCTTAGAATTACGCTGTTTAAAAGGATTTTTTTTAGCAGGTCAAATTAATGGTACAACAGGTTATGAGGAAGCTGCTGCACAAGGTCTTTTAGCTGGCTTGAATGCTGCACGTAAAGTAGGTGGTTTAGGTGAAATTGTTATAAGTCGTTCTACAGCTTATATAGGAGTAATGGTTGATGATTTAGTTTCGCGTGGGGTTTGTGAGCCTTATCGAATGTTTACATCACGTGCTGAATTTCGTTTGTCTTTGCGTTCTGATAATGCTGATACTCGTTTAACACCTTTAGCACAAAAATGGGGTATTGTAAGTAAATTACGTTGGGATTGTTATAAGAAAAAACAACAACGTCTTGATCAAGCACGATCAATGTGCCAAGAGCTTTTTCTAACGCCTAATGAAGCATCCGCTTATGGATTACAAATCAATCACGATGGAATCCGACGCTCGGCTTATGATCTTCTTTCTTATCCTCATATGACTTTAGAACGCCTTTCACATTTTTGGCCACAATTAAAGTCAATTGATTGTAAAACTGTTGAATCTTTAGAAATTGAAGCACAATATGCAGTTTATTTAGAAAAACAAGCACAAGATATTGCTTCTCTTCAGCGAGATGAACGTCTAGAAATTCCCTCTACTCTTGATATTCAGTCGATTTCGGGTCTTTCAAATGAACTTAAAACAAAAATTCAAAAAATTTCGCCGCGTTCGATTGCTGATGCACAAAAAATTGATGGTATGACACCTGCAGCATTATCGCTTATTATTACGTATATTCAACGTCAACGACGTGAAAAGGCTAAAATAGCTTAAATGAATCTTTCGACAGAACAAAAATATCAAGCGCTCTTAAATATAGTTCCTTCTGTTTCACGTGAAACGATGGAATATTTAATACGATTTGAAACTTTATTAATGCAGTGGAATATGCATATTAATCTAATATCCGCTACAACAATACCAGTTCTGTGGGTACGTCATATTTTAGATTCGGCACAAATATATCCTTTATATCGTGATTTTCTGCATTGGTGTGATCTTGGATCAGGTGGTGGTTTTCCCGCAATTGTTATTGCTATTTTTCTGAAGGAAAAAAAAGCAGGACACATTGACCTTGTTGAAAGTAATGGAAAAAAAGTAGCTTTTTTACGAACAGTTATTGCTCAACTGGATCTTCCAGCAACAGTTTATCACTGTAGAATTGAGGATGTGTACAAAAAAATAAGGACACCAGAAGTTATAACAGCTCGTGGATTAGCTTCGCTTGATGATCTTTTAAGGCTTATTTTCCCTTTATTAACACAAAAAACAATAGCTCTTTTGCAAAAAGGACGGGATTACTCTACAGAAATAAAAAATGCCTCTGCCAATTGGCAATTTGATCTGCTAAAACATAAAAGTAAAATTGATGAAAATTCTGTTATTTTAGAAGTTTCTCATATTCGATCATGTAGAGGGTAAAGCAAAATGAGCGAAACACGGATTATCGCTATTGCAAACCAAAAAGGTGGGGTCGGAAAAACAACCACAGCAATTAATCTTGCAACAGCTTTAGCAGCCATTGGAGAAAATGTTTTAATTATGGATGTTGATCCACAAGGCAATGCCAGTACAGGATTAGGAATAGATCGTAATAGCCGTCCTTTGTCCTCGTATGATGTTTTGGTTTTGGGAATTTCAGTGACAAAAGCAGCTTTAAAAACAGCTGTACCAAATCTCTATATTGTGCCTTCAACTCTCGATCTTTTAGGTGTAGAAATGGAAATTTCTTCATCAAAAGATCGTATTCAACGGTTACGTAAGGCACTTTATGATGATCCAAAGATGGAAAGAAAATTCAGTTATATTTTAATTGATTGTCCTCCATCACTTAATCTTCTAACACTCAATGCTATGGGTGCAGCAGATTCTATTTTAGTACCTATGCAATGCGAGTTTTTAGCACTTGAAGGTTTAAGTCAATTACTTGAAACAGTAAAACAAGTACGATCTGTTCTTAATCCATCTTTAGAAATTCAAGGTATTGTTCTTACCATGTATGATGGACGTAATAATCTTTCAAATCAAGTTGTTGAAGATGTACGTTCTTTTATGGGAGATAAAGTTTACCGTACCGTTATTCCAAGAAATGTGCGGGTATCAGAAGCTCCTTCTTTCGGTAAACCAGTATTGCTTTATGATCTAAAGTGTGCAGGTAGTCAGGCTTATTTGCGTCTGGCGTCGGAAATGATTCAACGTGAAAAACAAGCATACGCTGCTGCTTAGAAATGTAAAAAAATAATTTTTGTAAAGAAAACTCAAAGAGCAAGATTATGAATGATGATCAATCAAAAAAAAGATTAGGACGTGGATTGGCAGCATTGATTGGTGATATCAATTTGAATAATAGTCTTACACGTTCACAAAATGCTGAAAAATTAGCAGAGTTTAGTACAGTTTCTACATTTTCTGAGCGACTTATCCCACTTGAATCTATTTCGTGTAATCCACACAATCCACGGCGCCATTTTACCGATTCAGAACTTGATAATTTGGCACAATCAATTCGCCAGCATGGTGTTGTTCAACCTGTTATTGTAAGATCTTCGCCTAATCATCCACAGCGGTTTGAATTGATTGCTGGCGAACGGCGGTGGCGTGCTGCACAACGAGCTAATTTAAAACAATTGCCAGTCATTATTCGAGATGTGGATGATAAGACGGCTTTAGAATTAGCAATTATCGAAAATGTTCAGCGTGCCGACCTTAATCCTATCGAAGAAGCAATGGGATATGAAGTTTTACTGAATGAGCATGGATATACGCAAGCAGATTTAGCACAAGTGATTGGAAAAAGCCGAAGTCATGTTGCAAATACGCTTCGTTTGTTAAAACTTCCATCAAAAGTACAGCAATTTTTAACTGATGGGCAACTTTCTGCTGGTCATGCACGCTGTCTTATTACCGTCGAAAATCCTCAAGATTTTGCCGAAAAAATTATTCGTGAAGGTCTTTCAGTGCGTCAAACAGAGATACTTGCATACGAACAGGCAAATCCTAGAGTCAAAAAACGAACTTCTTTGGAAAAAGATGCAGAGACAAAATCTTTAGAAAAATTGCTTGCAGATGTAATTGGCATGAAAGTTATTATCCGACATGGTAAAAAGGGTGGTGATCTAAAAATACATTACTCCTCATTAGAACAATTGGATGAAATCTGTAGACGTTTGCAAAACTAAGTGATTAAAATAATATAAATTCTATTCACAATATGCTCTTAAAATTTCGGTTATTCTGTACATATTTTTTACCGGATTCCAAATTTCTTAAAAACACTCTCCTTTTTTAATTCTTCAGGATTGTGGAAAAGCATTATTAATTGTTGCTTGAAAGGCTATGAGATCAAGAACGAAGTTTCTGAGTGTAACCCCATTTTTTCTTAAAATTTTCATTAGTTTTGGATAAGCAGAAATAAAAGAGATGCTACTTTCAAAACTTTTATCAAGTGTGATATCGGTGCTTTTTGTCCTTGTGGTAAGGCTTTACAACCTTTATAGGCTTATTCTATTTTTAAAAGGAAATTTTCTGTTAAAGAAAAATTTCTAATGATATATGGCGAAACAAAATCGATTTTCTATTCTCTTTGTCGCTATTTCTTGAGTATATATTACAAAAATAAAAGGGAAAAACAAATGCACTACAAACTTAAACATAGTTAAAATTATCTTTTCTTTTTCGGATTTCAGCAAAGACTTCTTCATCTGTTGCATCTGTCATTGCAAGTTTTTTTCGTAGAACAATATCATCCCAGCGAAGAAAAGGATTGGTAACTTTTTCTTGTCCTAAGGTTACAGGTAAAGTCATAGCATTTTTAGCACGCAACAAAAAAACCTCTTCTCTTCTCTGATGAAGTTTTTGGTTTTGTGGATCAAGAGTCAGTGCAAAAAGAGCATTAGTTTTGGTATATTCATGACCACAATAAAGTTGCGTTTCATCCGGAAGTTGGCGAAGCTTTTTTAAGGAATCCAGCATCTGCGCAGGTGTTCCTTCGAAAAGACGCCCACAACCAAGAGAAAAAAGTGTGTCTCCGGCAAAGAGTAAATCCTCTTCAGGAAAGTAGTAAGATAATGCGCCTAAAGTATGACCAGGTGTTGAAATAGCCAAAAGCGGGTGTGTACCAAAGAAAAAATACTCATCAGGTTGAAGTGTTTGGTCAAGATGTTTAATTTTTTCTTTTTCTGCTTCCGGTCCAATAACTACAGCTTTATAAACTTGTTTTAACTCTTCTAGTGCTTCTACATGGTCGTGATGATGATGAGTCACAAAAATAGCTTGAAGTGTCCAGTTACGACGTTTTAGAGCTCTATGAATCGCTTTACTTTCAGGTGCATCAATTGCGGCTGTGTGACCATTCTTTTCATCATGAATGAGAATACCAAAATTATCTTTTCTACAGATAAATTGCTCAATTAGCACATTACTCTCCATAAATAGTTTACAGCGATAAATCTACAAAATAATGTATAGTGATGGGCAATGTACGTTTAAGAATCAGACTTGTCCTTTTCTGTAAAAAAACCTTTTGAGTGTTTAAGAATAAGGGGCATTTGGATAAGCGCAAAGAGAATTGTTAGGGGCATAACACCAAATACTTTAAAACTGGTCCAAAAATTATCGCTAAAATTACGCCAAATGATTTCATTCAAAAGCGCAAGAAAAACGAAAAAGAATGCCCAACGATAGGTGAGTTTTTGCCATCCTAAATCGTCAAGTTTTAGAGTAGAATCTAAAGCATAACGCAAAAGTGGTTTTTTTAAAAAAATACCACTAAAAAGAATAAGAGCAAATAAGCTATTAATTATTGTTGGTTTCATTTTGATAAAAGTATCATTGTGAAGCCAAAGAGTTAAAAACCCAAAGACCAGAACAAAAACTCCTGAGATAAGGGGCATTATAGGAATTTTTCGCACAAAAATCCATGATAAGCTTAGAGAAACAATGATTGCCACCATGAACAAAGCTGTCGCAGGAAAAATAGGTTTATTAAAATTTTTAAAAATTCCAATATTGTTTATCAACCATTCCCCTTTATAATTAGCAAAAAAGAATACAACCAATGGTCCCATTTCTAAGAGAAATTTAAATGTTGGTGAAAGGTGCTTTTTTTGGTTATTCTTGATATTTTTTGAAATAGGGGTTTTGTGTGAATTAAGCTTAAAAGAGTTTTTTTTCATGCGTACCTTCCTACGATGGTTTTGGCAAAGTCAGAAGCAGAAAAAGGCTGAAGATCTTCTATATTCTCACCTATACCAATAAAATAAATGGGTAAGTTATATTTTGCTGCAATGGCGACAAGAATTCCTCCTCGTGCAGTACCATCGAGCTTTGTCATGACTAAACCATTAACACCAGCAATATTACGGAAAGTATCTACTTGATTTAGTGCATTTTGCCCAGTGGTTGCATCAAGCGTTTGAAGGATTGTATGGGGGGCTTGGGGAGAGTGTTTGCCTAAAACACGAATGATTTTTGCCAATTCGTCCATCAGTTCAGTTTTGTTTTGTAGGCGTCCAGCTGTGTCAATAATCAATACATCACTATTTACTTTTTTTGCTTTTTCATAAGCATCAAATGCTAAGCTAGCTGCATCTGCACCGAGTTTTGTTGAAATAACAGGAGATCCTGTACGGTCACCCCAAACGTGTAGCTGTTCAATAGCTGCGGCGCGGAATGTGTCGCAGGCAGCTAGCATAACTTTTAATCCTCCTGAGGTGAGTTTTGCTGCAAGTTTTCCAATAGTTGTCGTTTTTCCAGTGCCATTTACACCTACCAATAAAATAACGTGAGGTTTATGGTTAAGATCAAGTTCTAGTGGAATTGCAACAGGTTCCAACACTTTCTTTATTTCATTTTCCATAATGGTGTGAATGTCATCTGAAGATAGATTCTTCTCATAGCGATTGGAAGCTAGATTATCGGTAATACGTGTAGCCGTTTCTACACCAAGATCAGCTTGGATAAGGATATCTTCTAGCTCTTGTAATGTGTCTTCATCAAGTTTTCCTTTAACAAAGAGGTCACCAATCGATTCGTTTAAGCGTTGTGAAGAAAGGGCTAAACCTTTTTTAAGGCGCCAAAACCACGCTGTTTTTTTCTGTTCGACAGAGGATACTGATGAAAGTTCTTCAATTTTTTTTTCACTAATTGTGTTTGTGACAATTACTTTGCCAGAATGGGATTCAAAAGGTCGTGTTTCTCCAGTATGGTTTTTAGGTGTTGTACTTTGATTTTCTGTTTGCTCTTCTTTTACAACTTCTATAGGGGACAAATTGTTTTTTGTAATTCCATTTTTGTCTTTCATATCAGCTTCATACGGAGTGGAAATTCGTTGCAGTTCCGGCTCTTTAGGCTTTTTAAAAGAGAGCATTTTTTTGATAAAAGACTTTTTCATAAAGATTTCCTGCTTAGGCTGCATTCAATTCCGGGAGAATAGCAATCAATTTATTGCCATCGTGATCAACAATTAGAGCTTGAACAATTGTTCCAGCTTTTGCACCTTTAACTTTTGCAAGGGTATAATCTTCTGTCCGTCCAATTTCATCTTTTTCAACAAGAATTTTTTGCTGACTGTTTTGTAAGTGAGTAAGATGCTTTTGATAAGCTTTCTCACCTGCTTTACGCAATCTTTCTGCACGTATCTTAATTACCGTACGATTGATTTGTGGCATACGTGCGGCAGGTGTTCCTTCTCTTGGACTGAAAGGAAAGACATGAAGATGTGTTAAATTACAGTCATTGATCAGAGCGAGACTATTTTGGAACATCTCTTCTGTTTCAGTAGGAAAACCAGCAATTAAATCGGCACCGTAGACCATTGTAGGACGTTTGGCGCGTAAATCTTGGCAGAATTGAATTGCATGTTCGCGCAAGTGCCGCCGTTTCATTCGCTTTAAAATCATATTATCGCCTGCTTGCAAAGATAAATGTAAATGTGGCATTATCCTTTCTTCATAAGCTAAAAGATTTATAAGTTCTTGATCTGCTTCGATAGAATCAATTGATGAAAGGCGCAACCGGGGCAAGTCAGGAACATGATGTAATATGGCTGAAGTTAATTTTCCTAAGGTTGTTTTTCCGGGAAGGTCGTGTCCATAGCTTGTGAGGTCGACGCCTGTAAGAACTACTTCTTGAATACCGTTGCCTGTTAGTTGTTTAATTTGTTCAATTACAGTACCCATAGGTACTGAGCGTGATGGTCCACGTCCATACGGAATAATACAAAATGTACAGCGATGATCACATCCATTTTGTATTTGTACAAAAGCGCGTGTGCGTTCTTCCATTGAACTAACCATATGCGGAGCAATTTTTTGCACTTCCATGATGTCATTGACACGCAATTTTTCATCATGGTTGATACCAAAATCAGGGAGTTGACGGTAAGAATGAGCATGGAGCTTTTCTTCATTTCCTAAAATAAGATCCACTTCTGTCATTAGGGCAAAATTTTTCGCTTCTGTTTGTGCGGCACATCCCGTGACAATAATACGAACATGTGGATTTTTACGTTTTGCTTTTCGAATAGCTTGTTTTGCTTGTCGCACAGCCTCGGCTGTGACAGCACAAGTATTAAAGATAATAGCACCATCTTTAAGTTGATCTAGCCCCGAAGAAGCACTTTCTTTGCGTATGATTTCTGTTTCGTAGCTATTGAGTCGACAACCAAAAGTTACAATTTCTATAGTCATCAAAAAAAATCCTTTTTATAGTTTCCTGTTAAAGGATTAAAAAAACCACTAAATTCGTATTTAACTGGTCCTGTCATAATAATATGATCGTCTTCTCGATAAAAAATATTCAGTTTCCCTCCTGGTAAATTTACATCAATATGGCGTTGTGTGAGTCCACGTCGGTAGGCAGACACCGCACCAGCACAAGCAGCGCTGCCGCATGCTTGCGTTAAACCTGCTCCTCTCTCCCATGTTCGTAAATTTAGACTTTTCTGTGATGTAGCACAAGCAATGGAAATATTGCACCGTTCTGTAAAAAGGGGATCATGTTCAAGTTTTGGTCCATATTTTTCTAATGGAATGTGTTGAATATTGCTTTCAACAAAAAAAATAGCATGAAGATTGCCAACGGATACAAGACAAGCATCTTTTAAAGGACCAGCGGTAAGTTTTACATGATTGGTATCCACTATTTCACGTGAAACAGGCATCTCTTTAGCATTGAAAATTGGGCGTCCCATATCAACAGAGATGAGGTTGCCACTTTGGTGTTTACCTTCAATAATTCCAGCGGGTGTTTCCAATCGAAAGCTTTTACCAAAATTATGGTCAATGAGCCATGCGATTACGCAGCGGGTACCATTACCACATGCTTTAGCTATTGAACCGTCAGCGTTCCATATTTCGATGCGGAAATCAGCTTCTTTTTGGGTAGCTGGATAGATAGCCATAATTTGATCAAAATATGTTTGGGGATCTCTTGCTAAAGCAAAAATTGCCTCTGGTGTGATAGCATGTGTGCTATTACACATATCAGCAACAATGATTTGATTTCCAAGACCGTTCATTTTGCTGAATGGTATTTTCATGAAATTTCTCTATTTTTAGTGAATGCCCACAAAGATATATGACTGAAAATCTTATAAATTTCTAGTGCTTAATAGATATAAAACTGATGGCAAGAATTATTTGTCATTCAAAATAGATAATTTTCATCCTGTTTTTTTTAATTTGTTAATGTATCTTTGTAAAATGCCATATAACGAATGTTCGCTATTTCTTTTAGTGAGCTTATTTATTGTCGTGGGAAAGAGTATAGATATGTCATTTTCAAAAATTTCATTTTTCGTTGTAATATCAACTGTAACATTTTTAGGAGGATGCTTAACATCACAGTTTAACAGTTATGAGAGTAGCAACACATTAGAAGTTTTTTATCCACTTCAACAAATGCCAACAGAAGTGATGTCTGATGTATCGTCTTCTCGTTTATCAGCGTCTGGGGCAGCAGATGTTTCTATATATGAGAAAGGAAGTTCTCAGAGTGATGGACGAATGGCTAATTTCAAATTGCCAGGTAATGCCGTTGATTTGTTTCCTGCGAGTATTGCTGGGGTATGGAATCTTTCTATGGATGGTAAGACATGCCGAATTGCAACACCACAAACAAAATTTGGCCAAGGATACCGTGCTGGCCCTTTACACTGCCCAGGAATCGTTTCTCAAGTAAATTCGTGGGCTGTTAAAGGAAAAAGATTATATTTCTATAATAATTCAGGACGCATTATTGTTACTCTTTATTCTTCCAATGTTGATCGCTTTGAAGGACGTACACTTGATGATTTTCCAGTTGTTTTGAGCCGTTAGAACGTTTTTAGCCGTTTATAGAAAATAAGGAATATGTGTATAGGTCTATGAAGTAAGCCTGTATTTCTCATTGAAAACGGTTTAAAAAAGGTTGTTTAGATGACTTTAGTTTCAATACGCTATAAAGAACTGGTGCTCAAAAAAGAAATCAGTTTAGATTCTGCTCAATTGGCTTTAGCAGAGCATTTTGATAATTTGTTACAAAAAATTGCAGAGCAAAATGTTTCTCGTCGTTGGGCATTTGGGCATTTTTTCAAGAGAAAGAAACAAACTTTTACACGTATTTCAAGACGAGGTAATAGAGATAATTCCTTTCAGGGACTGTATATTTATGGTGAAGTAGGACGAGGCAAAACCATGCTGATGGATTTGTTCTTTTCTTGTTTGCCAAAGGAGCGTAAAAAACGCGCCCATTTTAATGATTTCATGGCCGATGTGCATGAGCGTATTAATATTTATCGTCAAACATCAACGCACAAAAAAGCTAGACAAGATAATCCTATTTTAGCCGTTGCTGAAGATCTTGCACAAGAAGCCCAAGTACTTTGTTTTGATGAATTTAGTGTAACCGATATTGCTGATGCCATGGTGCTTGGCCGTCTTGTCACTGCTTTATTTGATAAAGGGATTTTCTTTGTTGCGACTTCAAATGTTGCTCCAGATAATCTTTATTATAACGGTTTAAACCGAGAGCTCTTTTTACCTTTTATTCAAGTTTTGAAAGCACATGTTCGCGTTGTCAATCTTGATGCGAAAACAGATTATCGTCTTGAAAAATTGAATCTACAACATGTGTATATAACGCCGTTAGGGTTGAGAGCAGATAAATGCATGGATCAAGCTTGGGCACTGGTGCTGCAAGGACAAAAAGAAACATCTGATGAGTTTTTTATGAGAGGGCGTCTTGTTCATATTCCACGCTCTGGTGCGGGTTGTGCACGCTTTGATTATCAAGATTTATGTGCAAAACCTTTGGCGGCAGCAGAATATTTAGCATTAGGGGAACGTTATCATACGATTTTTGTCGATAATGTACCAGTGATGGATGATACATGTCGCAATGAAACCAAACGGTTTATTTTACTTATTGATGTTCTTTATGAACGCCATATAAGATTGTTTATGTCAGCGGCAGTGAAGCTTGAAGATTTGTATAAGGGACATGCGCAAACGTCTGAAACATTTGAATTTCAGAGAACACAATCGCGCCTTTTCGAGATGCAAAGCCAGGATTATTTAAAATTTTGGGCAGAACGTTTTCTTTTGAAGGAAAAGAACTGATTATAACTTTATCTTTGCGTAAATTGTAGGAATATAACTTTTTGAATTTAAAAGAAGTGTAATAATTCTATTGTATTTTTTAAAAATTCACTTTATCGATACATCATAATAATTTTCTAATTGCACGTTTCCATGGAGGATTATAGCTTCTATGAAGTAAAGAAGTTTGGTGAATTTCTTCTTTTTTTTCTTTTGAAGATATTGTTAAAATATGGCTAAAGTCAAAGAAATATTTATACTGGCGCTGGTAAGTATACGCTGAGTTTTCTAAAGTTAGGAAAAATAAAATGACACGGAAAAAAATAGCTCTCATTGGTTCGGGTATGATCGGTGGCACTTTAGCACATATGATTGGGCTTAAAGAGCTTGGTGATATTGTCTTATTTGATATTGCAGATGGTTTGTCACAGGGAAAGGCTCTTGATATTGCCGAATCTTCACCCGTTGACGGTTTTGATGTCAGTTTAAAAGGTGCTAATGCTTATGAGGCAATTGAAGGTGCTGATGTTGTCATTGTAACAGCAGGTGTTGCACGAAAACCAGGTATGAGCCGTGATGATCTTCTAAGCATTAATTTGAAAGTGATGGAGCAAGTTGGTATTGGGATTAAAAAATATGCATCTTCAGCGTTTGTTATTTGTATTACCAATCCCCTTGATGCAATGGTATGGGCATTGCAGAAATTTTCCGGTCTTCCTACACATAAAGTAGTTGGTATGGCTGGTGTTCTTGATTCAGCGCGTTTTCGTCATTTCTTGTCTGAGGAATTTAGGGTTTCTGTTAAAGATGTGACAGCGTTTGTTTTAGGAGGGCATGGTGATTCAATGGTGCCTCTGGTGCGTTATTCAACGGTTGGTGGTATTTCTTTGCCTGATCTTGTGAAGATGGGATGGACTACGCAAGAAAGAATTAATCAAATTATCCAGCGTACTCGTGATGGTGGTGCAGAAATTGTTAGTTTATTAAAAACAGGGTCTGCTTTTTATGCACCAGCGGCTTCTGCTGTTTCTATGGCTGAAGCCTATTTGAAGGATACTAAGCGTGTTGTTCCTGTCGCAGCCTATCTTTCTGGGGAATACGGAGTTAGTGATACCTATGTTGGTGTTCCTGTTGTACTTGGTGCGGGTGGGGTTGAACGAGTCATCGAAATTGATCTTGATAAAGAGGAAAGAGGTGCTTTTGAGAATTCAGTGAATGCGGTTAAGAAGCTTTGTGAAGCTTGTATAACTATTGTGCCTGGTCTCAAATAAATTGAGCAAGGTTCTATTCATTAGAACAGAGTATTTAAAAATTAGGATTTGAGTATTATAAAATGATCCATAAAAGAAAAGGACAAATGCATGAATATCCATGAATATCAGGCCAAACGTCTGCTTCATGAATATGGAGCGCCAATTGCAAATGGTGTTGCTATTTATTCTGTAGAGCAAGCTGAAAAATGGGCAAAGAAATTGCCTGGACCACTCTATGTGGTTAAAAGTCAGATACATGCTGGTGGTCGTGGTAAAGGGAAGTTTAAAGAACTTTCTCTTGATGCAAAGGGTGGTGTTCGGCTTGCAAAATCCGTTGAAGAAGTTGTTGCTAATGTAAAAGAAATGCTTGGTAAAACTTTGGTAACCAAGCAAACTGGTCCAGAAGGAAAACAGGTCAATCGTCTTTATATTGAAGATGGTGCTGATATAGAACGGGAGCTTTATCTTTCACTTTTAGTTGATCGTAGCGTTGGTCGGGTGGCTTTTGTTGTTTCAACAGAAGGTGGTATGGATATTGAAACGGTTGCTGAAAAAACGCCAGAAAAAATTTTAACTCTACCCATTGATGTTACACAGGGCGTTACCTCTGATGTTTGTGCAAGGCTTTGTGATGCATTGGTATTGTGTGATAGTGCAAGAGAAGATGGAGAAAAGCTTTTTCCAATTCTTTATAAAGTGTTTTGTGAAAAAGATATGAGCCTTCTTGAGATTAATCCGCTTATTGTGATGAAAGATGGTCATTTGCGCATTCTTGATGCGAAAGTTTCTTTCGATAATAATGCTCTGTTCCGTCATCCAGATATTTTAGAATTGCGTGATACTTCAGAAGAAGATCCAAAAGAGATCGAAGCATCAAAACATGATCTTGCTTATGTTGCTCTTGAAGGCACAATTGGTTGTATGGTTAATGGTGCGGGACTTGCTATGGCGACAATGGATATCATTAAGCTTTATGGAGCTGAGCCTGCAAACTTTCTTGATGTTGGTGGTGGAGCTTCAAAAGAGAAGGTAACTGCTGCTTTTAAAATTATCACTGCTGATCCGAATGTTAAAGGCATTTTGGTTAATATTTTTGGTGGTATTATGCGTTGCGATGTCATTGCTGAAGGTGTGGTTGCTGCTGTTCGCGAAGTTGGTTTAAAGGTTCCTTTGGTTGTTCGTCTTGAAGGTACAAATGTTGAGCAAGGTAAAGCAATTATCAGTGACAGTGGTTTAAATGTTATTCCCGCTGATGATTTGGATGACGCTGCTCAAAAAATTGTTGCAGCCGTGAAGGGAGTTTAAGCGATGTCGATTCTTGTGAATAAAGATACAAAAGTTCTGGTTCAAGGGCTTACAGGAAAAACAGGAACATTTCATACAGAACAGGCGCTTGCTTATTATGGTACGCAAATGGTTGGTGGTGTCAATCCTAAAAAGGGTGGTGAGAAATGGGAAAGTGCAAAAGGTGAAACTCTTCCCATTTTTGCCAGCGTTGCAGAAGGAAAAGAAAAAACAGGCGCTGATGCTTCAGTTATTTATGTTCCTCCTGCGGGAGCGGCAGCAGCTATTACAGAAGCTATTGAGGCTGAGATCCGTTTGATTATCTGTATTACGGAAGGTATTCCTGTTATGGATATGGTTGGAGTCAAGGCAAAATTAGAAAAATCAAAATCACGTCTTATCGGTCCTAATTGTCCTGGTGTTCTCACTCCAAATGAATGTAAGATCGGTATTATGCCAGGTTCTATTTTTAGAAAAGGCTCGGTTGGGGTTGTTTCACGGTCAGGAACTTTAACGTATGAAGCAGTCTTTCAAACAAGTCATGAAGGTCTTGGACAGACCACAGCTATTGGTATTGGTGGTGATCCTGTTAAGGGTACCGAATTTGTTGATGTGTTGGAAATGTTTTTAGCAGATGATGCAACCCAGTCTATTGTTATGATTGGTGAAATTGGTGGTTGTGCTGAAGAAGAAGCAGCGCAGTTTCTCCAGGATGAGGCAAGAAAAGGTCGTAAAAAACCGGTGGTTGGATTTATTGCTGGTCGTACAGCTCCTCCAGGACGTACAATGGGGCATGCTGGTGCTGTTATCTCTGGTGGAAAAGGTGGGGCAGAAGATAAAATTGCTGCAATGGAGGCAGCCGGGATTCGGGTTTCTCCTTCTCCATCACAGATAGGCAAGACCTTGATGTCGGTTTTGAAGGGGTAAAAGAAGACTTCATCTGAATAAGAATGTATCCTTATTCAAATGAAGCGTTAGATGTAAAAGGTGAGCTTTTTTGATTTTCTGGTCTTCGTTTTTTTATAAACGTTTAAGATTGGAAAAAGATACAAGGAGACGGAATAAATGTTCCGGAGAAGCATATGGCAAGGCAGGACGAGATAAATAGTCTTTTTGCACAAACGTCTTTTCTGTATGGTGGAAATGCGGATTATATAAATCAGCTCTATGCCGAATATGAAAAAGACCCTACTAGTGTGGATTCACAGTGGCGTATTTTTTTTGAAAACCTTGATGATAAAAAAGAAGATGTTCTCAAAAACGCTGAAGGCGCGACATGGAAACATGAACACTGGCCATTAAAGGCAAATGGGGAATTGGTTTCTGCTCTCGATGGTGATTGGTCTGTTCTTGAAAAAAATCTTGCTGATAAGATAAAGGAAAAAGTAGTCACGAATGCTACGAAAGAGGGAAAGATTTCTAGCGAACAGGATATTATTCAAGCAACACGTGATTCTATTCGTGCACTCATGATGATTCGTGCTTTTCGAGCTCGTGGACACCTTCATGCACGGCTTGATCCTCTTCAATTGGCAGAAAAATTGGAAGATTACAAAGAACTCTCTCCAGAAGCTTATGGTTTTACTTCTACTGATTATGAGCGTCCAATTTTTATTGATAATGTTTTAGGATTAGAATATGCAACTATTCCTCAGATGCTTGAAATTCTCAATCGTACCTATTGTTCAACAATTGGTGTGGAGTATATGCATATTTCTGATCCTGCTCAAAAAGCATGGCTTCAAGAGCGTATTGAAGGACCAGATAATCGAATTTCTTTCACACCACAAAACAAGAAAGCTATCCTTAATAAGCTTATAGAGGCGGAAGGATTTGAACAGTTTTTAGATACAAAATATAAAGGAACAAAGCGTTTTGGTATTGATGGTGGTGAAGCATTGATTCCTGCTCTTGAACAAATTATTAGATGTAGTAGTGTTTTAGGAGTGCAGGAAGTTGTTTTAGGAATGGCTCATCGTGGTCGTTTAAATGTTCTTTCACAAGTTCTTGCTAAGCCACATAGAGCTATTTTTCATGAATTTAAAGGAGGATCTTATAAGCCTGATGATGTAGAGGGGTCTGGTGATGTAAAATATCATTTGGGAACTTCAGCGGATCTTGAATTTGATGGTAAAAAAATTCATTTATCACTCTTGGCAAATCCATCTCATCTTGAGATTGTTGATCCAGTTGTTATTGGAAAGACACGTGCTAAACAGGATCAACTTGTGGGGCCTATGCGCACTGATGCACTTCCGTTAAAAGAGCGTTCAAAAGTTTTACCTTTGCTCATTCATGGTGATGCTGCTTTTGCAGGGCAAGGTGTTATTCAAGAAACTTTTGGTCTTTCAGGTTTAAAAGGTTATCGCGTTGCAGGTTCTGTTCATGTGATTATAAATAATCAAATTGGATTTACAACTGATCCACGCTTTTCGCGTTCTTCACCTTATCCATCTGATGTAGCAAAGATGATCGATGCGCCAATTTTTCATGTAAATGGTGATGATCCTGAAGCTGTTGTTTTTGTTTCAAAAGTAGCAACGGAATTTCGTCAAATTTTCCATAAACCAGTGGTAATTGATATGTTTTGTTATCGTCGTTATGGACATAATGAAGGCGATGAGCCTTCTTTTACACAGCCACTTATGTATAAGGCTATTCGTAACCACAAAACGACTCTTCAGCTTTATGGTGATCAGTTGATAGCAGAAGGAGTGATTTCTTTAGAAGAGATTGAACAGCAAAAAAAACTGTGGCGTGATAAACTTGAAGCTGAATTTGAAGCGAGTGCTACTTATAAACCCAATAAGGCTGATTGGCTTGATGGAAGCTGGACAGGTCTTAAAGTTGCTAGTAATGCTGATGAAAAACGTTCTGGAGCTACGGGTATTGAGCTAAAAACGTTGAAGGAAATTGGCCAAAAGCTTGTTGAAATTCCAACAGATTTTCATGTTCATAAAACTATTCAACGTTTCTTGAGCAACCGTGCTAAAATGTTTGAAACTGGTGAAGGAATTGACTGGGCAACAGCCGAAGCTTTAGCTTTTGGTTCGTTATGTTTAGAAGGGTCGCCAGTTCGTCTTTCTGGTGAAGATGTTGAACGCGGAACCTTTTCGCAACGTCATTCGGTTCTTTATGATCAAGAGAATGAATCTCGTTATATCCCTTTGAATCATTTGCAGAAAGGGCAGGCACTTTATGAAGTTGTAAATTCTATGCTTTCTGAAGAAGCAGTTCTTGGCTTTGAATACGGGTATTCGCTTGCTGAACCACGTGGTTTGACTCTTTGGGAAGCCCAGTTTGGTGATTTTTCCAATGGCGCACAGGTCATTTTTGATCAATTTATTTCTTCTGCGGAACGTAAATGGCTTCGTATGTCTGGTCTTGTGTGCTTGTTACCTCACGGTTTTGAGGGGCAAGGTCCAGAGCATTCTTCGGCACGTTTAGAGCGTTTTCTTCAACTTTGTGCAGAAGATAATATGCAGGTTGCTAATTGTACAACGCCTGCAAATTATTTTCATATTTTGCGTCGACAAATTAAACGTGATTTTCGTAAGCCATTAATTTTGATGACACCAAAATCACTCTTGCGTCATAAAAGGGCTATTTCTTTTCTCAATGAAATGGGACCGGACACCCGTTTTCACCGTTTGTTGCTTGATGATGCAGAATGCCTCAAAGATTCTATTATTAAATTGCAAAAAGACAATAAAATTCGCCGTATCGTTCTTTGTACGGGCAAGGTTTATTACGACCTTTATGAAGAACGCGAAAAAAGAGGTATTAATGATATTTATTTGCTTCGTGTTGAACAGCTTTATCCTTTTCCTGCGAAAGCTTTGGTGGATGTGTTGTCGCGCTTTTTGCATTCGGAAGTTCTTTGGTGTCAAGAGGAACCAAAAAACATGGGGGCTTGGTCATTTATTGAGCCTTATTTAGAATGGGTTTTGACACATATTAATGCTCAATATTCACGTGCACGTTATGCTGGGCGTCCTGCAAGTGCATCACCGGCTTCTGGATTGATGGTAAAACATTTTGAACAGCTTACTGCGTTTCTTGAAGATGCGTTAGGCTCTTAATTTATGACTACTCTGATGTATGGAAAAATATTATGACTACTGAAATTCGTGTTCCTACTTTGGGCGAATCAGTTACCGAGGCGACAATTGGTAAGTGGTTTAAAAAGCTTGGTGAAGCTGTGGCTATAGATGAACCCTTGGTTGAGTTAGAAACTGATAAGGTAACAATTGAGGTGCCTTCGCCTGTTGGGGGAAAACTGATTGAGATCATTGCGAAGGAAGGCGATACGGTTGCAGTGAACGCGCTCTTGGGGGCGGTTGAAGCTGGAGCAGTTGGTGTTGCTAAATCATCATCTTTTTCTGATCCACCTATGTCTGCTGCTTCATTTGGGTTGAAGCAGTCTTCTTCAAGCGATACAGTGCCTCCTGCACCTTCAGCGGCAAAGTTGATGGCAGAAAATAATATTGCAAAAAATGATATCTTAGGTTCTGGAAAACGTGAACAAATTCTCAAAGAAGATGTTTTAAGTGTATTAACGCAAAGAATAAAGGCTCCTACCTCAACGGCTTTTACAGCTAGCTCTGCTTCTGTAGCCAGCTCTTCGGATACTTCTTCCGTCTCGGAAATACGTGAGGAGCGGGTTCGTATGACGAAATTGCGTCAAACGATTGCTCGTCGTCTTAAAGATGCGCAGAATACAGCGGCAATGTTAACCACATTTAATGAGGTTGATATGTCTGCGGTAATGGATTTGCGCAAGCGTTATAAGGATCTTTTTGAAAAGAAGCATGGTGTTAAGCTTGGTTTTATGGGATTTTTTACCAAGGCTGTTTGCCATGCATTAAAAGAACTTCCTGCTGTTAATGCAGAAATTGATGGAACAGATATTGTTTACAAAAACTATGTCAATGCTGGCATTGCTGTTGGAACGGATAAAGGGCTTGTTGTTCCGGTAGTTCGTGATGCAGATCAGATGTCGCTTGCAGAAATTGAAAAGGAAATTGGCCGTCTAGGTCGTCTCGCTCGTGATGGAAAATTAGCGGTTTCTGATATGCTAGGCGGAACTTTTACCATTACCAATGGAGGTGTTTATGGATCATTAATGTCGACACCGATTTTGAATGCACCACAGTCTGGTATCTTGGGGATGCACGCAATTAAAGAACGGGCAATGGTTATTGGGGGCCAAATTATGATTCGTCCTATGATGTATTTAGCACTTTCTTATGATCACCGTATTGTCGATGGGCAAGAAGCAGTGACTTTCCTCGTACGTGTTAAGGAAAGTTTGGAAGATCCAGAACGTCTTGTTCTTGACTTGTAAAAGTGCAGTTTTCGGGATGAAAGGAAAAACGAATGTCTTATGATGTGGTGGTGATCGGTGCTGGTCCAGGGGGATATGTAGCAGCAATCAAAGCAGCGCAATTGGGACTTAAAACAGCGATTATTGAAAAGCGTACAACATTAGGAGGCACATGTCTCAATGTTGGTTGTATTCCTTCTAAAGCATTGTTGCATGCTTCAGAAGTGTTTGCTGAAACGCAACACGGTTTTGAAACGCTTGGTATTTCTATTGTAAAATCTAAGCTTAATCTTGAGCAAATGATGGCACATAAGAAAGCTGTTGTAACTGCGAATACGAGTGGCGTTTCTTTTTTGATGAAAAAGAATAAAATTGATACTTTTTTTGGTACAGCCAAAATTTTAGGTGTAGGGCAAATTGAAGTTATGGCTAGAGATGGTAATAAACAAACGATTACCACAAAGAATATTATTATTGCTACTGGCTCTGAGAATTCTGGTATTCCGGGTGTGAATGTTGAAATTGATGAAAAGACTGTTGTGTCTTCTACTGGAGCACTTGCACTTGAAAAAGTACCAACCCGCATGGTTGTGGTTGGCGCTGGTGTCATTGGTTCAGAGCTTGGTTCAGTTTGGAGCCGTTTAGGTGCTAAAGTTACCATTATTGAATATCTTAATAAAGTTTTGGGATCAATGGATGGTGAAGTTTCACTGCAATTTCAGAAATTAATGGAAAAACAGGGAATAGAATATAAAACAGGTACAAAAGTAACGGCTATTACGCGGTCTGATTCAATTGCTCAGGTGACTTTTGAAGCCGTTAAAGGTGGTGCATCTGAAACTCTAGAGGCTGATGTTGTGCTCATTGCCACTGGACGTTCTCCATATACAGAAGATCTTGGTTTAGAGGAGGCTGGTGTTCAGTTGGATGAACGTGGCTTTATTGCAATTGATGCCCATTGGCAAACTAATATTCCAGGAATTTATGCTATTGGTGATGTTGTTAAAGGGCCAATGTTAGCACATAAGGCAGAGGAAGAAGGCATTGCTGTGGCCGAAATTTTGGCAGGTCAAAAAGGACATGTTAATTTTAATGTTATTCCTAGTGTTGTTTATACACAGCCGGAAATTGCTAGTGTAGGTAAGACAGAAGAAGAGCTGAAAGCTGCTGGAATTGATTATAATGTTGGAAAGTTTCCTTTTATGGCCAATGGTCGTGCACGCGCAATGCAAAAAAGTGATGGGTTTGTTAAGATTCTTGCCGATAAAAAAACAGATCGGGTTTTGGGCGGGCATATTCTTGGGTTTGGTGCTGGTGAAATGATTCATGAAATTGCAGTTTTGATGGAATTTGGTGGTTCATCAGAAGATTTGGGGCGTTGTTGTCATGCGCACCCTACTTTATCAGAAGCAGTGCGGGAAGCAGCTTTGGCAACATTTGCTAAACCGCTTCATGTCTAGAGAAGCTTTTTAGCGTTCTCTAATGCTGCTTCAGGAAGTAGGGGGATGTATTTTATTTTTACTATTTGATAGGTTGTATATTTTAAAAAATCGCCTTTTTTAAAGGCGATTTTTTGTACCTTTTATTTTATATAAAGAATAAACTCAAAACTGTAATTTTTTCTCTTCTTGTTGTTCTCTTATGCAAGTGGAAAGTCCCATATGATCGAGATATTTGAGGAAGGGAAGCGGTGGTAATTCTTCCACGTTGACCATGGTTTTCACGTCCCATTTGCCAGTAGCAATGAGAATGGCAGCAGCTGCTGCTGGTACACCCGCTGTATAGGAAATGCCTTGTGCGCCAGTTTCATTAAAAGCCTGTTTGTGATCAGCTATATTATAAATAAAAATCTCTCTTGGTTTTCCATTTTTTTCACCTTTAATAAGGTCTCCAATACAAGTTTTCCCTGTATAATCAGGCGCTAAAGAAGCTGGATCGGGTAAAACAGCTTTCACGACTTTTAAGGGAACGACTTCTTGTCCTTCTGCTGTTTTAATTGGTTGTTCGGATAAAAGTCCGAGATTTTTCAAAACAGTAAAAACGGTTATATAACGTTCACCAAAACCCATCCAGAAGCGAATGTTTTGAACATCAAGATTTTGGGATAATGAATGAATCTCATCATGTCCGGTCATATAAGCTTTTTGTTTTCCAACAACAGGGAGATCCCACTCATGGCTGACTTCAAACATTTGATTAGAGGTCCATTTTTTATTTTGCCATGACCATACCTGGCCTGTAAATTCTCGAAAGTTAATTTCTGGATCAAAATTAGTGGCAAACCAACGATTATGTTTTCCGGCATTAATATCAATGATATCAATATCGGTGATTGTATCAAAATAATCGTTATGCGCTAATGCTGCATAAGCATTAACAACGCCCGGATCAAAACCTGCTCCTAAAATGGCAGTTATACCAACTTTTTCACATTCTTTACGTCGAGGCCATTCGTAATTGCTATACCAGGGAGGTGTTTCACAAATTTTTAACGGATCTTCATGAATTGCGGTGTCTATATAAGCGCACTTGGTTTCGATACAAGCTGAAAGAACAGACATATTAAGAAAAGAAGAACCAACGTTAATAACAATTTCGCATTTGGTTTTTTGGATAAGTTGTACAGTTTCTGCAACATCCATTGCATTAAGTGTATGGCTTTTGATAATGCCTTCTACTTTCATTGCTTTTTTGTTTTTAATTGATGTAATAATTGCTTCACATTTTTTGAGTGTCCGTGAAGCGATATGAATATCACCGAGAATATCGTTGTTTTGGGCGCATTTATGAGCAACAACTTGTGCAACACCTCCAGCACCAATAATGAGAACATTTTTCTTCATTTGGGGATTATCTCCTTGATTAATATTGCCGCATGATGATTTTTTTATGTCATTTGGATTATGAAAGGCTTTCTTTATAATCCTTGTAGCTAAATTGGCGTTGAATTGTTAGCGCTCCACTGCACTCTTTTATGACAATAGCAGGCATGGCAACACCATTAAACCAGTTCTTTTTGACCATTGTATAGCCTGCAGCGTTTTGAAAAGATAATCTATCACCTATTTTAAGGATTTCAGGGAACTGAAATGTTCCAAAAATATCACCAGCAAGACAAGATTTTCCGCAAACCATAATTTCATGAGGACCTTTATTAGGTTTCAATTTGGCATCTTCACGATAAATTAAAAGATCAAGCATATGAGCTTCTGTTGAACTATCAACAATAGCAAGGTTTTTTTCATTATACAATGTATCAAGCACACTTACTTCTAATGTAGTACTGTTAGTGATGGCCGCTTCTCCTGGCTCTAAAAAAATAGTGACATCGTAGGTTTGAGAGAAATTTTTTAGACGTTCTGCAAACGCTTTTAGAGGATAATTTTCAGCTGTAAAATGAATTCCACCGCCAAGACTAATCCAGTCAATTGCCGTAAAGAGTTCTGCAAATTTTTCTTCCATATGATTAAGCATTTTGTTGAAAAGATTAAAATCAGCATTTTCACAATTATTATGGATCATCAAGCCATTGATGAGTGGCAAAATTTCTTTAATAGCATCTTGATTGGTTTCACCTAAGCGGCTAAAGGGTCGAGAGGGATTTGCAAGATCAAAATTTGATGCGCTGATTCCTGGATTTAATCTTAAACCCCGTTGAATAGTTTTGGTAGCATTGGCAAAACGTTGAAGTTGTTGGATTGAATTAAAAATGATTTTATCTGCATAGCCACAGACCTCATCAATTTCATTATCCGCCCAGGCAACTGAATAAGCGTGGGTTTCTTTGCCAAATTTTTCTCTGCCTAAACGCAATTCATACAGGGAAGATGATGTAGTTCCGTCCATATATTCGGACATTAAATCAAAAAGACTCCATGTAGAAAAACATTTCAAAGCTAATAAAATTTTTGCTCCCGACATTTTTCGTAAGCGAGTGATGATTTCCATATTCCTTATGAGTTTAGATTTATCGATAAGATAATAGGGAGTTCTAATCATTGTTTACCCATTCTTTTTTAAGGATCTTATTCTTGAGATCGACGTTTAGTACATGGAGTAGCAGAATGTCTCAAGCGAAAAAAATCGTAGATAGAGAATCTGTTTTCATTTCGTGATGGAGAAATTGTCTGTAATTCAATTTTGGTTTAGTTATTGTGAGATTTGTGTTATGCCTATGTTAAAGAGTTTGTATTATGCTTTGGTTATCGCGTTCATTGGCAGTGTTTTCATAATAGTAAGCAATTTCACTGGTTCTGCGCAAAAAAGTAATACTGAAGTTAGGATATTTCATCAATCTTCTGTTCCAGAGAATTGGGTCCCTTTGGTTGTTACAGGACGTAAGGAACTTAATGGATTCAAAGGTTATCGCCATTATCGGCGTGGTTATCGTAAATATAGTGATAATTGGTGGTATCCTGAAGTGGCATTCCTTGCAGTTTCAGGTTTAGACGCAAAACATATACCATTAAAAGCGGTATCAGCTTCTTTAGAGAAAAAAGAACCATGGATGTTCAAACAACATATTGATTCTTGTCATGCTCGTTATCGTTCTTACAATGAACATGATAATAGTTATCAACCTTTTCATGGGTCGCGTAGGCAGTGTTTTTCTCAATTTTTTAAGGGATAAAAAGGTGAAAAATTTTTAAAACACTTTTGTATCGAGCAATTTTTTCGTGCAGTGGTTGTTTTATGAAAATTTTAAATACTTTTAAGTTTTATTAAATCTTGTTGTTGTAAATGCAGAAATGGGGAGGGATGGTGATAATTTTATTTGTCGATGACAAAATGTTAAGGACAAGATGGAGCTTAAAGAATGGCAATACGGGAAGCAATGTTGGTATTGCTAGTTTTGCTTCCCTTTGGTGGAAGTACTATTATTGGTTTTTTTCGTTCGACAGCAAAAAATAATGAAGCATGGTTTGCTGGAATTATTGCGCTTTTCTGTCTTCTTTTTACTATAGTGCTTTATCCGGAAGTTCGTGGGAACCACGTAGTACGTTTAGATATTTCTTGGCTTCCTGAATGGGGAAGTAATTTGATTCTCCGTATGGATGGTTTGTCATGGCTTTTTTGTTTACTCATTACAGGAATTGGGCTGCTTGTTGTCGTTTATGCGCGATATTATATGGATCCGGCAGATTCTGTACCGAGGTTTTTTTCCTTTTTTTTGGCTTTTATGGGTTCAATGACAGGGCTAGTCTTATCAGGTAATCTCGTCTTTTTGGTTGTTTTCTGGGAACTCACCAGTGTTTTTTCTTTTTTGTTGATCGGTTATTGGTACCATAATGCAAGTGCACGTGAGGGTGCGCGTATGGCTTTAACTGTTACAGGTTTTGGTGGTTTTGCCCTTTTTATTGGAGTTTTATTGATTGGCCTTATCGTTGGCAGTTTTGATTTAGATAAGGTATTACAGTCTGGGGATATGATCCGATCAAATGTTCTTTATCGTCTTGTCCTTATTTGTATTTTATTGGGAGGTTTAACAAAAAGTGCACAATTTCCGTTTCATTTTTGGTTGCCCAATGCAATGGCTGCGCCAACGCCTGTATCGGCTTATTTACATTCAGCCACAATGGTGAAAGCAGGGTTGTTTTTGCTTGTTCGTTTATGGCCCGTACTCTCTGGAACAGAAACTTGGTTTTGGTTAGTTGGCTTTTCAGGACTTGCAACACTTCTGCTTGGTGCTTATTTTTCCATGTTTCAGCAAGACTTGAAAGGGTTGCTTGCTTACTCAACGATTAGTCATCTTGGATTGATTACCACGCTTTTAAGCCTTGGTAGCCCGCTTGCATGTGTTGCAGCGATCTTTCATATGGCTAATCATGCTACTTTTAAAGCCTCTTTATTTATGGCGGCAGGCATTATTGATCACGAGACAGGAACGCGTGATATGCGTAAACTGACAGGTCTTTATTGTTCTATGCCTATTACAGCAACTCTTGCTTTGGTGGCAAGTGCGGCGATGGCTGGGGTTCCTTTGTTGAATGGTTTTTTATCGAAAGAAATGTTTTTTGCTGAAGCGGTTGAAATGCATATGGAATCATGGCTTGATTGGATTGCACCTTATGTAGCGACGCTGGCTAGCCTGTTTAGTGTGACCTACTCTATACGTTTTATTCATGGTGTTTTTTTAGGAGCAAAACCTGTTAATTTACCTAAAACTCCACATGAACCACCGCATTTTATGCGTTTACCCATGGAACTTTTGGTATTTATTTGTTTGGCGGTTGGTATTTTTCCTAATTTAACAATAGGGCCTATTTTGGATAATGCAGTTATATCTGTTTTAGGGTCGAAGACAGTTCCTTATAATTTAGCTGTTTGGCATGGTGTTAATACTCCATTCATGATGAGTTTGGTGGCTTTATTAGGAGGTGGATTGCTCTATGTTGTTGGATATCGTTATTTTTTATCCTGTGATGATGGTGCCCCTTTTTTTCGTCACTTGAAAGGACCGCGTATTTTTGAACGTATTCTCGTGATTATTTCTTGGAAATGGGCACGTGCTGTGGAATCTGTTTTGTCAACACGCCGTTTGCAGATACAGTTGCATTGGATTTTTTTTGTGTGTTTTGCATTTGTTAGTCTTTTACTTTGGAGGGATGGTTTGATTTCAGTGGGGCCATTACCGCTTTTCCCACTTGATATTCCTTTTCTTGCTCTTTGGTTAGTTGGTGGATTATGTGCACTTTTAGTTGCTTGGCAAGCAAAGTTTCATCGTCTTGCATCATTGATGCTGTTAAGTGGGGCTGGTTTGATGACTTGTGCAACCTTTTTATGGCTTTCTGCGCCTGATTTAGCAATAACACAATTGGTTGTTGAAGTTGTGACAGTAGTCTTATTATTGCTTGGTTTACGGTGGTTGCCTAAACGGTTGTACAATCCTGCTCCGACTTCTGTTCATTTTTGGGTGCATTTACGCCGTATTCGTGATTTCGCTATAGCATTTGTGGGAGGTTCTGGTGTGGCGTGGCTCTCCTTTGCTATGATGACACGCCTTCAAGGTTCAACAATTTCTGACTTTTTTTTGAGGAATGCTTATTCTGGTGCTGGTGGCCGCAATGTTGTGAATGTATTATTGGTTGATTTCCGTGGTTTTGATACCATAGGAGAAATTGTCGTTTTGGGTGTTGTTTCTCTCACTGTTTTTGCTCTTTTACGACGGTTTCGTCCTGCTCCTGAAAGTATTGATGCTCCGTTTCAACAACGTGTTCAGAGAGCTTTTGATATGGCACAGTCTGATCGGAATTTGGGTGATACAGTATTAAATTATCTCACTATTCCTGCTGTTATTATGAGTTGGCTCTTTTCAGTTATTATCGTTTTTTCGATTTATTTATTTATGCGGGGGCATGATCTTCCAGGAGGTGGATTTGTTGGTGGTGTGACTTTAGCAATAGGCTTTATTTTACAATATCTTGCACGGGATATTCGTTGGGTGGAAAATCATTTGAGAGTTTTGCCTTTACGGTGGTTAGGTTTTGGCTTATTGTTGTCAGTCGCAACGGGAATGGGAGCTTGGTTCGTTGGGTATCCTTTTTTAACCTCCTTTTTTCAATATGTGCATCTTCCATTGATTGGAAAAATTCCTGTGACATCTGCTTTTTTGTTTGATTTTGGTGTGCTTTCTTTAGTTTTAGGGGCAACTGTTCTCATTTTAATTGCACTTGCACATCAGTCAATTCGGAGTTATCGCATCGGTAAGAAACCTGTTTTGAGAGAGAAGGAAAATTAATGGAAATTGTTCTTTCTTTGGGTATCGGTGTTCTTATCGGATCAGGCATTTGGCTTGTTTTGCGTCCACGTACTTTTCAGGTCATCCTTGGTTTGTCTTTGATCTCCTATGGTGTTAACCTTTTTATGTTTTCAATGAGTAGACCGCGTAGCAATGCTGCGCCAATTGTTGATCCTTCCACGGTGATTAATCCAGAAAATTACGTTGATCCTCTTCCACAGGCTTTAGTTTTAACAGCAATTGTCATCGGTTTTGCAACAACAGCTTTATTTTTAGTTATCCTGCTGGTTTCACGTGGATTAACAGGTTCAGATCATGTTGATGGACGTGAGGTGCAGTGATGATAACCGATGTGCAGCATCTTCTTATTTTTCCTATTCTCTTACCATTAATCACTGGAGCTCTCCTTCTTTTTTATGATGAACGTCGTGCAAAACTTAAGTCATTCATAAGTCTTTTTTCTGCTGGATTATTGATTATTATCGCTGTTTTATTAATGATGTTTGCTCTTAAAGTTGCGCCGGCTTCGGGCGTTTATCGACTTGGTAATTGGCCTTCTCCCTTCGGAATTGTTTTGGTGCTCGATCGTTTAAGTGCTATGATGCTTTTACTTTCCAGCTTGTTGATGTTTGCTGCGTTGGTTTTTGCACAGGCTCATTGGTGCAAAGCTGGTTCTCATTTTCAGTCATTGATGCAATTTTTTATGGTAGGAATAAATGGTGCTTTTTTGACCGGTGATTTATTCAATTTATTTGTGTTTTTTGAAGTGATGTTAACTGCTTCTTATGGGCTTGCGTTGCATGGTTCTGGTCAGTTACGTGTGCGTGCCGGGTTGCACTATGTCGTGATTAATCTTGTTGCTTCGTTTTTGTTTCTTATTGGTACAGCGCTTATTTATGGAGTCGTTGGTACCTTGAATATGGCTGATTTAGCTGTAAAAATAAAACATATAGCTTCTACGGATATTGTTTTATTCGAAATAGGTGCTGGGTTTTTGGGTGTTGCTTTTCTACTCAAAGCGGGTATGTGGCCACTTAATTTTTGGTTGATACCGACTTATAGTGCAGCAGCAGCGCCTGTTGGAGCTTCTTTTGCACTTTTGAGCAAGGTAGGTATTTATATTATTTTACGTTTAACTTTGCTATGGTTTGGCCCTGAGAGTGGTTATTTTAGTCATTTTGGTCATATGATTTTGTTTTATGGTGGGCTTGCCACCATGGTTTTTGGTTTTATTGGGATCTTAGCTAGTCAAGTTTTAGCACGTTTGGCAGCTTATAGCGTTCTTGTTTCTTCTGGTACATTATTGTCAGCCATCGGGATTGGTAATACAGCACTAACAGCAGGTGCACTCTTTTATATTATTTCGTCAACTTTAGCACTTGGTGCTTTTTTTCTTCTGGTGGAGCTTGTTGAACGCTGTCAAGATGTAGCGGCTAATATTTTAACTGTTACAATGGAAGTGTATGGTGACGATGAAGAGGAGGAAGAAGAGGTGGTTGGTACTTATTTACCAGTAACCTTAGCAATTCTTGGAGGATGTTTTGGTATCTGTGCTATTTTAATTATTGGATTGCCACCTTTTTCTGGTTTCGTTGCTAAATTTATGATGTTCATGGCAGTTTTAAATCACACTAAGGGGGATTGGTCTGCTTCGCTACCAGTTTACCAGAATTGGATTTTTGTGATTTTTGTTACGTTATCTGGTTTTGCGACTTTAATTGCTCTGACACGAACGGGAATTCGAACTTTTTGGGTTTCCCTTGAAGGTAGGGTACCGCGTGTGCAGGTGATTGAATTTGCTCCTATCGCAGTTCTTCTTGCTGTTTGCTTTCTTATAACAATTATAGCCGGTCCTATTAGCCATTATATGTCTGAAACAGCTAACGTTTTGTATAATCCTCAAAACTATATTGGAAGCGTTTTAGATGATTTTTCTCTGGAAAATAGAGGAATCAATTGATGAATTATTTTTGTCCTTTCCCTTTTTTCAGTGCTGCAATTGTTTTTATGTGGTTGGCCTTAAGTGGTTTTAGTTTGGGCCAATTGCTTTTAGGAATTATAATTGCTTTGTTTAGTGGCTGGATAATGCGGTTTCTTGAACCGGAAAAGGTCACTATTAAAAGTTGGCGTGCAGTTTTTCTTCTGATTTTTCGTGTATTTATCGATTCTATAATTTCCAATGTTTCGGTGGCTTGCTTTGTTTTAACTAAAAGGTTTCAGAAACAGCAGTCCGGTTTTATTGTAGTGCCCATTTTGCTTGAGAGTCGTACCGCTTTAGCTGTTTTAGCATGCATCCTTTCTGTTACTCCAGGAACTATTTGGGTTGCTTATAATAGAAAAAATGGTGAGCTTTTACTTCATGTTTTAAATTTTAAAAATGGATTTAATTACCAACAGGTGATCAAACAACGCTATGAGCAGTTGCTTTTGGAGATTTTCTCATGAGTATGATAATTCTTTATTGGGGGATTTCTCTTTCACAGTTTTTTTTAAGTTTGGCAATGATTTTGGCGTTGTTTCGATTAATTCGTGGTCCACGGGCCCAGGATCGAATTGTAGGGTTGGATGCTCTTTATGTAACTTCTATTCTTTTGTTTCTTACATTTGATATTCGTTCAGGGACAACCATTTATTTCGTTGTGCCTCTTATTATTGGGCTGTTAGGTCCTGTATCAAGTATTGCTCTGGCAAAATTTTTAATGCGTGGAGAAATTATTGAATGAAAGATGATATATCGCTTGTAGCTGCTATTGCTGTCACAGTTTTTTTAATATTAGGGTCTGGTCTCACATTGATTGGAACAATAGGATTGGTACGTCTTTCGAGTTTTTATAAGCGTTTGCACATGCTTTCATTAAGTACGAGTTGGGGAGCTGGAAGTATTCTCATTTCTTCGTTTCTTTATTCTATTTTTGTGGATCATCATTTTGTATTTCATGAAATATTATTGATGATTTTTTTATTCGTAACAATACCGGTGGCTTCTATGCTGATATCACAGGCAGCAGCTTATCGACACCATTCAGAAAACACATTAGAAAAACCGCTGGCTCTTTTGTCCCAGAAAACAAAAGAACAACCTCCACATTAGAAGAAATGTCAATATAATAAGAGCCAGCGTGGTTTTTAGTGTGTAAGAACTTCCTTTATTCTGTCCCTTTTTCTTCTACACAATTGAGGGGCATTTCCTGTTTTGGATCATTAATCAGATCATAAAATGTCACCTCGTCTTTTTGGGTCCACCAAATGTATTCAGCTCCCACATATTTTGCTCCAGAAGCAGCGATGACATTGGAAGCAATAATCTGCTTTCCGTTCCATTTGAGATCAACTAACGCAATATTGCCGGCATTGTAGTAAGTTGCTTCAACACGTTCTTTTTTTGTTTTAATATTACACTGATAGACAACAGTTTCTTTTGTTGGTTCTGGATCATCTGGTACCTCGATAACTAAAGAATACGCAAAAGCGTTCACTGAACCGAAGAATGATAGACTTAAAGCGGCGAAAAATCGTAGAATAAAAGAAGTTTTTCTCATAATATGTCCTTTATTTATTTAGAATAATAACGTTGATTCATCTTTACAGAGGATAGGTTGTTTTTCTTCTGGGTCCTGAGCAAGATCATAAAGCGTGACGTCTTTGTTTTCTTCCCACCAGATATACTGAGCTCCTGCGTATTTTGCTCCTGTGGCGGCGATAACATTAGCAGCGATGACACGATCACCTTTCCATTTGAAATCAACCAGTGAAATATTATCAGTTTTGAAATAAGTTGCTTCAACACGCTCTTTATTTGTTCCAGTATCACATTGATAGGTTATGGTTTGTGTTTCTGGATTTTCTGGTATTTCAAGAATTAAAGAACCAGCCAAGGCGTTGCCTGAGCTAAAGAGTATTAGATTTGAAGCGGCCCAAAATCCTAAAATATGTAAAGTTTTTTTCATAATGTTTTCCTATATTGCGCAGAAGAATAATTTAACTGATGCGATGGTGTCTACGGCAGGATTCGAACCTGCGACCCCAGGATTCATACCACTTCGGTTTTCACCGCCAGCTTTGTAGGCTGTTTGTGGTCTGGACTGTCTCTTCACCTTGAAGCTTATGCTTTTTAGGTGCTGCCCGTTCAGTCTCTACACCTTCCTTTCGTTTAAAGAGAGGCTTGGCTCGGGATTGACATATGGTCTCCCATGAAGCTTTCCCCGAATTTGAGCAGATCCACTTTGAGGATTTCTCCTTAAGGCGCCCAATTTCTTTAGGAATCCTGTGCTCTATCCTACTGAGCTACGCAGACATCATCATATTCCTTCCTTTAATAGAAGTATAAAAACGAATCAATTATATTCAATATGAATTAACGAATTTTCGTTAATTTTTGTTCTAAGAAAGTTAAAACTGAATTTGGTGAAACATTTTTTGCGATAAATGATTGGCCAAGTCCACGTGTTAAAACAAAAGTCAAATTGTTTTGGGAAACTTTTTTATCTTGGGCAATGTAGGTCATCAAAGTTGTAGCATCTGGCAGCTTACCAGGGATATCCTTTAGTTTCGTAGGTAAACCTACGGTTTTAAGATGTGTTTCGATGCGATTTGTGAGTGCGGGATCTATTAAATTTAGTTGAGCAGAAAATTGATGGGCTAGAATCATTCCAATTGCTACAGCTTCACCGTGGATTAAACGGTTTGAGTCATAAGCGGTTGCTGTTTCAAGCATGTGTCCAAATGTATGACCAAGGTTTAATAACGCGCGTTCTCCTGTTTCATATTCATCACGTGCTACAATGTCGGCTTTGAATTTGCATGAGCGGATAATAGCTTCTATTCGTACTGAATCATTAGTAAAAACTTTTTGTCCATTTTTTTCAAGCCATTCAAAGAAATCGGGTTGGTTAATGAGACCATATTTGACCATTTCCGCGTAACCAGCCCGAAATTCCCGCGATGGCAATGTATCAAGGATACGAGTATCAGCAAGAACGCATTGTGGTTGATAAAAAGTACCGATAAGATTTTTACCATATTGGCTATTGATACCAGTTTTCCCTCCAACAGAGGAGTCAATTTGTGCAAGCAGTGTTGTGGGCATCTGAATGAAGTTCATACCACGGCGTATGATACTTGCGACAAATCCTCCTAGGTCGCCGATAACACCACCCCCAAAAGCAATAATGCAGTCACCTCTTTCTAAACGTGCAGCAAGAATTTTATCAATAACAGTTTTCAGAGTTGAAAATGACTTTGATTGTTCCCCTGCTTCTACAACGATTGGAACAGTATGAATTTTATTTTTTGTTAATTCTGTCTGTAATGTCTCCAAATGGAGAGATGCAACATTTGTATCTGTAACGATTGCTAAACGTGTTTGATGAAAATCTTTATGGTGAAGAGAACGCTTAATTTGCAAAGCAGCTTGCGTGATGAGATTTGGTCCAATGATGATATCATAACAGTGCTTGTCCAGTTTAATAGTAACGGTCTTGGCTTGCATACTTGTTATTCCTATCGTTATTTTCTGTATCGAGGTAATGCTGTACAGACCGTACGACATTTTTTGCTACGGTAAAACGGCTTTCTTTATGACTGTTAATTGTCAAGTTTGCTTTTCCATAAATAGGATAACGCTCTTCCATGAGTTTTCTCATGGTTTCTTTAGGATTTGCTGTTTGAAGAAGTGGTCGCGTTGGGTGGCGCGAAACACGTCGCATGAGGGTATCAAGATCGGCTTTGAGCCAGATGGATATACCATTTTGATGAATGGCTTTTTGGATGGCTTGATTTATATAGGCACCACCACCTGTTGCTAAAACAAGAGGACTTTTTTTTATGAGGTTTAGTATAACACGCTGTTCAAGAGCTCGGAATTTCGGTTCACCATAAATTTTAAAGATTTCAGTAATTTTCATTTGCACAACTTTTTCAATTTCTTGGTCAGAATCATAAAAAGGTAAATGGAGCATGGTGGCGACGCGTTTCCCAATCACTGATTTACCTGCACCCATAAGACCAACAAATACAAGTGCTCGTTTATCAAGAGACGATAAGAGTTGATTTTTTATTTGTGTTATCGGAATATGTTTAGATCGATTATTTCTCATAATTTTATTTCGGCATTTATCCGCTTTAAAGTCAATTCCTGTTAATCTTTGTGAAGTATAATTAAGAGATAGAATATTTTTAGGTAGGTTATTGTGTTATGCCAACATTGACCAGATTTTTGATGATTCTTTTCATTTTACTTTCTGTTCTTTTCATTATAATGGGTGCTCTTGTGGTTTGGGTTGAACCAGTAACTGTAGATATGTATATCAATGTTCCCTTGGATTCCTGGAATCTTTCTGCAGAAGCGAATCAATAAAATGAAAAATGGTGCTGTGATAGATCATTTTCTTGAGATGATGAGCGTGGAACGAGGGGCTTCTTCTCATACGCTTGCGGCTTATAAGCATGATTTACAGTGGGCACAGGAAGTATTGTCTTCGCAGTCTGTTTCACTTTTTTCAGCACAAAAAAAAGATTTAATTGGTCTTTTGTCGCTTATGCACACTCTTGGTTGGGCAGCGTCTTCACAAGCGCGTCGTTTATCAACATTGCGTCAATTTTATCAATTCCTTTATGCCGAAGGATTGAGAACAGATGATCCTTCTCATGATATTGACGCACCTCGTCAAGGATATCCTTTACCCAAAATTATGAGTGAAGATGCGGTAACAAAGTTGCTTGATTGGGCAGAGTTGGAAGTGAATCAAGCAGATTATGGGTCCAAAGATTATTTCCGCGCATTGCGTCTTCAGGTATTGATTGAAATGCTTTATGCTACAGGATTACGTATTAGTGAATTGGTGAGTCTTCCGGTGCAGGCTGTCCGGGGAAAGGGGTACAGTGTTTTAGTTCGCGGTAAGGGAAAAAAAGAACGAATGGTGCTTTTATCAAAAAAAGCATACCAAGTTCTTTTGCAGTGGTTGAACCTACGTGATCAAGGAAAGGATGCGGCAAGCCTTTATCTTTTTCCTGCACGGTCAGAAACAGGGTATATTGCTCGACAAGTTGTTGCACGGGAGTTGAAAAGTCTCGCCACAAGAGCAGGAATAAAAAGTAATAACTTTTCCCCCCATGTGTTGCGCCATGCTTTTGCTAGTCATCTTTTGCAGAATGGTGCTGATTTGCGTGCTGTTCAACAATTGTTAGGACATTCTGATATTGCTACCACTCAGATTTATACTCATGTTTTGGAAGCAGGTCTTTATCGTTTAGTTAATGAACATCATCCACTTGCCGATGAGCAGTAGACTAGGTAAAGAGGTGGTGATGTTTTTGAAAAATACTTTATAAAGTGAATTATGAGTGTATAACTTACACCAAATAAGTTGGGTGCAATGTATAATTATCTTGATTTTGAAAAACCGGTTGCTGATCTCGATGGGAAAATTCTCGAATTAAAAAAGATTTCTGAGGAAGAAGGAAGTCTTGATATGAGCGAAGAGATCGCCCGCTTAGAAGCACGTTCTCAAACGGCATTGCGCGATATTTATAAAAAATTATCGCCATGGCAAAAAACACAAGTAGCTCGCCATCCTGATCGTCCTCATTTTATGGACTATTCTGCGCGGTTATTGAGTGATGTAACACCTTTGGCAGGCGACCGCAAGTTTGCTGAAGATGAGGCTATTCAAGCAGGATTTGCGCGCTTTAAAGGTGAAGCAGTTGCTTACATAGGTCAGGAAAAAGGTCACGATACGCAAACACGGTTGCGCTATAATTTTGGTTCTGCACGTCCAGAAGGGTATCGCAAAGCTGTACGTATTATGGAAATGGCTGACCGTTTTGGTTTGCCATTACTCACTTTTGTAGATACAGCAGGTGCCTATCCTGGTGTGAGTGCTGAAGAACGCGGACAAGCTGAAGCAATTGCTCAATCAACAGCGGCAACTTTGCGCTTAAAGGTTCCTGTTGTTTCGGTCGTTATTGGAGAAGGCGGTTCAGGAGGGGCGATAGCAATTGCTGCGGCCAACAAAGTTTATATGTTAGAACATGCAATTTACTCTGTCATTTCACCAGAAGGAGCAGCTTCTATTTTATGGCGTGATCCTACTCGTGCAAAAGATGCTGCAATGAATATGCGTATTACCGCTCAAGATTTGTATCAGTTAAAGATTATCGATGGCATTATTCCTGAGCCTTTAGGAGGAGCACATCGAAGCAAAGAGACCGTGATTGATGAAACGGGTGACGTTATTTCAGAAGCTTTAAAGGCTATGGCTGGAAAAGATGGTGAAGTTCTTAAAAAAGACCGTTGGGAAAAATATCTTCAAATTGGTAGGTCTTTAACATAAGTCATTTTTTGTGAGGGGAGGTATTGGAGTTTTATTTTATGGTTTTCAACAGGTTCTTCACAGTATGTATATTGTTTACAATAGGAGTACTGACGGCATGTGAGGGAAGGTTGCCAGCTTCTATCCGTGCTAAAGTTGAGCAGCCACTTCCCCAAGAAATCCGAAATAGAATGGTTCTACATAATATTGATCCTTATGCGCCGATTATGATGCGATTTTTTAAGAAAGAGAATGTTGCCGAAATTTGGAAGCAGTCCCGATCAGGGGCTTTTGTGTTGTTGGCACGTTATAGCATTTGTAAATGGTCAGGTCAGCTTGGACCTAAATATAAGGAAGGTGATCTTCAAACACCAGAAGGTTTTTACACCGTTAGTGCAAATCAAATGAATCCTTATTCAAAATATTATCTTGCTTTTAATATAGGATTTCCCAACCTTTATGATCAAGCGAATGGCCGAACAGGAAGTAATCTTATGGTGCATGGTTCTTGCTTTTCTGCTGGTTGTTACTCTATGAGTGATAAAAATATGGCACAGATTTATGCTTTTGCGCGGGATGCTTTTAGAGGGGGACAGAAAGAATTTCAGTTGCATGCTTTTCCTTTTCGCATGACCGATGCTAATATGGTACGTCATAGATCTGATCCCCATTATCAATTCTGGGTTATGCTTAAGAAAGGTTATGATTTTTTTGAAGAAAATCGTATGCCTCCCACGGTTGATGTTTATGAAAAACATTATGTTTTTAATCGTGGTCTTGATAAGGTTTCTAGTGCTTTAAAGCCGTGATGTTATCTTATCGTAAAGTGGAGTTCACCTTTAATTTTTTTCAGAATGCTTTATTCTTTTATCTGTAATGCTGTAGATATTGTCTTTCAGTGCGATTGAGATAAAGTACATTCACGCATATTAAAAATATTATTTTATTTCTTTTTTATTTTAGTTTTTTGCATTAGCCAAGTGAAGAAGTATATAGTTTGAGTGGAATATTTACACAAGGTTTGTCCGGTGGACTTGTAAATTGAAACACATAAGTGATTAATAGATAGAATCTGTTCAAGATAAACAAATCTGTTTACAGATTGATGAAGGGTAAGAATCTTCGTTCTTTAAGGTGAAAAAGAAGAACATCTGATGTGCTAATAACATTTGTGGCGCAATGTATGTAATAGAGTATGTTCGAAAGGCAGTGGTATTGTGCACTAAAGATTTTTATTCATTGAAGGTTGGAGTAAAAATTAGAACTTCATTCCTGGAATAATTAGGGGATTATTCAATATGGCGGTTTTGTCTGCAGTATCTATTGCTGGTTTGTTTAAAAAAGCATTGAAAAGTTTTTGTATTGTTTCTTTTTCAATACCATCAGTAATGATGACAAAACGTGTTTGTTTTATTCCTTTTGGCCATGCTGGAAGTCTTATTGGTGGATGGAAAAATGTTTGTATACCGTGTAAGACAAGAGGACGTTGGGGGTCATCACGCATTGCTATAATTGCTTTAATGCGTAATAATTTTGTACCATACAGGTCTTTTAGGAGATCTAAAAAAGTACTAAGGCTAGTATAATCCATAAGCTCTTCGCAGTTTAATGAAAAAGCACGAATTGTCCAGTTGTGGGCATGATCGTAGGGAGCGAGGGTACGCCATTGTTTAAATTGTGTATTTTCTGCTTTTTCATCCCATAATGTTTTACTTATTAATCCCCTTGAACAGTAATGATCAGAATGGACATCGATAATTTGCGCTATAGGATTAATTGTTTTGAGTGTACTGAGGAGTGTATTTGAGAGTGTTTTGGAGTCAGTAAGATCTGTTTTTGTGAGAATAATTTTGTCAGCAAGTGCTAATTGTTTTTGTATTTCAGGATAGCGTTCGAGTATAGTAGGTGTGTTTAATGTATCAAATGTTGCAAGAAGAGTATCGATCGACAAAACTTGAATTAAGAGTGGGTGGCTTAGAAGAGCTTGTACAATAGGAGCTGGATCAGCTAACCCTGTTGTTTCGATGATAATGCGATTAAGGTGCTGATTTCCTGCATGAATGCGATCAATCAAATTAGTTAATGTATCAATGAGATCACTGCGCAAATTACAGCATAAGCAACCATTTGCAAGTTCAATAATTCCTTCTGTCGTTTTTTCAACCAGAAAATGGTCAATACTTACTTCACCGAATTCATTAATGATAACAGCACTATTATTCAAAAGAGGATCGCGTAGCATCCGGTTGAGTAAAGTTGTTTTACCGGAACCCAAAAAGCCAGTTATAAGAGTAATAGGAATACGCGTTGTTTCCATATTAATTATCGATTATGGTTTTCTGCTTTTGTTATAGGTTGCTTTGCTTTTTTTATCCGGAATGGGCAATTTTTTTAGCGGTTTTCTTTTGGTTTTATGTGTTTGTGGTGTAGAAATAAGGCGTACTGGTAAAGGAAAAGAGGAGGTAGGTGAAGCAGTGATGAACGGTGAAGTAAGGATAACATTCCCTTTATCGTCATAAAAACGAGCGTGCATTTTTGTGGCTTCAGGTGAGCATGTTTGTTGTTTCATATCGGTCGCTTGTGTCATTTTTGTTCCATAAGGTACCAGTGTTGCCAATGTTAATTGGGACGATTCTTGTTGAGAAAAACCTGCTTCAAGAAGTTGTGCGGCTTTTTCTTCTCTTTCACTTACGTTGTTAGATCCTAAAATGACAGCAATAATTGTGCGGTTTTTACGGGTTGCTGAGGCAACAAGATTGAAACCAGAAGCACAAATAAAACCTGTTTTCATGCCGTCTATTCCATCAAAACGACCAATGAGATTGTTTGAATTGGGTTGGATTTTTTGTTTGCCACCAAAATCAATGGCAGGGATAGAAAAATAATGTGCATATTGAGGAAATTCTCGACGAATCTGAACCGCTAAAAGAGCGATATCACGTGCTGTAGAATAATTTTGTGGGTCTGGTAAGCCACTTGCATTGGAAAAATGGGTACCAACCATGCCGAGGCGTTTAGCTTCAGCATTCATTTTTTGTACAAAGGCTTTTTGTGAACCAGCAACCGCTTCACTCATGGCAATGGCCAAATCATTGGTAGATTTAACCATAGTGATACTTAAGGCTGTATCAAGTGTGAGAACGGATCCAGCTTTATAGCCTGAATGATACGCAGGAGCTTTTGCGGCATATTCGCTGATAGTGATGTGTTTATTGGGTGAAATTTCTCCTGTGCTCATGGCCCGAAAAATAATATAAGCGGTCATTAATTTTGTTAAGGAGGCAGGATACCAACGCTCAAAGGCTTGATTATGATTTAATATGCGTCCAGTTGCAACTTCAACGGAGAGAAAGGGTTGGGCTAAAGCGAAGGGGCTCAACAAACTCAAAAAAAAAGAAAAAAACAAATTATAGAGGAGGTAACGCATTACGTGAAGTCCAATATTTTTATCAATAATTTAGGATTGTTTTAATGTAGCATACAATACTTTTGAGTCCATAATAGATAAGGAGAAATGGTTAATTACATATTAGTTTTTTAAAAATTAAAGCCATCATCTATTAGTTCAGTTTTATGATTTTAAAAATATCGAGAACAATATTTTAAAATAGGGATTTTAAATAACTTACATTTTTATTTCGCACGTTTTTTAGTAAGGTTATGCTTTTCACGAAAAAGAGTGTGTTATTATTCGCAGTTGTACTTAAAAAGACATCTCTTAATATTGCTAATCGCTTTTGCAATGAATGATTCATAAAAGATATATTAAGTTTTTTCAGATCACTTTTATCTACACATCAATTTCTCTTGTGATGTGTAAGCAAACGTTTTTTTGATTCTGAATCAGAGGATTTTTAAATGAAAAAATATTCCTGTATTTGGTATTCTCCATTCAATATGGAAAAGTGGTTCATTATCTTGATGAATCAATGTATTGCTTCATGATGACTCATTTTTTGAAGTTTTTTAACAGCACAGGGTGGCATAGGCGGAGGGTTAGGATCTTGTGCTGCTAACAAAAGTAATTCATCACAGGCTTCTTCTGTTTTTTTGACCAGTTGATCTAGGAAATCACGTTTGCTTAAACCAGTAGCTATAGGGGGGAGAATGCGAACGCGAATTGTTCCAGGATAACGGCGAAAATTACCTCGTGGCCAATATAAACCGGCATTGTGTGCAATAGGAACAACCTGAAGTTTCAGTTCATTATAGAGAGCAACAATTCCCGATTTATAATCTGGTTCTTGGCCTGGCTGTCGGCGTGTCCCTTCAGGAAAAATCAGAATTTGACGCTCTAATTTTGCTTTTTCTTTTGCTTTTTGTATGATGGTTTTTAAAGCTTTAATGGGGGTTGTTCGGTTAATTGGGATAATTTGTGTTTTTGCCATATACCAGCCAAAGAAGGGAATCCATGTTAGTTCACGTTTTAGGATGAGAGCGGGGTCATCAAAGTAGGGAATAAGACTGAAGGTTTCCCATGCAGATTGATGCTTTGGAGCGATGATATAAGCTCCATTTGGAAGATTTTCTAATCCTTCAATTTCGTAATTTGTGCCTGCAATGTATTTTTGTAAAAAGAGTGTGACGCGTGCCCATATTTTAGGGATGATCCACGCTTTTTTGCGTGGCATTAAAAAATAGATGGGAGCATAAAGAATCATTTGTATAAAAGTAGTTGTATAAAAAGCGAACGTAAAAAGAAGAGAACGAAAAATAAGCACTGTGTTTTCCATTTTATATTTACAAGGAGAATATGTATATAACGTACTTTAATATGATGAAACATCTCTCTGTGTTTTTTTTCAAATATCTATTTTCTGATATTTAAAAATATAAGGAAAAAGGCTGATGAGACTACACGATAACCAAGATAAATTTTTTATTCCACGGATTTTATCTATTTCAGGGACTGATCCTTCTGGTGGCGCTGGGATGCAAGCTGATTTAAAGGTTTTCTCAGCCATGAAAACCTATGGTATGAGTGTAGTTACAGCTGTTGTTGCACAAAATACAAAAGGTGTACGTGCTTTTCATGCATTAGATGCGTCTTTTGTTGCCGATCAAATTGATTCGGTTTTTGAAGATGTTCATGTTGATGCAGTGAAAATTGGTATGGTAGCAAATGCTCAGATTGCTCAAACTATTGCAGAGCGTTTAGTTTACCATAAAGCCCGTTTTATTGTTTTTGATCCGGTTATGGTAGCAAAAAGTGGTGATGTCCTTTTAAAGCCTGATGCGGTTGAAATTGTGCGTGATGTTCTTGTTCCATTGTCAACTTTGATTACGCCCAATTTACCTGAGGCAGCTATGTTGTTAGGACGTGAAGTGCGATGGTCGTTAAATGCTATGTATCAATATGGTCCGCAGCTTTTGGCTCTTGGTTGTGATGCGGTTTTATTAAAAGGTGGACATTTGAGTATTCTTGCTCACACGGATGAGGTCAATTACGATCATTCCAGTCCAGATCTTTATTGTGATTCTGAGGGGATTGTGACGCTTAAAGCTTCACGTCTTATAACTACTAATGATCATGGCACAGGTTGTACTATTGCAGCTGCAATTGCAGCACTTTTGCCGACAGAGCCTTTAGTTTGTGCGGTGAAAAGAGCAAAAGCGTACCTCAATAATGCTTTAGAGGCTTCAAGTATTTTGCAAGTAGGAAAAGGACGTGGTCCAGTCCATCATTTTTATGAATTATGGGGTGAAAAATAAAGGGAAATTCTTGGAAAGGAATAATTTTAGAAGCAATTATAATTGAACTTTTGTATTAAGTAGGAAGAGAGGAATACGTAGTAATTTATTATTTTTATGCATATTTTTTACCATTAAATGCATGTTTTGACAGAATCTATTTTGACAGTGAAAGTTGCAAAAAAGAGTGAAAAATAGCAAAAATTGGAATTTGGCAGCAAAAATGATAGAAGACTTTGAAAGCTCTTTGGAGACCCTTTGAGGACACCTTTAAAATTCTTTGAAAAAAATGAATTGGTACAAAATCTAGTGCTAAAATATACAAAACTTGCTGGCAAGCTACACTGATGACAAACTACAGTTAATTATACAAACACAAAATTTACATTAATTATAAAAACACAAAATTTACATGGAGCGGGCGATGGGATTCGAACCCACGACCCCAACCTTGGCAAGGTTGTGCTCTACCCCTGAGCTACACCCGCTCACCGATTCGAAACATGTGCTGCTTGTATGGCGTAGGCTTTAGTGAATTGCAACAAAAAAATAACATTTCAATTTGATTTATTTTGCAAATATTTCAGAAATAAAAATAAAGATTGATTTTGATAGTACTCTTCAATAGATTTCTTTCTCTTTAAAATTGTTGCAAAGGAGGGGCGGAGTAGAATGTTGAAAAGAGTAAACATATTATGGATTGTAATTGCAACTGTTTTTATCATGAATAGTTTTGCAAAAGCAGGAGATTACGTTAAACACATTAAAATTGCACTGACACAAATTATGGCACATCCTGCTGCAGATGCTGTTCGTAAGGGGATTATGGATGCCCTTGCTAAAGATGGTTATAAGCAGGGAGAAAATTTCGAACTTACTTTTTTATCAGCGCAGGGCAATATTTCTACAGCAACACAGATTGCACGTAAATTTGTTGGTGATAAACCTGATGTGATTATTGCAATTAGCACACCTTCAGCACAGACAATGCTTGCGGCAACGAGAAAAATTCCTATTGTTTTTGCTGCAATTTCTGATCCTATCGGGGCAAAAATAGTTTCTTCGCTTACTAAGCCTGGTGGCAATGTGACAGGAACTTCTGATCGTATAGATATTGCCGAGAGTCTTAGACTTTTAAAGGAAGTAAAACCAGATTTGAAAAAACTTGGTTATCTTTATAATGCCTCTGAAGCTAATTCTGTTTCAACGCTTAAGATGTTAAAGGATGTAGCAGATAAAATTGGAATTGATGTCATTCCTTCATCAGCGCCTAAACCTTCTGATGTTCAAATGGCAACACGAGCTTTAATTGGTAAGGTGGATGTTATTTTTATTCCTGCTGATAATACGGTTCTTTCTGTTTTAGAAGGAGCAACAAAAGTCACACAGGAAGCACGTATTCCTTTATTTACTGTCGATTCTAACTCTATGGGAAGAGGCCCTTTTATGACACAGGGTGTGAATTTCTATGATGTAGGGGTTGATGCTGGTAAATTGGTTGTGCGTATTTTGAAAGGTGAAAAACCTGGCGATATTGATATTGTACAGGCGGCTAATAATGACATCCGTATTGATATGAAAGCAGCTAAAAAGGTTGGTATTGTTATTCCAAAGGCAGTTATTGAACGCGCGACAAAGATTATTCAATAGGCTTCCATTAAAATGATATTGATACAATAAAAGTACTTAAGTTTTCATGATAATGGGGGAGATCTTTAGATGAATATATTTGCGTTTTCTGGTGCTGTGGAATTAGGTCTTATTTATGCGTTTGTTGCAATTGGAGTTTATCTTTCATTTCGTGTCTTAGATTTTCCTGATTTAACTGTCGACGGTTCATTTCTTCTTGGGTCATGTGTTTGTGGTGTTTTGATTCTTTTAGGTTTCAGTGCATGGACGGCTATGGCATGCGCTTTTTGTGCAGGTTTGATGGCTGGTTTATTAACAGCTTTGCTGAATTTGCATTTTGGCATTTTAAATCTTCTAGCTTCAATTTTAACAATGTCAGCACTTTATACAGTTAATCTTCGTATTATGGGAATTATGGGTGGGTCGAATGTTAATTTAGCACTTGCTGATACTGCCTTAACTCCCTTTTATAACATGTTTGGCTTGCCTGATATTTTAGTGCGTCCTCTTTTTGTTTGTTTTGTACTACTCGTTGTGGTGTTTTTTATTTGGCGCTTTTTGGAAAGTGAGATGGGACTTGCTATGCGAGCAATAGGAGCTAATCCGCGGATGGCTACAGCACAGGGGGTTCATCCATCGGCCTTAATTTATTTTGGTATGGGTCTTTCAAATGCGTGTGTTGCACTTGGAGGTTCCCTTTATATTCAAACCGCGATTGCTACTGATATTACAGGTGGAGCTGGTACGATTGTTTTCGGTTTAGCTGCAGTTATTATTGGTGAAACATTATTTCGGACGCGCAATATTTTTTGGATTATTATCAGTTGTATTATTGGATCTGTTTTTTACCGCGTGGCAGTACAGTTTGCGTTTGAGGCACACGGGATTGGTATTGATACGTCAACGGATCTTCAATTGATCACTGCGCTTTTAGTTGTTGTGACCCTTACTGTATCACGCTATTGGAGGAGCTGTAAACATGATTGAGCTTTCTCATGTCGGGGTTACCTTTAACCCACAAACGCCTTTAAAAAAACAAGCATTAATTGATATTAATCTTAAGATTGATCGGGGCAGTTTTGTTACGATTATTGGTTCAAATGGTGCTGGTAAATCAACTTTACTTAGTGTTTTAGCCGGCGCAACTCTTCCTACAGAAGGAAAAGTGGTGATTAATGGACAAAATGTTTCTCTACAATCAGTAAATGAGCGAGCAGGGAGGGTTGCTTGTGTTTTTCAAGATTCATCAATGGGAAGCTGTGGTTCTTTAACAATTGAAGAAAATTTAGCTCTTGCTGCTCTTCGGGGGAAGCGTCATGGGTTGCGTTCGGCTTTAAATTATGAAAAACGCCAATTTTTCAGAGATGAAATTGCCCAATTAGGCATTGGTCTTGAGACATATCTTCATAATTCTATGGATAGTTTGTCAGGTGGACAACGCCAAGTTATTTGTCTTGTGATGGCTACTTTAGCACATGCGGATGTTTTATTGCTTGATGAGCATACTTCGGCATTAGATCCAGGAATGGCTAAGTTTGTGATGCAATTGACAGAAAAAATTGTTGAAAGGAAGAAATTAACGACTATTATGGTGACGCATTCTATGCGCCAAGCTCTTGATTATGGAGATCGCACGCTAATGTTGCATGGGGGAAAAGTGATTTTCGATGTGCGTCAAGAAGAACGTAAAGGATTGAATGTGAGTGATCTTATAGGTATGTTCCAAAAGGTTCGTGGTGAAGTTCTTGATAATGATGAACTCTTAATGGATTAATCTTTTGGCTCAGAAAAAAGCGCATGAAGTTGGACATTTTCTAACGCATTTTTCGCGTTCTTTTCCTGTTGTTCTCATTTATGGACCTGATCGGGGTCTTGTTTGCGAGCGTGTACAGCGTTTTATTAAGCTCACCCAGATCGCTGTAGAAGATCCTTTTTTCACTGTCCGTTTGGATGCTGGTGAGATTGATAAAGATCCCGCTCGATTGGTAGATGAAGCACGTACTTTATCGCTTTTTGGTGGTGATCGTTTGATATGGGTGTCTAATGGCTCTAATCAAAAAAACTTTCTTGCAGTACTTAAGCTTTTAATCAAAGAACCACCAGAAAAAAGTTTTATTCTCATCGAAGCAGGTGATCTCAAAAAGGGGACAGGACTGCGTAATATTATTGAGCAGGCATCGACAGCAATGGCTTTACCTTGTTTTGCAGATGATATCCGTGCTCTTGATACATTAATTGATGAAGTCTTAAGTCAGTTTAAGATGACTCTTTCTTTGGATGCACGCAAGTGGTTGCTTCATCATTTGGGAGGGGATCATCTTGTTTCGCGTTGTGAATTGGAAAAACTCTGTCTTTATGCTGTGGAGAGAACACATATTACTCTTGAGGATGTAAAAGCTGTGGTAAGCGATGTTAGTGCGCTTTCGCAAGATGAAGTAATCGACGCTGTTTTACTGGGAGATATAGCAAGTTTTGAAGCGCACTTTAGACGACATACGAGTATGCAAAGTGCACTTTTTCTTATTTTAAGTACTGCACAAAGGCATTTTCAGCAATTGCAACTTTTACGTTATCAAATAGATGTTGAAGGTAAAAACACTTTTTCAGTGATCTCTCAAGCACAGCCGCCCATTTTTTTTCAGCGGAAAAAAACAGTTGAACGTGCTTTAAATTATTGGGGATTAGAACAGATTTCTTATGCAATGGAACGAATCCAACGTGCTGTTTTGGACAGTCGTAAAAATCCAATTTTGAGTGAAGCTATCATTCGTCAAGCTTTGTTGGGACTAGCAGTTGTTGCACAGCGCAAAATAACAGCTTAAAATATTGATTTATATTGTGAGAGGAGTTTAGTTGCAGATTTTGAAGATTTTATAAAATAAATTGTTTCTCATAAAATTATTTATTTTTCATGTTTACACATTTGATAAAAAGTTAGCATCATTTTTACAATCAATCTGTCTAATAAAAACAATTTTAAAGTTATTATCGTTATCAAACTCGCTTTATTGATAGGGCACTTTTCATTAGCTTAATTTATAGCTTTGAGGGAAGGGAGGAAGATAAGCTTTTAAAGTTAATGGCATCTTTTTCATGAGTTTTTTAGTGGAATTTTCAATATTTGAAAAAGTGTTTTGATTATTACTATTTTAGGATTTTACCTACTGTAGTTCAACTAATTTGCAAAGTATTGGAATCTGCTTACAGAGAGTTTTGGGAACTAAAATTTATAATATTTTGTATAGAGCGCTTGTTATTATTGATCAAAAACTTGTGAGAGCATTAGATTTTTATTGTGATGAATGTTTAGAAGCACTGAATTAACAAATTTTAGAGCTTGATGTTACATTTTCTATTACCAATTTTAGGGATATATTTTCCAGATAAAAGTAATCTGTTAGTGGCTTGTCTAGATGTTAATAAATGGCGCATGATTTAATTGTTCATTTTCTTTTGTTTATTGTGGTTTTTTAAATGTTTGATACATAACATTTGAACGAATAGACTGACGTATTTTGGCTTTGTTGCCGTTTTCAAAGAGCTTGTAAAGGTGAAAGATGCTCCATATTCAGTTTGAAAAAATAGCACTCATTGGAATCGGTTTGATTGGATCTTCTTTAGCACGGGTGATTAAAAAGAAAAATCTTGCAGCTCGAATTTCTATTGCAACGCGTCGGAAAGAAACATTGAAAAGAGCGCGCGAGTTGGGACTTGGAGATTTTTATACAACCGATAACGCAGAAGCTGTTGAAGGAGCAGAACTGGTTATTATTTCTGTTCCTGTTGGGGCAAGCGCTGAGGTAGCAAAAACCATTCGTGATTATTTAAAACCTGGAGCGATTGTGAGTGATGTTGGCTCTACGAAAGCGTTGGTTATCGCGGAAATGGCACCTTTATTGCCAAAAACAGTTCATTTTATTCCTGGTCACCCGATTGCTGGAACAGAAGATTCAGGACCGGATGCTGGTTTTGCTGATTTGTTTATGAATCGCTGGTGTATTTTGACGCCTTTTGTTGAAAGTGATACTACAGCTGTAACGCGATTGACGGCGTTTTGGGAAGCTTGTGGTGCGCATGTCGAGAAGATGGATGCTAAACATCATGATCTTGTTTTGGCTATCGTTTCGCATTTGCCGCATTTGATTGCTTATAATACTGTTGGAACGGCCAGTGATTTAGAAAAAGTGACGAATTCGGAAGTAATTGCTTATTCCGCTTCAGGTTTTCGTGATTTTACGCGTTTGGCTTCTTCTGATCCTGTTATGTGGCGAGATATTTGCTTGCATAATAAAGATGCTATTTTAGAAATGTTGAGCCGTTTTAGCGAAGGGCTTGCTTCTTTAGAACAAGCAATTCGTTTGGGAGATGGTACGACATTGTTTAATTTTTTTACACGTATGCGTGCTGTACGCCGTAATATTATTGCTGCTGGTCAAGAAATTGATGCTCCTGATTTTGGACGTCGTAGTGCTTCTAAAAAGAGTGAGTGAAAATAACGAATTTTTATTGAAGTTTGCTGATTTTTTCTAGAAATCTCTATCTTTTAAAGTTGTGCATTGCCATAAAGAAAAAAGGCGATCGTTTGCGTATAAGATAGCCAGTGTTCAAATGTTTTATGGAGTAGGATTATTCTTAATGGCTCATATGTGATTGTATAAAAAGGAACGCAGAATCTAAAATAAGGTGCTCAAAATTAAACGGTTTTAGAATTTACTGTAACGCAATGCTTTTTTTGTTTATTTAAAGGTTATTTCTCGATAAGCTCATACCGGTGCGTTTATACTTAGATTTTCTCCAGCTGCAGTTGTCATATTCTGAAATCAAAAAAAGATCATTTATTATTTAGTCAAGTGTGCAACATTGCAAGATTTGCTTGTGTAGATTTATAGAAATGCGTCATCTATTTTATCGACATATTAATGATTGGTGTCTACTAATCTTTACCGTCTTTGGTTCTTGATAAGTAAAATTTGTTGCTTTGTTCTTTTCAGTTTTGGTATAAAATTGAACTTGACCGTATTGATCATTGCCCTTTATAGTAAAGACTATCTTTTTAATTTTGATGTTTTTTATAAAGCTTGGATAGATTAAGAAAGAGTATTACCAGAAAGTATTAAGATTTGTTAAGAAATATCTTTTGGTATAGCTATCGTATTCTTGTTGATGCAGTGAGCCATTATTGGCGTGATAATGGGAGTGCTTTTGCTAGCCATGTCACTTTATCAGGGCTTTTAGCATTTTTCCCTTTTTTTATTTTTGGAACATCTCTTGCTAGTTTTATCGGCGCTTTTACGTACACGCCGCAAAAAATAAAAGCTTTGGTCCAGTTATTGCCTGATATCATTGCAGAGCCTTTATCACAAGAAATTATCAATGTTTTAACCATTCAACGGAGAGGAGTGTTGACGGTTTCTATTATTGGAGCAGCTTATTTTGCCTCTAATGGGGTAGAGGCATTGCGTACGGCTTTGAATAAAGCTTATCGCGTTGTTGATCGCCGTAGTTTGTTGTTTTGTCGTTTTCAGAGTTTGTTTTTCGTCATCCTTGGAGCTGTCGGTCTTGTTGTGATCAGCTTTTTGTTGATTTTAGCACCTTTGCTGATCAAAATTATGCAAAATCATTCTTTCTTCATTCCTGAATATATTAGTATTATTCGTTTATGGCGTTATATAATTGCAGCAATTGTTTTATTTGTAAGTCTCTTAATTGTTCATAAGTGGCTCCCAGCTGAGCAACGGAGATTTATAGATGTTTTACCAGGAATTGTGGTGACAATGTCGGTGTGGTTTATGGCATCTATTGCTTTTGCGCAGTATTTGACAATGTTTGATTATATTTCTACCTATGCAGGTTTAGCATCTATTATGGTTGCCATAATTTTTCTTTACATGTTAAGCGCAATTTTTATTTTGGGAGGCGAAATAAACGCAGCGATAATATTTTATCGCAATTATTTGCGACATTCAGATGAATGAAAAAATCTGTTTTTGTGTGAAAGCCAAAAGATAAATCCATGATAAAATCTGCCATCATTTTGTTGATTGATGCAGATGCTTGTCCTGTAAAAGCTGAAATTTATCGTGTTATGAACCGTTACCAACTCAAGATATTTTTTGTGGCAAATCGTTTTTGGTTTTTCCGGATGAAATGCTTCTTGAAGGAGTGGTTGTAGCTGAAGAGCCTAATAGTGCAGATAATTAGATTGTAGAATTTGTGCATGAGGCTGGTATTTGTTATCACAAGTGGTATTCTTTTAGCGGCGCGTGTTATACGGAGGGGTGGTGTTTGTCTTTCTCCGACAAGACGCATTTTTGATGTAAATTCAATTAGTCACGCTTTAGCGATGTGCAATTTTAAGAAGATTTGCGAGGACAAGGCAGTATAATAGGAGGGCCACGAACTTTTTATCGCAAAGACCGTTCTACTTTTTTGTCTTCATTGGATCTTATTATACAAATTTAAAAAGGTGCAGTTATTAAGTTATCGTGTTTCTTGTATGACAGCTTTTATAAGCGCTTTGGCATCGTCATTAGCCCATGGAGCTGCACCGTTGAATGAAGCAATAAGATATCCTTTTTTATCGATGAGAAATGTGATAGGCAAACCTAAAGCGAGTCCTTGTTTTCTGACGCTGTTGAAAATAGCCATTGTTTCATCGCGATAGTAAAGCAAATTATCCGCATGGACATCCTGTAAAAATTTCTGAATTTTTTCAGGAGAGGTAGCTTTATCGATGTTGATAGCCATGACATCGAAGTTTTCTCCTCCCAGTTCACGTTTTAATTGCGCTAATTCTGACATTTCTGTACGGCAGGGTAAACACCAAATAGCCCACAGATTAATGAGTAACGGTTTTCCGGTAAATTCGTCGAGTGTGTGTTCTTTACCTTGAATATCTTTAAAAGAAAGTTTGTTCATATTATAAGGGATTTCGGCAAATCGCATGTTTGCAAAAAAGCCTTTTGCTGCTTTTTTTATTAATATCATTTTTTCTTCTTGTATTTTTTCGGTATTTTTTTCTGAAATAGAATTGGTAAAAAAGGGTACTATCCTATTATAAGAGTTCTTTGTGGCGTATAAACTTACAGCAGCTAAGGTCATGGCAATAAAAAAGAAGGCGGTAAAGAGCCTCTTTTTGTTTTTCTTTTTTCGATTTATAAAAGTTTGAAAAAGCATGATTTTTATCCTTTTATAGGTATTTTCAGAGTACGATAAATAAGAGATTAAAGAACCAAATTTAGAGTGTTTGATTTGCAGCAGAATCTGGTGCAATTATAAAAAAGATTAACACCTCAATTGATTTGACCAAAAACTTTGTCGACAAGATATTGTAGATTCCTTTCTCGTACAGCTACGTTTTTGCAAATGAAGATCATTTCACAATCATATTATGAAAAAATTGTTTATAGTTTAAAGCTTATTTGCCAGGAAGTTGAAGACGATACATTTGTTTTTTCGGAAAGCTCGAGGATATTCTGTGAATATTGAGGTATAGTTGAGTGAGTTGATTGGTTCTGTTGTAAGATGCTTGCATACGGTTCATTTACACAATAATCAAATTGCCGTTGATTTGCATTTGTGGGTTTGTAAGGCAACACAGAGCATAACCCACGCTTTAAAGGGAATGAAAGAGCAATTGCTTATTCGAGCAGAACAACATGTTGACACCTTTATACTTGAATTTATGTATTCACAAACAGCACAACTCGTAACATTTTGTCATTATATGATGGCTTATATTGAAATATTGGGTCGAGATTTATTACAGATGCATGATGTGATTGAATAATAAATCACCTTTAAGGGGTGCGGGTTTTAATTGGTACAAGATTTCCAATTAGTCGTTTTATGACAGTAGAAGTTGCTAGGCTTTTGAGGATCACACACAATTCGATCGATAATGTTTCGGACTGTGATTGTGCCTTGAAATTTTTAAAGTGCTGGTGCTCGTTGCGCAACACATCTTTTGCATTTAGCGAAAGAAATTATTTTTTGTTCAAGTTTTATTCGTTTATCGGACGTTTTTCCATCGGCTTATCTATTATGCTACAAAAGTGAAATTCTGATGCGACAGAATTTGTGCTTGCTAAAGGTGGACAACTGAATATGCATCTATGGGGTTGTTAACCATGATGAAAGGATTAGCCTTATTTATTCAAAAGATATACAAGGAGATAAAGAATATGTGTTTGATGGAGTTTTGAGTCTAAAATTATTGTTGGCAGAAATAGAAAGGAATTATAGGGAATATTGATGTCAATAAAGACGCTGTGAAACAGGTAGCTAATACTAGTTAGCAACGGCAAGGGGCTTACTGATTAGCTGGTGCGTAAATGAGGGCTTCCTTTTCGTGAAGCACACCATTTATGTGGATATGCTGTGGCATTAACAGAAAAAAATATTGTCTCAATGATTTGTCATTGAGTGAACTTTAAACGATATGTTCAGATCTTTAATGCAACACTTTTAATGTTTTAACGGTTGAAAAATCATAAGAGCCGTAAAAGTTTTAGTGGCGTGGAGCTTTTAGAAATGCTTTATCAAATTACCTATGGAAAAAAACGTCTTGTTACAGCTTTAAAAGTTGGATTTACTGTTCAATAGAATAAAAAGAAATATCAATAGGAGAGAAAAGGGCATATGAAAATTATTTTAAGGAATTTAACAATTGTCCTTTTGGGGGGTATTATTCTTGTTGGGTGTGGGCGTAAGGGATCATTGGAGATGCCTCTTCCAAGTGTGGAGAAGCCTGGGCAAGGAACATCTGTTGCTAAAAGTGAAGAAGACAAACTTTTTATTCTTGATCGTTTGATAAAGTAGGGAGGAAATGTGCATTTTTTCCCTTATCATCAAGGTATGCTCTATGTTGAAGGTCTTTCGCTTTCTGCTCTTGCGCAGGAGGTAGGGACACCTTTTTATTGTTATTCGGCTAACGCTTTAGTTACACGTTTTAGAGACTGTCAAAAGGCTTTTCAAGAGATGCCAAGTTTGATTGCTTATGCGGTCAAAGCCAATTCTAATCAAGCAGTCTTGCAACTTTTAGCAGCGAATGGATCGGGAGCTGATGTGGTTTCAGAAGGTGAATTACGGCGTGCGCTTGCTGTTGGTATTCCTGCACATCGTATTGTTTATTCTGGTGTTGGGAAAACAGTGAGAGAGATAGATTTTGCTCTTTCCCAGGATATTTATTGTTTTAATGTTGAGTCAGAGCCAGAACTCGAACAATTGTCACAACGTGCTGTAGCGCTTTCAAAAACAGCACGTGTTTCATTGCGTATTAATCCAGATATTGATGCAAAAACTCATAAAAAAATTACAACAGGAAAATCTGAAAATAAATTCGGTATTCCACTGTTGTTTGCAAGAAATGCTTACAAAAAAGCTGCTTCTTTACCTGGGTTGCAGGTTAGCGGTGTCGATATGCATATTGGTAGTCAGATCTGTGATTTAAAACCTTTTGAGGAGGCATTTCTTGTTATTGCAAATTTTGTGCGTCAATTATGGAGCGATGGTTATGCGATAACACATATAGATATTGGTGGTGGGCTTGGTATTACATACGGTAATGAAGAACATATCATACCTTCTTTTTTTGATTATGCAGCGCTGGTGAAGAAACATATTGCACCTTTAGGAATCAATATTATCGTGGAACCGGGACGTAGCATTGTTGGCGAAGCTGGTGTGTTGGTGACATCTGTTCTCTATTTAAAGAAAGGAAAAGGGCGGAATTTCGTTATTGTTGATGCGGCAATGAATGATCTTATACGCCCAACGCTTTATGATGCATGGCAAAATGTGGTACTTGTGAAACAAACACCAGTAGATGCAGCGCTCATTCGGGCAGATATTGTTGGTGCAGTTTGCGAAACCGGTGATTATTTGGCGTTAAATCGCTGTGTGCCAATTTTGGCACCAGGTGATCTTTTGGCTATTACAGGGGCAGGTGCTTATGGTGCAGTGATGGCAAGTACCTATAATAGCCGACTTTTAGTACCGGAAGTTCTTGTTCAGGATACACGTTATGCGGTCATTCGTCCACGTCTTGATTATGCACAATTGTTAGAATGTGATCATATTCCAGATTGGATCAAGTGTTGTTAAGTGTTTTTGATCTTAATTTTTACTTGATTTTGATGAGATAATTTATTTTTTTGGAAATTGTTTTATGTGGGGTTATCCTTAATACCGTAAAACATTTGCTTTAAGTACGGTAATATAAGGTACATTTATGGATATCAAAAATACAACGTCATTTCTTCTGTTTTCAGTTTTCTTTTGCGTCAACTAAGTGTAAAAGTATACGGTTATAAAATATTCAGGGCAGAACTTGCTTGGTAAGCCTATGAAGTGATCACACAAGAAGTCAGCAGGTGGAATTCTCTCAAGAGAAACCAATTTGATGACAGGATTGAGAGGGGTGAAGGGTCTTCGTTCTTTAAGATAAGGAGGAGGTCAAGATCTAAATTTACCACTGTAAAAGAGGACAAACGCTTGTCTATGAAAAATGAAAACATCGAAAGTTTTGCAATAATAAAACTTTTGTGTGTGCGCATTTTGATGTGGTTTATCCTTTCATTTGAGCGTATATGGGTACGGTTGTTGCCGTTTCTCCTAGTTCTTAGTCTCTTTTGTTCGCTTAGTTGGTTTGGCATTTTTAGCATTCTAGATTATTGGCCACATTTGCTTTTACTTGGGCTTATGCTTTTTTCGGCGTTGGCGAGTTTATTTTTCCTTATTCGTTTTCGGTTTCCCACAACGAGAGAAATTAATCAGCGTCTTGAACGAGTAAACGGTCTTAAAAATCAACCCTTAAGCATTCAAGCAGATAGTTTATGTTCTGAGAATGATGATGGTTCTAGTGCAATTGTTTGGCGTGAACATCAACGTCGTATGGCGAAACAATTACACACTTTGAAAACAGGATTTATTTATCCTAATAGTGCGGCTTATGATCCTTTAGCTCTGAGGGCTGTGTTTGTTCTGCTTTGTGTATGCGCCTTTAGTTTTTCGTTTGGTTCTCAAGGGGGACGTTTGGCAGATGCATTTGATTTCCGTCCTATAGTCGATGAAACATCAATGCGAATTGATGCTTGGGTAACACCACCTGTTTATACCGGTGTTGCGCCTATTTATTTAACAAAAGATGAGAAAACACAGCTGATAATTCCTGAAGGGAGTAATCTAGTTGTACGTATTGTCAATGGTGCTGGCATTACAGTAAAAGCAATCTCTGAAGAAGATGCACATGAAATTTTGTTTTCAAAAAAAAATGAAAAAATGGCTTTAAATCCAATCGTTCATTTTGAAACACATTTAGAACATTCAATAGTTTTGTTTGTCTCTTCACGTCATAAGCAATGGCAGTGGCGTTTGCAGGTTATTAGAGATCAGCCCCCAACAATTCATTGGTTGGAAAAGCCAGGGCGGATTTTGACTGGTTCGTTAGAATTACAATATGAACTAGATGATGATTATGGAGTGGCAAAGGCTTTTGTTGAAATGGAACCTTTTTTGAATCATTACAAAAGTGCTTCTGCTCTTTATAAAGCACCTGAAATAAAACTTCTTTTGCCGCGTGGTGGAAAGGGTAAAATGCGAATGGTACAAGATGTATCAGCACATCCATGGGCTGGTTCAGAAGTCAAAATTACTTTGGTGGCAGAAGATGATGCGCAGCAGCAAGGTCGCAGCAAAACTTTTGTTATGACATTGCCACAGCGTGTATTTTCAAATCCTGTTGCACGTGCGGTGAGTGAATTACGTCGTATATTAGCTCTTGATGTTTCTGCGCAAGAGCGTGTGCTCGATATGCTTTTTGCTTTACTTGTGCGGCCAGAAGAGGGGCTGCAAAATTTCGCGCATTTTCTTGTTCTACAGAGTGCATGGACAAGGCTTTCTATGGCAGAGACAGAGGATGATTTGCGTGATGTGGTCGATTATTTATGGCAGATTGCTTTGGGTATTGAAGGTAATCAGCTTGAATCCGTTCAGAAAAATTTAAAGCAGGCACAAGCTGCTTTGCGTGATGCACTTCGTTATGGTGCTCCAGCTACAGAAATTGAACGACTTATGGCGGATTTACGCAAAGCCATGGATGAGTATATTCACGCTTTGGGTGAAAAAGCACAAGACAATGGTAATTCTAACAATAACAATTTTAGCCGTTCCAATCTTTCACGGGACACATTAGAAAAAAAGCTCGATTTAATTGAAGAAATGGCTAAAATCGGTTCCTCTTTAGCAGCTGAACAGCTGTTGGCTGAAGTTGAACAGACTCTTGATCATTTGCAAGTTCAAAAAGGTGATCAAGGTGGGCAAAAGCATCAGAGCCAGTCTGCGCAGATGAAAGAAAAAATGGATAAACTTGGAGATTTGATGCGTCGTCAACAAGAAATTCTTAATGAAACACATCGATTAGAAATGGAACAAAAACGTGGAGAAAGCATACCAGAACAGCAAAGAAAATCTTTAAAACAAAAACAAGATGAATTGCAGTCTGAATTGTCAACTTTAGAAAAAGAATTATTGGCACAAGGGTTTGAATCAAATGGTGCATTTAAAAAAGCAGAAGAAAAAATGAATTTTGCTGGAAATGCTCTTGATCAAGGAAAAAATAAAATATCTATGCAAAATCAGACAGATGCTTTAGAATCTTTGCGGCTGGGTGCACAAAATGTTTTAGAAAAAATGCGTGAAATTTTTAAAGAAGCTGCAGATAATCGAAATGCTGCTTCCAGTCTTGAAGATCCATTAGGACGCCCACTTTCTTCAAAAACAGATGAAGAGCAAGAAAATACGATTATATCAAGAGAAAGTGATCAGATACGAGCACGGCAGATTTTGGAAGAAATTCGCAAACGTCTTGGTAAGGAGCATATTCTAGAGGCAGAAAAAAACTATCTTGAAAGGTTGCTTCATTTTAATTAATCATTTCATTTTTCTATTAACCTATGAAAAAAGAAAGAGTGCATTGAAGCCTTTATAGGGCAAAAGCTTTAAAAATAAATGGCATGATTAAAGCGCTTATCTGAAGTAATCATCAAAATGTTTGTATAGATTTTTATTATTTGGGTTTAAAATATGAAATACTAAAGTTTTTGACATTGCGAAGAAAAGGCAGAAGTCCATATAAATGCGGTATATGAAAGTCTGTGATGTTTAAAGTTTTTTTTACGGTCTGTTGAGTTGGATATAGTTACACTGAAAGATTTTTATGCTTCAACGCTTGGATTGCGTGTGCAGGCGACATTGTGTGACCAATTAAATTTATGGTGGCCTGATCTTTCTGATAAACGGGTTATGGGTTTGGGGTATGCGCTTCCTTATCTTTCTGTGTTACGTATACGTGCACAACAATGTTTTGCTTTTATGCCTGCTGCTCAAGGTGCTTTGCCTTGGCCTTGTGCTGAGAAAGTTGCTACAGCACTTGTTTTTGAAGAAGATTTACCGCTTCCTGATGCTTCCGTTGATTGTGTTTTGTTGGTACATGCACTTGAATATACAGAGAATTCTTTCGAAACGCTGAATGAAATATGGCGTGTTTTAGTTCCTAATGGTAGTTTGATTGTTATTGTTCCTAATCGCTCTGGCTTTTGGGCACGCAACGCTTGTACACCTTTTGGTTATGGACAACCTTATAGCCGACAACAAATTGCTCGTTTGTTTGGAAAAACAAATTTTATTTCTGGGCCAGTGCAAGAAATTGTATACTATACACCTTCTTCAAGTTATGTTTCGCGATTATTCTCGTTTTTTTATGAGCCATTTGCACGCTATCTTTTGCCTTATTTTGGTGGACTCTTAATGTGTCAAGCGCAAAAACGTGTTTATCAAGGTTTGTTTGTACAGCGTCGTCAATCGCGGCGTGTTTTTATTCCTGCATTATCGCCTCAAGCCTATGAAAGCTCTTCACATTTTGTTTCAAATTCCATTTCACGACAGCATTAGTGAAGGATATAACGCAAAATCTGTTGGGATAATCTCTTTACTTATCAAAGTACAAACGAATGTTATCATTCGTTTTACTAGTTTACCGTGTTGCTATTGCTTTTGATTGAGACAGTTCATAAGAGATATAGCTGGATTTTATCTCAAACGACTTTTATCTTTAAGCGAGCCCCGTTGGTGGTGTACAAGTGAAAGATTTTTATTGATTTTTATATAATGAGTCCACAATGAGAGATCTTATTCTATTAGAGACTTTCACTTAAATTGTAAAACCATGAACTATCTTTGTAAATCTAAAATATGGTATCTTTTTGGGGATCCATTATGCTTTAGAAAAAATTAAAGACAGTCAGGATATTTTTGAAGCAGTCAATATCACGGAGGATTTAAAGGTTTAATCGATAACCGTTTTGCTCAGTAATGAGAATTTGTGCATTGGAGGGATCTTTTTCGATTTTTTGTCGCAAACGGTAGATATGGGTTTCTAAGGTATGAGTGATGATGTTTTCATTGTAGCCCCAAATTTCTTCTAATAGTGTTTCACGGCTCACGATTTTGTCATTGGTGTGATAGAGGTATTTTAGAATGGCTGCTTCTTTTTCTGTAAGACGAATTTCGTTGTTTTGCTGATCAATGAGAAGTTTTTGCCCGGGTTTAAAAGTATAGGGTCCGATGTAAAAAATTGCATCGTCATTTTGCTCATATTGGCGCAGTTGAGCACGGATTCGTGCCAATAACACCGCAAAGCGGAAGGGTTTTTTTACATAGTCATTGGCACCTACTTCAAGATTTAAAAGGGTATCGCAGTCTGTATCATGATTTGTGATCATGATAATGGGAGAGCGAAATCCTTGAGAGCGTAATTGTTTAACGGCTTCACGGCTAGCAAGATCAAACAGTCCAATACCAAAAATAGCGAGATCTATATTTTTCTCTTGAGTTATTTTTATGCCTGCTTCAGCTGTTTTTGCTTGGAATACTTCAAATTCCTTATGGATTTGCAATTGTTCTACCAAAATAGGGCGCAGATCATTATCTTCTTCAACAATTAAAAGGGTATAGCGGTTCATTTTTTTTCCTTAAAGATATATTGATGCGCCGGTTGGTGGAAAGTAGTTTCATGAAAAATGAGATTTCATGCAAGGAAAATTGAAAAAGAAAACCTATAAAAAACGGAATTTTGTTACTTCTATAATCGTTCGTCAGTAAGCAGGTAATTGCGCGTAGGGTATTTTGTGTGTTGGCCAAAATCATTTTTTTGTGCTCTAGAACGGACTGGTATTTCTGCTTTTAAGCGTAAAGGAGATAAAACCACACCTTTAGCACATATGTGCTGTTTGAGTGGATTTTGTGGCAATTCTTGTCGTTTCTTTCTACGTTCTGTTTTGTTTTTTCGTTGTATTCGAATGCAAGTGATAATACCAATTATAATCGTTTGATACGTTTTCCTTATGGTAAAAGTGCTGAAAAAATGCATCATGAAGATGGACTTTAAAATTTTTTGGTTTTGGATAGGAATATTACGGAACGGAAAATGGCAAGAGGTAGTGCCATATTTATGCATTTAGCACGAGAGAATTATATGCGCTCACAGAAGGATCTATTGCGCTTATCCGCCGCGATATGGTACGTCTTTTCCGGCATATTAATCGACGGACAAAGACTATTATGCTAAAATAAAAGCGTGTTTCTTTTAAGATTGCCCATCAAACAAACTTCTTTCCATTCATCTTCAGTCACGGGTTGTACCGATAAACGATTGGTATTGACCAGAACCATATTTTTCAGTTTTGGATTAGCTTTAATCTGTTTTAATGAAACAGGATTTGGCATATCACAAAGTGCGCGGATATCTACACATTCCCAGCGTGAGTCAGTAGTAGTAGAATCAGGGTGTGCTTCAGCACATACTTCTACAATGCCAACAATTTCTAATCCTTTATTGGAATGATAGAAAAATCCTTTATCACCATATTTCATGGTGCGCATATTGTTACGGGCTTGATAATTGCGTACACCATCCCATTGTTCGCCATTAGCACCTTTTTGTTTTTGCATGTCCCATGACCATTTATAAGGTTCAGATTTAAAAAGCCAATAAGCCATGAGCTCTCCTTTTTTCAGATTGTCTGTATTTCATAAGATATACACGTCTTTTTATATTGCACTTGTATAACACTACCAAAATGATTTTTAATTAAAATGAAACAAAGAATGCACATTATCGATTTGTTTCTTCTTTTTTAGAAATAATCGAATTGAGGTAAAATAAGGCGCGATACTTTTTACCTGTTTTATAGATTGTGTGAAGGTGTCTTGTTTTTTGTTTACTTTTAAAAGAGAAGATATGAGGTGAACTGGAAAATAAACTAAAAATAAAACATTCGGTCTGACAAATTTAGTTGTTTTTTGACTTTGGTCTAGAAAACGCTGTCTATGATAGCATTGCGTTGAAAAAAGTGGTGTAGGAAAACTGGTTTCAAACAGTTTACAATCTATAATGATAATAGTAACTAAGATGTTAAATGATGGTGATGCATACTGTGCTTTGTGGATTACATAAGACTAATTTATTTTTGTTAAGCTTTTGTTCCACGGCGACCCATCCCGATCAAGGGACTAGATTTTTCGTCCAATGGCCAGCGTGAGCGAGGGGCGATATCAAGGGAACTTGTTTCTCCCCGTGCAAGCTTTTGAGCACCAGCAAAAGCAATCATTGCAGCGTTATCAGTACACAGAGAAAGAGGGGGAGCTATAAATTCGAAACCATGTTGGTGAGAAAGTTTGTGCAATGTAGAACGGATAGCTTGATTGGCGGCTACACCGCCTGCGACAACTAAAGCAGGAGGATGACGTCCTTTATAATGAGAGAGGGGATATTGATGGGTGAAGTGTTGCAGAGCCAAATGAACGCGATCATGCACTGTGTCGGTAACTGCTGCTTGAAAGCTTGCCGCAATGTCAGCAACATCGCTTTCTGTAAGAGGAGCCATGGCTGTTGCGGCTTGTCGCACAGCAGTTTTAAGACCTGAAAAAGAAAAATCCAATCGTTTTTCACCTTTTAAAGGTCGTGGAAGGGGAATACGATTTTTATCACCCAATAAAGCCGCTTTTTCAAGTGCTGGGCCCCCAGGGTAAGGAAGACCTAAGAGTTTTGCTGTTTTATCAAAAGCTTCTCCCAATGCGTCATCAATGGTGGTCCCTAAGCGTTGGTAATTGCCTATCTCATGAACAAGAACTGTTTGTGTATGTCCACCTGAAACTAACAGTAATAAATAGGGAAAGTTAACATTATGTGTTAGCACAGCGGTTAAAGCATGTCCTTCTAGATGATTTACGGCAATAAAAGGTTTTCCAGTGGCAAGAGAGATTGCTTTTGCACTCATAACGCCTACTAAGAGCCCTCCTATTAAACCAGGGCCACTCGTAGCTGCAATGGCATCGATCTCTGTTAATTTCATATTTGCTTCTGTTAAGGCTTTCAGAATTAAACTATCGAGAATTTCAACATGGGCACGCGCGGCAATTTCAGGAACAACACCACCGTAAGGTGCATGATGTTCAATTTGACTCCAAACAATATTGGAAAGAATTTGACTGTTTCCTTCATTGTTGTATTCAACAACAGCAGCAGCAGTTTCATCGCAACTTGTTTCTATTCCTAACAGACGCATTTTAGACAAAACCTTATGTTGAAGATTCTTTTCTGTGTGCGTATCATGGACGGGCAAAGATGCAAAGAACTTCTCTTAAAATTGATGTTTTAGGAAAAAATGCATTTTAATTCTTTTTTGATGTAATTGTTTCGTTAATTAAAAAACTAAACTGCATTTTTCGGTATCAAATACTGCTTTGTTTTCAAAAGATTATTGAAGTATATAATTATAAATTATTCCTAATAAAGATGGAATGTTAAACTTTTTGGTGAGTGTTATTTTCTTTATAAAAAGGTTGTAAAACAAGCTATTATGTTTGAAAAAAACTTAATTTTTAAAACTTTTTTCATTTTATTATTTTATCTTTAAAGAAAGTGTGCACAAAAAGTGACAAAGATGGTAGATTCTTCAAAACCAAAAGTTAAACCACATTATGTTGATACGCGCCGTAAAAAGCTTGTGATTGAACATAAAACTGTAAATCATGATTCAGAGCAAACGAAAAATTCAGCAGAGTCGAATACAATAGAGAAACAAAGCAAAGAAAGCATGCAGCACCAACATATGCCTAATATGATTTGGCTTTATTTACTTATTTCGGGAATTTTTGGTGGTCTCATCGCTTTAGGTCTTTTTATGGGACTTCAGTGGGCAGGCGTGCTTCCTTTTTCTTTGATGGATAATCGTGTCGGAGGGGAAAAGGCTTTACAAATTGCCGAAACAGCGAAAAGTCTAGGTGAACAAGCAAACGAACAATTAGGGCATATGCTTCAAGAAATTGATGCTTTGAAAGCAGAGTTTGCCTCTTTTTCATCACAACAGACTGAAACAATTCAAAGTGATGAAGCATCGCTAGAAGAGAGCAGAAAAACTTTTGTTGTTTTAGCAAAAAAAATAAATGATCTTGAAAAATCTGTGCAAGCTTTTATTGGAGTTTCAAAAGATATGGAAACGGCTTTGTCCGTTGGAAAAACCAATGCAAATACTCTTACTGTATTAAAACAACAGTTAGAAATTCTGCAGGAAAAAATTGCAGCTAAAAAGAATGAGAAAAAAGAAATAAATATTGCACTGTTTACTGCAATTAGTTCCCTCAAAAATGCTGTAGAACGGGGTGGACCGTATAGTGATGAATTAAAGCTATTAGAACAATTGTCGCCTTCGATTGATGGACTCGATTTGTTGAAAAAGACAGCTACTGTAGGTCTTCAAAATCCAGCAGAACTTTCAGCTGTTTTTGCTCGTGTTGCAGATGAAATCGTTGGTACACAAAATATTGTTGCGCCAGATGCTAGTTTTTTTGAACAGGTTTTAGCATGGATAAAAGGTCTTATTGTTTCACGTCCGATTGGAAATGTTAAAGGTACGTCATTGGGGGCAATTGTGGCACGGATGGAAGTTGCTATTCAAGCGGGCGATTACGAAAAGGCTTTGAGCGAATGGCAAACATTGCCCCAAAATGCAAAAGATGTTTCGGTAGATTTCGTTCATCGCCTTGAAACACACATTACTGTTCATCAGTTGCTTCAGAAGTTGTTGATGTCTGTGCAACAGGGATCTTTTAAGGCAACAAAGATGCAAATAGGTACCCGATGATACGTGTTTTTATTTATAGTTTTATTATATGTGTGCTCGGTTTAGCGTTCGGGTGGGTTGCTAATTATAATGATGTTGTGGTTTTAACATTTTTGCATTTTCGATTTTCTGCTTCATTGCTTACAGTATTGAGCTTACTTATTTTGTTTTTTGGTAGTTTGGCGTTTTTATGGTGGTTTTTTTCTGTACTTTTTTCTGTACCTAACGCTCTTTCCAATTATTTTTATAAACGCCATAAAAAACATGGTTATCAAGCTCTTTCACAAGGGATGCTTGCAGTTTTTGCAGGTGATAGTGTTTTGGCGCAAAAAATGGAGGCACGTGTTAACAAATATCTTACAGGTACACATGAACCGTTGGTGAAACTCTTACAAGCTCAAACTTTGTCTTTGCAAAATAATTCTGCTTCTGCCATCAGTCTTTATAAGGAAATGACAGAAGAAGCATCTACAAAATTGGCTGGGCTTTACGGTTTGTTTCACGAAGCTATAAAGAGCAAAGCTTATGAAGCAGCACAGCAATATGCAGAAAAAGCGCTGGCTTTATCACCAGCACTTTTATGGGCGTATCAAGCTGTGCTTGATCAGCTTAGCGTGAGCGGGCAGTGGGATAAAGCACTTGCTGTTTTTGAACGTGCGCAAAGAACTTTACCCTACTCTATCCGTTCAACTGTAGAGCGTCAACATACACAGGCTTTACTGCTTTGTGGGCAGGCTCGTCATCTATTTGAGACACATCCTGCAGCAGCACGTGCAGCCATTTTGAAAGCACATAAATTGGTGCCTGATTTTGTTCCAATAACAGTTATTGCTGCTGATATTCTTTATAAATTAAATGAGATACGTAAAGCTGATAAAATGATTATCACAGCTTGGCAGAAAGAACCTCATCCTGATTTAGCGGCGCTTTATCTTGAAAGAGAAGAAAGTGCTGTTGGGCGATTGAAAAAGGCTAAGATACTTGCTTCTTCTAAAGATTCATTTGAATCGGCTTTTCTTATTGCTAAAGCAGCTTTGGATGCTGGTGAAATGATATTAGCAAGGGAACAGGCACAGAAAGCACTTCAGTATCATCCACGGGAGAGTGTTTATTTATTGTTGGCAGATATTGAAGAAGCACAAGGAAATAATCAAGTAGCAGTACGTCAATGGCTTTCCTTGGCACTTCGTGCTGAACGTGATCCCGTGTGGATGTGTGACGGTACTATTTTTCCTTCTTGGTCAGTAGTTTCTCCAATAAGTGGGCGTTTGGGTTGCTTTGAGTGGAAAGCGCCTCCCCGTATGCCTCCTTTCACATTGGAGGTTGCCAATGTTGTGCCAAATAAGCAGAATGATGAAGGTATTGTGGAAAAAAATGTTGATGTTGAAAATAAAATGCTTAAAGAATTACCTCCTGCTGAAAATTATCTTTTACATAATCTGCAGACAGAGAAAAAAGATACAAAAAAACAAGATGCTAAGATATTCACCCAAACGCATTTAAATGTCGATAATCCAGGAGTGAAAACAGAAGAAGAAGAGAAATTTTTGTCGAGAAAGAAATTTCGTTTCTTTTAAACAAAGAGGGTTATTAGTGAATATTGTTAGCCGAAAGTGTTTTTTTGTGCTTAAAAAATGAAATTTGACTTATTTGTAGAAGTGATTGGTTAAAAAATGTTTTTAAGTCCAAGGTGTTTTGGTAAAAAACAAAAAAAAAGCAAACCAAGAATTGCGGTGGTTATTCATCGTCGATCTACATATACTGGTCGTTTGGAAAAATTTTTGCAACAAAGTGGTTTTGTTCTTGATATTTACCGTCCTATTTTAGGTCAGAAACTCCCCGACACATTGAAGTATTACGCTGGTGTTGTCATTTTAGGGGGACCTATGAGTGTGAATGATAAAGATACCTATATTGGTGAGGAAATTGATTGGATTTCTTTATCGCTAAAAGAGAATAAGCCTTTTTTGGGTATTTGTCTTGGTGCACAAATGTTAGCCCGAAATTTAGGTGGGCGTGTGAATACAAGAAGTGATGGAACCGTTGAAGTTGGCTGGTATCCGTTGGAACCAACCTCGCAAGGAAAGGTATTGATGAATTGGCCAGAAATGGTCTATCATTTTCATGATGAAGGTATTTATGATTTACCTAAAGAGGCAGTGCTTTTGGCAACGGGAGATGTATATCCTACACAAGCTTTCCGTTATGGAAAAAATGCATGGGGTTTGCAATTTCATGCCGAGTTCACACGTGCTATGATGCGACGTTTGGTAGTGCGTTCGGCACACAAATTAACCGAAAAAGGCGCTCAACCCGCTTCTGCACATTTGCAAGGCCGTTTAATCTATGATCAAGCTTTGAGCCAATGGTTTGAAAATGCATTACGACAGATTTTTGTGTACCCGTTACATATGCATGAGAGTTAAGAATTTTTTATCATCATAAGATAAGGGAAATTTTTATTTTGTCTATGTTCTCTTCATTGAAATCAATACGGAAAAGCTTTTCTTTAATCTATTTGTTTTATGGATTATTTTGTCTTGTTCTTATATGCATTTATAGCTCACTCTGGTTTTTTTTTCACGTAAAATAGAAGATCATGTTTCTAATCTATTTGCAAGAGCATCTGCCCATGATATGACGGTTGTATGTGAGCATTTACGTAAGAATGGTTATCCATTACGGATCGGTGTTACTTGTGATAGATTTCTTTTTACTTGGCCTTTGCTCGGGTTTTCTTTATCCACAAGGCATTTAACGGTTGGTGCACCAATTTATACACCTCATTGGGTAGAGTTTAAAGTTCATTCTCCTGCATCAATCGTTTTCGTTGGAAAAACTCCTATAGTGTCACACTGGCGCGATCTGGTAATTGAAACAGAACCTTATTGGAAAACGACTAAGACATTTAGACTTTTGGCTGAAGGTCATGAAATTTCCGTTGTTGCTTCATTTCTTGAAGATCAGAAATTTCAGGAAAAATTGGAATCACAGAAAAAAGGCAAAAAGACGATACAAGAAAATATTGGTGATCAAGCATTTTTCAAAGATGCTCTGGATGTGATTGCGTCTCCATTAGATCAAAAAAATACACCACAAAAAATAACGGCAGAATTTTTACGTCTTGATCTTAAACATGAAAAAAATCATTTATTAGGACATATTACTTTTGATAATTTTGATTCTTCTATGTTTTTTGCGCCTTACTTTGTGGGTGTTCCAAAAATTGATGGCAATATAAAATGGATTTTCGATGATGTATCTCATCTGTTTGAAAATGGTAGAGAGAATTGGAAACAACGTTTGTATGGGAAAAGTGGTGTTTTAAAGCGCAGTGAATTGATTTTTCATTCAGGTGGTATATTACGTATCAGTGGGCCTTTTTCCTTTGATGATGAAGGATATTTGTCAGCAAAATTTGAACTTGTCTTTGTTAAACATATGGAGCTTCTTACAGCTGTGCAGCATTTGTTTCCTGAGCAAGCTGATAACCTAAAAGCTTTATTTTTTGTTTTAGGTGCTATGCCTAAAAATGCAGATGGATATCCTGTTATTCCTTTGTTTGTTAGTCATGGATGGGTAAAATTAGGGTTTTTAAAACTTGGCCGTATTGCGCCGCTTTAAATCTGAAAGGCATCTTTTAAATTTGTGCATTCAATCTTTCTGGATAGATGAGAGGTAAAGATGCCGATAGCATTTCCCTTTTCTTCTTGCTTATTACTCATGTGTGTGTGAGACTGAAACTTTTAAAATCTGGCCGTTTTGTACGGCTTTAAGTTTGAAAAGCAGTGTTTTCGAGTTGAGCAATCAACCCTGCTGCAAAGGTAAAACGAGAAATGTTGAGATCATTCTCAATGAGGGCGCCAATGCGGTTTGTTACATTGTGAATTTGTTCTTCACTTTTTCTGCTCCAGGCTAAGAACGGATTCTCTTTTACTCCATAATTTTTTAGAATTTTCATAACAATTTTCCGTAAGCTTTCGGCAATATTTTCTTTTGCTTGGCTTAAGGCCATACTATCGTAATAATCAAGTACAGGAATTGTTCGGCTTGCTTCATTAATGCGATTTATACGGATGATTTGCGTAAGTGAGAAATAGATTTCTGCGGTTTTAATAAGGTCGCTGTTACTTTGTTTTGCAATTAAAGAAATATCACAAATTATTGGAGCAGCTTCCAAGAGAGCTAATTGTGTTGCTAAAGTTTTTGGCGCTCCTTCTTCATTATAATGCATCGCTTTTTCTTTAATTTTTTGATTGATATCTTTATCATTCGAATGTGTAAGCAGTTTTTCAATAACAGTACGAGCCTGCTTCATTGTTTTCACAAGTTCTTCTAATGAAATCGAGAGATCCATATTGCACAAGCCCCACCTTGTCGTCTCAAAAAGCATTGAAGTAATGGCTGCGTAGAATTTGTTTTGAATAAGACCAGGTATTTTATTATCAAGTTTATCAATTTGATCAGACAATTTGGGTATATCAAAACCATCACACAATGCAATGAAAACACGAATAATATTTTCAGTCTTTTGTTCTGTTGCATCTTGTAGTCGATTGACAAAAGTAGGCCCTCCGCGATTTACAATATCATTGGCAATAAGAGTTGCAATAATATGACGACGTAACTGATGGTTAATAATTTCTTTCTCAAAGCTTGTCTGAATTTGAGACGGAAAATAATGCAACAAGATTGTGTCGAAATAACATTCATCAACAATGGGATTGTGAGCGATTTCTTCTTTTAAGGTTAATTTAGCATATGCTAAAATAACGGCAAGTTCTGGACGTACAAGTCCTTGTCCTTGTGCGATTCTTTGCCGCAAACTTTGTTCATCAGGAAGGATTTCGACTCGACGATCTAGAAGTTTTTTCTGTTCTAAATCATGCATAAAGCGTATTTGGTAAGGTAAATCAATGATACCTTGGCTTTCAGCTAAAGAAAGAGCAAGGGGTTGTAAGTAGTTGTTGCGCAGAACTAATTGTTCAACTTGTGGAGTCATTTTTTTCAAGAGTTCATCCCGCGCTTCGCGGGTAAGCGTTTTTGCACGAAGTGCTGATGCAAGAACAATTTTGATATTAACTTCCACATCTGAACAATTAACACCTGCAGAATTATCAATGGCATCTGTATTGCATCGTCCACCATTTAAGACATATTCAATTCGACCACGTTGTGTAACGCCAAGATTAGCACCTTCACCAATAACTTTCGCACGAACTTGTTCACCAGTAATGCGGAGTGCATCATTTGCACGATCTCCTACTTGTGCATCAGTTTCTGTTGTTGCACGGATATAAGTACCAATGCCGCCAAACCATAAAAGATCAACGGGCGCTTTGAGAAGCGCAGAAATAATTTCAAAGGGTGTACCTGTTTGTTTTTCAAAGCCAATGGCTTGTGCTGCTTCGGGTGAAAGCGTAATGGTTTTCATGGTGCGTGAGAAAATGCCTCCACCCTTTGATAATTTTGTTTGGTCGTAATCTTGCCAACTTGAACGAGGAAGTTGAAAAAGGCGCATACGTTCTGCATAGCTTTCAGCTATATTTGGATCTGGGTCGATAAAGATGTCGCGGTGATCAAAGGCAGCGATAAGTTTTGTTTGTTTGGAAAGCAGCATTCCATTGCCAAAAACATCGCCAGACATGTCACCAACCCCGACACAGGTGAAGGGGGTTGTTTGAATATCGTGATTAAATAATTCTCGAAAATGTCTTTTAACCGCTTCCCATGCACCTTTGGCTGTAATACCGATGGCTTTATGGTCATAGCCTGCTGAACCTCCAGAGGCAAAAGCGTCATCGAGCCAAAAATGGTTCGCTTGGCTGATGGTGTTGGCTGTATCAGAAAATGTTGCTGTGCCTTTGTCTGCAGCGACAACAAAATATGGGTCATGATCATCATGGCAGATAATATTGTAAGGAGGGGTTATTTTATCGTTAATCAGATTATCAGTAATGGAGAGCAAAGCCGTGATAAAGTCAATATAAGCTTGTCGTGCAGCTTCTATAATTACAGCGCGATCATTCGTTTGTGGAAGGCGATGAGGATAAAATCCACCTTTTGCGCCAACAGGAACAATAACGGCATTTTTAACCTGTTGGGCTTTGACTAAGTTAAGCACTTCAGTACGGTAATCCAGTGCACGATCTGACCAACGAATTCCACCGCGCGCAATGGGACCAAAGCGTAAATGAACTCCTTCAACTTCTGGTCCATAAACAAAAATTTCTCGATAGGGACGTGGTTCAGGCAAATCTTCAATTTGACGTGGATCTAACTTGGTTGCTAAAATACGTCGTGGACTACCATCTTGAAGAGGGGTAAAGGCATTGGTTCGTAAACTTGCATCGATAAGATTACGATAACGGCGTAAAATAAGGTCATCATCTAAACCTGATACTTTCTGCAATTTTTCTTCAATGCGTTGTTGAATAATCTGTTGGTTTTGTTCTCGCTCTTTTTTTGTATGGCTTTGATGAAATTTCAAATGAAACAAAGCATAGAGATCTTTGGTAATATCAGGGTAAGCGTTTAAAGTTTGAGCAACGCGGTCTTGTGAATAGGGAATTCCAGCCTGTTGAAGATAGCGTCCATAATGACGCAAAATAACAATTTCACGCCAATTAAGCTCAGCTGTTTGAGTTAAGGCATTGAAGGCATCATTATCAGCATTTTGAGACCAAATAGCTTCGAATGTTTCGGCATGTTTTTGACCATTTTTGTTGAAATCGATACAGAGTTGGAAAGCACTTTCTAATTGCATATCATGCAGATACACAGAATGTCCGTTACTATCTGGTAATTCAAGCGTTTGTTCGGCAATGACCCGAAATCCCATATTTTCAAGGACTGGTACGCGTTTGGAAAGAGCAAGTGCTTCATGGCGGTGAAAGAGCCGAAGAGAAATGTTTCGTTTTTCTTTGTTGTGTGCTTGATAAAAAGTAACAAAAAGCGGTTTTTTATCATGAAGGCTTAAAATATGTCCGGCATCTTCAATGGCGTCTTCAGTTGAAAATAGATCACGATAGCTATTGGGGAATTGGCTGGCTAAACGCGTTTGTTGTTCTGTTGTTTTACGGGTAAGAGCGATAGCTTGAACACTCTCTTCCCAACTTCGTGCTATGGAACGTACATGGTGTTCAAGTGTGGTGCGTTCAATAAGAGGAGCACTTTCACTCCTTTTGCGATGGATGATATAATGAACGCGGATAAGTGTGCTTTCTAAAAACAGAGGATAGGATTCAAGAAAATCACTTTGATAAAGGTCAACAAAATATTCGCCAATTTTTTCACGAATGTTGCTGCTGTATTGGTCACGGGGTATATAGACGAGTATAGAAACAAAACGTCCAAAAGAATCAATATGGGCAAGCACTCGCAAACGTGGACGTTCATCTAATTGCAAGATAAGTTTGGCGTTTTCTGTCAATGTATCAATGTCAGAGCGAAACATTTCATCTCTTGGATAGGTTTCTAAAACACTGATAAGTGCTTTTCCAGAATAATCAGCACTATTATATCCAAGTCGTTGAATGATGGTATTTGCTTTTTCTTTTAAGAAAGGAATTTGCAAAATAGAGTGCGTATAAGCTGAGGAGGTAAATAACCCTACAATACGCAACTCTCCGTGCAGTTGGCCCTCTTTATCAAAAATTTTAAGACCAATATAATCGAGCCAAACAGGACGATGAATTTTTGAGCGGCTGTTAGCTTTTGTTACAATAAGTAGATTGTCACTTTCTATAAAGGAGAGGATTTCTTGAGGAGGTTCTTCTACGCGTGCATCACCAATAATACGGATAGAGGCATCTGTGAGAATGCCAAGTTCAATATCGCTGGCTATAAAGGCTTTTGTAGGCTCTTGGTTTTTGATGAAATTATAAGTGCGCATGCCAAGAAAGATGAAATTATTGTTCATCAGCCAGTTAAGAAATTCAATGGCTTTTTCACCTTCTTGTTTGTAGTGTGATGGGAGGTTTATTTGATAGGCATGGATATGTTTTTTGACTTCTTTAAGCATAGGTTGCCAGTCTTGCACAGCAGCGTTGACCTGTTCAAGGACTAAGGTAAGTTCATCTTTAAGCTTTTGTATTTGCTGTTCGTTTAAGGACTCAATATGGATTTGCATTAGGCTGATGCGTTGTCCAGAGTCGCAGTCAAGTACAGGGTGCGCAATCAAGTAAATATGGCTTTTATGTTGATTAAAGACATTCAAAATAGAATCAAGGAGGAAAGGTTTGTTATCGTTAACGAGTGTGATAACGGTTATAGGTTTGTTATTGCGGGTCAAATTTTGTTCAAAGCAGATGATACTTTTTCCAGCTTGATGCAAATTAAAAGCTGCAATGGCAGTGGTTGTAGCCTTTTCGAGTTCTTTGCTTTTATAACAGCTAATATCTTCTTTATCAGTATGAGCAAAAAGGATTTGTTCTATTTTATCTTGGTTGTTTTTTGTTTTTGATGTTTTTTGTTGTAACACATTCATCTTCCCTTTTTTGCTCTTAGGGTCTTTTTATTCACTAGGAGCGGATTATTATATCATTCTCTGTAATGTAACATCTTCTTACTACAGAGAATAGTTATTTATTTGACATGATAAAGTTGTTTTTTCCATTTTACAGTAATAATCTGTTATTCTAAAAAGCTATTTTGCGTCGATGAAAGGACATTTTTAGTATTTTTGTATGTTAATAGTTTGTTCTTAAAAATATACAAAATGAAAGTAAATAGAGAATGACGCGTTTACCTGAGAAACTTTTAAGTGGTTACAAGTCTTTTATAAAAAATCATTTTTCATATAAAACAGCACATTATCAAAAATTGGCGATTGAAGGGCAGAAACCTGAAGTTTTAATCATTGCTTGTTGTGATTCGCGGGCAGTGCCAGAAACGATTTTTGATGCTAAACCAGGTGAAATCTTTACGTTGCGCAACGTAGCAAATTTGGTTCCTCCGTATTCTCCTGATAACCAATATCACGCAACATCAGCAGCGATTGAATATGCCGTGCACTTGCTTGAGGTGAAGCATATTATTGTTTTTGGTCATGCACATTGTGGAGGGGTGAGTACTGCTCTTAAGGAGACGTGTAAGTCTTTATCGTCAAATGATTTTATTGGTCAATGGATAAGTCTTTTAGCACCAGCGGCGCAAAAGATTTTTAACAATAAATCCCTAACTATGTTAGAGCGACAGATGGCGTTAGAGCAGCTTTCTATTCGTTATTCGTTGAAGAATTTAGAGACATTTCCGTGGATAAAGTTACGTAAAGATCAGAACATTTTAACATTACACGGAGTTTGGTTTGATATTTCAAGCGGTGAATTATGGAGTATAGAACAGGAAACAGGTTGTTTTGTGCGTGTTGAGGTGGGGAGTTTTTAAGTCTAACATTTACTGTCTTTTAAAAGGAATTGTATGATAAATCTTGACAAAGGTAGGGTTTTATTGTTTGAAAGAATAAGCTTTCAGTGACAGAATTAACTTGGAGCCACCGACTGAGACCCCAGTGGAAGGGTGTAAAGAGATCTCAGAGGTCAACATCCAACGGCGCGATGCGTTCTTGGATGCCACTTTGGTTTGTTTGTTATGCAGCATGAGGTAGATAATGTTTGAATCCTTACAAGAACGGCTTGGTTCCATACTGTCTCATTTGACAGGGCGGGGAGCTTTGTCGGATCAGGATGTAGCTACGGCGCTGCGTGAAATTCGTCGCGCTTTGTTGGAAGCTGATGTTGCACTTGATGTTGCGCGTTCTTTTACCGATAGGGTTCGTGAAAAAGCTGTTGGGGCCGCAATTGTTAAATCAATTAAACCTGGCCAAATGGTTGTTAAAATTGTTCATGACGAATTGGTTAATGTCCTTGGAAATGAAGGGGTTCTGAGTGATTTAAATGCACCAGCTCCTGTTGTTATCATGATGATTGGTTTGCAAGGTTCCGGGAAAACAACAACAACAGCAAAACTTGCTAAACGTTTAACGGAGAAAAATAATAAAAAAGTTCTCATGGCGTCATTAGATACGCGTCGTCCTGCGGCACAGGAACAATTACGTCAATTAGGAGAACAAGCAAAACTTGCAAGTTTACCTATTGTCCCGGGTCAGTCTCCTGTCGATATTGCAATACGTGCGGTTCAAGCCGCCAAATTGGGTGGTTATGATGTGCTTCTTTTGGATACGGCAGGGCGCAACCATATTGATGAAGGTTTGATGCTTGAATTAGCTGAAATTAAAACGTGTTCCCTTCCTCATGAAATTATGTTGGTTGCTGATAGTCTTACTGGTCAAGACGCTGTTCACCTTGCTCGTTCTTTTGATGAGCGTGTAGGGATTACAGGAATTATTTTAACACGTATGGATAGTGATGGACGTGGTGGTGCTGCTCTTTCAATGCGTGCTGTTACAGGAAAACCCATTAAAGCAATTGGAATCGGTGAAAAAATAGATGCTTTGGAAGAGTTTCATCCTCAACGTATTGCAGATCGTATTCTCGGAATGGGTGATATTGTTTCTTTAGTTGAAAAAGCTGCTGAAACGATAGATCATGAAAAAGCAGCCGCTTTTGCAAAAAAAATGCAAGCTGGAAAATTCGATCTCAATGACCTTGCAGAACAATTGCAGAAAATGAAAAAACTTGGGGGAATGGGCAGCATTATGGGAATGTTGCCGGGTTTAGGTAAGGTAAAAGATCAGATTGCTGCTGCGGGCCTCGATGATCGTTTGTTTAATCGTCAATTGGCTATTATTTCATCAATGACACCCAAAGAACGAGCCAATCCAGAGCTGTTAAAACACAGTCGTAAACAACGAATTGCTAAAGGTTCTGGTACAAGTGCTGCTGATATTAATAAGCTTTTAAAAATGCATCGCCAAATGGCTGATATGGTCAAAGCTATAGGAGGCAAAGGTAAAAGCGGTTTGATGGGAAAAATGTTAAGTGGATTTGGTTCTAAGATGGGGCTTGGTGGTATGGAAGATGTTGGCGAAAATTCTGGAACTTTGCCCGATTTATCGGGGTTTGATTCAAAGCGCCTCTCAACACTTCAAAAGCAAATTGGAAGGGGTTATGGAGAAAAGACCTTACCTGGTCTTCCAGGGCATAGGATTCCATTTCCTGGTCTTTCTGATAGCATTATTGATAGGGGAAATTTTCCTCTGCGTCCTAAGAAGAAATAAGATGCAAAGAGGGAAAAAAGTATGAAGCAAGAAAAAATATTAGATGAATTGGCACATTTACGAGAATCCATTGATAATTTTGATGCAACCTTGATTCATATTTTAGCAGAACGGTTTCGGTGTACGAAGGCTGTGGGGCATTTAAAGGCTCGTTATGATTTGCCTGCAGTCGATCCTCTGCGTGAGCAACGTCAAGTTGCACGATTGCGGCAATTGGCTATAGATAGTCATCTTGATCCCGATTTTGCTGAAAGATTTTTGAAGTTTGTTATTAAAGAGGTTGTGCATCACCATGAGGTGATTGCTGAAGAGCAAAAACAAAGCAAATCAATTTAAACGAAAGCCAGGACTGACAATAGGAGATAAAATATGGCATTAAAAATTCGTTTGTCCCGTGGAGGTTCAAAAAAGCGTCCTTACTATCACATCGTTGTTGCAGATGTCCGTAGTCCGCGCGACGGACGGTTTATTGAACGTGTTGGTGCATGGGCTCCAATGTTGCCGAAGGATGGTCCGCGTGTAAAACTTGATGAAGAGCGTATCCAATATTGGCTTGGTCAAGGTGCGCAGCCAACAGATCGCGTTTTACGGTTTTTGGATGCAGCTGGTTTGAAAAAACGCCCAATCCGTAATAATCCACAAAAAGGTGAACCGGGTAAAAAGGCACAAGAGCGTATAGCTGCTGCAAAGCAAGCTGCTGAAGAAGCAGCGGCTGCTGAAGCAGAATCTACTTCGGTATCACAAGAAGTATGATTGTGTTTAAAAATAATCAATTCTGCTTTTAAAAACTTTTAGAAGCAAAAAATAAGTATTATTCGTTTTTGACAGACGAAAAAAGGCCTTATTTAAATAGATATTTGATTTTTTTTAAATGAATACAATTTTTAAAAGTTGTGGTGTGGTTTTAATTTTCTGTTTCCTTAGTGTGATGGATTTTTGTTTCTACACCTACTTTTTCTAAGATTTTAGCTTCATATATATTTTGTAAAAGCATTTTCTTTATATAAAGAGCAGTGATTGTTGCCGGTTTTTTGCCAAAAGCTTATCTTCTTTAAGTAAATGAATATGTTTTTAAAAATCAATAGCACGGCCATTAATTTCCCAGTCTCCATAGCGTGAAGGGTCTTTGCCACTACGTCCACCATTTTCTAAGGATTTTTCTTCGTTTTTTTGATATTTACGCCTTTCTTCAGCTTCTTTGAGGGCGCGTTGTGCTGCAGGAGAAAGGGATTGTTGTTTATTTATGGTTTTATTTTGTTTGCCCATTTTTTCGTCTTTTTTATCCATTTTACACCTATTCCATTGAAGAAGCAGAAAGAAAACCCCATCATATAACATTGATTACGTTTTATCATGGAGTTTTTTGAGTAATGAATATAATGCGTACGGCAATGCTTTTAGCTTTTATGAGCGCTCTTTTTATGGGAGTTGGTTATCTTGTTGGAGGGGGCAGTGGCATGATCATTGCGCTTTTGATGGCGAGTGGTTTAAATTTTTTTTCTTATTGGAATTCGGATAAAATCGTTTTACGCATGTACGGTGCGCGTGAAGTTAATCAGCATTCATCACCAGTTTATTATAAGATTGTAAGTGATTTAGCTAAGAAAGCTTCTCTTCCTCAACCAAAGGTTTACATTATTGATAATGTGCAGCCAAATGCTTTTGCTACGGGACGCAATCCTCAAAATGCAGCCGTTGCTGCAAGTACCGGATTGTTAAAGCAGTTAACTAAAGAGGAAATTGCGGGAGTTATGGCGCATGAGCTAGCACATATTGAACATCGTGATACGTTAACGATGACGTTGACTGCAACAATTGCGGGAGCAATTTCGATGCTTGGTAATTTCGCTTTTTTTATGGGCGGTACGCGTAATTCTTCGGGTCATTCTCATGGTGGAGGGCTTGGAGCTATTATTGCTCTACTTGTGGCGCCTTTTGCGGCTATGTTGGTACAAATGGCTATTAGTCGCACGCGCGAATATGCTGCTGATCGTCGGGGGGCTGAAATATGTGGTAATCCATTATGGTTAGCTTCAGCGTTGCGTAAAATTTCTGATAGTGGACGTAGAGTATATAATGAAGAAGCAGAGCATAATCCAGCAACAGCACATATGTTTATTATTAATCCCTTGAGCGGAGAGGGAGCTGATAGCCTTTTCTCTACGCATCCTGCGACAGCAAATCGTATTGCTGCTCTTTATCGACAAGCGGATGAAATGAAGGGATTGATGGCCAAAAGCATAGAATGGCATGAAGAAGATAGATTGCATGAAAAAAATAAGGGTTTAGATTATGGAGTTCTAGAGCGCATTGCTCAAACTCATGTATCAGGTGATCAGAATAATAGTAATTTCCAGCGCATTACAAAACGTCCATCTTGGCTTCATTATAAAGATTCAAAAAAGACTTGATCATGGAAATCTATAAGAGAATAAAACATAAAGGGTGTTGCTTTGAAACACGAAAAAGCGGGGCGTGTGTCCGAAATGAATATTCCGGGATTAGCTGTTCGGCAGTTGTGTGTTCGTTTTTTAGGGGCGGTGCTTGATAAGCATGTATCTCTTTCAAATTTAACAGATAATGAACATGGACATCCAAAATATTTAGGGCTTTCACATCGAGATCGTTTGTTATGTCGCGCTATTTTGGTAGTAGCATTGCGTCATCGGGGGCAGATTACGACCGCTTTGTCACGTTTTTTGTTACGCCCTTTGCCTTCACAAGCGTTTTCGCTTCAGCATCTTTTGCATATCAGTGTGGCGCAAATTCTTTACCTCGATATTCCTGATCATGCTGCTATTGATTTGGCAGTACATGTGGCTAAACTTGACCCACGTCTGCGCCGCTTTTCAGGGGTAGTAAATGCTCTTTTACGCAATGTTGCACGTGAGGCGGTATTTTTGCGCCAACTGGTTCCTAGCATTGAAGGAATTCCAGCATGGTTTAGACAGCTTTTAGTGTCAACTTATGGAAAAGAAAAAGCTAAACAGATTTTAGCAATTCAAAATGTTGAGCCTCCTCTTGATGTTACAGTCAAATCCGATAGTGTGGGATGGGCTAAACGGCTTGGGGGCATTGTTTTACCCAATGGTTCTGTTCGGTTGAGCAATTTGGATTGTTCTGTTTCTGATTTACCAGGTTATACAGAAGGAGCTTGGTGGGTTCAGGATTTTGCTGCGGCGTTGCCTGCTTGTTTACTTGGAAATATTCAGGGAAAACAGGTTGTTGATCTTTGTGCAAGCCCTGGGGGAAAAACAGCACAATTGGCACTACAAGGGGCTGATGTGACAGCAATTGAACTCTCTGCTAGTCGAGTAAAGCGTTTAAAAGAAAATATGGAGCGACTTCATTTTTCGGTTTCTACTTGGCAGGGAGATGTGAGAAATTTTCATCCAGAACAGCTTTTTGACGCTGTTCTTCTTGATGCTCCTTGTTCTTCTACAGGCACAATACGTCGTCATCCGGATATTTTATGGACGAAATCTATGGACGATATCGTCAATTTAGCGGCGCTGCAATATAGTTTGCTTTCGGCAGCAATTGCTTTGGTGAAGAAGGGAGGGTGTATTGTTTTTTCCAATTGTTCATTGGCAAAAGAAGAAGGTGAAGATCTTATTGAGAAAATTTTGTCAACACGCAATGACATTATTTTAGAGCCTATTCGTATAGAGGAAATGGGCGTTATGGCGCATTTGCTTTCTGCTAAGGGGACTTTGCGCACAACGCCTGCAGATTTTTGTCAGGAAAATTTTAACGCTGAGAAAAACATGTTTTTAGGAATGGATGGTTTTTTTGCAGCGCGCTTAAGAAAAGTGGCTTAATTAACGGTTCATTTACTAAAATGGCTGAAATTGTGCTCGATTCAGCACAAGTGGAGATGTGATTTGGCGGTTGCGATAAAAGGTTCACAGGTAAAGACGTCAGATTTTGTGTATAGGGCACATCAATTTATACGGCGTCTATGGGTTGGGCCATTGTTTCGTTGGCGATTTTCAGGGTTTCGTCCCCATAAAATTTTAGCATATCCCATTGATTTGCATGTAGCTGATCCGATGATGGCGCACGAATTTTATCACGGTCGTTTTGCTTTTGCTGGCCATATTGTTTATTCTGGTGCTATTTCACCTTTTTTATTAGTTCCACCAACGCCGGAATGGGAAGCAGCTCTTCATGATTTTCATTGGTTACGGCATATGGCGGCAGCAGAGAGTGATTTGGCTGCGGCACATGCACGATCTCTCTTAGAAGATTGGCTTAATCATAGTGGCAAAAAAGTAAAAGGGCTTGCTTGGAGTGCGCCGGTTGTAGCACGGCGTTTAATTTCGTGGATTTGTCATTCGAAAATGTTGTTGCAAGGGGCAAGTGAGCGGTTTAAAAAGCGCTTTTTGCGTGCACTTGGTTTCCAATTTCGTTATTTGCGCATAACGATTTTTAGTATGGAAAACAATGAACAACGTTTACAAGCAGCAGCAGCTTTGACATTTGCATCTCTTGCTTTGCCTGTTTCGGTGGAAATGAAAAAAAAGGTGCAAACTTTTCTTTTTGAAGAACTTTCACGTCAGATTTTGATTGATGGCGGTCATATTTCTCGTAGTCCTGTGGTCTTGCTCAATTTGTTATCGGATTTATTGTCTTTACGTCATCTTTTTATGCACAGCAATGAAACAGCACCGCGTATTTTGATTGATTCTGTTGAGCGTATGTTGCCGGCTTTACGGTTTTTTATCCATGAAGATCAAACATTGGCACATTTTAATGGGGTTGGTCCTCTTGTGTCGGAACAGTTATCGGCACTTTTAGAACTTGATGAGACGGCAGGGAAACCTTTTAGTTATGCACGTTATTCAGGGTTTCAGCGTTTACAAGCTAATCAAACAACAGTGCTTGCCGATACAGGAAAGTTTCCACCACGTTGTGCCGCAGAACATGCTGGTTCGGGATGTTTGTCTTTTGAAATGTCTTCACAGGGAAGCCGTTTTATTATCAATACCGGTGTTAATCCTTATGGGCGTGAAGAATATCGACATTTAGGGCGTATTACTCCAGCACATTCAACAGCAACGGTTAATGATTGTTCGGTGGGTATTTTTTATAAAAAAAGAAGTGGTGTTTCATTTTTGCTTGAGGGACCAACGAATGTTAAAGTGCATCGTGTAGAAGATTCAGAAAAGACTGGTTTTATTGCTAGTCATAATGGTTATGTGCGGCCTTTTAATCTTGTTCATGAGCGTGGGCTTATTTTAGCGACAAATGGAGAAATGATCGAAGGTTTTGATCGGTTTTTTGTGCCAAAAAAAGGGTTGTCAAAGGGACATAAGGTAGCTCAAAGTGAACGCAATAATGTTGCTGTTCGATTTCATCTTCATCCGCAAGTGAAAGTTAATTATGATGGTAAGCGTGTGCGTTTAGCTGTGAGGGATGGGCAAGTGTGGTATTTTATATCACCTGATGCGGATATTTACCTTGAAGATTCAATCGATTTTGCTGAGTTAACAGGTCCGCAACGTACACAACAAATTGTTTTATATTTTCGCCCTGCAGTTCAGGAAAAAGTTCGTTGGCGCTTCATCCGCTGTCCATTAGAATAATGATTTTTTTCTTATAGTTACTGATAAAGCGTAAAGATATTCTTTCGGTGTATTTTGATAAAGGCTTATGCTATGAATGTATAAGCTTATTTTACGAGAATTTTACTATGTTATTTTTAGGATTTCTGTAATGGGTATTGTTGCAAAAAATTTTCCCATACCTGATCTTCATCAGGTTCGTCGTGTTCTTCTTTCTGTGTCTGATAAAACGGATGTAGTTGTGTTTGCACAAGCCCTTCATGCTTACGGTGTTGAATTAATTTCGACAGGAGGAACAGCTAAAGTCTTAATGGCTGCTGGTTTACCGGTAAAAGATGTTGCTGAAGTTACAGGATTTCCAGAAATAATGGATGGACGTGTCAAGACACTTCATCCCTTGATTCATGGTGCTTTGTTAGGAGTAAGAGAGAATCCTAGCCATAAGGATGCTATGGAAAAGCATAGCATCCATGGAATTGATCTTTTGGTGGTGAATCTTTATCCTTTTGAAGAGACTGTCCAGTCTGGAGCTGATGGACAAACAATTCTTGAGAATATTGATATCGGGGGTCCAGCAATGATCCGCGCTGCGGCAAAAAATTACGCTTATACCGGTGTGGTAACAGCGGTGAGTGATTATGATTTGGTTCTCGCTGAATTAAAACAACATGATGGGTGTTTAAGTTTTTCCATGCGACGTCAGTTAGCAATGCGCGCTTATGCATATACGGCTGCTTATGATGCAGCGATAGCAGCGTGGTTTGCAAAGGATTTGAAAATTGAAACGCCATCTTGGCAGAGCTTTTCTGGTCATCTTGAAAGTGTTATGCGCTATGGGGAAAATCCACATCAGAAGGCGGCATTTTATCGCAATAGAGATAAGCATTTTGGTGTTGCAACGGCCAAACTTTTGCAAGGTAAAGCACTTTCTTATAACAATATGAATGATACAAATGCGGCATTTGAACTTGTGGCAGAATTTGATCCCCAAAAGACTGCTGCTGTTGCTCTTATTAAACATGCTAACCCTTGTGGTGTTGCAGAAGGGAGGAGTTTGAAAGAGGCTTATTTGAAAGCTCTTATGTGCGATAATGTATCGGCATTTGGTGGAATTATTGCGTTAAATCAACCCCTTGATGAAGAATGTGCGGAAGAGATTGTTAAAATTTTTACGGAAGTAATTATTGCTCCTGATGCGACAAGAGCAGCACGTGAAATTATTGCGAGGAAAAAAAATCTTCGTTTACTAATAACAGGGGGTGTCCCTGATCCACGGTATGAAGGATTTATTGCTAAAACATTTGCAGGTGGGATTTTAGTGCAGTCACGTGATAATGTGGTGGTTGATGATCTTAAACTGCAAGTTGTAACAAAGCGGGCTCCAAGTCAAGATGAAATGCGTGATCTTCAATTTGCTTTTCGGGTCGCTAAACATGTCAAATCGAATGCTATTGTTTATGCAAAAAATAGTGCAACGGTTGGAATTGGTGCTGGCCAAATGAGCCGAATCGATGCGGCTAAGATTGCTGCGCGTAAAGCTGAAGAAAGTGCTCAAAGAGCAGGCTTAATGGAATCTCTTGCGAAAGGGTCAGTAGTTGCATCGGATGCCTTTTTTCCTTTTGCAGATGGTTTATTAGTTGCTGCTGAAGTAGGAGCTACGGCAGTTATTCAACCAGGCGGATCAATGCGTGATGAAGAAGTGATTGCTGCTGCTAATGCACATGGTTTAGCTATGGTTTTTACAGGTGTACGGCATTTTCGCCATTAACGGATTTTGGTGGTTGTTCTTTTTAAACGAGATGAATTTTAAATAAACTTCTTATGTTGTAAGTGCATATCTATCATGAAGTTATAATACAACTCTTTTTTGTGATTTCCTCTGTTCTCTGCCTCAAAAAGGGTAATATCAGATTTGAATAACAGTATGAATATTTTACGCTCCTGTAGTAATTAGTGCTGTTATTGGAGGAAGGTGAATGTATGGAGTCATCTTCAACGTGTGGACTTAATGATCTTAGCGTTTATCATGACAATATTGATTTAATTGTATGGCATTATTCCTACAAGTTTTTCTAAGATTATTTATGATGGTATTTGTAACAGGCACCTTGTTGTGAGAAGAGGTGCAGAGTGGGTGTTTTCCTCTATTTTGGGTATGGTAAATAGAGCATATTTAAGGGAGGCGTAATGTGTTTTCTTTGGTGATCATTGCATGCTGTTTTTTGAAAAAACAAATATCTTTGTTTTAAAATTCTTAACAAAAGGAAGAAGATATGATCTGTTGTGGAATGTATATTGCTTAAAGCAATACTGTTAACAATCATATTTCATAAGGTTAGGTACCTTGTTTCTTATCTTTTTTGTCTTAGCAGAAAAAGAGAAGCTCCTAGAACACCAGCGGCTAAGATAAACCATGTAATAGCGTAGATCAGATGATTGTTTTGAAAATGCACAATAGTGAGACCAGCAATGGGAAAGGCTTCTTGCTTGGCTGTTTTTTTTCCAGCATCAATGAAATAAGGTGCAACATCGGATAAACCAAGTTTTTGTGCCATAGCAGAGAGATCCCGCGTGTACCATAAATTCTTATCAGGATTATTTTTGCGTGGAAAAAAACTATTTTTTTCACTCATGCGCAATAACCCTATAATTGTGGTTTGCTTTGTATCTGTTGCAGAATGTTTATGAGGTGGGGCACTAGTGTGTGATTTTTCTGAGTTTTGAAAGTCATTGCGTGCGTCCATGGGGATAAAACCACGATTCACAAAGGTCAGAGTATTATCGGCTGTTTGTAAAGGAGTCAAAACCCAGTAGCCCGTGGTATCTTGAGCAACAGCAGTGACTAAAATATTTTTATTTGATAAAAATTTTCCTGTGATAACGACAGGGCGATATTCGTCTTTTTCAAAAGTAATATGTGCCCATTGATTTTGGGATGGTGCTTTTATGGGAGGCAAATGAATCCGTTGCTTAGCACTGGTAATAAGATTTGTTTTCCAGTTTAATCGTTGTATTTGCCATACACCTAGTGCACTAAAAAGAAGAAAAAAACACACGCATAATATACCAAACAGAAGTGAAGAAAAACGGATATATTCTTGTTGAAGCTTTTTCATGGAAGGATCTATTTTATTCATGATTAATGCTTCCTTTTAGGATGGTAAGTATTCTTTTAGCACGGTGAGAGTTAAAAAAAAATATTTTCTTCGCCTTTATAGGAACAGATAGTAGAATGAGTCGATAAGGATACAAAAGGTTTTATAAAAGACTTGACCTTTTGGTATCGACACCCTATTAAAAACACAAATCCTCAATAATATCTGTTTCCGGAAGTGGTGTGTGTTGCATTCATTCTGTTTTACGGGTATTGGGATTTAGGAGTTTCTTAGAGTTTATAAGGTGAAGTTTATGTCTCGTGCTTGCGAATTGACAGGAAAAACAGTTCTTTATGGCAATAATGTTAGCCATGCGAACAATAAAACCCGTCGTCGTTTTTTACCAAATCTTTGCAATGTGACATTGATTTCGGAAGTGTTACAGCAAAATTTCCGTTTGCGTGTTTCGGCAAGTGCTTTGCGTTCTGTTGAGCACCGCGGTGGCTTGGATGGTTTTTTGCTCAAAGCTGATGATAAGAAATTGTCACAACGTGCGCGTTTGTTAAAGCGTCAGATCGTTAAGAAAAAACTAAACAAATAGTGCAATCGCTTTTGTTCATCCTAAAGTGGTTTTTTCCGTTCTATAGAGGTACTGTTTTTTAGTTTTGTACTTTTTAGATTGTTATATTGATTGGTTTCATATCTCCAGTAAAAAAATGTTTTCAACATACGGTTTTTTGTTAGCACAACAAAAGAGAAAATGTATCGCTTTTTCTATCTTTGCAATGTGTCTTGTTGTGATCGCTTCTAATATTCTGGTTCAGTATCCTGTTTATTGGTTTGGTTTAAATGAGTTGCTGACGTACGGTGCTTTTACTTATCCATTTGCTTTTTTGATTAATGATTTGACTAATCGCTTTTATGGACCAGCTGCTGCACGGCGTGTGGTTTATGCTGGTTTTTTCGCTGGTGTTTTTGTTTCTTGGATTTTGGTTACTCCGCGGCTTGCAATTGCTTCAAGTTTGGCATTTTTATTTGGGCAACTTCTTGATATTGTTATTTTTACTCCTTTGCGGCGTAAAACGTGGTGGAAAGCACCTTTAGCAGCGGCGTTTGTGGGTTCAGCTTTGGATACGGTTTTATTTTTTGCTCTTGCTTTTTCTAGCTCTTTTGCCTTTATCGATCAGATGACAGGTTATGCTGATAGTTCACTTGTAAGGAGCTTTATTTGGGGAGGGATTGGGATTCCAGTTTGGTTTTCACTTGCTTTTGGCGATTTTGCCGTAAAAATCATTATGAGTTTATTTATGTTAATTCCTTATGGAACAATTCTTAGAGCTGTGAGACTCTCTCTTTATCAAAGTAATTAAAAAGGTGATTCATCTTTTGTTGGTAGTAAATAATAAGTTTTGTCTTTTTGTTTTCTTGAAAGTGAGAGAATTGCCTATTGCCTTTTAGAAGAGCGGCATTTTAGAACCATTTTCGCTATAGATATTTCATGTTTTAATATATCTCAAGCTATTATTTGAGTTTGGGAGATAATAGTCCACCAAAGAGTCATAGTTGTGTGTTGTGGACAATTTAATTCTTTCAAATGTGGCTTTTTGGGGGGATGACGAAAACATAAAGAATGTTCTACAAATAACTATTATTTAATGAAGTGTGGTTTTAAAAAACTTTTCGGGGGAAAGCTGTACTCTGAAATTTAGAAAGCTAAAAAATGATGATCATTTTAGTTATTACCAATGATCAAGTAAAAAAGTATACATTGATTTGTAAGGATAATTCATCGTTTGCAATTTGAATGGAAGTTTCAAATATCGTAATTTCTTATTTGAAATCTGTTCGTGATGAATCAATAAAAACTGTTTATTGTATGTCACAAATGGGATTGGTGAGTAGATAAAAATCATTTTATAAAAGATGACGTTTCTTATGAACTATCTTAATATAAGAGAAAGTGCATTGAACGCTGGAAAAGAGAATGGTGGTGTTAGCTTTTACCTTCATAAGTAGATGAGATTTATGAGGGAATGCATAGTGGTTTGGTTTTGGTACTGTGCTGTAGTCAATTTTCTAATGGCAGTGGGACTGTTTATGATAGGGATGAGGAAAGAAAGGAGCGAAATAACTTAGCTTGTATTTTTATCTTGTGGTGAACTAGTTTTTCGGAAAAGGAGCCATTTAAAATACAAGGCGCGTTTTTTAGAGTCTCTTATGAAGATGAGTTTTTTTATCGCTAAAGAGCACTTCTAATTGTTTTGTTATAGCACTTGCGAGTTCTTCGGCATTCATGATTGTTACAGCGTGTTGATAATAACGTGTGACATCATGACCAATTCCAATAGCAATGAGTTCTACAGGTGAATGTGTTTGGATTATTTTAATCACTGCGCGTAAATGTTTTTCCAGATAATTGCTGGGGTTAACCGATAGTGTCGAATCGTCAACAGGGGCTCCATCAGAAATGACCATAAGAATGCGACGTTGTTCATGTCGTGATAAAAGGCGTTGATGCGCCCAAATCAATGCTTCACCATCGATATTTTCTTTCAGTAATCCCTCCTGCATCATTAAACCTAGATTGCGCCGTGCTCGACGCCATGGGGTATCAGCACTTTTATAGATAATGTGACATAAATCGTTAAGACGGCCAGGATGATTGGGTTTGTTTTGCTTGAGCCACTGTTCGCGCGATTTCCCTCCTTTCCAAGTTTTAGTAGTAAAGCCTAGAATTTCAACTTTTACATTACAACGTTCAAGAGTTTGCGCCAAAATATCTGCACAACTTGCTGCAACCGTAATTGGTCGCCCTCGCATTGAGCCAGAATTATCAATGAGTAGTGAAACAATAGTATCTCGAAATTGGGTATTGCTTTCCATTTTGAATGAGAGTGGTTGCATAGGATCAATGATAAGGCGAGAGAGTCGTGCTGTATCGAGATATCCTTCTTCAAGGTCAAAGTTCCAATTGCGATTTTGTTGTACCATAAGACGGCGTTGTAGGCGATTTGCTAAGCGCCCAACAATATTTTGGAGATGATTGACTTGCTTATCAAGATAATGGCGCAAATGATTTAATTCGCTTTCAGAACAAAAATCTGTTACTTCCAAAACTTCATCAAATTGGCGGGTGAAAACTTTATAATCAGTAAGTTTTTCCATTTGTTCTAAAACAGTGAAAAGACGTTTGGATTGGCTCGATTTTTCTTGCCAAGAAGCTCTTTTTTGCTCTTCTTTGTCTTTATCATCGCTGTTTGGTTGTATCGCTCGAGTTTTTCCTCTGTCTTGCACATCACTTTCTTCTTCAGTACCTGTTTGTTCTTCAAGTTTGGCGTGTTTTTGGTTTTTGCTTTTTTGTTCTGCTACTTTTTGAAGTTCACATCCGTTTCTTAGTTTTTCGTTGTTAGACGTTTCTTCAGGTTGAGCTGTCATTTTTAATGCAACAAGCATTTGACGAACAATTTGTGCAAATGCTTGTTGGTTTTGAATATGATGTGTTAGTTCATTCAGTTCTGTTGCAGCTTTTTGTTCAATTTCTTGACGCCATAACTCTAAAACAGATCCAGCTTCTTTGGGGGGAGGGCGTTCTGTTATTTTTTCGCGTAATAAAAGCGCAATTGCTTCTTCAATAGGTGCTTCATTTTGGGTGCTAATCTTTTGGTAATGGGCTTTTTGATACTTATCGGCAAGCATTACATCAAGATTTCGTGCAATACCTTTCATGGCTAAAGTACCGATTGCTTCAATACGTGTTTGCTCAAGAGCATCAAAGATGGCACGTGCTTCTGATTCTAGTGGAGAAAATTGTGTGTGAATACGCGTATCATGCCATGCTGTGCGGAGAGCTATGGAATCGCCTAATCCACGGATGATTGTTATGTCTTTATCTGTTGCATGTTGTGGCAATTCCGGTAAATGTGCATAATTTTTGCTTAAAGCTGGTTTATTATGACTAAAAGAGACCTCAAGGTTAGGTGTGCCAGCAATTGCACGAATACAGGTGGAAAGTGCTTTTTTAAAAGCTCTAGCATCAAGAGTACTGTTGAGAGAATCATTTGTTAAATTTTTGTTGTCGCCAGTATTGATTGCCATGATTGACACATTCCTTAAGGCGTAACACCATGAATGAGTGATTCGGGAAGTTCTTCTCCAAAAGCACGTTGATAAAATTCTGCGACAGTACTACGTTCGAGTTCATCACATTTATTCAGAAAGGTGAGCCGGAAGGCAAAACCGACGTTTTGAAAAATTGTTGTGTTTTCTGCCCAAGTGATGACAGTACGCGGGCTCATGACTGTTGAAAGATCTCCGTTGATAAAAGATTGGCGTACCATATTAGCAACATGAACCATTTGTGAAACTATTTTTTTCCCTTCTGTTGTTTGAAAAGATTTGACCTTTGAACAAACGATGTCAACCTCTTTATCATGCGGCAAATAATTAAGTATTGTTACAATAGACCAACGATCCATTTGGGCTTGATTGATTTGTTGTGTGCCATGATAGAGCCCTGTTATATCGCCAAGACCAATGGTATTCGCAGTTGCAAAAAGACGAAATGCTGGATGAGGAGCGATAACACGGCTTTGGTCAAGCAAGCTTAAGCGTCCAGAAGCTTCAAGAACGCGTTGAATGACAAACATAACATCAGGGCGTCCTGCATCATATTCATCAAAAACAAGAGCAACATTGGTTTGATAAGCCCATGGCAAAATGCCTTCTTTAAATTCAGTAATTTGTAAGCCATCTTTTAAAACAATGCCATCTTTTCCCACAAGGTCAATACGGCTAACGTGACTGTCAAGATTAATTCGGATACAAGGCCAATTAAGACGTGCAGCAATTTGTTCAATATGTGTCGATTTGCCTGTGCCGTGATAGCCGGAAACCATGACACGGCGATTAAATGCAAAACCTGCTAAAATCGCTAAAGTCGTTTGCTGATCAAAAAGATAATCGGGGTCTATATCCGGAACGTGGGGGCTTTTTGTGCTAAAAGCAGGGACTTTCATATCTGTATTAATATGAAACAGACTGCTAGCGCGGAGTGTGATATCGGGTACATTTTCGACTGTAGGCTTTGTTTTTGTCATTGTTTTCTGGAAGGGAAAGGATGCATTTCGTTCGTTAAAAAACGATACAAGAGTTAGAGCACTTATGCAATGCCCTATAATGAAAGTCTTGCATATGAAAAAAGACTTTTCTGTTCTCTACTATTTTGCGAAAATAATAATAGTTCGAACGAAAATAAATTTGTATTAGGTATTAATTATCTTTAGCACAAACCAGACTTTTTGAGCAAATTATAGGCGTGTAAAACATCGCGAAAGCGTTCTTCTGAGGAGCGGTTTCCACCATTGGAATCGGGATGGTGTTTTTTTACCAGCTCTTTATATTTTGTTTTAATATCTTCAGCTGAAGCATTTGCTGGTAACCCTAATGTATCAAAAGCCTTGGCTTCTAAGGGTTTTAACTTTCGTGAGAAACTATTAGTCGAATGACGTTGAGTAAATAGTGTGAATGGATCGCGCATACGATTTTGATAGGCAGCTGTACCAGAACGAATTCGCGCATAATTGGCAGCTGTTTTTTTCGATGTGCCATTGCTAAAATCGGTAGGCCATGTTGGACGATGTCCTGTGAGAGCATCTTTTTGGAACTTTGCGATATCTTTCTCACTAAGGCCAGAGAAGTAATTAAAATTTTTATTGTAGGCACGCACATGTTCAATGCAAAAATGTAGATACTGTCCTTCGTGATTTCGGCCTGCTGGTGCTTTATGGAATGCTGCTTTTTCACACCCTTCCCACTGGCACTTCTGAGTTTCTGATTCAGCTTTTTGTTTTTTATTGGAGCTGATTCGAATTGAGTCGAATAATTTAGATGTTATTGTCATATCTTTGATTTATGCAAAATCAATTGATTTGACAAGAATTGACTTTTAAAAATTTATTTTCACATTCATTTAGTAATAAAAAAGAAGATGCGTTGCATCATTTATTTTGTGAAGGAACAAAAATGTCTACGGCAATTCAAACAACGATTAAGATGAAGCTTCAAAATGCTTTTCATCCCCAGAGACTTGAGGTAATTAACGAGAGTCACCTCCATGCGGGACACTCTCATAGTGAGCGCGTTTTTGATGGTAAAGGAGAAACACATTTTCGGGTGAAAATTTTGTCTTCTTCTTTTGCAGGTATGACACGCGTGGAGATCCATCGGGCGATTTATCAAGTTTTACAGAAGGAGTTAGACACCTGTCTTCATGCTTTGGCCCTGGAGGTTGCATCTGTTTAATTTCTCTTTTTGTTCAAATATTTTAAGATCGAGGGTGTGCTTTTTGATAAATTTCCAATAAGTGATCTGTATCAACATGGGTATAAGCTTGTGTGGTGGATAAGCTCGCATGGCCTAGGAGTTCTTGAATAGTACGCAAATCTCCTCCCCGTGATAAAAGATGAGTAGCAAAAGAATGGCGCAAGGTATGTGGGGTAGCTGTTTCTGGTAAACCAAGGTGTGCGCGTAAGTTCCGCACAGTTCGTTGAATAATAGCGGGTTGCAAAGGAGCACCTCGAGCACCGCGGAACATTGGTTGGTTATCTACTAAAGGATATGGACAGCATTTGAGATAATTCTGTACAGCTTCGTGAACAGCTTTTATGAGAGGAACAAGACGCGTTTTCCCTCCTTTTCCGGTTACGAATAAATTTTTTTTTTCGGGATCAGAAAATTGTTCTGGTGTAAGTGCTAGGGCTTCTGATATTCGCATTCCACAGCCATAGAGGAGCACTAAAACAGCAGTATTACGAGCGATAATCCATGGTTCATTTTCTTGTTGATTTTCTTGTTTGACTAAATGCAGTGCTGATTTTATTGCTAAAGGCTTTGGCAAAGATTTAGGATGTTTGGGGGGGCGAATAAGTTTAGCAGCAGGAATATTGACAATTCCTTCTTGGGATAAGTAGCTGAAAAAAGATCGTAGACCAGCTATTGCTCTGCTTAAAGAACGAGCACTTATATTGCGTGCACGGCGATAAGCAAGATAAGCTCGCAAATCTACGATGCGCAAATTGGCGAGATCATTGAAGGTTGGTTTATTTCCTAAATGTTGACAGAGAAAAGACAAAAACTGCCGTGTATCACGTTCATAGGCTTGTACTGTTTTTATGGCCATACGACGTGTTTGTAGCAGACTATCTAACCAATCTTTTCTTGCGGTTAAAATAGCATGATCTGCTGGTATAAGAAGGACGTTTTCGTTTTTTCTCGTGTCATCTTTTCTAGACATTTCTTAATTAAGAGTCTCTTTCTTTGTAGATTTTTTATCGTTACAGTAACTGTTTTTGTTTTGAGATTGTTCTTCACGATTGATAAGCTGCTTCTCGCCTTTTAGAGAAAGTATTTTTACAAGATTATTCGTTGACATAAGATGCGCAAAGATTAATCCTAAAAAGCCATTTTTATGGAGTTTAGCAAGCTGGTGTGCGGATAATTTATTCAGTTTTTCTTCATCAACAATCCAGAAGTGCTCTAATTGCGCTGAAAGACCTTTATCGTTTTTCACATTGATGGATTTTTGACTTAAAAGATTCATTTCCACAATGGCATCAATAAATTCAGCGGTTTTTTCCATAGCAATTTTAAAGCTTTCAAGAAAACGAATTCGCTCTTCCATAAAAGGTGAAATAGAACCATCAGAATTAAAAAGTTCTGTGCCTGCGACTTCATTAAACATGCCTGATTTTTGATCAAAGCAAACGGAGAATTCTTTTTCATTGCTAAATTGGGCAAGAACAAAAGGATAGCGGCGGACAAACGCTGGAACATAAGTATTTTTTTTCCAATTTTTATCGGAGGTGATGTAGTCATTTTCTTCGTTAGAAAGGCCTACAAGAGCAGCGGATGTATAGTGCCGTTTCTTTTGTTCGTCTTCTGCGCACATAAACAAAATAGGATAATCTAGTGCTGCTTGAAAATATTCACTAATTGCTAAAGGAACCCAATGGGTATCTTTGGCAAAAGACATATCATTTTGAGGAGAAAATTTCAGGTTTTTATGGGAAATTTTGTTAATTGGGGTGATATCTTTGTAAAACAGCATAACATTGGCCATAAGACTTCTCCTTTATTAATGCTTTTGTTACCAAGAGAGACTTTTCGGTTTGTGTTATGGCAACAAAATTGAATAGAAAATTACAAGATTGAAAAATTCATTTTGAGAGATAATACTTTGTATGGAATATAATAAAAAAAAGCTTAAAAATAAAGTCTATCTTGCTATCGTTGGTTCAGCTCATGGTATAAAAGGAGACATTTTGATTAAGGTCTTAAGTGCTAAACCACAGCATTTAAATGCGTATGGTATTCTTTATGATGATATGGGACGTTCTTATGAAATTGTAACTCTTCGCATGCAAAAAGATAATGCGATTGTGCATTTTAAAGGGATTGAAGATCGCAATGCTGCTGAGAACTTAAAAGGGCTTCACCTTTATGTTACTCGCGATCAATTGGTGGAGGATTTGACTGAGGATGAATTTTATCAAGTCGATTTAATTGGGCTTCATGTTCAGGATGATGTTGGTCAAATTTTGGGTGAGGTGAGTGGTTTTTTTAATTTTGGGGCTGGTGATTTGCTTGAGATACGTTTGAATACGCGTAAAACAGTGCTTATTCCCTTTAGCAAGGCAGCAGTGCCAGAAATTTGCATTGCTTCTGGTTTTCTTGTTGTTGATCCAGTGGCTGCTGGTTTAAGTGACATGGGAAAAAGTAATAAATAGCTTGAATCAGAAAAATGAAGATGAAGGCGAAAAGTAAAATGAAAAAATATAAGAATACGCTTCCAAACAAATGTGTTAGCATTTTTCTTTGAAATGTTTTTTGGATTATTAGCAGATAAGCTTTAAAATAGGGGATGTGGCTCTTGGGTATAGAGAAGATGGGCGCTTTTCCTTTGGATAAATACTGCTGGTGTTGATGATAACCGGTTGGTGCTGATATGGTATAGTTTGGGCTAAAGGTTTGGATGAAAAAATGAAGTTTCAAGCACGCATTTTAACACTTTATCCCGAAATGTTTCCTGGTTTTTTGGGTTATTCTTTAGCCGGCCAAGCTTTAGAGCGTGGTATATGGTCGCTAGAAACAGTGCAGATTAGGGATTTTGCTTTGGATAAGCACCATAGTGTTGATGACAAACCAGCTGGTGGGGGAGCTGGTATGGTGATGCGGGCGGATGTATTAGCGGCTGCATTGGATAATTGTCCAAATGATTCACCAAGGTTGTTAATGAGTCCGCGTGGACGGCTTTTTAACCAAACTTATGCGCGTTCTTTGGCGCGTGAAGCGGGAGTAACACTGGTTTGTGGACGTTTTGAAGGTGTCGATGAACGGATAATAGAAGCGCGAGAATTGGAAGAAGTATCCATTGGTGATTATATTCTTTCGGGAGGGGAAACAGCTGCGTTGGTTCTCTTGGATGCTATTATACGTCTTCTCCCCGGCGTTATGGGCAATGAGGCTTCTGCAATATGTGAAAGTTTTGAGAATGGCTTGCTGGAATACCCTCAGTACACGCGTCCTCCTCTTTTCGAAGGACGAGGTATTCCACCAGTGTTGACGTCAGGGAATCACAAAGCTATTGCGGATTGGCGCCGACAGCAAGCTGAACTGTTAACACGTCAACGTCGTCCTGATCTTTATGCGCGTTATGATAAAAATTTGCAGAAAACTTGATTCATGTTGTAAGGTGGTGTATTGCATGGTTCTCTTTTTGAAGGATTTTCTTATGAGAGGTTTTCTGTAGTTCTACGATTATAATGAAGGAATGGTGTATTCGCTCCTGCGTAAGGCATAGCTTAAAGAGCTTCTTTTTTTTTATAAAAAGCTTTTTTCGGCAAGAGTTGAGCGCTCTGACTGTTCGATAAAGAACATGAAGGATAAAGGAAATGGACATTATCGCTCAGCTTGAAGCTGAACAATGTGCAAAAATTGCAGAAAAACGCCAACTGCCAGCGTTTCAGCCAGGGGATACAGTTCGTGTGATGGTGCGCGTCACCGAGGGTACACGTACACGTGTTCAAGCTTATGAAGGAATTTGTATTGCACGTTCAGGTGGTGGGATAAATGAGACTTTTACTGTGCGCAAGATTTCTTATGGTGAAGGTGTTGAACGTGTCTTTCCTGTTTACTCTCCTTTGATTGAAGGTGTTGAGCTTGTGCGCCGGGGTAAAGTGCGTCGTGCAAAACTATATTATCTTCGTGGTTTGAGAGGTAAAGCTGCGCGTATTGCTGAAAAGAGAGATTACCGGAAAAAAGGTGAAAAGATTGTTGAGATTGTAGAAGAAACAACTGTGAGTACAGATTCTACAACGCAAATCGCTAAGTAATAACTGCATTTGCTAAAATTTATACAAAAGCAACTTTATATCGCTTCTTTGTGTTTTCTGATTCGGTTTTCAGTTAAAGAAGTGGCTTTGAGTATGTGTAAAACGTTAAGCTTCTCAAAAGTCTCTGTATTTCATTTCTCTTAAATTGTGGCTGAAATTTAAAATCTCTGGAGATCGTTGTAGATATTCAGAAATAGGTGTGAGTAGACTTGAAGAATTATATTTATATTTGAGAAACGATGTTAGACCTTTGACGTGAAGATAAAATTGTATTAAATTAAGGCACGTTTTACGGCTACATATCTGTAAAACATTCGGTTTTTTTATGCGTGACCTTTAATCCGTTATTTGAGACAACCGACCTATAATATTGGCATTTTGAAATGCCAAATAAATGGAAATGATAATACACTTGGTCATTTTGTGCGATCTTATCGCTCATGATGTGGTTGCAGTAAAAGCTAATTCAGGATGTTTATGACAGAGACAATTAAGATAAAAGAGCGCCCTCGTTCTCCTCATATAAGTATTTATCATTGGACCATAACGATGGCGATGTCGATTGCACATCGTATTACGGGTATGGCTCTTTATTTCGGAATGGTTTTTCTTGCTATTTGGTTAATTTCAGTTAGCTGTGGAGCTGAGACGTTTAGAATAATTCATAAGATTTATAGTTCTTTGCCTGGGCTTTGTATCTTGTTTCTTTATACCCTTGCTGGCATTCATCATATGATTGGTGGTATTCGTCATATTATTTGGGATTTGAAACCTTGCCTTTTGGCTAAAGAAAAGGCAACTATTACTGCGTGGGCGACTGTGTTTATTTCTTTTCTTGCTACTCTTGCGATTTGGATTATTGGATATACCATTGTTTATCTGGGGGTGGAGTAGACTATGAAAAAAGATTTTCGAACGGAACTTGCCAAAGTACGCGGGCGTGGAAGTGCGCATGAAGGAACAGAGCACTTTTGGTTACAACGTTTGACGGGTTTTATAAATATACCACTTTTGATATTTTTTATTGTTCTTATTCTTTCACTTGTTGGAAAGGACTATGACATTGTGCGGGCACGGCTTGCACATCCTGTCGTGGCTATTTTAATGGGATTGCTAACTTTTTCAGTCCTTTATCATATGAAACTTGGAATGCAGGTAATTATTGAGGATTATATTCCACGTGAAGGTGTACGAATATTCTTTCTGGCATTAAATATTTTGTTTTGTTTTGTTTTAGGGGGAGTTATCATTTTTGCCCTTTTGAAAATTGCGTTAGGGAGTTAAACAATATGGCGAGTACAGTATCATCTCTGGGCGCTGTAGCAGGTAATGCTCCTTATCGCTATGTAGATCATAGATTCGATGTTGTTGTTGTTGGTGCAGGTGGTGCGGGTTTGCGTGCAACACTTGGAATGGCGGAGCAAGGATTAAAAACAGCTTGTATCACAAAAGTTTTTCCAACTAGATCGCACACGGTGGCAGCGCAGGGTGGTATTGCAGCGTCGCTTGCTAATATGGGACCTGACAATTGGCAGTGGCATTTATACGATACGGTAAAAGGATCTGATTGGTTAGGCGATACTGATGCAATGGAATATTTAGTGCGTAATGCACCTGCTGCTGTGTATGAATTAGAACATTATGGGGTACCTTTTTCACGTACGCAAGAAGGTAAAATTTATCAACGTCCCTTTGGTGGCCATACAACACAGTTTGGCGAAGGTCCACCTGTTCAACGTACTTGTGCAGCAGCTGATCGCACAGGACATGCAATTTTACATACACTTTATGGACAGAGCTTAAAGCACAATGCACAGTTTTTTATTGAATATTTTGCACTTGATTTAATCATGACTGATGGTGTGTGTACAGGTGTGGTGGCATGGAATCTTGATGATGGTACAATCCACCGTTTTTCTTCTAAGATGGTTGTTCTCGCAACTGGTGGCTATGGACGTGCTTATTTTTCAGCGACATCGGCACATACCTGTACGGGTGATGGTGGTGGAATGATCGCACGTGCTGGATTACCACTTCAGGATATGGAATTTGTTCAATTTCATCCTACTGGGATTTATGGTTCTGGTTGCTTAATTACAGAAGGGGCGCGTGGTGAAGGTGGTTATTTGATTAATTCTGAGGGCGAGCGCTTTATGGAGCGTTATGCACCTTCTTTTAAAGATTTGGCTTCACGTGATTTGGTTTCACGGTGTATAACGCTTGAAATTCGTGAAGGGCGCGGCGTTGGTTCAAGAAAGGATCATATCTATTTGGTTCTTAACCATATTGATCCTGCTGTATTGCACGAGCGTTTACCGGGAATTTCGGAATCAGCACGAATTTTTGCAGGGGTTGATGTGACAAAAGAGCCTATCCCCGTCCTTCCAACAGTTCATTATAACATGGGCGGTATTCCTACCAATTACTATGGGGAAGTTCTCAATCCAACTACTGATTCGCCTGATCGGATTCAACCGGGTTTGATGGCGGTGGGAGAAGCAGGCTGTGCTTCTGTTCATGGTGCTAACCGTCTGGGATCAAATTCATTAATTGATCTTGTAGTGTTTGGTCGTGCTGCTGCAATTCGTGCGGGTGAAGTGATTGATCGAAATGCAGAAATTCCCCCTCTTAATGAGGCTGCTGTTGACGAAATTATGGCACGTTTTGATCGTTTACGCTTTGCTCAAGGGGCAACGCCAACAGCTGTATTGCGTGATAAAATGCAACGAACTATGCAAGAAGATGCTGCTGTCTTCCGTACAAAGGATTCTTTGCAACAAGGATGTAAGCGGATAAGTCGAATTTGGGATGAATTGTCTGATCTCAAAGTAACAGATCGTTCGCTGATATGGAATTCTGATTTGGTTGAAACATTAGAGCTTGAGAATCTGATGGCTAATGCAATTACTACTGTCTATTCTGCAGAAGCACGTTTAGAGAGTCGAGGAGCCCATGCGCGTGAAGATTATCCAGAGCGTGATGACAAAAATTGGCGTAAACATACACTTTCGCATTTGTCAAAAGATGGTAAGGTAACTTTGTCGTATCGGCCTGTCCATGTTGATCCGTTAACATCTGAAGCAGATGGTGGTATCGACTTAAAACGTATCGCACCTAAAAAACGTGTTTATTAAGGGGAGAATAAATTATGGTACAAATTAAGCTTCCCAAAAATTCTCGAGTAAAACCGGGAAAAATTTGGCCTAAGCCTGAAGGTGCTACGCAATTGACAGAATTTCACGTCTACCGTTGGTCGCCTGATGATGAGGAAAATCCTCATCTGGATACCTATTATATAGATCGTTCTGCTTGTGGCCCTATGATTCTTGATGGGCTTTTGTTCATTAAGAATCATATCGATCCAACTTTAACATTTCGCCGTTCATGCCGTGAAGGTATTTGTGGTTCGTGTGCGATGAATATTGATGGGACTAATACGCTGGCTTGTACTAAAGGTATGGATGATGTGAAGCATCCCATTAAAGTGTATCCTTTGCCTTCTATGCCGATTGTTAAAGATTTGGTTCCTGATTTGAAGCGCTTTTATGCCCAACATCGTGTGATTGAACCTTGGTTGCAAACTATTTCGCCTGAACCTGCGAAAGAGTGGTTACAAAGTTATTCTGATCGTCGAAAAATTGATGGTCTTTATGAATGTATTTTGTGTGCTTGTTGTCAGACATCATGTCCGAGTTATTGGTGGAACGGCGATCGTTATTTGGGACCAGCTATTTTGCTCCAGGCTTATCGTTGGATTGCTGATTCACGTGATGAGATGTGTGGTGAGCGTCTTGATAATTTAGAAGATCCTTTCCGTCTTTATCGGTGCCATACAATTATGAATTGTGCGCAGACTTGTCCAAAAGGGTTAAATCCAGCTAAGGCAATTGCTGAAATTAAGAAACTCATGGTTGAGCGTCGTTTTTAAAAACTATCAGTTAATGGAAGTAGTGTGAGTGACGAGTAGGTATTATACTTTTGCCACTCTTTTAGATATTTCACGGTGATTAATCTATACTTGCCCACTTTTGTATGAGGATTTAAAAGAGCTATCATCATATTTGAGAAAGTCTTTTGGGTGAAATAAATACCTTAATTAGGAAAATAGATTTTGAATATGGAATGAAAAGTTTTAGCGGGTTAGTGTTAACTGGCTGGACAATCATTAGTGGAAAGGATGTTTCATTAGATTTCATGGGCGCTAATTTTATATGTTTTTATCCATGAAAGATGATGATTTAGCTGTGCTTAGACTGTATTTGTTATGCTATTGGACCTAAGATTTTCTGCGTATAGGCTTAAGAAATTTGTTTGAGCAAAAGGAAAATACTCCTTATTTTTCAGCATAAAAATATCTCTCTATATATAAAGAGAGAATTTTATAAGAAAGCATTGACTATATATCCAAGTACTGTTTGTTGTTTATATTTATTTGATAGCTTCTTTTTTATATTTGAAATAGCAAAGCTAATGCCATCTTTCTTTTTCTTGCTACCCATGTTGTGATTGTCGTGTATTGAGATGGTTTATCAGAGGCACTTGTAGCTTTTTTAAAACAATTTTTATTGTACACACTGATTCCTTTCATTCATGACGTGTAAGAAAATGCTTGTTCATTCTGAATGTAAGAATTTATAGTGAAAGAGTATTCTTGTGTTCAACACTCTTATTTAAATCGTAAAACGATAAAATATACTTATCAGCCAATTTATTAAATTGTTTCTGATTTTTTTCATTTATCTGCACACAATCTTTTGTCAAGCATAGGAGAGATCATATATGGTTTGAAGTAAGTGACTTGCACAAAGAATTATTCTAGTCGTTAAAAAATAATCTGCAATTATGCAAAGTTTACGTCAAAAAATCATGAAATGGGTAAGTGTACATTATGGAGTTGTAAAATCCATTTAATGTATTTTCAGATATAAATGTTGTTGCTATAATTGGATTGAATATAACTGAAGAAGATTTTTGAAGCGATTATCGTTGTACCTCTCTTGCATATGCGAGCAATACAATTGTAAGTCTTCTTACGTTATTAGATTCTTCATTATTGAATTGAAATGTGGTGTGCATATACTAAATTGGGATTTATAGTGGATTAAGCTCTCTGAGAGAGTATAAAGGTTATTTACTTGAAATAGCATTCATTGATTTCTAGTAAATAAAACGTAAGATTCTTAAATAGCCACTATTTTTGTCACAAACAATTTATTTGTAATGTTGAGTCCGAGTATTTTGTAGAAATCTCGTTGTGATGCGAATTGAGAGTCATTTCTTTTGCTAAGATATTTATTTCGTAGCGATTTTTCCTCTTTTGCATGAAATGCATACTTTAAAAAGATAAATGAAAAAACTATCAAAAGCAAAAAACTCATATGTGATTTATTTTTTCATGAATTTGTTATCATAAGCTTTCATTTCTTCCATTGTAAGATATAAAAAGTTTACCAGAAAGGTAAGTGAGAAAGAAAACTTATTTGAAAAGATTAATAAAGAGCCGTGGCAAATTGTCACGACTGTTGTTGTTTGTATCATACTACTGAAATAAGAATTGCGTTTAAACTATTTTCGATTTAGCAAAAATCGGATCATAAAAAACTTCAGAAAGCTTTCGATTCTTTAGGAACAACACTACATCCACTGTAGTGTAAAGTACTATCTTTATCATTTCTAAATCGAGCTGACGGCCAATTTCTGACCTTTTGATCAGCGTAGCACATCGTTCAAAAGTTTGTAAAGCATTGTTGGCGTGTGTTGTTGTGATTGAACCTGGATGTCCAGTGTTCAATGAGTTGAGATATTCCCATGCTTCGTTGCCACGCAGTTCTGCAAGAAAAATACGATCGGGTGATTGACGCAGACACGCATCTAGGCATTCATCGGCTGGAACGCGACCTGCACCATTACCATAAAGCATATGCACATGATTGGGATGATTAGGTAAAGAAAGTTCATGAACATCTTCAATAGTGATAATGCGTTCTTCTACCGGTACTATTTCAATTAAGGAGCGAGCAAATGTTGTTTTACCCGATCCTGTTTTTCCAGCAATGATAATGTTGCGTTTGTGAAGTACGCATTCTTTTAAAAATTCAAGAATTTTTCTATCACGTTTGAGATGGAGAAGTTGCACTTCAAATGGTTCCAACCGCGTGAAATCTTGTTTTGATAAAAAGTTATTTGCTTCTTTTTCCGAAGGTTTATTAAAACTTACATCGGTAAAATCATCAAATACATTTTCTTCATTGAGCTCCTCTAACGTTTTAACTGTTAGAGAATGTTTACGAATCATAAAGGATAGTGTGCCATCGATGACAGCTGGTGTTTGTATAATTGTGCCGCGTTGTCCACCGGGCAAGCGTACATAATTAATGCTTTGAGGAGCCATACCATTATAAACGATAATAGCCGTGATAAGAGTCTGCAAAAAAGCGGTTGTTAATTCTGGTACATTATGTATTTGCCACCCCCCAAAGCTTTTTGTCCACACTTCACAAGGGCGGCAGATCGATAATTCGGTAATTTTCGGATCTTCTAGGAAACGATCAAGCGGTTGCAGAAGTTGTGCAACAGCTTGATCTTTTTGTATGCGATTAACGTGTGACGAGGCTGTAGACATCACTGAAATCCAGATCACGAGCAACAAAAATATTTATTCGCTCACCTTGGTTTTTATAAAGTGTTGGTGGAATGTTAATGGAGTTTTGAAGAATGCTGGTCACTACCGATTCAGCATTATCTACATCTTTGGATTGTGCTTTTTCCTTACTTGTTCGTCCCATTTTGCCTTTTATCCATTCTCCTGCATCACCGATTACACTCACCATGATTGCCCCACTGAATCGTTGCCAAAAATGTGTATCGACCCAACCACCTATACCAGCTTCTCCAAGAGGACCAGTGCCAGGGGAGTTAAGATTGACAATAACACCAGAAGGCGTTTCAATACGCGACCATTGCACGAAAATGCGTGTTTGTCCTTGTTGAATACCGCTTTGGTAAAAACCAACGACTTTAGAACCACGATCTAACAGAACAACTCGACCACTTGTAGAATAAACGTCACGTGTTAAATGACATGTCGTCATTCCTGGTTGTGATGTGATAATTTTTGTTTCTAACGTGCAATCTATTTGTGTTCCTTGTGTAATTAATAGGTCTCGGTTATGCAGTTGAACTGCACGTGATTGCTCTAACTTTACAGGTTGTAACTGATTAAATAATGCACTACTATTTTCATTATTATCAGATGCGTTGTTTTTTGAGTTTTCTGTAGAGCCTTGGTTGCTTCCACCGTTGTTAAGACCAGAACTGAACATACGTTTCCGCACTAATTCTTCAGTATCTTGCATCAAATGTGGTGGAATTGTTGTATGAAGAAGTTTAGCTAAAGCTGATGGAATTTCTTGTGCCGAATCTTCTATTTGTATTATTTTTTCTTCTTCTTCTTCAACTTTCGGTTCTTCGATGACACGAGGAGTATAACTTGGTATGATTTGCTGTACCGTCTGTTGAGGCTTTTCTTCCTCAATTTCTACGGCATTACGCATTTTAAAAGCTTTCCAAGACAGAGCAATCGGTATCGCTATTATGCCAATGATACCTACCATTAACAATGCTCGTGCACCAGGGATTGTTGGACGACGCTCCAAACCTAATTCAGAGCTACCATATGCATCCTCAATATGTTTTTTCTCAGAGTAACCTAGCTCTGCGTTTCTTTTGTTTTCATCTCCTTTCTTACTGCCAAACATTACTTTACTCCTTTATTAATGCGATGAACCATCGAAGACACTGTTCCAGTTGTGTTTGGTATACCATTGGGGTCATAGGTTTCATTAAAAACAGCTAAAGCACGTGTTCCGAGTCGTATGAGCCATTTGGGATTGATCTTATGAACGGCAATAATATCATTAGAACTTCCTACAATAGTACGTGGTATTAAACTTTCATTTCCTTCAGCATCTACCACGTAAATTGATGGCATATCCATGTTGGTGGGAAACTTGAAATAAGTAATACGTCCATTGTCCCAAGCATTTATCGGAGCAATATCTTGATTGCCGCTCATGGTATAGTTGAGGTTATAACCTTTTACACCTTGGTGAAAACCTTGTTCAATAGCAAGGCGTTGATTATTTTCTTCCGACTTTTGGGTATTTGTATCAGGATAATGAAAAGCTAATTCATAGGTCGCTCCACCACGGTCATTTCGAAACTGGAGTCGGAATTTATAGCTACGTTTGTCGGTTACAACGATGAGATTCGTATTGGCAAGTTCTGCTTTAGGTTTAATAAAAATATGCCGTCCTTTATGTGCAAAAGCATAGGCATCGGAGTCCCCAAAGGCGTGGGTAATATACTGTTCGCCTTCTTCAAGGATAATATGTGTTGCTACGCCGAGGACAGTTTCAATTTGAACCACATCAGCTACATTATACATGACATAGCGAATGCGATGATCATATTGTGAATTAGATGGGGTTTTGAGTGCTTGCACAGGTACCGTATAAAGATAGGAAAATGAGGATAGTAGGGAAACAAACACAAATTTTTTCATAATAATCAATTCCTTAATTATTTAACAGTATTTCCGGATCAGTACGGTAACTTGTCACTTGAAAACCAAGAGGGTTAAGTAATCGATCAGATGATTTCATGGGTGCACCAACATAGGTGTAGCCAATTGTTGCGATTTGATGTTGTTTTGGTCCAACGGTACCGCTAGTGCTATGCTGTTGCGTTGTAAAACGCACCGTTGCTTGGCCATGTCCATTTGGCTGGATCGATCGTACTTTAACTGTGATGCGTGCTTTGTTGGAAAGTATTTTATCACGCGCATCGTCACCCTCATAGATTTTATAAAATTCTTGTTGCACATCTGGTGCGCTTAAAAGCGCTGCAGTGTCATAGTTTAGCTGAATGGTGTCATAGTCATAAGATTCGCGGTTAAGAACATATTGATTGAGCCAATATCTGTCCACAACTTCACCATAGCTGGTTTCATGCTCACGCATCACAGAAATTATATCAACTGCGCCAGTTGTGTTATCAACGCGTAGTAGCAAAGGTGTAGGAGCTGGTTGGGAGAAACCGACGATACCGCACATCATACCCAATAATCCAAAAATGCCAACGACACCTGCTACACGCCATGCGGTCTTACGCGACCTTACAAATTCGTTTATGAGTTCACGTTCTAAGCCTCGACTTTCTTCATAATAACTATTAAGTTTCTCAGCTTTTATTGGTTTAGCTTGTTTTTTTCTCATATTGCTCCTCGCTGAATTTCGGCAGGGATAGATTTATTAATAGGCACACGGTTCCAATTACCTGGTTGCTTAAGCTTTGGAGCCAATCCGCAGGCGGATAAAAGACTCATGATCAAAATTATAAAAATGACTGTTTTCATTTTAAAACTCCTCTTTTCCGACTGTATTATATACCTCTAGCACTTTTTTATCACTATTTCAATTTTGATTATAAATTAAAATACAGAGTTTGCTATTGTTTTTTTTAAATTCATGGAAGTGTTCAGCTACAGAGCAGATATTTTCTACTATGTAACTGAGATATTTTTATTTAGTTGTACGGCTGTTAGGGGAAGCATTGTTTCCTAGAGTACTTAATCTCCAGAGATGTCTAAATGTAACACCTTTTGCCAAAGTGTTTGCAAGTTGTGATAGTTTGAGCAACAGAATAATCGAGATAATAGATAGGATGAGAGTGCCGCCAAGTGCGTAACCCACATTTTGTTTACCATCAAATGCCAGGTCGCTTACGTAATTTGCAAAGATATTCATCATTAGACTAAATAGGGAGGCTAGAAATACAATGAAAATTGTATAGCTTAAAATTTGAGCTATCCATTGTTCGAAAAAGCGATAGGTTGGTTGCCAGAGTAAGGCGATAATGAAGAAAGGTCCAAGACCTACGAGAAGCCCTAGTGCGATTTTTGCCATCAAAATGAATGCGCCACCGATTGCGGCTAGGAAGCTTGTTGCAAGCAAGATGAGAATGCCAAAGAGACCATAGAGCAGCCCACCAGCATTTAAAAAAGCCGCTTCTTCAAAAGCTTTACTTGCACAATCGAACCCTTTTTCAGCTACATTATCAATCAAGTTGATTAATTCGTTATTTGGGAGAGGGTTGTTTATTAATGCATTTGACAAATTATTAGGCATTTCTGTTATCAGATTTGCTATATCTGATTGGTAAAGTCCTGCAGTCAAAGCTATTGAAGTAATAATGCTTATTTTCAGGCAGCGGCTCAGGAATTCAGCGATTGGCATATCTATTGCGCCGCGGATGATGAGCCATCCATATGCAATGAAAACAATAGAGAGACCGATTGATACGAAGGGTGTAATTGTAATGATCGATTTTGATAAAATATCCGTGACATATGTTTTTGTTATCTCATCAATTTTATTGAATAGATCTGTAAACATTATGAAGGCCATGACATTCCTCTTTAACGAATTTTCACCTTTCCATCATCTTAGGACATTGATGCGTGTTGTATGTTTCATCTGTATTTTTATGAAATTTGCCACAGGCATTTTTTCATCGGAAGTGTTGTAGGGTGGTTGAATCTTTCGTATATTTTTTTGTAGTTTTGGGATGGCATCGAATATTACCAATATTACATAGCCGGCTTTTTGCTAAGAGAGATGGTAAAAGAAATCGATGACATAGGAAAAAGTTATTGTGCGAATCTTATAGTAGGCATTTCTTTATTTTTACTATTAAGAATTTTCATATTTCGTTTCTGTTTTTGCTGACTGATAAGTGCTTGTTCTGCTTTACGTGAATATGCAACCATTTGTAATTTTGTTGCTTCATTTTGGATCATAGTCAGTTTACCCTTTAAGCGTGCTTGCAGTTCGGCGATGCTTTTTAAATCTTTTGTTTGGCTGATTTTCTGTAATAATTCTTTAATTTTGGTAAAACGATTTTCTGTTTCTTTAAAAGTTTGCAAGCTTACAGCTTTATCGACAATTGCTGCATATTCACTGCGTTGATTTATAGAATCACGTGCCTTACCGACAGAATCAAAAACTATTTTTTCTTCTGTAATATCCTTATCCTTCAGTAATGTGGATTTCCTAGATTTGTTATAGATAGATTGTGGGTTTTGAAAATAAAGATTATCACTATTTTCTGATTCGCTGTTTTCTCGTGCGCCTGTTATAGAGGTATACATTTTGTCCGTTTTCTCGAACTGCTTTTTTTCCATCTCAAGGTGTTGTTTTATTAAGTCTAAAATTTGTATTTTATACTTTGGCGGATTGGGTTCACTTTGTACTGTTGGTGTTGTTACGATAGTTCTTACATCTGATAACTGTTTTACATAATCATCAATATATTGAGTAGTAGCTGGAACTGTGTTTGCCACTTCTGGTATTCCCCCAAACCAAGAGAAGGCAATAGCTGAATTTGTTGTTCCAAGCAAAACAATCATTATCCCTGTAATCGTCAGCTTTCTCATATTTTGTTCCTTTTAGTTTTTATGTATTGCAGTTAGTTTTTATGTATTGCAGAAAGAAAAGTAATTAGATCAATGAGTTTTTGCTGACCTTATAAATTCGCTTATGAGTTCACGTTCTAAGCCTCGACTTTCTTCATAATAACTATTAAGTTTCTCAGCTTTTATTGGTTTAGCTTGTTTTTTTCTCATATTGCTCCTCGCTGAATTTCGGCAGGGATAGATTTATTAATAGGCACACGGTTCCAATTACCTGGTTGCTTAAGCTTTGGAGCCAATCCGCAGGCGGATAAAAGACTCATGATCAAAATTATAAAAATGACTGTTTTCATTTTAAAACTCCTCTTTTCCGACTGTATTATATACCTCTAGCACTTTTTTATCACTATTTCAATTTTGATTATAAATTAAAATACAGAGTTTGCTATTGTTTTTTTTAAATTCATGGAAGTGTTCAGCTACAGAGCAGATATTTTCTACTATGTAACTGAGATATTTTTATTTAGTTGTACGGCTGTTAGGGGAAGCATTGTTTCCTAGAGTACTTAATCTCCAGAGATGTCTAAATGTAACACCTTTTGCCAAAGTGTTTGCAAGTTGTGATAGTTTGAGCAACAGAATAATCGAGATAATAGATAGGATGAGAGTGCCGCCAAGTGCGTAACCCACATTTTGTTTACCATCAAATGCCAGGTCGCTTACGTAATTTGCAAAGATATTCATCATTAGACTAAATAGGGAGGCTAGAAATACAATGAAAATTGTATAGCTTAAAATTTGAGCTATCCATTGTTCGAAAAAGCGATAGGTTGGTTGCCAGAGTAAGGCGATAATGAAGAAAGGTCCAAGACCTACGAGAAGCCCTAGTGCGATTTTTGCCATCAAAATGAATGCGCCACCGATTGCGGCTAGGAAGCTTGTTGCAAGCAAGATGAGAATGCCAAAGAGACCATAGAGCAGCCCACCAGCATTTAAAAAAGCCGCTTCTTCAAAAGCTTTACTTGCACAATCGAACCCTTTTTCAGCTACATTATCAATCAAGTTGATTAATTCGTTATTTGGGAGAGGGTTGTTTATTAATGCATTTGACAAATTATTAGGCATTTCTGTTATCAGATTTGCTATATCTGATTGGTAAAGTCCTGCAGTCAAAGCTATTGAAGTAATAATGCTTATTTTCAGGCAGCGGCTCAGGAATTCAGCGATTGGCATATCTATTGCGCCGCGGATGATGAGCCATCCATATGCAATGAAAACAATAGAGAGACCGATTGATACGAAGGGTGTAATTGTAATGATCGATTTTGATAAAATATCCGTGACATATGTTTTTGTTATCTCATCAATTTTATTGAATAGATCTGTAAACATTATGAAGGCCATGACATTCCTCTTTAACGAATTTTCACCTTTCCATCATCTTAGGACATTGATGCGTGTTGTATGTTTCATCTGTATTTTTATGAAATTTGCCACAGGCATTTTTTCATCGGAAGTGTTGTAGGGTGGTTGAATCTTTCGTATATTTTTTTGTAGTTTTGGGATGGCATCGAATATTACCAATATTACATAGCCGGCTTTTTGCTAAGAGAGATGGTAAAAGAAATCGATGACATAGGAAAAAGTTATTGTGCGAATCTTATAGTAGGCATTTCTTTATTTTTACTATTAAGAATTTTCATATTTCGTTTCTGTTTTTGCTGACTGATAAGTGCTTGTTCTACATCGCGTGAATATGCAACCATTTGTAATTTTGTTGCTTCATTTTGGATCATGGCTAACATGCCTTTTATGCGTGTCTGTAGTTCTGCAATGCTTTTTAGATCGTTTGTTGTATTTATTTGTTCTACGAGTTCAGAGATTTGTTTAAAACGATTTTCTGTTTCTTGAAAAGTTTGCAAGCTTACAGCTTTATCGACAATTGCTGCATATTCACTGCGTTGATTTATAGAATTACGTGCCTTATCGACAGAATCAAAAACTGCTTTTTCTTCTGCAATATCCTTTACAATATCCTTATCCTTCAGTAATGTGGATTTCCTAGATTTGTTATAGATAGATTGTGGGTTTTGAAAATAAAGATCATCGCTATTTTCTGATTCGCTGTTTTCTCGTGCACCTGTTATAGAGGAATACATTTTTTCTGTTTGCTCAAACTGCTTATTTTTTATTTCAAGGTGTTCTTGTAATAAATTAATAATATCCGTGTAGTATTTTGGCGGAGAAGGTTTTTTAGGTTGTGGTTTAGGTTTTACTTGTGTTTGAAGTTTTTCGGGGGGTGGAGAAGGAGCGCTAAAAGATGGAACTGATGCGCTTAAATCTGCAGCTCCTGCTCCCCATCCCCAGAAGGCCATTGCTGAGTTTGGAATCCCTAAAATTGCTATGACCACTATTGTAATAATTGCTTTTCTCATGTTTCCCTCCTGTCAGTTTTTATATTTTGTAGAAAAACTGGTAACCATACTGCTGGATCATCACCTAATTCAGCGATAATGTTTTCGGCCAATTCTGCATTGTCAGGGGTACCTGATAACACTAAGAGCTCATCACTAAAGTCACGTTCGATGGTTTGGTCATCAATTGTTACATGAAATTTACCAAGATTTAGCTCTGCAAGTGCGGATTGATCTCCCTGCTTGATGAGGAACTGGCGACTAAATTCACCAAGTCCTTTAATCAGTTCAAATTCAGCATCTGTTAATTTAAAGCCCTCTGTATAATCTTTATAATTTGCTTTGGGATTGGCTAGAAAAATGTAAGTTGCGCATTGCTGAATAAGTGTTTTAGCGATATTGCTCTCTAAGGCATCACTAGGTTCTTGTGTAGCATAAACAAAAATACCATTTTGTTTACGGATAGTTTTCTGTTTGTTTTTAGCTAAATCCTCAAAGTATGGGTCTTGCAAAGGTTTCCAAAACTCATCAAAGATATACATAAACCGCTGTCCGCTAATCATTCCTTCTGTGCGGTAAAGCAAATACATCATTACCGGAGTACGAGTCTCTGGGTTATCTAAAAATTCTGTGATATCAAAACCGTAAATTTGATGTGTTGAGAGATTAAGTGCATCATTGGGATTATCAAATAACCATCCATAATCACCACCTTCACACCATTTTAACAAGCGAGCGTGAACTGATGGGTGTGCATTATAATCATTTAAATGTGGATTTGGTAAAAACTGCACTAGAAGAGATAAGCGACGCAGTGATTTGTCAATGTTGCTACTCATAATAGACGTAACAGCTTTGTTAATTTCCTCTTCGTCGTGGTGTGTAACTTCACCACCAGCTTCTGCCAATTTTTTGACAAATTGTTTTAGAAAGATCAGGTTGTCTTGTGAAGGGGGAAGTTGGAATGGGTTGAAACCACTCGGCCTACCAGGTGTAAATGACAAATATTTCCCCCCCATCGCTCGAATAGCAATTTCCATACCGCGATCTTTATCAAAAACAACGGTTGTCGGTTTAAATTTTTGCGCTTGTGCTAACAAAAATCCAAGCAACACTGTTTTACCGGAACCAGATTGCCCAATAAGTGCAGTATTACCGAGTAATCGCTTGTCTGTTGAATTTTCTTCAAGTTTGGAAGCATGAAAATTGAAATAAAGTGGCGTTTTACTTGTTGTTTTAAGAATTGTAACCGCTGGACCCCATGGGTTTCCAGTTGGCTTTCCTGACATAAAATTATGAAAAGATGAGAACGACAAAAAATTCAGTGATGTAATTGGTGCTGGACGTGGTCGCCATTTCCAATTTGCAGGCATTTGCGCCCAATAGCCAGCCTCTATAGCTAAATCTACAGGTTTTGGCATTACTGCAACGTCTAAAAGTATTGCGCTTGCTTTTGCCATATAGTCGCGAACTTGCTGAATTGTATCACCATAAGTGGTCAATGTACAATGGTGTTCACCCATGACAAAATGTCCACTTATAAGCTGGTTTAGTGCCTCATCAATTTGCTCAATTTGACTTGTTGCTACATCGCGAGCATCGATAAGATTACGTTGATGTCGCTGCAAATAATCTTTAGCAGCATGCCGTGAGAGCACCGAAAAACTCTGTGTTAGCACAAATTCGAAATCACTTTCCAGCAGCGCATTCAATTGACCTGGTTTGGTTGTCGTGTCGTATTCTTTAATTTCCAGCATTCCAAATCGGCGTATCCCATTGATTGTCCGCAGTTCACCAAGAGCACCCCATTTTGAGAAAAAAGGTCGATTGATAGATATATAGTCGGCAAAACGGTCATAACAGACGGGCATAGGATGGTATTCGCCATTGATAAGCATACCAAGAAATTCGAGTGCAGAAGAATAAACATGACCATTTTTTTCATAAACACCGAGAAGTTCTGCACCGTAACGTTGTAATGATTGACCTAGGGTATTGTTGATATCATTGAGGGATTTGATACATGACTCCTGCCGTAATTTCTTTTGATCGAGAGTTTCTCGTTCATGCTGGGAAAAAAATGACATAACTTTGTCAGCTATCGGTTGAAAAACAATGGTCAGATAAAGATCATTGACCATTAGATTATAACCAGTGAAACTTTGCCGATATTTTTCATCAAGCTGATAGCAAAACGTGTTATCAAATGTTGAATCTGGATATTCATAAACGCGCCGGCGTACGATATGAGTCCACAGAGATAAATTGGCTGATGCAATACCACGTAAGGTGTTGTTCAGCTCTTTTGTCCATTGAAAAATATCTTCTTGTGAAGCACTTTGATGCGAACGTCCGTCAATCTTCCAGATTGATAAATACTCTGCATTTTTAGTAGATATGATTGTATCTGTAACATGGTGTGAATAAGGTATGAACAGGCTTACTGGTGTCTCTGATGCGAGGCGTTTGCTGTTTTCAACAGCCATCATGCTTATCTCCTTTTGCGGTAATTTGAGGGACTATAACTTGATGCGCCCCAAAAATTTTTATTGCGATTGCGAAGTTTGGTATCGATCCACAACCACCAGATACGGAATGCTTTATCATCGTTTTTGGTAATTTGTACCATAATGAACCATAATGGTGGAGCAATTAGCCATAAAAAGATATTTATCGTCATAGCAATAACAGCTACACTTATAGCCATAATGATGAGCGGCATCATTGGTACGCCCCAAATGGTCGGAACACGAGTTGCCCCCTTGAATAAAGGAAATGCTTCATGTTTCTGTAATTTCATGAACAGCTCCTTATTAGCTCATGTAGAATAATATATTGCTAATATAGAATGCTGCTCCAGCCATGATGATACTAAATGCCCATCGTATAAATGTAGCCCTTTTAATAAGGCGACACATATAACTGATCAACAAAAGGAAAAAAATAAGAACAGCAACAATAGGAACAGTTATACTTAACCCGTAGTGTATATTCATTAGAAGGTCTATGTTCTTGTTTATTGTTTGGGCATAAGCAGATTGAGTTGCTAAAAGTATAATTGAAGTTATAAAAACAATACTAACTTTTCTATCAACTTTTGTTTCAGAAGTATTTAACCGTCTCATATTTTTACTCTCATGATAATTGAGGTTGCCATAATAATATTTCTCCTTTTGATATTGGATAAAATCATTACTGACATGTTCTCAATTACTGAATAGGAAGTTTGTCTTTAAAGAAAAAGAAACATTTCGTTTCATATAAGTTATAATAAATTAAGGCGTGAAGAGCATAGCCGTAATCTGAGCTGCTGATCCAGCAATGATAACGCCAATTGCCCATCGCATAAATGTAGTTTTTTCTATGAATCGTCCTGCATAACTAACTGCTAAACACAAAAGGATAATTGTAGCAGCAATAGGAATAATGGTCATTAATCCTGTTTTTACGTCATTTAGAAGTGTTTCAGCTTTCTTTAAACCATTAGCGTACACAGGGTTGGTTATAAGAAAGGTAGTTATCGCTGCGGCAGTTATGATGGTACTGTTATTAATTTTTGATTCCAAAGTCTTTAATTGTTTCATGTTGTTTGTCCTAATTAAACGGTACCAAAAAAGAATTTTCTCTTTGTGGTGCACGTAATGCAATTGTTTAGATACAAAAAACTACAAAATTCATATTTATGTTGTACAACTTCATAATTATGTTCAATTAAGGCGTGAAGAACATATTCGTAATCTGAGCTGCTGATCCAGCAATGATAACGCCAATTGCCCATCGCATAAATGTAGTTTTTTCTATGAAGCGTCCTGCATAACTAACTGCTAAACACAAAAGTATAATTGTAGCAGCAATAGGAATGATTGCGTTCAATTGAGTTTTGAATGTGTCTAAAACTGTTTTAGCTTTATTTAAACCACCTTGTTGTTGTGCTTGAACCCATACAGGATGAGCCATAAAAAATACAGTTACAGCTGCAACAGTTGTGGTGATTTTATTACGGACTGCTGTTTGAAGAATATTTGTTTGTTTCATGTTTTTCATCCTGATTAAGTTTAAAGTTGCCATAAATAACCCCTCTTTCATGAAGAAATTTAAAAAGATATTTCGGATCAGCCCAAGTTCTTAGTTTTCCTCTTTGTGTAAGAAGCGTATACTTGTTTGGTTTGCCAGTTACTGGATCATCTGCAATAAACGTAAAGTACCACTCCCTTTTTGAGCGCATTACAACTGTAATTTCACGTGCTGCTTTCTGACTAAATGCTATATCAACACTATTTTGTTCTATCATTTTCATTATTTTTGCCCTCAATTAGAAGAGATTTCGTCCAATCTTACTAATTAGAGCTTTAATATTTCTTTATCTACCTTTCATCACTATATCCCATCAAAATTTTAGTTCTAATTGATAAACATAATAGTCATTATTCCTGTTGTTTCCCCAATGAAGAGTTTTCTACTGTAAAAGCATCATGTACACTACTTGCTCCACTACTTGCTCTATACGTAAACACATCTTCTTCCGGGGAGGTAGGAAGAGATTCCACGTTAATTATTTGCTCTGTCTCTCCTTTGTGAAGCTGAACAACTTCTTGTGATTCCTTATCTACAAGCGCAGAAGTTACTACTTCGACAGGTGAAGAAATTTTCCTCATAGAAGCGTTGACAGGATCATTTTTAAAATTTCCTGTGTTGTAAAAACTCCATACAGTTTGCGATACAACTTGTTCAGAGCTGTATTGCGGCTTTGTTTGTTTATAACAATGTTTTAAAGTGGTCTGTACGACTTTAAAATTTTTGCAAGAATCAAACGTATCAAAGAGGACGACATCAATTTGCCTTAAATTTGCGTCAAAATTATGTTCAAATTGTTTGTGCTGTTCAGCTGTTACTATCGCTTCTCTAAATATAGATGGTTGGGGTGATAATTTGTCAGTTACATTTATTGTGTAAGTATTATCCAATGATTCTCGCATGGCGATAGTTGAAAGTGCTGCAGTATGTGTAGTCCCTGCGTATGCAGCAGCAAACATTACGAAATTTGAAACAATCATAAGCAACACACCCAATGATGAAAAAATCTATTGATACAAACGTTAATTTTGTTTGGTTTTTCTAATAGTAGCCACATTGTATTTCTAATAGACGAAGCGAGATTGCCGAATTTAGAACACTCTTTACAACTATAGATTTGTATCCTTTTGAGAGTATTTTTAAAGTATACTCGCATCCAACCAAACAAATACATCTGTGGGACAAAACCAAACGTATTAGACCGAAAAATGTTATAGCTATTATGTTTGCGGAAAAAGAGTTTGTCCTTAAATGAGAACCATTTTTGAGGGATTACTGAGGTTATTTTTTTTGTATAATTTTCTAACTGTCTAAGTTTGTCTGAATAGTACTGATATGAAGCAGAAACGCGTTGTATATAAGAATATTTTTTATCACTAGAATGAACTACGCTATCATTATGCAGAGAAGGCTTGTTCTTTTTCATATATTGCCATAGTTTATAAAATGGCGATTTATATTCATTTTGGACAGCTGGTTCATGTGAGTCAGGGAGGTGTGATGAAATTTGTACACCTTGATTATCCATTTCAAGGATCAAACTGAAAAAGGATACGGTCGTGATTATTGAGACACAATTAAACAGTTTTTCGTGGTCCAAAGCACATCTCCGTCAAGGTGATATATTCGTTGTAATTTTAATTTCGATAATAAATAGGCAAAAATTGTCTATAATTGTGTTTAAAATATGGCAGAGCACAATTCTTTTTTGCAAGGGGAGTAATTAAAATGAATAACCTCAAAAATATGGATTTTTATGAGCTACAAGAGATGCGTGCCCAAATCGATGTGGAATTGAAAAAACGACAAGCAAAAGAAAAACAGAATGCACGGCGAAAAATTCTTGAAATTGCTAGTGCACATGGAATTGATATTGCTGATCTTGCAAGTAAAGAACGTCATTATAGAAATCCCAATAACCAATGGGAATTATGGAATGGGCGTGGGCGTAGACCTAAGTGGATTAAAGAATGGTTGGAAAGCGGTTATACGCTTGAAGAACTAGAAGTAACATAATACATATGTGATATTTACATTTATGAGAATAGCAAGAAAGATCAACTTAGTCAGTGTATTCTTCTCAGTAGTTCAATGTATAAAACTGTTAGGCTGATGTGTTAAAGCACTGAGGGGTCAGATAAAACTATGAAAGCACTCATTTCTTCTTTAAAATGTGCAAAGTGTGTTGCTATAATAAGCCAGTGTTATCATTCTGTTTGCTAGTTTAAACTATTATGATTGCTTTTTCAGTGAGACGATTTAACAGAGACATTTTTACCTCTTTCTTAAACAGTTTTTATCTATATACTGGTCCTTCCTGTAATATGTAAGTAAATGGTTTTTATTAATTCACCGTAATAAAGAGCTCAAATAAGAAAATTTTACTATATTAAGGATTCTAAGTTCAATATGTAAATGATCAATTATTTGTAAATCTATATCTTGCCATGTGAATATCTTTATATTTTTGAAATACTGATCTATAGAACAAGTAGCTTTATGCTTTTGTAAAGTTGATCTGGTTTTTTCTTGTATGGCTAGGGATATCAGGTATTAACTTTATCTTTTTATCGTTTATGTGGTTAAGATAAGAGAGTACTTGGAAAAGTGAATTTTTCCGTGATTCGTGTTGATTTTAGTATTTTGATATAATTCTGTGACACATTTAATTCTGTAAGGCATCTTGAATGTATTTGTTATCAAAATTCATTATGTGTATCATTTTGTAAATAGTGTATTGGATATAAAAAATGAGGTAATTTTCTAGCTTCTGTCTATTTTCTTTCATGGTATAGGAGAAGGGGTAGCTGGCATAATTCATAAAAAACTGTGATTATAGGATGCGAGTAACCTCATTGTGAATCTAATGGAATTCTTCTAAAATTTTGGTATTGCAAAATAAGTAAAGAGTTTATTTTGATACAAAGGGGGTTTATCATGGGATGCAAAAAGTCACATGGTACGACTTCTGCTTATTTTGTTCAAAGAGGGAGACCGTGTAGCAAACGTGGGGAATGAGGGGTGAGGCCGGCAGCTTCTTGAATAAAATATTTTTTTATCTTTGGCGTTTGATTGACAATTCCAAGACCAGTATCGCGCAGGATTCGCAAGAAGAGATTATCATTAGAGAAGAGTTTATTAAGCCAGTCATTACTCAAAGCCATACGCACAGTTTCAAAACGTCTCCAGCTTTGATAACGTTCGAGAGCAGTGAGAGAACCAATATCAAGACCTAATCGTGCTGTTTCAATAATAACTTCAGCGAGTGCGGCACTATCGCGTAATCCTAAGTTAAGTCCTTGTCCTGCCAGGGGGTGGATTGTGTGGGCAGCATCACCAACCAGAACAAAACGAGGTTTAATGCATTGGCGTGTTAAAGAAAGACTCAAAGGAAAAGCTTGACGCTCGCCATTCCAAGAGAGTTTTCCAAATCGATGGCCAATGCGTTTTTCGAGTTCTGTTTCAAAGATAAGGGTGTCAGCTTTGAGGTAATATTGCGCGATTTTATGGGGTTCATTCCACACAATGGCCGACCGATTACCTTTGAGAGGGAGAAGAGCGAAAGGTCCAGCAGGGAAGAAATGTTGAGTTGCTTGTCCATGATGGGGTTTTTCATGGCCAATAGTGCAGATGATTGCCGTTTGTTTATAAGGATGAGAAAAGTTTTTAAGATCTGCTTTTTCGCGTAATTTCGAATGAGCTCCATCAGCTGCAATAAGTAACTTTGTTTGCCAAATTTCCTCATTGCTTAAAGTGACAGTTGTATGTTGCTCTTCTTGGTGAAAATCAACAACGCGCATGTTAGCAATGACGGGGATATTCAGATCTTTTACACGCTTTTTTAAAACACTGATAAGCTCTCTATGTCCCACTGTAGCAGCAAAGGGCTCGTTGGGCGTAACATTTCCTTCAAAGGTTAAAAGAGTTGGTTTAACAGGATCATTTGTACATGCATCAGTGATGATCATGGAATGTATGGGTTGGGCATGGGGTTTTATATATTGCCAACATTGCAATTGTTTTAACATACGAATAGAAGCAGCAGCAAGGGCGATAGTTCGTATATTCGAAGCAGGGATATCTTCTTGGAGGGCAGCATCAACTATATTCATTTTTAGTTCAGGGGCTGCTTGCTTGAGTGCTATTGCCAATGTTAATCCGACAGCCGCTCCTCCAGCAATGAGAAGATCGCATTGTCTTATAGCTTTCTTGGATTTTATATTTCTATTGAGATCAGAATACACAACATTTCATTCCATTGTTGGCAGTTTTTTGTTCTTAAAAAGGATACTTTTCTTTAACATTACTTTTTATACAATATTTTTTTTCTTTTTGCTTAAAAAGATGAGCTTTTCTTTTCTTGCTGGTTGATAAATAGTTTGGCTTTTTGGGGGGGCTTTTGTTGATCACTTGTGTAGTTCATTTCTATGACTTCTCCAGGCAAATCTTATTCCGAATATTCCATTCGATTTTATATTTCTATACTTGATTTGGGCAAAAGAAAACTGAAATTAGATCGAGACGACATAGTGTTTGATATATGGATATATTTTATATCATCATCTTGAAGGAAAATATTTACGGTATTACAGGTAAGAAAATGGTTATGATTATGATGGTTAAAACTGTGTTAATATTTTGCAGTCATAATTTTACAACTCTTTAATGCGAAAATTTTGTATTTGGAATTAATAGATGCATCAGAGTTCTTCTCCTTATGATTCATTAGAAGCGCAAAAATCTTATAGTTTGCGGCTCATCGAAATGTTTTTGCGCCAGATTGGTGTTTTCATTGGGCTTGGACTTTTGGGATTCATTATTTTTTGCGTTTTTGCTTTGGCAACTTGGAATGTTGCAGATCCCTCATTAACGCATGCAAGTACAAATAAGATTACAAACTTTATGGGGTGGCCAGGGGCAATTTTTTCAGATTTTGTCATGCAGTTTTTTGGTTTGGCAAGCCTTGGTGTTTTATTGCCACCATTATTTTGGTCGTTTCTTTTGTTGGCACAAAAGAATATATACAATTTAGTTTTTCGCCTTTTTTTATGGGGGCTATCAACGATTTGTTTTTTAATTTCTTTTGCTCTTGTAACACCTGTTGCTTCTTTTACGTATTGGCCATTGCCGATGGGTTTAGGGGGAGTTTTGGGGGATAAAGTTTTAAGTGCTGTTTATACAATTTTTCCTGTTTTTCTTTCTCCATTTCAGAATGTGCTCTTAGGTATCGTTTTTATCGTTTTAGGTTTTTTAATGGCTGCTTTTGCAGGTAATGTGGTATGGCGGCGTCAGGAAAATAAAAGAAAAGTAAAAAATGTCCAGAAAAGCGGAAGCGTTGATCCTCTCTTCTATGTGTCAGAAGATACAGAACAAATCGTAGATGGAGTGCAGAACAGTTTTTTCGTTACAACTTTTGGAGCTATTTTACATCTTTTTTATTTTTTACAAGCGCGTTTTTTGCGTCTTTTCTTTTTTAAAAGTCGTTCTAAGAGACAAGAAGAGTCATTTGATCGGATTGAGCCAATTTTCTTGGATGAAAAAACAAAATGTCAAAAAAATCAAGATAAAGCGCTCGTTTCTCCTGTTAATAAAAGCCGTGCTTTGAAATCTTTAACGTCTTCTTCAAACGGTAGTTTTCTTCTTCCGCTTTTAGATTATCTTTCTGTTTCTCCACCGGCAGTAAGGGATGCGAGACTTTCTCCTGCTGCCTTAAAAGCCAATTCTCAGGAACTTGAAGGGGTTTTATTAGATTTTGGTGTTAAGGGAAAAATTATTGATGCGCGTCCTGGTCCAGTGGTGACTTTATACGAATTTGAACCGGCTGCCGGTATTAAATCTTCCCGTATCATTGGTTTGTCAGATGATATCGCTCGTTCGATGCGTGCGATTTCAGCTCGTGTTGCTGTAGTGCCAGGACGCAATGTGATTGGAATAGAATTGCCTAATGCAAAGCGCGAGATGGTTTATTTAAGAGAAATTTTGCAAGCGCAGGAATTTGTTGAGAGCAGAGCTAAATTAGGACTTGCTTTGGGCAAGACAATCGGTGGTGAAACGGTTATTGCGGATTTAGCAAAAATGCCCCATCTTTTGGTAGCTGGTACAACAGGATCGGGAAAATCTGTTGCTATTAATACGATGATTTTATCGCTTCTTTATCGTATGACACCTGAACAATGCCGTCTCATTATGGTGGATCCAAAAATGCTTGAACTTTCGGTTTATGATGGCATTCCCCATTTATTAACGCCTGTGGTGACAGATCCTAAAAAAGCAGTAATTGCGCTTAAGTGGGCTGTTCGGGAAATGGAAGAGCGCTACAGCAAAATGTCAAAACTAAGCGTTCGCAATATTGATGGGTTTAACGCACGTATCAGGGAAGCGGAAAAACAGGGAGAGGCTATGGTACGTACAATTCAAGTTGGATTTAATCAAGAGACTGGTGAGCCTCTTTATGAAACGGAAACACTTGATTTTAGTCCTATGCCCTATATTGTTGTCATTATTGACGAAATGGCTGATTTGATGATGGTCGCCGGCAAGGACATTGAAGGAGCTGTTCAACGCTTAGCACAAATGGCACGTGCTGCTGGTATCCACGTGATTATGGCAACTCAGCGTCCTTCGGTAGATGTGATTACTGGGACGATTAAAGCCAATTTTCCTACCCGTATTTCTTTTTCTGTAAGTTCAAAAATCGATAGTCGAACAATTCTTGGTGAACAAGGTGCTGAACAATTGTTGGGACAAGGAGATATGCTTTTCATGATGAGTGGAGGGCGTATCCAGCGTGTTCATGGGCCTTTTGTGGCTGATGATGAAGTGGAGCAGGTTGTACTGCATCTTAAAGCACAAGCCTTGCCTGATTATTTGGAGACCGTTACGCAAGAGATTGCAGAAAATGATGCGGATGTTTCTTTAACTTCTCCTTTAGCAGATGATCCTTATAGTCAAGCTGTTGCAGTTGTTCTTCGTGATCGTAAGGCTTCAACTTCTTATATTCAACGTCGTTTAGGCATTGGCTATAACCGTGCTGCTTCACTGATTGAGCGGATGGAAGAAGAAGGTATTATTAGTCCCGCAAATCACGCGGGGAAACGGGAAGTTTTGGTGCCTGCTAAAGAAGAATGCTTTTAAAATAAAATCTTTTAATAGTGTTTTCAAACAATATCTTTCTCTTTTAGAGAAAGGTATTTATTCATTATTTTACTTAAATTATAAAACAAAAATATATTTCTTGGGAGCATTATCTATGGAAACATCTTTTTTACTACAAAGAAGATTCTTTGGGGTTGTTGGAATTATTATTTGGGGGTGCTTAATTGTTCCTGCTTTTTCGCAATCATCCAATAAAGTAGCAAGGGCGCAGAATGTTGTGAATAAATTTGCAGCAATTAAAACAATGACCGGTGATTTTATTCAGTTTAGTCCACAGGGGAAAATGTCTCAGGGGACGTTTTATTTAGAGCGCCCAGGGAAAATTCGCTTTATTTACAAAAAAATACCTTTGCAGATTATTGCAGATGGTCAATTTGTAGGAATTAACAATCGAGCACTCAATACTTGGAATTTTTCACAGCTTTTTCAAACGCCAATGAAATTTCTGTTAGACGATAAAATTAATATATCGTCGGGGCGTTTATTAGCATTTCGTGAAGATCCAGGGGCGGTGACAATTGTTCTGCGGGATAAAAGCATTGGGGCAGGGCAAATAAGGATGGTTTTTGATTCTAAAAACTATGCTTTACGGCAATGGACAATTGTTGATCAACAGAATCTAGAAACCACTGTTCAAATCATGAATGTCCGGACAGGCGTTAGGTTTGTTGATGGGATGTTTACTCTTCCGTCGAAAAAGTAGTGCAGTGTTACTCATCGGAATTGAAACAGATGATCTTTCGTATTGCAACTTGGAATATTAATTCTATCCGTTTGCGTCTTGCACAGGTTTTTCAGTATTTGGACATATTTGCTGCCGATGTTTTATGTCTACAGGAGACAAAATGTCCGGATACTTTATTCCCAGTAGAGGCTTTTGAAGCAGCCGGATATAAACATACTGCATTGTGTGGACAAAAATCTTATAACGGTGTAGCAATTATTTCTCGTTTACCTTTTAAAAGTGTTGAAAGGCGTTTCTTTTGTCAAAAGCAAGATTGTCGCTATATTTCAGTGATTGTTGAAGTTTATGGTAGGGACATACAGATTCATAATTTTTATGTTCCTGCGGGAGGGGATATACCTGACGCTGAAGTGAATGAAAAATTCCGTTATAAACTTGACTTTTTAGAAGAAATGTCTTCTATTCGCGCTGATCAGCAAAAAGGTTTTTCTTCTCTTTTACTGGGTGATTTGAATATTGCTCCTTTGGCAGAGGATGTGTGGTCTCATCAACAATTGTTAAGGGTTGTAAGCCATACACCAATCGAAACAGAACGTTTACAAGCTTTATGTTGCCAAGGTGGGTGGGTTGATCTGATGCGTATGCATATTCCTGTTCCTGCTAAACTTTACACATGGTGGAGTTATCGTGCACGCGATTGGGAACTTGCTGATCGTGGGCGGCGGCTTGACCATATTTGGTCTTCTCAAGATTTAGCTCCTTTTGTTGTTGATCTTTCAATTTTTCGTGCTGCGCGGGGATGGAATCAACCTTCAGATCATGTTCCAGTACAAACTGTATTTGATTTTTCATGTTAAATTTGAAATAAGTAGTAAATAAAATATTAATATAATAGTTAATTCTGAAGAAATGCGGGAGATTAGATGCATATCAGGAATCTTAAATGGGTTATTTCTAAAAGATTACTTTATAGTATTTTGTTGTGTTTTCTTATATTATCAGGATGTATGGTTGGTCCTAATTATCAGAAGACATCTTTTCGTGTTCCAGCAAATTGGGGACAACAGACTGCACAGACAACTGGGCGTGCGGATGCGCTTGCTGGATGGTGGCGGCGTTTGAATGATCCTGTTTTGAATGCGTTAATGAATGATGCAATTGCTGGAAATAGTAGTGTTGCTGTTGCTAAGGCACGGGTTCGCGAAGCGCGTGCGAGTTTAGGGCAAACTGTTGGATCTCTTTTGCCAAGTGTATCAAATTCAATTTCTGGTTCCCGTAGTGGTTCTGGACAATCTGATACGTTTTTGACCCAATATCGGAGTGGTTTTGATGCGAGTTGGGAGCTTGATTTTTTTGGTGGGCATAAGCGAGGAGTTGAAGCTGCACGATATGGTCTTGAAGCGGCTGTGGAAGATATGCGTGCTACCATGGTGACGTTGTTGGGAGATGTGGCAACAAATTATGTTGAAGTGCGTGGTTGGCAACAAAAGTTATTGATTGTGCGCCAAATTGCTTCATCACAGCGTAAAACGTATGAATTAATACGTACCAAATTAACAGCTGGTGATGCTTCAGAGCTTGATGTTTCAAATGCGCAAGCACAAGTGGCTAATACAGAAGCGGATATATCCCAGATCGAAGCGAATTTGGCAATGAGTATTCATCGCCTTTCCGTTTTAACTGGTCATGTGCCTACGGCTTTGCAGGATCTTTTACAAAAAAATGCGAAGCAAGCGAAGATTCCGCAACCAAAATGGCCTATACCAACAGGAATTCCAGCTGATATTTTATTAACACGCCCCGATTTACGACGGGCTGAGCGTCAATATGCGCAAGCTACAGCACGCATTGGTCAACGTGAAGCAGATCGCTATCCATCACTTACTTTGACCGGTAATATTTCGACAGTAGCAACAACAATTGATCAATTATGGAAAAGTTCAACAATTGGGTGGTCTTTAGGACCTGGTCTTCGTTTTCCTTTTTTTAATGGGGGACAGGTTATGGCTTCTGTTGCAGTGGCTCGTGCACAGCGTGATCAGGCTTTTATTGCTTATCGGGCTGCTGTGTTGGGGGCTTTAGAAGATGTAGAAAATGCGCTTGTAAGATTGACGAAAGAACATCAGCGTTTAGAAAAGCTTATCGTTGCAAATAAAGCTTTTCTGCATTCTTTGCAAATTTCACGGAGCCTTTTTGAAAATGGAAATACTAGTTTTCTTGAATTGTTAAATGCTGATCGTTCTTATTATTCTGCGCAAATGGCGCTTAAAGATAGTCGTGTTTCTTTGGTTACTCAATATATTGCGTTGATGAAGGCGTTAGGAGGTGGCTGGGATGGTGTTGTTGATGTGTCACGTTCCGAAGTTCTGGATGGTGCATCCAAGACGCGCGCAAAGGTAGGGCAATGAGAAAAGATTTCATAAAAAATTTTATTACAAGACGCAAAAAATTATCCTTCTTTTTAACTGCTATAGTTTTTATCATCTTGTTATTATGGCTACGTTCTGTTTTTTTTGGAACATCAACGCCGGTTTATATGACAGCAGTGGTAAAGCGTGGTGATATCGAAGAAAGTGTTTTGACTTCTGGCCTTGTGCGTCCTTATCGGTTGGTTGCTGTTGGTGCGCGTACGACAGGGCGTGTGGTGTCTATGCGTGTTTTTCCGGGAAGTGTTGTCAAAGAGGGGGATCTTTTGGCGGAAATCGATCCTACAGATCAAGAAAATGATCTGAAAAGAAAAAAAGCAGCATTATCTCACTATTATGCGAATTTGGTAGAACAAGAAGCTTATCTTGCTCTTGCACAGAAAAACTTAGAGCGTCAGAAAAAAATGATTGAAGCGCGTGCGATTTCACGGGCAAATCTCGATGATGCTGCAACACAAGTGAAAATACGTGAAGCACAAATTGCTCAGCTTCGTCAGCAGATTATACAAGCACAAATCGATGTGGATAGCGCACAAGTCAATCTAGGGTATACACGGATAACCGCTCCTTCAGCGGGAACAGTTTTAGCAACTGTTGTAGAGGAAGGCCAAAATGTTAATGCAGTTCAATCGGCACCAACAATTGTTATTTTGGGCGATTTGTCAAAAATGACAATTAAAGCACAAATTTCAGAAGCTGATATTCTTAAAGTTCAGCCTGGTCAACCTCTTTATTTTACGGTTTTAGGTGATTCACAACGTCGTTATGAGGGGATTTTAGAAAAGGTAGAGCCGGCTCCTGAATCAATTCGGGCTGATGTGAGTATTAACCCTGGTATGGTAGGAAGTTCTAACTCTCTCGCATCATCGGCTATCTATTACAACGGGATTGTGCATGTCGATAATAAAGATAATTTTCTACGGACTTATATGACTGCGCAAGTTCATATTATCTTAGGTCGTGCTCAGAATGTTTTATTGGTTCCAAGTGGTGCTTTGCGTGATGAGACAAAAGAGCATACCGCATGGGTTTCTCTTTTGGAGAAAAAAGGTAAAGTGGTTGAAAAACAAGTAACCGTTGGGCTTAATAACAAGGTTGTGGCAGAGATTGTTTCAGGGCTTAGTGAGGGAGACGTGGTTATTACAGGTTTGCGCGATGGAGTGGTGTCAGGTAATTCTGATAAACTTGAGGAAGAGAGCTAAGCATGAAAGCAGAGCAAGCAGATGCTGTCCTCATTTTAGAAAATATTGTGCGCAAGTTTCCTGCCGGTGAAACATTTGTCACTGTTTTGAAAAACATCAATCTTACCATTAAGCGCGGTGAAATGGTAGCGATTGTGGGAGCTTCCGGTTCAGGAAAATCCACATTGATGAATATTTTAGGTTGTCTTGATCGTCCAAATTCTGGTCATTATTGGATTTCAGGAAAAAAAACAGCTCTTCTTTCTGCTGATGAATTATCTGCTTTGCGGCGCAATCATTTTGGTTTTATTTTTCAGCGCTATCATTTGCTTAATGAATTGACGGCACTTGGTAATGTTGAGATTCCCGCTATTTATGCAGGATGGGCACCGGAGGTGAGAAAAAAACGTGCTCAAGATCTTTTAACCCGTTTAGGTATGGGAGATCGGATCAATCATCGTCCTAATCAGCTTTCAGGCGGTCAGCAACAACGTGTATCAATTGCACGGGCATTGATGAATAATGCTGAGGTCATTCTTGCTGATGAACCAACCGGTGCATTAGACAAGCAAAGTGGCCAAGAAGTATTGCGTATTTTGGAAGAGCTTCATCAAGAAGGGCGCACCATTATCATAGTAACACACGATATGCAGGTGGCTGAAAGAGCAGATCGTATTATCGAAATCAGTGATGGAGAAATTATTGCTGATAATGTGTCAGAAACTGCAAAAACAAAGACAGATGGTCAACTTTTTCAGGAAAAACAAAATCCAAAAGACCAAAAAACACTTGGTTTTTTTCGTTCTTTTGCTGAGCGGTTTCGTGAGGCATTTGTTATGGCCTTGTTGGCAATGAATGCTCATCGAATGCGGACTTTTTTAACGATGCTTGGGGTGATTATCGGTATTGGGGCGATTATTGCGATGGTTGCTTTGGGAAATGGTACACGAGAAAAAATCTTAGAGAATTTTAAAAGTTTGGGTTCTAATACATTAACAATCTTGCCTGGAAAAAGCTTATCTGATCCACAAGCAGAGAAAATAACAAGTTTGGTTGAAGCGGATGCAGACGCTTTGTCAAGATTGCCTTATGTTATTGGTGTAACGCCTCAGGTTTCTGCAAGCTCTACTATACGTTTTGGTGCTGTTGAAGCCAATGCTATGATTGCTGGAGTGGGAGAACAATATTTTGAGACACAAGGACTTGCTGTTATTCAAGGAAGATTGTTTGATCATAACAGTGTGCGTGATCGAGCGGTTGATCTTGTGATCGAAAAAGAAGCTCTTTCTGTACTTTTTCCTCATAGTCATGAGAGTCCAATTGGGAAAGTAGTTCATTTGGGAAAAGTTCCAGCACGTATTATTGGTGTAATTGATCCGCAACATAATGGGGGCACTTCAAATACATTGCAGGTTTATTTGCCCTATACAACTCTACAAACACGTTTTCTTGGAACAACACAGGTGCGGGCAATTACAGTTAGGATTGCTGATAATATCGATTCACATTTAATAAAAATGATGGTGCAACGTTTTCTCATTATGCGTCATGGTAAGAAAGATTTTTTCATTAGAAGTTCTCAGTTGTTTCGTGATCGTATCATGGAAAGCACACATATTTTAACGCTTTTGGTGTCTTCAATTGCAGCTATTTCATTGATTGTGGGTGGCATTGGGGTGATGAATATTATGTTGGTGACTGTTTCGGAGCGAATCAATGAAATTGGGGTGCGTATGGCAGTTGGTGCACGTCAGAGTGATATTTTACAGCAATTTTTAATTGAAGCGATTTTGGTTTGTGTGATTGGTGGTATTTTAGGAATTCTATTTGGTCTTTCTATTGGTGGTTTGTTTTTGCTCTTTAAGGCGCCGATCCATCTAATTTATACGATTGATTCAATTATCTTATCTCTTACTTTTTCGACTCTCATCGGAATATGTTTTGGTTTTTCACCTGCGCGGCAAGCTTCACGACTTGATCCTGTTGTCGCTCTTTCACGTGATTAAGTGTAATCAATTGTAGGGGGATATTGTTTGTTACGCATTCATATGGGATGAAGCATTTGAGGGTATGAGTGAGGGATGTGAGGCTGTAGAGAATCTTTGCGTCAATAAAATAATTGGCATGATGAGACGGGTGTTTTACTTTTTAACTCTTACTGGGATATATTTTAGTTTTTTGCTAGCACGACAAGCTTCACAATTTGATCCCGTTATTGCCTTCTCACGCGATTAAGGGTCATCAATTGAGGTATGTTTGTTGTTGTGCTTTTTAATTGGATGAAGCACTTATTGGAGAAGCGTTTGTACAAAAGGAACATGGATGGGCAAAATATTTGTTAAGTTCTACCCAGCGGTTTTATGTAGCGAATGATACGCTGGTAAAAAAGGGTGAAAATGGATTGTAGAGTGCTGTGCAAATTGGTCTTCTTTTTTATTTACATGATGTGAACGCTTTCAATAGACAGAGCTATTACAGCATTGAGGATATTATAATTTGAGAGTGCGGCTTGTACATTTATTAAACATAAAATGGATTAGCAGTCTAGGGAGGATACTGCGCATGAGCAGTACCGTAAGATGGGCTTGGAATGTCTTGAAGAATGTTGCTTAATATAAACGCGTAAGTATACAACACGAGTTTATTTTGTTTGAGGTGTTCTGTTTTGTATGAGAGCAGAGTTTACTTGTTAAGTCTTATAGAGTGAAGCGCGTGAAGCAATCAGCAAGCCGGTGGCAAGATTTTCAGAAAACCGGTGTGAAAAGTTTAGAATGCCGTTCTTATGTATACCTCAATCGTTTTGATGTATTGGAATACAAGAATGCGTGTTTGATTGATTTGCTGTATCATGCTTTCAATTTTGTTTTTTTTAATAGGATAAGCAATGAAATTGGTATGAGGCATCAAATATTTTAGTTCACGCAAAGAGCGCCATACGTGGTAATCATGGGTAACGATGTAGACTGTTTTGTAGTGGTGTTTTTTAATCCAAGTTGCACTTTCTTCGGCATTTCCTCTTGTGTTAATTGCTTTATGGCCAATGTCAACACAACAGGTAAAGAGTTGTGGAGTAATATGTATGCTGTGCATAAAACTTTTCAGTTTGGTTGTTGTGTTTACTCCACTGATCAAAAGTCGCGAACCAAGCCCCTTTTGTAAGAGCTGTAACCCTGTTTCTATTCGGTTTTCTCCACCTGTAAGAACAATAATTGCATCTGCTTTCGGTAAAGGATTTGGTGGTTGAAGCTGTTCAGTTTTTTCAGAAAAAACAATAAAACCGCTCCAAAAGAAAAAAATGATCAATAAAAGAGAAAGTGTTGTTGGTGGAAAATAGCGAAACAAACGGCACGGATAATGGGTACGCTTCTCTAGGGTACGCTCTAGATTGTCTTGCATCAATGAGTTAGGATTATATGAGTTGTGGATCATAAAATTAAAATAAGCCATTTTCACATTGATCAATTTTTTTAAGTTGTGCGAGGATAGTCATGCGGTTTGTAAACATGGTAAGAAAAGAAACGAAAAAAATAAGGGCAATGATTTTTCCATAAGGAATAGAACTTATGGAAAAGTGTCCAAACAAGGCAGTTATTTGGCTAGCTTCCACTCTTCCTAGGTTATAGTTTGTCCAAAAGGTGAACACAGTAAACAGAAATGCGCTTGTCGTACCACCGTATAATGCACCACGCAGTGCAGTTTTAAAAAAATGCCAGTCAAATTGTCGTGCAATGAAAAGGGTTTCAGTACCAAGAAAGTATAAGACATTGATAATATGCGCATTTTCTGCCAATGCATTACGTGTGGCAAAGATAACCGTGAGTATTAATGAACCCAAAACCAATGTTAAAATTGAAAAACCAATAAAAACAGTTGTGTGTGCCATTGTTGCAAACCGGTTTACCCAAACACGGTGATCATCAAACTGTCCTCCTGGAATTTGTGTTTTGATTGCGTGACTGATGGCACGAAAATTAATTTCTTCATTTTCTTTCAGTGTTACAATGATAAGGCGGGGAAGGGGTAATTCACTTAAGCTTAAACCTGTTCCAAGCCATGGTTCGAGCAATTTTTCAGTGGCTTTTTGGTTAACAATTTTAGCATCTTGTATACCATGAAATGTTTTAACTAATTTAACTGCATCATAAAGGGCTTTTTCGATATCAACATTTTCAACGGGACGTATTTGAATGGTTGCTTCATAGCTAATTTGATTACTCCAGCTATTAGCAGTGCGTTGTACTAAATCAACGCCAATCAATGTAAGACTTGAAAGAAATGTCATAATAGCAATTACTGCAACCAGTGCTTGTCCAGAAATATTGTCTCTAGGAATAATAGCAGTTGTATTTTTTTGATTATTTATAAAAATAGGGAAAGACTTATTCATGAATTGTCATCCGTCCGTTATAAAGAAGCATACGTCGTGCTGCGACTTGTTCCATCAGGGTGATATCATGGGTGGCAATGACAACAGCTGTTCCAAAACGGTTTAATTCAATAAACAAGCGTAGCAGGCGTTTTGCCAAAGGAGGATCGACATTTCCGGTTGGTTCATCAGCGAGAAGGATTTCAGGTTGATCAATGAGCGCTCGTGCAATCGCTACCCTTTGTTTTTCTCCACCAGAAAGAACCGGTGGTAAAACATGAATATGATCACCAAGGCCCACCCAACAGAGAAGATCTTCCACTTCACTGCGATAAGTTGCTTCTTCTTGTCCTTTAATGCGTAATGGTAGAGAGACATTTTCATAAGTGGTCATGTGATCAAGGAGACGAAAGTCTTGAAAGACAACACCAATGCGTTGGCGCAGTGCAGGAAGCTCTTGCCGTTTTAGCAATGCTGTATCATTTCCAAATAAATCAATGTGTCCGCGGGTTGGTTTGAGTGCCAAAAACATAAGACGCATCAACGATGTTTTTCCTGCTCCGGAGGCACCGGTTAGAAACTGAAATGATCCGGGAGGGATATGAAAACTGATATCACGGAGAACTTCAGGGCCCATTCCGTAGCGTAGACCGACGTTTTCAAAATGAATCACTCTTTGTTACCACTTCTGCTTTTATATTGTATGATTCTCAGGATTTTTGCTCTCATTGTTTTAGTTTTGGGTTGGGTTCATATTTCACAAATTTCAATATTTCTGATTTGCTATTTTGCTATTGAGAAATATTGTCTGTGAGAATATAATCAATAATTATATCTCCTTATTTTTCTTTATTTATGATTTTAGCAGGAATTCTGAGCTGTTTCTAGCACAAACATGCGAACCGCCATTACTGTTTTTGGTTTAGCTTGATCCTTTTTGTTTGGCAGTTGAAGGGTGATTTGTATTTATTGCTTCAGACAATGTTAAAATTTACACTTTACAGTTTGGTATGTTGTATTTGCGATTTTTTTTCATTTGTTATTGAAAAAGCATGTTTGTTTACATGGATATTGAAAATCTCCTTGTTTTTTTCTTTTTGCTAAAAATACATTGATCTATAATGATAATTTATCATTTTGAAAAAATAATGAAAGCTTCGGATACAGTAAAGTTCACTCATTTCAGACCTTTTTATAATGAATATAAACTATTCGCTTATACTTTATGAGAGGGATTAGTGTGTAGATAAAAGCCGTTCGTAAAAAATCTAAATAGACTTTTTACGAACTTTCTCAATATAAGAATAGTTGCAACATTTTAGGTTGGCAAAGAGAATAGAGGTATTAGGTTAGACCTTTATCAGTGGCATTAGCAGAAATGCTAAAATTACTGTTCATGCTTCGTGTTAAGCGATGGCTTCCCTATTTTGGTGGTTGGCAATAAGATCGTTAATGACTTGTGGTTCGGCAAGGGTTGAAATATCTCCTAGATTATCAAAATTATTTTCGGCAATTTTTCGCAAAATACGTCTCATAATTTTTCCTGATCGCGTTTTGGGAAGCTGAGAGGCAAATTGAACTTTATCCAATGTGGCAATGGAGCCTATTTCCTTTCTGACATGCTTAATAAGGTCTTTGTGCAACTTTTCACTTGGAGCTGTTCCTTTCATTAGGGTGATAAAACTGTAAATTCCTTGCCCTTTAATGGGGTGAGGGTAACCAACAACAGCTGCTTCTGAAACATCAGGATGAGAAACAAGTGCTGATTCAATTTCAGCTGTTCCTAATCTGTGTCCAGAGACGTTGAGAATGTCATCAACTCGTCCTGTAATCCAATAATAGCCGTCGCTATCGCGTTTACAACCATCGCCTGTAAAATATTTCCCTTTATAGGTAGAAAAATAGGTTTGAATAAAACGCTCGTGATCATTGTAAAGCGTGCGCATTTGTCCAGGCCATGAGTCAATAATGCAAAGATTGCCTTCTGCTTCCCCTTCCAGAATATTTCCTTCGGAATCAATGATTTGAGGTTGAACTCCAAAAAAAGGACGTGTGGCTGAGCCTGCTTTAAGATTTGTTGCACCGGGGAGAGGTGTGATCATATGCCCTCCTGTTTCTGTTTGCCACCATGTGTCGAGAATAGGACATCTGCTGTCTCCTACTATATGGTAAAACCATTCCCATGCTTCTGGATTAATTGGTTCACCTACTGTGCCCAAAAGACGCAAAGATGTTCTTTTAGAGTGTTCGACAAATGAATTGCCTGCTCCCATTAAGGCGCGGATAGCTGTTGGTGCGGTATAGAATGTATTTACTTTGTGTTTGTCAACAATTTCCCAGAATCTGCTGCTGTTGGGAAAGGTTGGTGTTCCTTCAAACATTAAAGTGGTGGCAGCGTTGCATAAAGGTCCATAAATCAAATAAGAATGACCAGTAATCCAACCAATATCAGCAGTACACCAGTAAATTTCACCAGGATGATAATCAAAAACATATTTATGTGTTATGGATGCATAAACAAGATAACCAGCTGTTGTGTGCAAAATACCTTTGGGTTTGCCTGTTGAGCCGGAGGTATAAAGAATAAAAAGTGGATCTTCAGCATTCATTTTTTCTGTTGGGCAATCCGTATTGGTATGAGGTATTTCTTTGTGGTACCAAAAATCACGTCCCTCTACCCAATTGATTGTCCCACAGGTGCGCTGGATAACCATGACTTGATTGACATGCACATTACAGCGTCCTGCAATGTCAATAGCATGATCAACATTATCCTTTAAATTAAGTTGTTTTCCTCCACGCAATCCTTGATCGGTTGTAATAATGAAAGTCGATTGACAATCAACAATACGTCCCGCTATTGCTTCAGCAGAAAAACCAGCAAAAATAACTGAATGAATGGCACCGATGCGGGCACAAGCAAGCATTGCGTAAGCAGCTTCGAGGATCATGGGTAAGTAAATAGTGACTCTATCACCTTTTTTTACACCATGGTTCTTTAGGATATTAGCAAAACGACAAACATGTTCATAAAGTTCATTATAGGTTATTTTTTTATCATGATAAGGATTATCTCCTTCCCAGATTAATGCGATGTCGTCACCATGGTTTTTTAAATGGCGATCAATACAATTATAGGCAACATTTGTTATTCCATCTTCGTACCATTGAATTGATACATCACCGTTAAATGAAGTGTTTTTTACTTTTGTATAAGTTTTAAACCATTCAATGCATTGGCCATGTTTTGCCCAAAAGGTTTCTGGATCATTAATGCTTTCTTGGTACCATTGTTGATAGGTCTCTTCATTGATCAGCGCATTTTTTTTGATATCAGCTGGTATTGGATAAATTTTTTCAGACATAGGTTCCCTTTCTTATTGTTTGAAGAGATCAGACGCTATACTTTTTTGTGTTTTTCTGCCAGAATTCTCCAATGAGCTTTTCATTCAAAAAAACTTTTTTAGGCTAGAATAAATTACAAAGATTTGCACAGTCAATTTTAAAAATCTGACGCGTTTATGTTTGCGTTCGTATTTAAGAAGGCATTTTTAAGATGTTTAAATGTAACGAATTGTGTCATAATAAAGAAATATAAGTTGTGTAAACTATAGAAGAGTATATTGTTGTGTACATTTTTTTATAAATAAATAGAGAAATTAATATTAAAAACAAATTCATATAAAAGTCAAAAATACAAAGGATGAAAGCGGTTCATAGAGTTTCGATATCAATTGTAAAGCTATCTTCGAAAAGCGAATATTGCACGATGCTATAGGTGTATTACTTCTATAAATGTAAAAAATAGTAGTATTGAGTATTTTTGCATTATGCCATTCATAGATAATGCCGAAAAAGGGGATTGGGAGAGAAGAGAAATGTTTTTTAAAAACCCACACAAGATAGGAATGAATGAATTGAAGATCTAATTTAACATCTTCTTTGTTTTGCTCTCTATTTTTTCAAAAATAATAAATTCATTAAGTATTAATATAAAAGTATTAATATAAATATATATAGCTACACAAGCTATCAGAACTAAACAATATAATTCTTAACAATAATGCTGTTGTTATATATACATTTCCAATGTGTAAAAAATGTTTTTATAAAAATAGCAAAAATATGGTTATATATAATTAATATTATTAATAAATTGCACTTTTATTTAATATAAAATTGCAATAAAATTAACTATATAATTTATTATTGTATTATAATACTTTAATTATTAAATAATTATAATTAATAATCAAAATACAGATATTTATAATAGTAATTCAAAAATTTTATAAAAAATATCCAAAAAATCTAAACTATAAATTTTATAAACCAAATAGCTTTCTTTGAGATATTTTTATTCATAGATATCAGCATTTGTTTTACTATATTATCAAATGTATGCTTGTTATACTACTAACTTCATAAATAGTTTGCTTGGCTATTTTATACAAATTAGAAATAATACTTCTTGAACTTACTTATGGTACTCCTTAGCTGTATTGTAAAGACCTAAAGTTCCTCTGATTCATGGGTTATTGCTATAACTGCATCTGCTGCTTTTAAAGTATTGGTGCTGGAGGTGTTGCTAATCCGATACCTATTGCTGTTGCTCTGTGTGAATTATTAGATACACTTGAATTATCCATTTTAGTTCTTACTCAGTTCTGCTCTTATTAGCTGTTTGTAAAAATCGTATCATTATGATGTAGTGAAGTTGTTTCATATATTTCAAAATAAACATCAAACATAATTTTTTAATTATCAAAAAATATATTTATAATATTGAATAGATGATAGATATGTTATCATATTTTCAAAATATAGATTGTAATAAAGGAATATTTTATTCACAATACTGTTAAAATATGAGATATTGATCACTATTTTTTCTTAACAAAATAATAAAATCAAAAAGGTAATTCTAAAAAGTTGGAATCTTTCTCTTGATGTATAAAAACCACAAGAAAATTGTTCATACCGTTATTGAACTTAGTTTTGTTGCCACTGTTTTGTGCGCACGCACTGGTTAATCCTTTTTTCAGACGCTTTTAAACCGTATCTTGTCCTTTTTCAGTGTGTGGAAAGGTTCTATGTTATTGTTGTCCTTATGATTGCTATCCATGCTATTTTGTACAGCTCTTAGCACTTTAGGGGCTTATTAAGCCAATCGGCTTGCACGAGAATTTAGGGCGTCGTATCTACACCTATGTTTTAATCCTTTTCTTGCCTGTTTTATGCACTTGGCAAGGGGGTGGATTGTTTACGTAGATTGAAGAAGTTAATATAATTCTCAGTTTTTTAAGTGAGTCATTGTAATAACTGTGCTGGGTATTTGGGGGCGATTATTTATTTTGCAGTACTTTTTTCATTAGTATATAACTAATTTTTCTCATTCTTAATAATGAGTTCTTTTTTGTGGTACATTTCAGTGAAATAAGTTCAGATGGGGCGTTGTCCAAATAAAGCAGAGCCAATACGTAGAACATTAGAGCCAAATTGAAGAGCAATTTTGAAATCGTTAGACATTCCCATAGAAAGTTTTGGAAGACCAGCTTTTTTTGCTAGTTTTGCTAGGAGTGCAAAATAAGGGCCGGGATTTTCCTGTACAGGTGGGATCGCCATAAGACCAGTAATATCAAGTCCGTAATAATTTTTGCACTGGGTGACAAAAGGGACCACTTCTTGCGGTGCAATACCACTTTTTTGCGGTTCTAAGCCAATATTGACTTGAACATAGCAGGGGAGAAATCTTTTTTGTTTTTGCATTTCTTTGGCTAAGCTTTTGGCTATTTTTTCGCGGTCGACAGTTTGAATGATATCAAAAATTTTAACAGCTTCTGCTGTTTTATTCGACTGTAGGGGACCGATGAGATGAAGTTCAATATTTTCAAATCGTTGACGTAAGCAAGGCCATTTTTCAGTAGCTTCTTGCACACGGTTTTCCGCGAAAAGGCGCTGTCCTGCTTCCAAAAGGGGGAGTATCCTGTCTGCAGATACAGTTTTTGAAACAGCAATAAGTTGGACTTCTTCCACGGAGCGATGATAGTCTTTACATGTTTCAATAATGTTTTTTTGTAGATTTTTCCACGTTTCAACGCAAGGAGCATGGGGGGTAGTGTAGGTGCTCATCTTTTCTTACTTTCTATTTTTATTAGCGATTAAGTTATTAATTATAAGAGCTTTAAAAAATACTTAGTGAAATATTTATTGAAAATGTTGACGAAGGGGTTAATCCATGGTCAAGCATAACACAAGTTTTTTAGTTCAATTTTATAAAGAGTATAATAGAAATGACGATTGAACATTGTAATTTAGAGGAACGTTATAATCCCCGTGTCCACGAACAAAAATGGCAAGCGATTTGGGATGAAAGGAAAATTTTTCAGATCGTTCAAGAAGATCAGCGTGAAAAATATTATGTTTTAGAGATGTTTCCTTATCCTTCTGGGCGTATTCACATGGGGCATGTGCGTAATTATGCAATGGGAGACGTTGTTGCACGTTATAAACGTGCAAAAGGGTTTAATGTGCTTCATCCTATGGGGTGGGATGCTTTTGGTATGCCGGCTGAAAATGCTGCCATGCAAAATAAATTACATCCCAAGACTTGGACCTATGAGAATATTGCGGTAATGCGCAGGCAATTAAAGCAGTTAGGGCTTTCATTAGATTGGGCACGGGAATTTGCGACTTGTGATGTGGATTATTATCATCGACAACAAATGTTGTTTCTTGATCTCTATCAAAAGGGATTAGTAACGCGCAAAGTGGCTAAAGTAAATTGGGATCCCGTTGATCACACTGTGTTGGCAAATGAACAGGTTATTGACGGGCGAGGATGGCGTTCTGGCGCGTTGGTTGAACAGCGTGAATTGACGCAGTGGTTTTTCAAAATTAGTAATTTTAGTGAAGATCTTTTGACAGGGCTTGAAAAACTTCAGCATTGGCCGGAAAAAGTTCGCACTATGCAAAAAAACTGGATTGGTAAGTCACAAGGCTTATTAATTCGTTGGTCTTTACAGTCAATAGAATCTGCTGATAAGGTTTGTGAGGGATTGAACGAAGTTGTCTGTTATTCAACACGACCTGACACACTTTTTGGCGCTTCTTTTTTGGCGCTGTCTGTTGATCATCCTATTGCGCAAGTTCTCGCGCAAAAAGACAAAGCGCTTAGTACTTTTATTGAAGAGTGTCGATGTGGTGGAACGACAACTGTAGCACTTGAAACTGCTGAAAAACGAGGTTTTCGCACATCGCTTTTGGCTGTCCATCCTCTTGATCCAGCGGTGCATATCCCTGTTTATATCGCCAATTTTGTACTCATGGATTATGGAACAGGAGCTGTTTTTGGTTGTCCTGCTCATGATCAGAGAGATTTGGACTTTGCTCATAAATATAATCTCCCCATTCAGCCGGTGGTTTTGCCAAAAGAGATTAAGAAAGAAAATTTTGTGATTGGGGAAACGGCTTATACTGGTGATGGCGTGATGATCAATTCTGGTTTTTTAGATGGTTTAACACCACAACAAGCTTTTGAAGAAGTAGCTAAAAGGCTTGAGGGGCAAATGCTAAATGGTGAGCCTCAAGGGCAAAAAACGGTGCAATTTCGATTGCGTGATTGGGGAATTTCGCGTCAGCGTTATTGGGGATGCCCAATTCCAATGATCCATTGCACCTCTTGTGGGGTGGTACCGGTGCCACGTACTGATTTACCCGTAGTATTACCTGATGATGTGACCTTTGATCTACCGGGAAATCCTCTTGATCGTCATAAAATATGGCAAACGGTTACTTGTCCTGTTTGTGGGCAGCAAGCGCGACGTGAAACCGATACCATGGATACATTTGTTGATTCTTCTTGGTATTATGCGCGTTTTATCGCGCCTTTTGCACAAGAACCAGTCGACAAACACGCGACAACTGAATGGTTACCTGTGCAACAATATATTGGTGGAATTGAGCATGCAGTTTTACATCTTCTCTATGCGCGTTTTTTTATGCGTGCCATGAAATTGATAGGTTATGTGACTGTGGATGAGCCATTTAAGGGACTTTTTACCCAAGGGATGGTGGTACATGAAACGTATCGGGATGATCAGGGATGGGTTTCGCCAGAAGAAATTTCGATTGTTGAAAAAGACGGAAAACGTCGGGCTTATAAATTAACCGATCAAAGCGAAGTGACAATTGGTTTGATCGAAAAAATGTCTAAATCAAAAAAAAATGTCATTGATCCTGACGATATTATCGCATCCTATGGAGCTGATACCGTACGTTGGTTTGTGTTATCCGATTCTCCTCCTGAACGGGATGTTATCTGGACAGAATCTGGTGTTGAAGGGGCGCATCGTTTTGTGCAGCGTGTTTGGCGCTGTGTGGCTTTGAGTGCTCTAGTTTTAAGGGAGGTTGCGCCCTGTGCTGGACGTCAGGGTGCTGCTTTGGAACTTTCAAAGATAGCGCATCGAACGCTTTGTGCTGTGGAAGATGATTTTGAGAAATTTGCTTTTAATCGCGCAATTGCACGTCTTTATGAATTCTTAAATATTATGGCACCTTTGTTAAATAAGGTGGAAAGTGTTGACGATGAAATGAAGGCGGCTTTGCGTCAAGCATTGGATTTTTTCCTCGCACTTATTTCACCTATTATGCCTCATTTAGCAGAAGAATGCCATGCTGCTTTAGGGGAAAAAACTTTAATGTCTGAGCTTTCTTGGCCTGTTTATGACCCTGCATTAATTGTTGAAGAATGCTATACTTTGCCGGTACAGATTAATGGTAAAAAGCGCGGTGAGGTGACTGTCGCAGCAACGGCTAGTGAAGCGATGATTGAAGAAGCTGTTTTGGCTCTTGACTTTGTAAAGGAACATCTTGTTAAAAAATCAGTAAAAAAAATGATTATTGTTCCAAAAAGGATTGTGAATGTCGTTGTTTAGAAGATTTATTTTTGCAGATTTAGCTGTTTTTTTTACGCTTTTGTGTGGGTGCACAATTGAACCACTTTATCATCAGGTATCGCAGATTTCGACAACAATAAATTCTGTGGATTCTGTTTTTGATGATTTATCTCCACAACCAAAATCTTTGAGTCTGTCCCAAAAACTAGCTTCTATTGTTGTGGCAGAACCGTCAGATCGTTTTGGTCAAATGGTACGCAATCGTTTGCTGTTTCTCCTTTATGAAAATGGGCGCAAACCTTCTACTCCGGTTTATCAATTGGCATTAGAAACATCCGTGTTTACACGAAATTCTGTACAGATAGAAGTGGATCGCGATAGGAAAAAAGAAGGGCGACCTTCCGTTGGAACCGTGATGGGTAAAGTTTCCTATGTCTTGCAAGATATGAAAAATGTTCTTATTGCTGAAAGTACGGTAAGCATGAGCGTATCTTTTGAGCGGCTCCGCCAAGAATATGCAACTTTGCAAGCAGAGGAAGATGCGCAAAAACGTGTGGCTGAAGAATTAGCCGAAGAGATTTTGTTGCTACTTTCAAAAGATCTTTCAAATCATTGAGCGATATTTTGTCCCGTTTTTTTCCAATCTTCTAGGAAAATTTGCAAGCCTTTATCGGTTAAAGGGTGTTTGACCAGTGTTTTTAAGATTGCTGGTGGGACAGTTGCAACATCTGCACCGCTTAATGCTGCTTCTTTGACATGATTAACAGTACGGATTGAAGCTGCTAAAATTTGTGTTTCAAAGCTGTAGTTGTCATAAATTGTGCGAATTTCATGAAGTAGAGCACTACCATCTATTCCGCAATCATCTATTCTGCCAACAAATGGTGAAATGAATGTTGCACCTGCTTTGGCGGCTAATAAAGCTTGATTAGCAGAAAAACAAAGCGTGAGATTTGTTTTTAATCCTTCTGTTGTTAGAGCTTTACAGGCTTTCAATCCATCAGCTGTTAAAGGAAGTTTGATACAAATATTGTTGGCAATTTTTGCTAAAACAGCTGCTTCTTTCATCATGTTTTCAAATTCTGTTGCTGCAACTTCAACAGAAATAGGTCCGCTGACGAGAGTGCAAATCTCTTTTATAACTTCAAGAATATTGCGCCCTGATTTTAAAATAAGTGAGGGATTGGTTGTGACACCATCAACGAGGCTTAAATTTTGTAATTCTTGGATTTCTTCAATATTAGCGCTATCCACAAAAAATTTCATATTTTATCTCCTTGGTTTTTAGTTTTTTTATTTAAAGCCTCTGAAATTCCGTTCTGTTTTTTGTTATGCGCTATTGTTTGCAGCAAAAGCAAGAGGGAGGATCATACTCTTATATGGTGCGCTGAGAGATAAATTGGGAAGAAGACGAGACGTTAGGAGTTGGAAGAAAGTGAAATGTGAGAAGGAGGTATGTTTTATTCTAACACTTAGGGTGTTCTTATTACATGCTTGGAGTTATAGAGCTTCATTTTTATAGAAGATAAAGTTGGTTCTTTTGTTTGTTTTCCAATGACGAGGGGCACGAGAACGCTTATTGTGAAAAAGATATTTTCAATAGGGGTAAAATAATAAATCATGTAAATGGTTTTCTACATTAGTGTCAACAGGGAAGTTGCAAGAATACTAAATGCGAGAGCATTATTGGTATAAAAGTTGGCATAGAAGATAACGAAAAATGTAATGGAGAGAAGAATTATTTCCATTTAGATATTTCTTTTTGCTGTGCAAGTTTATCGTTATTGGATTTTATCTATTATGGGGGGAAGACATGACTCTTTTTTGTAGTTTAATGATGGGTTGATCCATGGGTAAGGGATTATTGATGGGGCTGGAATAATAAATCAGGTAAAGGATTTTTTGCAAAGATATCAAAAGATAGGTTGTAGAGACGTTGTTAGTGTAAAAGGTTCGTATAAAATTTAGGACAAAAGATGAAGTCAAATATGACAAAGGATGTAACAGAGAGAAAGATTGTTTCTATTTTGGTGCCTCTTCCTGTTGCTCATGCTTATAGTTATGAGGTTCCATCTTCTATGAAGTGTGAGGTTGGTTCTTTTGTTCGTGTTCCAGTAATGGGGCGTCAAGTTTGTGGCTTTGTGGTGGATGTTGGCGAGCAGTTAGCAAAAGATGGACAAAATTCTGCACCTGTGGTGGGTAAAAAATTGCACTTTCTGCTTCATGTTTTTGATTGTCCGCCGTTAAAGAAGGAAATGATCGCATTTTTGCGTTTTGTTAGCCGGTATACGATGACTCCTTTTGGTCTTGTTGCACGATTGGTTTTATGTGTGCCAGGTGCTTTAGAGCCAGAAGCGCAACTAGCAGGCTTGCGATATTGTGGGGGGAATGTGGGGCGTTTAACACCAGCGCGATCACGGATTTTGGAGTTGGTGCGTGATGGTACGGTTTGGACACGTTCTGGTCTTGCGCATGCGGCAGGAACTTCTGTTTCTGTTGTTGAAGGGTTAAAATCGCTTGGAATTTTTGAAGAAATTATGGTGCCGCCACCTGCACTTGTGGGGATGCCCAAACCTGATTTTTGTCCTCCTAAGCTGGAGGGAGCGCAGAGTAAAGTAGCACAACTTTTGCGAGAATGTGTTTTGTCTTCTCAGTTTCAAGTTTTTTTGCTTGATGGTGTAACTGGATCAGGGAAAACGGAAGTTTATTTTGAGGCGGTTTCTCAAGCACTTACAGATGGTAAGCAGGTTTTGATTTTGTTGCCAGAAATTGCTTTAACACAACAATTCTTAGATCGCTTTCACGCACGTTTTGGAGCAGCAGCGGCGGAATGGCATTCCGATTTAGCACCGCGTCGTCGAGAACGTGTATGGCGGCAAGTTGCAGAAGGGCGAGTGCGCGTTGTGGCTGGAGCACGTTCGGCACTTTTTCTCCCTTTTCATGAGCTTGGATTGATTGTTGTTGATGAAGAACATGATGGTGCTTATAAACAAGAAGATCGCATTTTTTATCATGCGCGTGATATGGCGGTTGCACGAGGTTCTTTTGAGCATTTTCCTGTTATTTTATCTTCTGCAACACCTTCTATTGAAAGTCAGGCAAATGTTTTGTGGGGACGTTATCAACGGGTAAATTTGCCATCGCGTTTTAAAGCGGCTGCGCTTCCACAGTTGCGGGTGGTTGATATGCGTAAAGGAGGTGTACAAAAAGGACGTTTTATTTCCTCTGCTCTTGAGGGGGCTTTAAAACAAACGCTCGATAAGGGTGAACAGGCACTCCTTTTTCTTAATCGCCGTGGTTATGCGCCTTTAATTTTATGTCGGATTTGTGGTCATCGTTTTCATTGTACGGATTGTTCGAGTTGGTTGGTGGAACATCGCGCGCAAGGACAGCTTAAATGCCATCATTGTGGATATCATCAGTTGCTGCCGGAAGCGTGCCCTGAATGTGGGACTTTAGATCATCTCGTGGCTTGTGGACCAGGTGTGGAAAGAATTGCTGAGGAAACACAGATGCTTTTTCCACAGGCGCGGTTATTGATTCTGTCAACTGATCTAAAAGGTGGGATTAGTCAATTGCGTCGTGAATTGGAAGCGATTGCGAAAGGGGATGTGGACGTTATTATTGGGACGCAGCTCGTTGCTAAGGGACATCATTTTCCCGGGCTTTCACTTGTTGGGGTAATTGATGCTGATCTTGGTCTTGCTAATGGCGATTTGCGTGCGGCTGAACGCACTTTTCAGCTTTTGTCTCAGGTTACAGGGAGAGCTGGGCGTATGGGCTTAGAGAGTTTAGGGTTATTGCAAACCTATCAACCCGATCATCCAGTGTTACAGGCTTTGCTTTCGCGACAACGTGAGGATTTTTATAGGCATGAGATTGCAATGCGTCAGCATTATCATCTCCCACCGTATGGGCGTCTTGCTTCTTTGATTGTATCTTCAGAAAAACGTCAAATTGCGGAATATTATGCACGTATGTTACGCCAAATGGCACCACGGGAGAAGAATGTCTCGGTAATGGGGCCTGCGGAGGCACCGCTAGCTCTTGTGCGGGGGCGTTATCGTTTTCGGCTTTTGCTACAGGGACAACGTTCTTTTGATATGCAAGGGTTTATTCGTACGATGCTTGCAAGTGTGCCAAAAATGCCTTCTTCGGTTCGGGTTCAAATTGATATTGATCCACAAAGTTTTCTCTAAAAATAAAGCGGCATAATGTGGAGGTTTATTTGCTTTTAAAATGTTCTATTACAAGAAGGAATAATTTTATGCAAAAACATCAGTTTTCTTCTTTTTAAGAGTAAACTCTGTTATTATTACTTGTCTATAAGTTTGAGATAACATATTTTTCGGTAGTGGAAATTCTTTTGGTAGAAAAGGATTTAATAATATTATTAAAAAAGTCGTTTATTTCTGCTTCACATCGTCTATGGAGCTAAAAAAGTTACTTGAAAAATCTATCAGAGGATGTCAAAAAGAAGGACAGACAAACTGTAGTGGTGACCTCCATATTATGAAAAATTCTTTTTAAAAATATTTTGAATATTTTAGTTAAATTTTTCAGAAAGCATCGATTTGGAGTGTTGCGAGTCGGTTGTGTCTATGCTAAAAACTGAAAAGCTTTTTGTTCTGGGTTTTAAGAAGGGAATTCTTAAAATTCAGAGTATCTGTTTTATTTCATCTGATAAATATCAGAGAGTTGCTCAAGGGAAAGAGGCGGTATTTCGTGTCGGATTCATTTTCTCTTATACCGCTGCCATTGGTAGATCAACGCTATGCGCAAGCGCTTTTTGATTTCGTTCAAGAAATAGGGGTTGTTGAAAAGGTTGAAAAGGCAATAGCATCTTTTTTGCTTGTTTTGGATCAAAATGAAGACTTGAAACGCTTTATACATAGTCCATTCTTTTCAGTAAAAGAGCAGGCTAAAGTGATGCGTTCTGTTTGTGAAAGCATCGGATTTGCTGATGAAGGCGCTGGTCAGATTATTGGCCATTTTTTGCACATTATCGTAATGAACCGTCGGCTTTGTGCCTTGTCTGGTATTTTATATGCTTTTCAGCGTCGTGTTGCTCTTTCTCGTAGAGAAACTTCGGTGCAGATTGTTTCTGCTCGTCCGTTGAGTTCTCATCAAGAAAAAGAGTTGCGTGTGGCTTTGGAAGGTGTCGTTGGAGGTAAAATTTTGCTACACATCCTTATTGATCCAACTATTCTTGGTGGGTTGATTATTCGTGTGGGGTCGTCTCAAATTGATACGTCTCTTGTAACAAAATTGTCTTCGCTTAAGCTTGCATTGAAAAAAGAGGTCAGCTGATGGATATTAGACCATCTGAAATTTCAAAAATTCTAAAAGAGCAAATCAAAAACTTTGACCAAAAGGCTGAGGTTTCAGAAATTGGTTGGGTTTTATCTGTGGGTGATGGTATTGCCCGTGTTTATGGTTTGGATAATGTCCAAGCAGGTGAAATGGTTTCCTTTTCAAATGGTGTCCGTGGTATGGCTTTGAACCTGGAAATCGATAATGTCGGGGTGGTGATTTTTGGGTCAGATCGTGATATTCGTGAAGGTGATTGTGTTAAGCGGTTAGGCACTATTGTAGATGTTCCTGTGGGGCCAGCCCTTCTTGGACGTGTTGTCGATGCACTGGGAAATCCTATAGATGGGAAAGGACCTCTTAAAGCTACAGAACGTCGTCGTGTTGATGTTAAGGCTCCAGGAATTATTCCACGTCAATCTGTGCATGAGCCAATGTCGACCGGATTGAAAGCTATTGATGCACTCATTCCTATTGGACGTGGACAACGCGAGTTGGTAATCGGGGATCGTCAAACAGGGAAAACAGCAATTTTGCTCGATACATTTTTAAACCAGAAGCCGTTTCACGAAAAAGAAGCTGGGCGCGAACAGGACAAAGTGTATTGTATTTATGTTGCTATTGGTCAAAAACGTTCAACGGTTGCACAATTTGTGAAAGTTTTAGAAGAGCGTGGAGCCCTTGAATATTGCATTATCGTTGCAGCTACTGCTTCTGATCCTGCTCCATTGCAATTTATTGCACCTCTTGCCGGATGTGCGATGGGGGAATATTTCCGTGACAATGGTCAACATGCTTTGATTGGTTATGATGATCTTTCAAAACAAGCAGTTGCTTATCGCCAAATGTCTCTTTTGCTTCGCCGTCCGCCTGGTCGTGAAGCTTATCCCGGTGATGTTTTCTATCTTCATTCGCGTCTTCTAGAGCGGGCTGCAAAGTTGAATGCTGAAAATGGTTCCGGATCTTTGACAGCTTTGCCAGTCATTGAAACACAAGCAAATGACGTTTCTGCTTATATTCCTACAAACGTGATTTCGATTACCGATGGGCAAATTTTTTTGGAAACTAATTTGTTTTATCAAGGAATTCGTCCTGCTGTGAATGTTGGTCTTTCTGTGTCACGTGTTGGTTCTGCTGCGCAAATTAAGGCGATGAAGCAAGTTGCTGGTTCAATCAAAGGTGAATTAGCACAATATCGTGAAATGGCTGCTTTTGCACAATTTGGTTCTGATTTGGATGCTTCAACGCAGCGTCTTTTAAATCGTGGTGCACGTTTGACAGAGCTTTTGAAGCAGCCGCAATTTTCACCTTTGAAAACAGAAGAACAAGTTGTTGTCATTTTTGCGGGTGTTAATGGTTATCTTGATTCTTTGGCTGTTTCTGATGTTGCACGGTTTGAACAGGGACTTTTGACACTTTTGCGCAGTGATCACCAAAATCTTTTAAAGGCAATTGCTGACCAAAAACAGATAACTGATGAGCTTAAGGATAAGTTGCTTACTGTTCTTAAGTCTTATGCGAAGAATTTTTCATGATGATTGATGGAATGCTTGAATGGCTTCGTTGAAAGATCTTAGAGACCGTATCGCCTCGGTTAAGGCAACACAGAAGATTACCAAAGCCATGCAGATGGTTGCAGCGGCGAGGTTGCATCGTGCACAAGAGGCGGCTGAATCTGCACGTCCTTATGCGCAGCGGATGGCTACTATTTTGGAGAGTGTTGCTGCTGATGTTGATGGCATTGATGCGCCTTCTCTTATGCGCGGCACTGGACGTGATGATGTACATCTTTTAGTGGTGTGTACTGCTGAGCGTGGGTTGTGTGGTGCTTTTAATGTGCAGATTGCTCGTTGTGCGCGCGAACAAATTAAGAGACTGCGTGCTGCCGGTAAAATTGTTAAAATTTTGACTGTGGGCAAAAAGGGAGCAGATATTTTATCGCGTGATTATAAAGCTTTAATGATTGATCATATTGATTTGCATTCTGTAAAGCGAATTAGTTTTGCAGAGGCAGCGTTGATTAGCCAACGGATTGTTGATTTATTCAATGATGGGGCTTTTGATGTGTGTACATTGTTTTATTCTGAATTTGTTTCAGTGATTAATCAGCGCCCGACGGTTTTTAGCTTGATCCCTATGGTTTCTGCAAAAAGATCTGTTGAGACAATAGAGGTTATTAAAAAAGCAGATAAAAGCGAAGCTCTGCAATCGATTGTTTATGATTATGAGCCCGATGCTGCTTCTCTTTTAGATGCGCTTGTGCCACGCAATCTTTCGGTGCAAATCTTTCAGGCTTTGCTTGAAAATATTGCTGGTGAAATGGGAGCGAAGATGACTGCTATGGATAATGCATCGCGTAATGCGGGTGAAATGATTAATAAATTGACAGTGGCTTATAATCGACAACGTCAGGCACAGATCACTACGGAATTGATCGAAATTATTGCGGGTGCTGAAGCGCTTTAAATTGAAAAGGTAAAGATTGATGGTAAAAGCAGTGACATCAAGTAAGGAAGCAGCAAAAGTTGAGAAAAAGAAACCGGCTACTCGTTCAGGCATAAAAAAAGCCGCTTCAAAGTCTCAGACTAGTTTAAAAGATTCTTCTGGTTCTGTACGTACTTCTCCTCAAAAAGATGTGCATGGAAGTCCTGTAGGTCTACGTGAAAAAGGGGCTGTTGGTGAAATCAAACAAGTTATTGGTGCTGTCGTCGATGTGCAATTTGAAGGTGCGTTGCCGAATATTCTTAATGCATTGGAAACGGAGAATTTAGGTAATCGGCTGGTTTTGGAAGTTGCACAGCATTTGGGTGAAAATACTGTGCGTACAATTGCCATGGATACCACTGATGGTCTTGTCCGTGGGCAAAAAGTTTTTGATACAGGAACACAGATTAGTGTGCCTGTTGGAGAAGCGACACTTGGTCGTATTATGAATGTGATTGGAGAGCCAGTTGATAATGTGGGTCCAATTGCAACAACCAAAACGCGCTCTATTCACCAAAACGCTCCTGAATATATAGAACAATCAACAGTGTCAGAAATTCTTGTCACTGGTATTAAAGTCGTTGATTTGTTAGCACCTTATTCTAAAGGTGGTAAAATTGGTTTGTTTGGTGGAGCTGGGGTTGGTAAGACTGTTCTTATTATGGAGCTTATCAATAATATTGCAAAAGCTCATGGTGGATATTCGGTATTTGCTGGTGTTGGAGAACGTACACGTGAGGGAAATGATCTTTATTATGAAATGATCGAAAGCCGTGTGAATGTAAATCCAAAAGATAATAATGGTTCAACGGAAGGATCAAAATGTGCACTCGTTTATGGACAAATGAATGAGCCACCAGGAGCGCGTGCAAGGGTAGCTCTTTCAGGGTTGACAATTGCGGAAAGTTTTCGTGATGAAGGTCAAGATGTTCTTTTCTTCGTGGATAATATTTTCCGTTTTACCCAAGCAGGCGCTGAAGTGTCAGCTCTTCTAGGGCGTATTCCTTCTGCTGTGGGTTATCAGCCAACTCTGGCAACGGATATGGGTGCTTTGCAAGAGCGTATTACCAGCACAAAAACAGGTTCTATTACGTCTGTTCAGGCTATTTATGTTCCGGCTGATGACTTAACAGACCCGGCACCTGCGACATCGTTTGCCCATTTGGATGCGACAACGGTTCTTTCGCGTTCGATTGCAGAAAAGGGAATTTATCCGGCGGTTGATCCGCTTGATTCTTTCTCACGCATGTTGGATCCATTGATTGTTGGTGAAGAGCATTATAATGTTGCTTGTCAAGTGCAAACCATTTTGCAACGCTATAGGGCGTTACAGGATATTATTGCTATTCTTGGAATGGATGAACTTTCTGAAGATGATAAGTTGTTGGTGGGGCGGGCACGTAAAATTGAACGTTTCCTTTCGCAACCTTTCCATGTGGCTGAAGCTTTTACAGGTTCGCCCGGCAAGCTGGTGCCTTTAGAAGAAACAATCAAAGGCTTTAAAGGTCTTTGTGCTGGTGATTATGATGATTTACCAGAAGCAGCTTTTTATATGGTTGGTTCGATTGATGAAGCTATTGAAAAAGGAAAACGTCTCATTGCAGAGGCTTCTTCATAAGAATCTATAGTGAATCTTTTTTGTAAAGAGAATAGAGTGTCCTATATCGAGCTTCGTGGAGATTTTTGTGGAACGCAATAAAGAAGAGCATTTTTTGTTTGAGCTTGTGTCGCCTGAGAAAATTGTGTTTTCAGAGCAGGTGCTGTCTGTAGTTCTTCCTTCAGCGTCAGGTGCTTTGACAGTGATGGCTTATCATGCGCCTTTGGTAGCAAATATTGTGTTGGGGAGTGTTCATGTTCGTACATCTTCAGGGGAAAAACTGTTCGCTGTTTGCGGAGGGGTTGCTAATATTACTTTTTCGTGCTGCTCTCTTCTGGTGGAGAGTGTTGTTGCTGTTGAGCATCTTTCTTTTGATGTATTGGAACAGAAGATTTTGCAGTTTCGAGCAGCTTTAGAAGGAGGGGTAAGTGATGCCAAAAAACATAAGGTCAAAGAGTTTTTTCATCAACTGACAACTGCTGGTGTTGGGGATATAGAGGTGTAAAGGGGTATACGGGAAAGAGCGACATGAGCGGCAAAAGGAGTACGGTTATGTCTGCTAAGAGAGGAGGGAAACCTTTTCCCCATCCTGGTACTGTCTTTGCAGGTCCTTTACCAAAGTGTTTTGTTTATATTTTTGCCTCTTTTATTTTGCAGTGGGCTTATGGTTTAGGGGCAAATGTTGTTCAGTCTAACATTGTCCACCTTACCGGAGACTTTCACGCAACTCTGACCGAAACAACATGGTTGGTTGCGGCCTATATGGCACCAAATGTAAGCGTTGCAATCATGTTAATCAAAATTCGATACCAGTTTGGGCTTCGTGCTTTTGCTGAGTTATCAATTCTTGGTTTCGTTTTGGTTTGTGTTTTGCAGCTCTTTGTGACAGATTTGCGTTCTGCACTAATTATTCGGTTTTTTGCTGGTATTGCTGCGGCACCTTTGGCTTCACTTGCGCTTCTTTATATGATGGAAGCTTTTGCACCAGCAAAGAAATTTACTATTGGTCTTAGTTTGAATTATATGAATGCTGCTTTAGCTGCGCCCTTATCGCGTTTATTTTCTCCTGATTTGTTGGAAAATGGTGGTTTTTCGAGTCTTTCAGCGATGGAAATGGGGTTGGTTCTCGCCAGTTTAGGATGTATCTATGCTCTTCCACTGACCCCGGTGGTACGCAATAAGGTCATTCAAAAGTTAGATTGGGTGAGTTATAGTTTAATTGCTCTTGGTCTTGGACTCAATGCAGTAATTATGTCTGTTGGTATATTGTATTGGTGGTATGAAGCAGCTTGGATTGGTTGGGCGCTTGCACTTGCTGTTTTTTCTTTGGTTATTGCGATTATTATTGAACTTAATAGAGAAAACCCGTTGATTGATTTACGCTGGCTTTTCAGTAAAGAAATGGTGCAATCTGTTCTCATTTTATTGGTCTTTCATGTTTTCTTATTAGAACGATCAACTTTAGCGGTGGGTTTCTTTAATCTTTTTGGTCTATTAAATCGTGAGATGGCACCTATGTATCTTGCGATTATATTAGGTACTCTTTTAGGGGGCGCGGTTTGTGTCTTTTTTTTACGGGTTGGGCGTGAGGATTATTTTTATCTTTTATCTTTGGGGTGTTTGGCACTTGGGGCTTATTTAGATAGTCACGTAAACCACTTGACGCTTCCCCAAGATATGATGTTGAGTCAAGGGTTGGTTAGTTTTAGTTATGCACTTTTTTTACCTCCTGCTCTTTGCAAGGGGTTTGTGATATCTGGTGCGCGAGGACCGCGTTACGTTTTAAGTTTTATTGCTGTCTTTTTGCTCACGCAAGTGAGCGGCGGATTAATGGGAGCAGCTTTTTTTGGCAGTTTGCAGTTTTTTTTCGCTCATAAGAATTTTGAATCTTTAACACAAAATATTATTGTTACAGATCCTCTTATTTCAGGCGAGGTGAATACCTTATTTTCTCCTTCTTATGGTACTACTATTCCTCAGTTTTTGGGGGGAGAGCAAGGTACGTCTAAATTGATTGAAGAGTTTAAGTTAACAGCAAATATTTTTGCTTATGATGATGTTTTTCGGCTTTATTTTTATATTGCAATAGTTGTATTTGCTATTTTTCTTGTCAAAATATTTATAAAGTTGTGTTTTTTTCGTTTATTCGAAAAACAGTATAATGACAGTGAAGAGGGATGCAAAAAATGATAAAGGCATTACGGTCAAAAGCAACACTTATTGCATTCTTCTCAGGCATTACTGGTATTTTGCTAATTTTATGGGCTTGGAGGCTTCCTCCTTTTGTCAGTACAATTCAAATAACCGACAATGCTTCAATTAAGGGCGATGTTACTCTGGTAAGTTCACAGATCTCGGGGGTGATTGCACGAATTTATGTGCAAGATTATCAAAGAGTTGAAAAGGGTATGCTGTTATTTGAACTCGATGATGCTCTCTTTCGCCAACAGCTTGCACGAGCACAAGCTGTTTTAGATTCAAAAAATGCAAAACTTGCAAGTATTATGTTGCAGGCTCAGATTTTACAGGGAGAAGTTAATGCAGCGGAAGCTGAATTGGCACGTTCGCGAGCATTTTCCAATATTCTTCCTGAAAACAAGAAACTAGGCTTTAATGATGCTTCCAGTTCTGTTTCGCGTCCTCTTTCGCAATTATTGGCGGCGCTTGAAACAAAACGTCAATTACAAAAACAATTGGATCTTGAACGGCAAAGTTTACAATCAGAGGTTGCAAGTGCGAAGGTTGGTGTTGAATTAGCTAAGCTTAATCTTGGTCACACTAAGATTTTATCTCCTAAAACGGGATATATCGGGCTGGTTGGCGCGCGGGTAGGACAATATGTTTTGCCTGGTGCGCAATTGGTATCGGTCATTTCTGATGAGATTTGGATTATTGCTAATTATAAGGAAACGCAACTTTCTCAGATGCGTATTGGCCAACCGGTTATCTTTTCTGTTGATGCATTGAACAATAAAAAGTTAACAGGGCGGGTGGTCCGTTTCGCACCTGCGACAGGTTCGGAATTTTCACTTTTAAAAACAGATACTACAATTGGTAACTTTATTAAAATTGCGCAACGTATTTCAGTGCGTATTGCATTAGATCCTGGTCAGGAAGGGGCTGAAAAGCTTATTCCTGGTATGTCTGTGGTTACGTACGTAGATACTTCGCAGCGTGTTTCTTCTGGAGGATAAAATTTTGGGTTTTTTGACTTTTATTTTTATACCGTTTTCTTATAGCAAGTGGGCATTCACTTTGGAAGATTTCATTTGGTTTGTTATGATACATCTCTTTAAATTTTTATTTTTAGTGCTATAAAACAATATCCTTCAAGATGGGGAGTATAAGAAACATTCGTACATAATGAAACTTAATAGTCTCGTTTTTGTCTATTTTTAATTTTCTTTTACATCGACTAAAGTATAGAGGTGTACAGTTGTATAGCAAATTCAGAGCAGAGTTTATCCGATGAGCGAATTATATAAGCAGTGGTGAACACGTAGAATCTACCGCGAAAGAGATCAGTCTGTAATTAGATTGCTAGGGGAAAAGGATAAAATTCTCGTCCTTTATGGGGAGTAAGTTTTAAATTGAGATGATTACGGTATTCTGTCACGTTTTTTAAAGTTGTGGTTTTTTAACTATAGAAGAATGCCCGATTCAAAGCGGGCATTAAAGGAATTAATCGTATTATCAATTTTTGCGTGTCAGTAAGAAGCTAGCCAAAACTAATCCTGCAGCTAATGCGAGGGTTTTTTTAGGATTTTCTTTTACTTTTTTCTTCAATTCTGTGGCATGCTCATTGAGGTGGTAAAGCACATGAAGACCATTTTGTTTCCATGTGTCAAGCATGTCAGAGATGTTTTCATAGCTATTGTTATAAAAATGCCAACGACTTACAGGGACAAGTTCACTTTTTAGTTGTGCAATGCGTTTTTTAATTTTAGCATTTTTGGCGTTGGTTGAAAATAGACACATTTGTTGACTCCTTCATGTGATATATTGTTTTATGAGAAATGGAATTGTGTTTGGGGCTTTGCTATAACGGTTTGAAAATTGAAAAGTTGCATTTGTGGCGCTATTTGTCGATGAGATAAAAAAGGCTTAAATGAAGGATTACTTTTTATTCAGTATTTTAATTGTACTATGATAAGCATTATTTGCAGTGGTATGAAATATTGTCTTTCAAGATGCTGATATGACGACCAATAAAATACAGTGTCGTCTTTGTTTGATTTCAGTTTCCTTTTGAGTTAACCAAGTGTAGAAGAGTAAATTTGAACGGGAGATTCAAGACAAGATTTGTCTAATGATTCCGTGGGGTGGATTATATGAAGTAGATCACATAAGTGGTTAGCAAGTGGAAATTATTCGAGAGAAACTCATCTGTGATCAGATTGACGGTTTGGAGGAATTCTCATCCTTTAGGGTATGGAGAAAGCTAACATAAATAATGGTCGATAGGTGCTAGGTTTTGAAAATTTGAGGACTTGATGAGCACAGTATATTCTTTATCTAAACCTTTTGAGCGTCGTCGATCTGTTGGTGTTGTGGTTGGCGATGTGATAGTTGGTGGTGATAATCCAATAGTTGTGCAATCAATGACCAATACTGATACCGCCGATGTTAATGCAACCGTTGCACAAATTGCTGCTCTTTGGAAAGCTGGTTCCCAATTGGTTCGGATTACCGTTGATCGTGATGAAGCTGCTGCTGCTGTGCCAAAAATACGTGAACAGTTGGAAAGATTAGGCTTTTTTGTGCCATTGGTGGGGGATTTTCATTATATTGGTCATAAGCTTTTATCAGAACATCCTGCATGTGCTGAGGCGCTTGCAAAATATCGGATCAATCCTGGTAATGTCGGTTTTGGCACAAAAAAGGATCGTCAGTTTGCGCAAATTATTGAGATTGCTTGTCGGTATCGTAAAGCTATTCGCATTGGTGTAAATTGGGGGTCTCTTGATAATGTGTTGTTGACAAAGCTTATGGATGAAAATGCTAAGCAGGAAAATCCCTTATCTGTTTCTGAAGTTATGCGGGAAACAGTTGTTCAGTCGGCTCTGCTTTCTGCTGCTTTAGCTGAAGAGATAGGGTTGGAACGTGATAAAATTATTCTTTCTGCTAAAGTGAGTGATGTCCAAGATCTTATTACTGTTTACAGCAATTTGGCAGAACGTTGTGATTATGCGCTTCATTTAGGATTGACAGAAGCAGGAATGGGTACAAAGGGTATTGTTGCTTCTTCTGTGGCTTTGGGAATTTTGTTACAGCAAGGAATTGGCGATACTATTCGTATTTCCTTGACCCCTGAACCCGGTGGAGATCGAACACGAGAAGTGAAGGTGGGACAAGAACTTTTACAAGTTATGGGGTTGAGGCAATTTTTGCCTGTTGTTGCGGCTTGCCCTGGATGTGGTCGCACAACTTCGACAGTATTTCAACAATTAGCGCAAAAAATTGAATCGGATTTGTACAAAAATATGCCCATCTGGCGTGAAAAATATCCTGGTGTTGAAAGTTTAAAGATTGCTGTAATGGGGTGTATCGTCAATGGACCTGGAGAATCAAAACATGCTGATATTGGTATTTCATTACCTGGAATGGGCGAAAGTCCAGCAGCCCCTGTTTTTATTGAAGGACAGAAGGTGAAAACTTTGCGGGGAAACCGTATAGCTGAAGAATTTGAACTTCTCTTAAGTGATTATATTCATACACGTTTCGGGCAAGGTTGAAAAAGATTCTTGGAGCTCACTGTCTTCAATACATTTCTCCTTGATAACACTGTTTCCAAATAGATTTATCTGCAAACTAAATGTAATATTATCCTCAGTACTTTTACGGCTTTTATTGTAAAGCTGGATAATGCCATTAGAATTTTCCTAATTAGTGGAGCAAATTTCGTTGTTTTCAAAACCGCATTACTTAATTTTTGTGATTAAAGTTTTATAGTTTGTGGATCATGGGGCTCTATATTTGTTTTTTCAAAAGCCTCAACTATCTCAAAAACGCTTTGTATTGCTATAATAGTCTTCTATGTAAATCTATAAGTACAAAAAATTATAAAATCACAAACTGCACAGATGGTTGAAGGTCCTTATCTTTGAAAAACAAAAAACCGCTTTAGACAAATATCGCAGATTTGAGATGCTATAAAAAAGCATTGGCTTGAGAAATTTTGTAATTGCGTAAATGACCAAAAACATTCATTGATATATTTTGATACGAATACTAGGTTACATCTGGGAGAGGTGTTACTTTCAAATAGTATTTAAAACGAGGAGCTTAAAATGAAAGGAGAATCAAATAGTAAAGTGGTATTAGGGATGAAGATCAAGTCTTATTCCTCTACATCTGCTAAAATGAAATCTTTGATTTGCGATTTTATGGCATCATAATTCAAAATATTGGAAGGGATTGTATGGCCCCTTTTTATTTATAATTTGGGGGAGGGGATATGTATTTACAAAATGAAGATACGTTGCTGTTAATTAGCGACATGAGGAAGTGCGGAGTCAATTTGAGTGTTCTTGGTTTAGGAAGAAAAGCTCCGTATATCGGTCGTGAAGATGCAATAAAAATTGGCGATGGTTTCTTTATTTTGTGCTTATAAGAAAAGTATTGTCATTTCTGGTTCTGCTTGGATGTGGGAAGACTTCTTTTGTGCGTGAGCTTGCTTGTAGGCTTAATCAGTCTAAGTCTATGTTAAATGGATATGTCATATTAGAAGTTAATTTAGGAAGTGTGATCTCTGATACGCGGTTACGGGGGGAGTTTGAACGAAAAATCGGAGTTTTAATAGAAACTGTTTCTCCATATGAAAATGTCGCCCTGTTTATTGATGAGGGGCATTCAATTGCTCATACCAGAAGTGATGGGGGTATTGGTGCTATGGATTTATTCAAGCCTTTTATGCTGGAACAGAATTTAAAGCTCATTATAGCCACCAACTTCTGTTGAATTAGCACATATTCAAGGAGATGCAGCGTTTTTTCGTAGATTTCATCATATAAGCTTGGACCAGTTATCAATAGATGAAAAAATGAATGCTATAAGGCTCCATATAAAATATCTTGAAGAGTATCACGGGCGTGAATTTTGTTTTGATAATTTTTTTTGTTTTGATAATTTTAATTTTGATAACACAAGAGATTTGCATGATTTGTTGAGTCATGTCGATCTTCAGCTAGCTGGGGGGAGATTTGAAAATGAATTCGCTATATGAAAACAAGTATGTTTACTCGAATACCATATCAGCGAGGCAAGAAGGTGATGAGGTTTTGATAGGGGCAGATATACATAACGTTGTAGCCCTTGATATGAGTGGTACATCGCCGAATGTTATAAAGGCTTTGGCGTGTTTTGACGCAGAGAATACCATAGGTGATATAATATTAAAATGTAACCTAGATACTGCAGAAAGCGAAGATTTTTTATATTTAACAAAATATATGCTTGATAATAGAATAATAGAACCTCCCTCCTCTAAGGAGGATTCTATAAGAAAAGCAGGGCTTAGTGAGAGCGAATATAACAGATTTGATAGGCAAATTAACTTATTTAAGCCTGTATCAGGTAATTTTGACAATGCTCTTTTAGCTAACTCCAAATTGAAAGATGCTAAGATAACTATAGCTGGTTTGGGTGGATGCGGGAGCTATGTTTTTTATACATTATCTGCAATGGGTGTAGGACACATTAAAAGCTATGATTTTGATATTGTTGAAGAATCAAATTTGTCTAGGCAAATACTCTATAATTATAATGACTTAGGGAAAAAAAAGGTTGATGTTGTTAGAGATAAAGCGCCCTATATTAGCCCTTCAACTCAATATGCGTTCTACGATGAAAAAATAGATAGTATAGAGAAGGCATGCCGTCTGTTTGAAGGAGCTGATCTTGTTATATCCGCGGCAGATAATCCAAGGCCCGATTTTTTTCATTTGATGAACGAAGCTGCTTTTAATATGAGGGGTGCGCTATTATATGCCGGTTCGGCTACGGTAAATGCTATTGTTGGGCCACTTATTATTCCAGGTAAAACCAGATGTTATGCATGTGTGAATCAGAATCATATGAAGGGTGTTAATGTGTTTGAATTTGTTAAAAATATTAAGCAAAACTATATGAATACTTTGATAGATCCATATAATGCGGTTGCTGGTTCTTTGGCTGCTCTTGAAGCAGTGAAATATTTAACGGATTTTGACAAATGTCAAATTATAGAAAGAACATTATTCATTAATTTTTCCGGGTATCAAATTGGTAGGACTGGAGATCCATATAGCGGCTATTGCCATGTTTGTAATAAAATGTAAGCTTTTATATTTATATAAAATAATTAGTACATTACTTTATTGGCGCTATTGGTGAATAAATGAATAGTATATTAGCATTTGGATTTTTATTTAACGGTATAAGAATTTTAACAGGCGCTTTTATTGTATTTTATATGCTTGAAAAAGGCTTAACTCTTATTGACATAGGTATCATTAAGTCATTTCAAGCTTTTATTATGATGGTTACAGATATTCCTCTTGGATATTTTGCCGATAGAAAAAGTTATAAAATATCTATAATTTTGGCAGCGGCTTTTGCTACCGCATGGCTCTTTCTCATGGGAGTTTCTACAAACTTTTACGGTTTTCTTTTGGCAGAAACTTTTAATGCATTATCGCTTACATTTATTGCTGGTGCCTATAATGCCCTACTTGTTCAATATGCAAAAACAAAACTTGCATCCACTAAAAAAGTGCTCGGTTCCAGCTCTCAATATAATTACATTGGCATGTTTATATTTAGTTTGATAGGCGCATATTTTGCCGATTATTCTAGCCAATATATATGGTATATATCTGCGTTTTTAATGATGATCACAACAGTCTTTGGTTTGTTTTTTTTGGATGATCTAAAAGGAGAGAAAAAAACAATAAAAGCGAATTCTTTCATTTCTGACGCAAAAGAAATGTTCTCTATTTTTGTTAAAGTTCCTTACATATCTCTATGTTTTTATTTTTCACTTATTTTTTTCAATATATTTTCGCAGTATTGGCAGTGGATATTTAAAGATTATAATATCAATGTAACTTATTTTTATCTTGGTGTGACATTTTCTCTTATATTGCTCTCCCAGCTACTGGCTAGTTTTCTCTTTACAAAACTAAGTGAGGGAGTGAATTTTATTCTACTACTGTTTCTTTCAGTTGCTACGATTTTTACAGTTGTTTTCTTTGAACCCCAAAAAGAAATTGCTGTTATTTTAGTCTGTATGATTTTTTATCTCATTAAGTATACATATCTTCGTGTAGAAGTTGTCCTGCACGATAGTATTAGCGATAATCTTAGGGCTACATACGAATCTTTCTTGTCAACGGTTGGAAGGCTTAGCCTAGTGGTATTTTTTTATATGAGTGCGTATATGGTAAGTATGTTTGGTTTTTTGTCATTAGTATATGTTTTTGGTATATATATATCCATTTACTTGTTTGCAGTGTTTTTTTTAGAAGGAACTCTAAAAAGGTCTCAGCGCGAATATTAACTTATCATTATTGCGAACGTTTCATGTGATTTAAGAGTGGGACAACGTTTTGATTTATAGGGATAATTTGCTATCCCTATTGAATAGGAGTCTCGGCTTATTGTGGGATTTTTTCATTTTAAATTGGTGTATATTGAATCAATCAAATCATATCTTTGCTCGTCACAAAGGAGGGTGGTGTATAAAAATCGTTTAAGAAAGGAATAAATATCTCTCATGAATGCTTTTAAGCGCCAAGGGTTGTTGGCAACATTGAGAGTTGATAAATAGAATAATAGTGTTTGCCTTGTGTTTTTATTAAGTAAAGATGGTGGTGCACAATGGAGCAGACTGAGATTAATTTTTTCGTGTTGCATTAAAGCGAGCAGCTTGTTGAAGTGGTTTTGCTTTAACGCCAAAAGGGTATAAAAGTGCTTCTGCTTTAGCAATGAGTTCGTTTCGCTTTTTTCGTGTTTCTTCAATGCCATAAAGACGAACAAAGGTTGCTTTTTGTGCGGTTTCATCTTCACCAGCGGTTTTGCCTAAAACTTTAGTGCTAGCGGTGATATCAAGAAGATCATCTGTTAATTGAAAAGCTAAACCAAAATATGTTCTAAAAGCAGCAAATTTTCGGTCAATTCTTTGGAAGCATTGCCGATGATCGCTCTTGCTTGGCAAGAAAAGCTTATAAGAGCGACATGTTTTCATGTGTTAGAGAAGTCGTGATACGGGAGAGCTCTTGCAGTTCTTTCGCTTTGTATGCAATAGAAGCTGCAACAGAGTGCAATAAAGGTTGAAATAGAAAAAGTTTTTTGTGTACATTTCTCTTTATATTATGCTGTGGTGGGTTTTTAATTTTTACGTGTTGCACTAAAACGAGCGGCTTGTTGAAGCGGTTTTGCTTTTATGCCAAAAGGTGTTAAAAGTGCTTCTGCTTTAGCAATGAGTTCGTCTCGCTTTTTTCGTGTTTCTTCAATACCATAAAGACGAATAAAAGTGGCTTTGTGCATTGTTTCATCTTTTCCAGCGGTTTTGCCCAAAACTTTAGTGCTAGCGGTGACATCAAGAAGATCATCTGTTAATTGAAAAGCTAAACCAAAATATGTTCCAAAAGCAGCAAGTTTTTCGGTCAATTCTTTGGAAGCATTACCGATGATTGCTCCTGCTTGGCAAGCAAAGCTTATCAGAGCGGCTGTTTTCATGCGTTGTAGAGTGATAATGTTGGTGCTCTCTTGCGGTTTTTTTTCCGCTTCAAGGTCCAGCATTTGTCCGCCTATCATGCCACCAAGTCCTGCGGATTGTGCAAGAGCCGTGATCAGCTTGATTCTGGTTTCAAAGGAGAGTTCACTAGCTTTATGGGCAATGATTTCAAAAGCAAAAGTCAAAAGGGCATTGCCTGCTAGAATCGCTGTGGCTTCATCAAATGCTATGTGGACGGTGGGTTGTCCACGTCGTAGTGTGTCGTTGTCCATAGCAGGTAGATCATCATGAATAAGCGAATAACAATGGACGCATTCTAAGGCACAGGCCACATCAAGAGTATGTTCAGCAGGGATGTCAAAAAGTGCACCACTTTGAATAACGAGAAAAGGACGTAGCCGTTTTCCACCATTAAGAACACCGTAACGCATGGCTTTGAGTAAAATTTCGGGGCGAGCAATTTCACCATTTTGGACTTGATCACTGAACAGTGTGGCAAGTCGTTTTTCAACATTGTGGCCATGCGTTGCAAGAAGAGTGGTAAATTCATGCATTCTTGCTTCCTTTATTTTTGCAAAATAAAATCTTAAAACTTACAAGAGAAAGGCTATTTCTTTTTCTTATTTGCGTCAATTTGCTTGGGTTTTTATAAAAAATTAATTTTTCTTTTGATGTTTATTCTCATTGTATGCAAGAGCTCCTAGTAAAGCCAAACGAAAAATCAAATGAAAGTTTCATAAAAATTTTTGCATTTGTATACCAAAATATCAAGTTTTATAGTGTTTTTGATAAGAGTAAGTTCATTTTGACATTGCCTCTTCTTTTTTATCAGTGTATAACTTTTTAAAATTTTATGGTGTTTTTTAGTAAAGCATTGTCATTTTTGGCATTGCTTTTTCTATTTTAATGGATTTGGAGTATCTCTTTATGGCTGTACCTAAACGAAAAACCTCTCCATCGAAACGGGGTATGCGCCGTTCGGCTGATGCCCTTAAGGCGCCAACTTATATCGAAGATAAAAATTCTGGTGAGCTACGTCGCCCTCATCATATTGATTTGAAAACAGGAATGTATCGTGGGCGTTCAGTTTTAGTACCAAAAGATTAAGAGTTTTATTTTGTTACTAAATGCTAAGAACCATTCATTTTATGCACAAACTAACTCTATGCAGGGGGGCTGTGTGATTTTTAATAATTCTCTTCATTGAGAATCTTAAATCAAAAATTCTTCTCCTTGTGGGATGGATTAAAGCTTTCTTGTTATCTTAATAAATAACTTATATGCATTTTTGTAAGTATGTGTTGTGAGAGAGAACGGTAAAATAGCTCTCTATCGCTATTGATGAAATAAACTTTGTACCGAATCATATTCCTTGATTAACATGCTTAGGATGCATTGAATAAAAAGATCTAAAGAAAGATTCAAATATCAATTTCGTCATGCGCTGTGATACTGCAATAATACTTATAGCATGTTAGTGTTCGCATATTATCCGGATGGGATACTTAGAAGATTTTCGATTAAATGCTCCTCTGTCTATAAAAGCTTGATGATAACAAAACTGAAACCAGTAATATGCTGATTTTATTTTATTTCCAAATTAGTATTACGCAGCGTACACAGCTTCATCGTTTGTATTTGTTTCATCTCTCTTAGCTTTAAATGCACGCTTTAGTTTATTTGAGAGGTGCATCTCTATGAGATTAATGGCTTCTGTTTCAGAAAGACTATTAATAACAGCAATTTCACGGGCCATTCTTTCAAGTGCAGCAGTATAAAGTTGACGTTCAGAATAAGATTGTTCAGGCTGTAGGTTTGAGCGAAAAAGATCACGAACCACTTCAGCAATAGAAATAAGATCACCCGAATTGATTTTAGCATCATACTCTTGAGCGCGACGTGACCACATGGTGCGTTTGACCCGTGCTTTTCCGTGTAGAATTTTTAATGCGCGTTCAACAGAATCAACAGCAGATAATTTGCGCATTCCAACAGAAAGAGCTTTTGCAATTGGCACTTTAACATCCATTTTATCTTTTGCAAAATGAATGACAAAAAGTTTTAATTTATGTCCTGCAACTTCTTGATCTTCAATCGCTATAATTTGTCCTACTCCATGGGTAGGATAGACAATATATTCAGAGGTTGTAAATCCTTTAGCATTGGAGGACGTTCCGTGTTGGGATGCCATATTTTAGTTTACTCCCTTTATGACCAACAAATGTATCGGATAACAGGTATATACCTGTGAGTTGAATATTCTTTAACCAAGTATATTACACTAATTGAATGAGCATAAAAGTTGAGTACTTTTAAATTCAACAAAAAATATATTGCTTTATAAAAAAGACAAAAAACAATACTTAGCAAGATGATTATGTTAAAGTAACATTAACATCAAAATTCAAAAGAATCAATCATTTCGCTTAAGAATTTTTATTTTTGCAAGAGAATTCTCTTATTTTTTAAGTCATATAATATGTGTTGTATCGATTTATTCACCGCTTCCTGGATTTTCTGAAAAATACTTTTCTAATTTATTTGGGACACCATCCATTTCTTTTGCCTGTGGAAGAGGGTCTTTGCGTGTGTTTAAATTAGGCCATTTGTTAGCATAATGAAGGTTAAGCTCTAACCACTTTTCTAGCCCCGGTTCTGTATCAGGTTTAATAGCTTCCGCTGGACATTCTGGCTCGCATACACCACAATCAATACACTCGTCTGGGTGAATGACAAGCATATTTTCACCTTCATAAAAACAATCAACAGGGCAAACTTCAACGCAATCAGTATATTTGCAATGAATGCAGTTGTCGGTTACTACATAAGCCAAGATCAAACTCCATTTGTTATTTTAATGATCTTTGGAGGAAAATGTATTTTTATCATTTGTGAGTTGGTCGCGTAGCGCAGCTAATTTTGCAAAGGGTGAATCAGGATTAGGATGTTTTTCTTTTTGAAGTAATTTATTATTCGCACGTTTTCTATGGGGTTTGTTAAACTTATAAAAATGTTTTGTGTGTGATGTGGTTTCTTGGGAACTATTTTCATTTATGCTGGCTTCTTTTTTAAAAGCTTCTTTCAGTTTATTTTGTCTCTTGTATCCAGATTTATCACGCTTTTTTTGTGTGTGGTGGTGAAATTGATGATTATAGCGCCATAGTAAAACGACTTTATTTTCTGTTTCAATGGATTTTTGTTTAGCAAAATCGCCAACAGGTTCTGCTGCAGGTAAATGATCTATAGTATCGGGTTGTGTTTCAATACAAGAGAATAAAGCGCTTTCTTCTCCTCGAGTTGTTTCTGAGGTATGTATTGTTTTCCATTGATCGCCAACGCATTCTGCTGCAGGAACATTTTGTGCTGTTGTATAGGTATGAGTCGAGGCTTTATCTGCCAGGAGATGTTGTTCAAAAACAGCACTGCTTATGGTATGCGATTGATAACCAAGTTCTTTTAGAATTTTTTCCATATCCGTTCCATTGGCCCCAAGAATCGACATCATTGTTGATGTGATAAAAAAGCTTTTGCCATCATAAGCTCCATCAGGTTTAGGTTCATTCCCTTCCTTCCAATGAAGTGCAGAGCGGATCAGGTTTGCAAGACGTTCTAAAATATCAATGCGCACAGCATGCTGTCCTAAGATTCGATAACCCGCTAATTGATAAAACTGCCGGTTATAGCTAGAATCAATAACCAAGGAGGTACGTCCAGCAGATAACGCTGCAAAAATTTCGTTCAAACCAGTTTGGTTATGGCCCTCATTTTGAAGGTTCCAAAGTAGTGTAATGGCTTGGACAGGGGCTGGTTTAAGCATTCCTGCAACATAGATATGGAAAGCCCCAAAACGCACACCTAATCGCCGCAGTACAGCACGTGATTCTTGATCAAGATTTTTAACGATTCCAGCGACTTCTCGACGTGGTAAAATCCCTAAAGAATCGACAAGTTTTGAGGCGAGACTAATTGTTGAATCTGTCAAATTATCGGCATTGCGCAAATCAAAAAGTGCTTGTAAAGTCGTTTCAAAATGAAAAGTTACAAAACGCTCTAATCGTTTCTCTACGTTATCGCGGGATTCTCCCGTTAATTGTGTATCTGCTAAAACAATGAGTTTAGGTTTTAAAAAATCCTCAGTTGCAACAAGTTGTCCCACGGGTTGACCGATCCAGCGCACAATTCCATCAGAACTGAGTGTAAAATCTTTATTGGCACAAGCACAAAAACGCGCTGCTCGTTTGGAAAATGCAAGAATCAAATTTTCATTCTCTATTAAGTTTTGCGTGCCAGCTGTTTGATCGATATTGTTCTTGTTGGCATAAAAACGAAAACCTTCAAATTTGCCTCTTTCGTGTTTTTCAATAAGAACATCATCCTGAAGAATATTATTCTGTAGAACAATCTCGCTATCCATGATTATTTTCTTTCTCAGTACCAGACTGGTAAAAAGCTTATTCTTGACAATACCATCATTATGTTGCTCCTTTAACACGTTTGTTACGTTTGCTTCAATCATTCTTATGACTTTTTGACGCTTCTTTTTGTTCCTTTAACTGTGGGTATTTCTTTTTTCATATATCTTAGATGCTTCATGTAGGGTCATTGCACGTATTGGTTGTATTGTAAAGCTGAAAGCATAAAATAAACTTTTCATTTAAAAGAGTAAGTAAGTCGATAATTAAACAAAACAGCATGTATTTTGTCTGGTCTTTTTATTTTTTCTGTTCTGTTACCAGAATATGAGAAAAGCTTTCTCGTATTTTCTTGCCTGTAATAGGCGTATTGACTGCCGTTTTGTAAGTAAAATTCTATCTTATGACAATAAGTTTTGCGGTTACGACAAAAAAACAATTGCGATTATAAAAATACACGTTAAAGTAGTGGCTATGTAAATAAACAACTTTTGCGTTCTTTTTGAGAAGAACAGTGATGTCATTACCAAATCAATTTTGATAATTTTAATCGCAAGGGGTTATTATGGGTAATCTTTCAAATGCTGTTTACAAAAGCAGCAAAAACTATAGCGACGCAGATAAAAGCTTGGGGCGTGATATGATGCGTTCTGCTATGCAAGCACCTTATCTTGAACGACAAAAAGAGCATGATTTGGCTCTGCGGTGGAAAGATAAACGCGATGATGATGCTATGCATCAAATCGCAGCGGCTCATATGCGTTTAGTGATTGCGATTGCTAATCGTTTTAAACGTTTTAAAATGCCGTTGGGAGATCTGGTACAAGAAGGTTATGTCGGATTGTTGGAAGCAGCTGCACGTTTCGAACCTGATAGAGAAGTACGTTTTTCTACTTATGCAACTTGGTGGATACGCGCCTCTATTCAAGATTATATTTTACGCAATTGGTCTATCGTTCGAGGAGGAACCAGTTCTTCGCAAAAAGCGCTTTTCTTTAATCTTCGGCGTTTGCGCGCGAAATTAGTGCAAGATGATAGTGCTCTTTCAAAACAAGATGTCTTTCGCACAATCGCTGAAAAGCTCGGCGTTTCAGTGCGTGATGTTGAAACGATGGATTTTCGTTTTTCTAGTTCTGATAATTCTTTGAGTGTTTCTGTTTCTGAGAACAGTGATAATCCCATTGCCAAAATGGATGTTCTTGTGGATGATAACCCTTTGCCTGATGCATTGATTGAGCAAGTGATTGATGGTCAACGGCGTACACAGTGGCTTTATGAGGCGTTGCAAATTCTCAATGAACGGGAGCTTGAGATTATTCGTTTTCGTCGCTTGAATGAAGAGGGAGCAACTTTGGAAGTTTTGGGTGAAAAGTTGGGAATCTCGAAAGAGCGGGTGCGCCAAATTGAAGCACGTGCTTTGCAAAAGCTGCGTTCTGCTTTACTTACGGTTCATTCAGCAGATGCTTATGAGATATAAATGTTGAAGGATTCTTGAAAAGAAAATTGGGCGTTGGTATGGAAAATGGAGGCATGTAAGTGCTATGGCTACTTTCAAAGGTTAATCGGTTTAGCTTGTCATCGGGTTTTATATAATTTGATACAAGCTTTTGTACTTATTTGTTTTTTTTTAAGGGTCTCAAAGACTTCTCAAGGTTTTCTGTGTATTTTGCAGCCATCAGTTTGGAATTTTCCGCGCTTTTTCGATTTTTAGGTGTTGAAATTCAATTTGAGAAATAACGTATTTTATGGTAAGAGATTCAATAAAAACAATGTGTTATCTATTATTCTTACCTGATCAAATCTTTTCTCATTTAGTATAGAATCTAATCAAACTATAATCGGATTTGTGCGGAAAATGTTTTTAGAGTGCAAAGGACAATAAGAAAGATAGAAAGAAAACAAAAGTGCAGGAAATGATGAAAGAAAGCTAGTTCTATTCTGCTACAATTTTAACGTTTGTTCCGATATGTAAAATTTGGGTCGGAGAGAGTGCATTAAGAATGCGAAAAAGTTCTTCTTTATGTGCTGTGTTTTGCATTTTGTTTGAAAGGCTTGCCACATTTTCCCCCTGTTTAACGCGCAAAATACGAATTCTTAAGGGTTTCAGTTTTTTTAACTGTGATGATGAAAGGAAACGAAAACTTTGTACTGTTTGCTTAGCAACAGCTTCAAAATTTTGAGAATTATGCGGAGCAGCGGTAAGAAAACGAAAAACATGTTTGTTGGACAGAATGACAACTACATCAAATTGCCATTGTTCATTAGCTGCGCGGGCGTGTGCACCAGACAGCCCTTGGATTGTGATTGGACGGACAGATGATTCATTTAGTCCTATAATCCAGCCACTTTTTAAATAATCACTTGCAGACATTTGAGCAGGATGGGGTAATGCATCAAAACGAAGGGCAATTTTTTCTGGTCCGCTAGCCCAAACAGTATTCATTGAATTTTCTATTGTGAAATTATTGGGAACGGAGAAAGCTATGCGTAATTGTGGGTGGATAAATTGATTATCTCGCACAAAGCCTGTATGAAAACTTCCCCCAAAAATCATGCCATCAATGCTTTTGAGAAAAGAATTACGATCTGTATTTCCTGTATTCGTTATACTAATTTTATGTGCTTTTTCTCTTGCCAGGCGAATTCGTTGCGGAGTGGTCGGATGGCTTGCTAGAAAATCTAAAGGGGCGTTTGTCGTGTCTGAGATATTACGAAAAACACTATAGGCTTCCATTGATTGGAGAAAGCGCGGGGAAGCAAATGGATCATATCCTGCTTGTTTAAGCATTTCCAGTGCAATGGAATCGGCTTCCAGTTCTTGATTGCGCGAAAATTGTGCAAGTTGTTGCTTGCCTTCTATGGAGTTATAAAGTTTACTGCTGGTGTGCGTGAGAAGGTGTGATGACATATAATTTGTTATCTTTAATTCAGCTTCTTTTTTTAAGCGTAAAATACCATGATTGGCATTAATATGGGCTATTTCGTGGGCTAAAATTGCTGCGACTTCTGAAGAATCGTTCGCCAATGCGAGCATGCCACGGGTAATGTAAATAGAGCCATTAGGTTGGGCAAATGCATTGATGTTTTCTGAGTTTAAGATCGTAACAGAATAGCTTTGGTGAGAATGTTGTGATGCACTAACAAGTCTACGAATAATCTTTGCTAACATACGTTCAAGTTTTGCATCATGATATGCTCCGCCGTAGATTTGTAAAATGCGGAGGTGTTGTATAGTGCTTAATGTGACATAGATATTATCTTTGCTGGTATGTTTAATTGTTTCAGAAGAATTTAGAGAAAAAGACGTATTGTTTTGGGAAAGACGCGTATGACACGCAGCAAGGAGAAGCATTAAGCTTATGAGAGTTGCTCTATACATTCTGGAGCGAAAAGGAAATATGTGTTGAAAGATTTGATGCTTTTGACCATTGTGCTCTTTGTTTTCTGATTGTATTTGGGCGAATTTCATTTGTATTTTGTATGTGTTTTTTTATTTACAATAAAAGAGCTTTTTGGAAAGGATTCTTTTGCCTATATCACGGATATGATCTATAAAAATGGCTATTTTATAAAAAGATGCTTTAAAGAGAAACATTACAAAAAGCAGAGTATGGCATGACAACATTTACAATATTGTTAAATGGAGATGTTTGTATCACTGATCGTTTGCTAAATCAAATTCATAATAGTCGCGTAATTGCTGCCGATGGTGGGATGCGTCATGCGGCAGCACTAAATGTGATTCCTGAGTTGTGGTTGGGAGATTTTGATTCATCTGATCAGACTTTAATAAATAAGTATACTGATGTTCCGCGTGAGGTTTTTCCTTCTGATAAAGATAAAACTGATAGTGTTCTGGCATGTGAGAGAGCTCTGCAAAAAGGCGCTACACAGCTTATTTTGTGTGGTGCTTTTGGAGGTGAAAGGAGTGATCATAATTTTTCTCATATAACACAAGCATTAATGATGGCTGAAAAGGGTATTTCAGTCTTATTGACGAGTGGTTTTGAAGAAGGATGGCCGGTTTTGCCAAAATCTTTTTCATATGATTTACCTGATGGATGTTTATTTAGTATTATCGGTTTTTCTGATTTAAAAGGGTTAACTCTCGCAGGGGTAAGGTGGCCTCTTTATGGTAGAAATGTGCCTTTTGGGTCTTCTTTGACACTTTCTAATCGTATTTGTGGAACCTTTTCTTGCCATTTAGGTTCTGGAAAAGCTATATTGTTGGCGTCTGTACCTATTCCATAAAGCTCTTCCAGTGTATTTGAATAAGGCAGAGGGGGACATAGTGATTAAGTGCCGGCATAATATATTGTATTGAACTCGATAAGGAGAGGTTTTGATATGTTAAAATCAATTTTGAAAGTGGCAGCCGTTTCAGCCATTGGTTTAAGTACGGTGGCGTGTTCTGTTAGTGATCAAAGAGTTGCACGTTACGGTGTGGGAGGAGCAGCAATAGGTGCTTTAGCTGGAACAGCAATTGCTGGAAGTACTCCTGGAGCAGCCTTAACCGGTGCAGCAGTTGGTGCTCTTGCCGGGACAATAACAGGTGCTGCTGTAAATCAGAAAAAACAGCAGAAGCAAGTTGTTGCTCAGCAGTCAACACTGTGTACGTATCGTGGGCGTAAAGGTAGGATTTACCAAGCACCTTGTGCGCAAAGAATGCAAACGCCACAATTGTGTACTTATCGTGATGCAAGAGGTATGATGTATCAGGCACCTTGTTCTTAACGCGTTCGTTAATGGCAGTGCCTCTGTTGCGGCTTGACCGCATTTTTCTAACTTTTGGTACAACTCCTTTGCTCAACCAAGCTTGTTTATCAGTTGAGCAAGGAGCACGTATCGCATTGGTAGGTCGTAATGGTTGTGGAAAATCAACGCTGTTAAAAATTGCTGCAGGAATTTTTGAACCGAGTGGTGGAGAAATTTTTCGCCATCCTCGGGTTACTATGCGTTATGTTTCACAAAACCCTGATTGTGCAGGATTTAAAGATATTCATGCCTTTGTAGAAGCGGGGTTGAGTGATGCTCCTGATGTGCAGTGGATAAATACGCTTTGCACAAATCTTGGTTTTTCAGGAACTGAAAAGTTAACAATGCTTTCTGGTGGTGAAAAGCGACGTGTTTCGTTGTTACGGGCTATTGCGGCGAAACCAGATATCCTTCTCTTAGATGAACCAACAAATCATCTTGATTTACCAACCATTGAGTGGTTGGAAAAAACTTTGTGTTCTTTGCGTTCGGCGATCGTGGTGATTTCCCATGATCGGCGTTTTTTAGAAAGTGTTACGCGTTCAACGGTATGGCTTGATCGAGGGACGACAAAAAGGCTGGAAAAACGTTTTTCGGAGTTTGAAAATTGGCGTGATAAAGCACTTGAGGAAGAAGCTTTGGAGCAGCATAAATTGGGGCGACAGATTGTGCGTGAAGAACAATGGTTGCGCTATGGGGTGACAGCACGACGTAAACGTAATGTGCGTCGTTTGGGAGCGTTAAAAGAGCTAAGACAGCTTCATCAAACCTATAAAGGGCAACCGGGAAGTGCACTTTTGGCAGCTACTAAAAGTTCTCGTTCTGGTCAATTAGTGCTTGAAGCGGAGCAAATTTCTAAATCTTATGGTGATCGCGTTATTGTAAAAGATTTCTCTTTACGCATTCAGCGTGGTGATCGAATCGGCTTGGTTGGTTCCAATGGTATTGGAAAGACAACATTACTTTCCATGCTGATTGGGCAGGAAAAAGTTGACAGTGGAACAGTAAGGCATGGATATAACCTTTCCGTAGCGTTTTTGGATCAACAGCGTATTTTAAATGAAGAAGAAACGTTAGCGCACTATCTAACAGATGGTAGAGGAGATACTCTCTTGATCAATGGGAAAGAGCGCCATGTGATTTCTTATATGAAAGACTTTTTATTTTTACCCGAACAAGCACATACACCACTCAAAGAATTTTCAGGTGGTGAAAGAGCTCGTCTCATGCTTGCTCGACTGCTTTCTCGACCGGCAAACTTTTTGATTCTTGATGAACCAACTAATGATTTAGATATGGAAACATTGGATTTGTTGCAAGAGTTTATCGCGGATTTTGCTGGAACAGTGTTATTGGTCAGCCATGATAGAGACTTTTTAGATCGCACTGTAACCCATATGTTGGTACCTCAAGGCAATGGTCATTGGATTTTATATGCTGGCGGTTATAGTGATATGATATCTCAAAACAAACAAGCAGCATTGTATCAGCATAAAGATAAAGAATTATCACAGCGTAAAGTGTTGTCAAATCTTCGTACGGGCGAGCATGAAAAATCTCTCTCATCAACAAATTATCGCTTTATGGAGCGGGAAAAAACAAAACCGCTCAAACTGTCTTATAAGCAGGTTTATGCGCTGGAAAAATTGCCTGAACAAATCACTGCTTTGCAGGATGAAATAAAAAAAATTGAACAAGAGCTCTCTGATCCAGCACTATATTGTAATGATAAAAATCGCTTCGAGCGTTTATCAACAGCACTAGAAGAGAAGAAAGATATTTGCAGGAAAAAGGAAGAAGAATGGTTAGAGCTTGAACTTTTGCGTGAAGAAATAGAATGTGCAAAGACATAAAAAAGAAACGCCTTCCGAATTTTGTAAGGCTTAAATATTATCCACATTTTAACATTTGGTAAAAACGCTTTATTCTGATCTATTACAAGCTCATACGGATCATTAATCCGAGAGGTTTGTGATCTCTCTATTTATCAGAAATCATCAGATAATTTCTGGCATATCCTTCTTTCTCAAAACAAAAGCGCTCCAACAAAATTCCACTTCTGATGTTCTTAGGCATAGAGTTTGCTATCACTTTATGCAGGTGATAAACATGAAAAACATGGATAATCAGAGCGATAAAATCTCGGACATGAGTCCTTTGTCTTGTTGTTTTCATCAAAAGAGAAATCAAGATGACAGGCTTGAAAAACACTACAAACCGCATTTGTAAAATTGACGACAGCGATAATTGTGCTCTTATTTTAATCATAGGACATATCTGTATGTTTATCCTTGTGCACTTTCATAAGTGAATGCATTCGCTCTTGTTTTCCAAGCTATTAGAGTGTTGTAATTATCATATTTTACCAGTTCCAAAGGATATAAATAGTTTGCATTGTACAGGTAATAGGAAGGGAGTTCACTTGCATCTTTTCAACTGATCAATGTGGAAATTGTTCGTTGTGTTTTGAATGCTATAGTTTCTTCTCCTAGAAATGTGAAAGTTAGCATATTTCTCATTCAATTTTTCAAATACCTTTTTCTTTTTTAATAAAATCAACTTCAAAAGGTGGGAAGCCAATTATAGATTTCATAACAAGCAATAGGTTTTGTGTAGGAGGTAGAATGAAGGAAAAAGTTGCAAATAACCGGACATCATTTTATTATGTATCGTTACTTTTGATTACATTTTTCAATGGTTCTTGTATTTTTCAACTTTTCCTTTTCATAAAAAAACTTATGAGCTTACTTTAATGATGCGAAGCTTCTTGTTTATCATTGATTTGATATTTTAATACATAATTTTTATACTTCTTAACGATGTTTTTAATTGCTTTATAGTTTTTTCTTTTATGTCTAATTTATTTTTGAACCAGCGTGTTTTGCAAATTATAGGGTGCACCTATTAGGCTACTGCCAACAAGTTTAGAGTGTTTAATCTATTGGAGATTTGATGCATTATTGTGAGTATATTACCTATTCTGAGATGGGTTCAGGTACTTCTCCTTTAAAATTAGAATGATTATGCACTTTACCCATAAGTCATTCTGCTTTTTTTATTATATCTTCAACTTGTTTGGATTTCTATAATCATTTTTTAAGAAACTTGCCAACCTGTTTCAGAGCGAATTCTTTCACGGTGTGATTTTATCAGCTTTCTTGTCAGTTGATTTGTGCAAAATATAGTATCGTATATGCACGGCCATCTGATGTTTGCGCCTACTTATCTCCTTGTTCAACATCTTAACGATTGATTAGAGTATAAGAACACTTCTTGGTGCAAGAGACAATTACGCTTGCTCAAGGAAGCTACTCTCCAAGAATGCGACATATTGCCGATATTCTTGTTATAAGTTCACGAACTACTCATTTCTGAGAGAAATTTAGGTGTATTTTCTTTTCAATTTTGAGAAAGTGTCATTAATGGTGTCAACTCATACCAAGTGCGTTTTTATAAAGTTGTATGACGGCTTCTTCTTCCATGCGTTTATGTTCTTCTTTTTTACGTAACCGTATAATACTTCGAACAGCTTTACTATCAAATCCAGAGCCTTTAAGTTCGGCGTAAACCTCTTTAATATCATCAGAAATGGTTTTCTTTTCTTCTTCTAATCGTTCAATACGTTCGATAAAAGCACGCAATTGGTTTACGGATATAGCGTGTGTTTCATTAGTTACTGTGTTCATTGCATTTTTCTCCAGATTTTTATATTTCAAGCTGTTTTTTAACGATAAGTTTTATGGGAAAGCTTGAAAAACAAGAGGTAAATCAAGCTATACAGTTTTTTTACAAATTGACTTTAAATATTTTGTAAAATTTTTAAATATATGCCTTGATAAAAAGGCCATAAGAAGCAAAAAATGATAAAGATACATTAATGGGTTTGAAAGGTTTTTGAAAAAAAAGATATATGCTTTGTTTTAATGGCTTGCATTATAAAGGAAGTTTTGTGGTTGCCAAAAAACGGAAATGGATGTTTGAGAAAAAACTGAGGATTTTTCTCTTGAGCATTCTGCTGTTGTTTCCATTTGTTGTATTTGCAAAAGCTGATTTTCGGGTTTGTAATACGACCCAACAGACTGTTGGTGTTGCTGTGGGATATCGTACGTTTTCAGGTTGGGTGAGTGAAGGATGGTGGGTGGTGCCTGTGACAGAATGTAAAACCTTAATAGAGGGGCCTCTTTCTTCACGGTTTTATTATTTTTATGCGGAGGGTGCACAGAAAAAAGGTAATTGGTCAGGTACTATAACCATGTGTGTGCAAGATAGCCAATTTACCATTCAAGGGGTTCACGATTGTTTTCCCAGAGGGTATCAGAAGGCTGAGTTTAAGGAAATTGATACGGGCAACCAAACCAGTTGGATGGTGCAGTTAACCGATGAGTCTTTGTTCAACGATTCAGGTGTCCATTCCTCCCCTCTTTTAAGAGGTTCTTTACCGTGAAGCGTGCACGTAAAGTAAAAATCGTTGCCACTCTTGGTCCTGCGTCTTTTTCTATTTCTATGATTGAAAAACTGTTTAGGGCCGGAGCAGATGTTTTTCGTTTAAATATGAGCCACACCGACCGTGAAACAATGGATGATTTGATTAAGCGCATACGGAAGGTTGAAAAAATTGTTCAACGGCCAATCGGTATTTTAGTGGACTTACAGGGACCAAAATTGCGTGTTGGCTGTTTTGCGAAAGGTCAGGAAGATTTACGTGTTGGGCAAAGCTTTACATTAGATGATTGTGATGTGCCGGGTGATACACAGCGTGTTTTTTTTCCACATGGGGATGTATTAGCAGCTGTTAAACCAGGGGATCGACTGTTGATTGATGATGGAAAACTGGAACTGCGTGCTGAAAAGTGTGATGGTCATTCTATTGAATGTTGTGTGGTTTCTGGGACTCGTATTTCTGATCGAAAAGGCGTGAGTTTTCCCGATACAGTTTTGCCTTTTGGTTCATTGACGCAAAAAGATAAGCTTGATCTTCAGGCTCTTTTACAGCAGCCTGTTGATTGGGTAGCGCTTTCTTTTATCCAACGTCCAGAAGATATTATAGCGGTACGTCGGTTGACAAAGAACAAAGTATCGTTGATGGCTAAGATCGAAAAACCTCAAGCTTTAGAGCACATAGAGAAGATTATTGATGTTTCTGATGGTATTATGATTGCACGTGGAGATCTTGGTGTAGAAATGCCATTGGAAAAGATTCCTGCACTCCAAATAGAGTTAATAAAAGCTTGTCGTTTAGCTGGAAAGCCTGTGGTGGTAGCAACACAAATGCTCGAGTCTATGATTACATCTTCTGTTCCTACACGCGCAGAGGTTTCTGATGTTGCTACAGCCGTTTATGCCGGGAGCGATGCTGTGATGTTGTCTGCTGAATCTGCTTCTGGTCTTTATCCTGAAGAAGCTGTGTTGATGATGGACCGCATTGCTAGGCAAATTGAACAAGATCATACTTATGCTGCTATGGTTGGAGCGCAGCATCCTGCTCCGGAGTCAACAGGAACAGACGCAATTTCTCTTGCGGCACGACAAATTGCCGAAACACTTCAATTAGCAGTTATCATTGCTTATACTGCTTCAGGCACAACGGGTATGCGTGCATCACGGGAACGCCCAAGTAAACCTATTGTTGCTTTGTCGCCTATCGTGGAAACAGCACGACGGTTGGCTTTGGTTTGGGGGCTGCATTGTGTGGTTAGCGAAGATGCACAGGATTTAGAGGATATGGTTGATCGTGCTGCATCTATTGCTTTTCAAGAGGGCTTTTGCCAAGGAGGAGATCGATTCCTTGTGACAGCAGGTGTCCCTCTTGGTACGCCTGGTGCTACAAATTTATTGCGTATCGCTTCTGTTTCTCAAGATGGAAAAAAGGGTATTTAACGAGAACGTTTACCCGCGTTGCTTTGGGCAGGAAAGTGACTGAATAGATCTAGCATTGCTTTATTATTCATTGGGAAAACAACATGGTGGTTGTCTTGGGTCGGAGGATATGTAGGATCCGATATTGTAAATTGTTTGCTGAAGCGGCATCTGATCTTTATTTTGAAAAAACTGCGTTTATGATGGAGTAGAAAATTTAACCGGGATTTTGATGCTGTATTGTTTTTTGAAATATTTTTGTATAGCTTTATTTATTATACAATTAATATATTGATTTATAATCATAATTCATAATTTTTCAATTTGAATGAGAACTGTAAATAGAGAAACATTTTTTCATTGTAAACTTCTTCTTATTCAGGGTCGAAAAAATATTTGCTTACGTATCATAAAAGGAAGCGAAGTGTGAATAGAATTGTTAAAAAAACAATATCCTTTTCATAAACTGTTTAGCTGCAAAAGCAGCCATAACAAAGTAAATATATTTAGGTGCGGGTAAAGAGGATAATGATGTTGGTCTATTTATTTAGAGTGTAAAAGGTGGGGATGTTCATGGGTTTTGCATGATATCATTGGTGAAAGACATTTTTGATAAGGCAATAGTAGTTGATGTGAAACACAAATACTGCTTTTTTCCGAGAGGAAATTTGTTTTATTTGTTTCTATTGCAATGTGCACCACTCTTTTACAATTATATCTATATCGGTCGTTGAAAATTACTCTTGTTGAAAAAATTACTGTGTTTAGTTAGTTTAAAAACTAATGTGAATTTATGAATTTTCTTGTTCTTGAACATCAATGTTGGTTTGGTTATCTTTGAGCAATTGATTGGTAAGTTTTTCAATACGTTCTGTTGTGTTTCGTACAATTTTTCCCATAGTGCGATCTCTTTCGTGATGTAGCCGTAAAAGAGTTTCGTAATCTTCTTGTAGTTTTTTATTTTCTCGTTGTATTTCTTCCATTTCATCGATAATCATAATGCCGGCCATAACCGATAAACGATGGTCGCCAATTTCACCAAAATTTTCTTTCAAATGTGCAATATATTGGTCTAATCGAGCTGCAAGCTCAATAAGATGGCTTTCTTGCCCTTTATTGCAAGCCATGCGATAAACTTTACCATCAATGGTGACGGAAACAGTTTCCATACATTCAAACCTTTATCTATCAATGACGACGCGAATCGTTTCCATCGCTTTAATCAAACGTTTGGAAACTTCTTTGTTTACTGCTTCTAGCCGCTCAACTTGGGCTTCAGCTTTATCAAGTGCTTGGGCAAGATGGCTACGATCAGCGTTCATTCGTTGTATTTCTTCTTCCCATTCATTGTTTTTATCAATAACGGCATTGCGGTTTATAATAGTGATTTCTAAGGTTCTTAATGCTTTTTCTAATTGCTCTAAAGCGTGTGGTAGAACCGTGTTTTCTAGATTCATGCTATTTCTATCCTTTGGGTAATTGTATCCTTTATCAGTTTTTTATGCAAAAACGAATCATACATTTTCTTTTTTTGTGTAAATTTTATTTTTAAGTATGTAGAATGTTTTCGCAAGCAAGGCAGAAGATACATGTTAATTAAAAGCTGGATTTTTTCAGTGTATTGGCATAAATGATTATGTGTAAAAGGATGTGTGAGGGGAATATTATTAATATTACTCAAGTGACGATAATAAGAAAGCTTATCTTGAGAATTAAACAAAGAGTATTTCTCAAAAAATTAAGAGAATAATGAAATGGTCTATCATTTATGACGAATACTGAACAACAAAATCAGATGGCCAATGCTATCCGTTTTCTTGCTATTGATGCGATTGAAAAAGCAAATTCTGGTCATCCTGGCTTGCCAATGGGCGCAGCCGATATCGCTACCGTTCTTTATACAAAGTTCCTTGCTCATGATCCTAAAAATCCCCATTGGCCTAATCGTGATCGTTTTGTATTGTCGGCTGGGCATGGGTCTATGTTGCTTTATGCTTTACTATATCTTTCTGGTTATGAGGATATCACCTTTGAAGATCTCAAAAATTTTCGCCAACTAGGGTCAAAGCTTGCCGGGCATCCAGAATATCGGTATGCCGCAGGAATTGAAACAACTACTGGCCCTCTTGGTCAGGGATTGGCTAATGCCGTGGGAATGGCACTTGGTGAGCGCTTGCAAAATGCGCGGTTTGGAGATCTTATCAATCATTACACTTATGTGTTGGTCGGGGATGGGTGTCTTATGGAAGGGATTTCTCAAGAAGCTATTTCCCTTGCTGGTCATCTGAAACTCAGTAAGCTTATTGTGTTGTGGGACGATAATAATATTTCCATCGATGGAGAAATTTCTCTTACTGATAGTACAGATCAAATGGCGCGTTTTAAAGCGTCTGGGTGGAATACACACAAAGTCGATGGACATGATCAAGCTGAACTTGCACGTGCTATTGAGGCAGCTCGAGATTCCGATAAACCAACTTTGATTGACTGTAAAACCACCATTGGCTTTGGAGCACCAAATAAAGCAGGCACCAATAAAGTTCATGGAGCACCTTTAGGCGCCCGGGAAATTGCTGAAACTCGTATCGCTTTGGGATGGGAGGTTGAGCCTTTCGTTGTTCCAGCTGATATTCTTGATAATTGGCGTTTGGCTGGTCTCAATGCTGCTAAAAAACGACAACAATGGGAAAAAAAATTAGCTGCTCTTTCTATGTTAGAACGTGTGGAGTTTGAAAGACTAATGCGGGGTGATCTTCTCGGTGGATTTGATAGCGCTATTGATGCTTATAAGCAGCAACTCACTAAAGAGCGCCCTTGTGTTGCTACGCGTAAAGCTTCAGAAATGGCTCTTGAAGTTATCAATGAGGTTGTTATTGAAACTATTGGCGGTTCGGCTGACTTAACCGGGTCTAATAATACAAAAAGCAGTCAGATGAAAAGTATTTCTGCTGAAGATTTTTCAGGGCGCTATCTGCATTATGGAATTCGCGAACATGCGATGGGAGCAGTAATGAATGGTCTTGCTCTTCATGGAGGCTTTATTCCTTATGGGGGAACTTTCTTGTGCTTTTCTGACTATATGCGTCCTGCGATGCGTCTGTCTTCTTTGATGGGGTTGCGGGTGATTTATGTCCTGACCCATGATTCCATTGGTCTTGGTGAGGATGGCCCCACGCATCAACCCGTGGAGCATTTGGCTTCTTTGCGTGCTCTGCCTAATCATCTTGTTTTCCGCCCTGCTGATGCTATGGAGACAGTTGAGTGTTGGCAATTGGCTTTGAAAACACGCGAAACACCTTCTACTTTGGCTTTAAGTCGGCAAGATTTACCGTTTTTACGTCAAGAGTATGAAGAAGAAAATCTTTGTATGCTGGGTGCTTATGAATTACTTACCGCTAGTGATGATGCGCAGGTTACCCTATTTGCTTCTGGTTCAGAATTGCAAATTGCAGTAGAGGCACATGCGGTTTTAGAAGAAAAAAGTATCCCAACACGTGTGGTTTCTGTGCCTTGTTTCGAACTCTTTGCACAGCAATCTCTCTCTTATCAACGTGCCCTCATTGGTGATGCACCAATTAAAATTGCTATTGAAGCTGCTGTGCGACAAGGATGGGAGCGTTTTATCGGTTGTGATGGTGTGTTTATTGGTATGGATGGGTTTGGTGCCAGTGGAACAGCTGATACACTTTATGCACATTTCGATATCACTTGTGAGAATGTGGTCGCTACCGTTGAAAAAGAACTTGAAAAGATCCATAAGGAAAATGTGAAATGACAGTTCGCATTGCAATTAATAGGGTTGATAGGTATTAGGAGCAGTATTTCGCGTTCACTTATGGAAAGTGATTGATCGAAATATTGAAGATTGTAGTGGTTAATGATTTGGAATCGGTGGAAACAAATACTCGTTTGTTGCGCTATAATAAAATAGGGAAAATGGGAAATGACGGTTCGCGTTGCAATTAATGGGTTTGGTCGTATTGGACGCAATATTTTGCGCTCACTTGTGGAAAGTGGACGACAAGATATTGAAGTTGTGGCCGTTAATGATTTGGGATCGGTGGAAACAAATGCTCATTTATTACGCTATGATTCAGTCCATGGGCGTTTTCCTGGTGCGGTTAGGGTTGTTGGTGATGCGCTTGATATAGGACGCGGTTTGATAAAGGTGTTGGCAGAGCGTGACCCAGTACAGTTGCCTTGGAAAGATTTAGATATCGATATTGCTTTGGAATGTACAGGTATTTTTACTGCGCGTGACAAAGCAAGTGCTCACTTAGATGCGGGAGCAAAGCGTGTTCTTATTTCTGCTCCTTCGGAGGGTGCAGATTTCACTGTGGTTTATGGAGTTAATCATCAATTTCTAAGCAAAGAGCATAGGATTGTTTCCAATGCTTCTTGTACAACTAACTGTTTAGCGCCTGTTGCGCAGGTTTTGCACAATACAGTTGGCATTGAAAAAGGTTTTATGACGACGATCCATTCTTATACAGGTGATCAACCTGTGTTGGATACAATGCATCGTGACCTTTATCGTACACGCGCGGCAGCTCTTTCTATGATTCCTACCTCGACAGGGGCGGCGAAAGCTGTGGGCTTGGTCTTGCCAGAGTTAAAAGGATTGCTCGATGGTGTGTCGATTCGTGTTCCAACTCCGAATGTTTCTGTGGTTGATTTAACATTTACTGCTAAACGTTCCACAACGGTTGAAGAAATTAATATGGCTATTTGCACTGCTGCACGAGGGTCACTCAAAGGAATTTTGGACTATACAGAAGAAAAGCTTGTGAGTTGTGATTTTAATCATAATCCGCATTCAGCTATTTTCCATAATGATCAAACAAAGGTAATTGATGGTCAGCTTTGTCGTGTTCTGGTTTGGTACGATAATGAATGGGGTTTTTCAAACCGTATGGCTGATACGGCAGTAGCTTTTGCCAAAACAATATAAAAGAGGTTCTGAAGCCTCTCTTTTATCTTAACAAAGTCAAATTTTATGATAAGAATAAAGGCGTATTCTTTTTGAAAAAGACGCCTAGAATCGCTATTGGTACGTTAAAAAAAAGGTGCTGTTTAAGTGATTGATAGGGTTTTCTGTATTTGTACAATATGTGTTTTAAAATTTCATGAAAGGGCAAAATTTGAAAAAGTGAAGCTTAAACAAAACGAAGTTTGAGAAAGCACAGTTACAAGTTTTTTTTATGTAAAAGCAAAAAGAATTGAGTGGAAAGAAAGTTAGGGAGGTGTGCTTTTTATGTGTAACCACAGAAAGTGGAGAAGGTGCAGTGATGGGTTTTCGTACACTTGATGATGTTGATGTCACCGGGAAACGTGTTCTTGTGCGGGTAGATTTTAATGTGCCAATGGTGCAAGGAAAAGTGGGTGATGAGACGCGTATTAAACGACATAAAGAGACACTTGTTGAACTTCAAAAACGTGGCGCTAAACTTATTCTACTTTCCCATTGTGGGCGTCCCAAGGGACAAGGGGAGCCAGAATTTTCTCTACGCCCCGTTGTACAAGTACTGGAGAAAATAATTAATCAGTCGGTGGCTTTTGCATCAGATTGTATTGGAACAACAGCGCAAATGGCGGTTGAAGCATTGCAAAACGGTAATGTTTTAGTACTTGAAAATGTTCGTTTTCATCCAGGTGAAGAAAAGAATGATTGTTCTTTTGCTGCAGCCTTAGCTCATCATGGGGATCTCTATGTCAATGATGCTTTTTCAGTTTCTCACCGTGCTCATGCTTCGGTGGAGGGAATAACGCATTTTTTGCCTTCTTATGCGGGACGTTCTTTGCAGTGTGAATTGCAGGCTTTAGAAAAGGCGCTTGGCAATCCGACGCGTCCAGTAGTTGCAATTGTTGGAGGTGCAAAGGTTTCTAGTAAACTTTTTGTGCTTAATCATTTGATTGAAAAGGTCAATTATTTGGTGATTGGTGGTGGTATGGCCAACAGTTTTTTGGCAGCCCAAGGTGTTCAAGTTGGAAAGTCATTGTGTGAACATGCATTGATGGAAACTGTAAAAAAAGTTATTGAAAAAGCGCAAGAGTACCAATGTACGCTTCTACTCCCTGTGGATGTGATGGTTGGATTTCGCTTTGAAAAAAATGCACCACATCGTCTTTATGATATTGGAGATATTCCGGAAAAGGGAATGATTCTGGATATTGGTACAAACTCCATTGCAAATATCAATGCTGTGATTGATAAGGCTGCTACCCTTGTGTGGAATGGCCCTCTTGGTGTTTTTGAGGTGCCTCCCTTTGAACAGGGAACGATAGCAGTGGCACGTCATGCAGCAGAACGGAGCTCGGCAAGAAAATTGATTTCAATTGCAGGTGGGGGAGATACGGTTTTTGCACTTAATCATGCTGGTGTTGCTAATGATTTTACTTATCTTTCGACTGCAGGGGGGGCTTTTTTAGAATGGATGGAAGGCAAGATGCTTCCTGGTATTTTCGCTCTCATGCAGGCTTAAAGATTTGATTTGAAGGAAAAGTTAAAAAAGCTGTATGGTCTCAGGTTGTATAGGGTAGCTGGCTATATTGCTATTTTTAGAAATTAGACAGAATAAAGAGGAATTTTTATGAATGAACGTCTTGAAGATATAGCACTTACTCTGGTGAGTGCAGGGAAAGGTATTTTAGCTGCAGATGAAAGTACTGCGACGATTGGAAAGCGTTTTGAAAGCATTGGTGTTGAATGCAATGAGAATAATCGTCGCGCCTATCGTGAAATGCTTTTTACTGCAAAAGAAGCTATGAGAAGTGCTATCTCTGGTGTCATTTTATTTGATGAAACCATTCGTCAAAAAGCTTCTACGGGGCAGATGTTGACAGATCTTATTCGTGATGCGGGTGCTTTGCCGGGAATTAAAGTTGATACCGGTGCCAAACCATTGGCCGCTTTTCCTCATGAAACGATTACAGAAGGGTTGGATGGACTGCGTGAGCGTTTAAAAGATTATTATGCTTTGGGAGCGCGTTTTGCTAAATGGCGTGCGGTGATTGCTATTGATGAACGTGTTTTGCCAACAAAAGGTGCAATAAGTCAAAATGCACAGGCTTTAGCACGCTATGCTGCTTTATGTCAGGAAGTAGGTCTTGTGCCTATTGTTGAGCCGGAAGTGCTGATGGATGGGCCATCACGTCAACATTCAATTGCACGTTGTTTTGAGGTTACACAAGCTGTCTTAAACACGGTTTTTAAAGAATTATTTGAGTGTCATGTGCTTTTCGAGGGTATGATTTTAAAACCCAATATGGTGATTGATGGAAAAGATGCGCGCAATGCTTCTGTTGAAGAGGTGGCTGAAAAGACGATCCAGGTTCTTAAACAGACTGTACCTGCTTCTGTTCCGGGAATTGCTTTTCTTTCTGGAGGGCAGTGCGATGAAGAAGCAACGGCGCATTTATCTGCTATGAATGCTTTAGGGACTTTACCTTGGAAATTAACTTTCTCTTATGGACGGGCATTACAAGCGGCTGCCTTAAAAGCATGGGCTGGAAAAGATGAAAATGTTGCTGTTGCACAAAAGGCTTTTTGTCATCGTGCCCGAATGAACCATCTTGCTGCTTTGGGAAAATGGACAAAAGACCAGGAAAAGTCGTATGCTTAAAATGCTCTAAATCTTGTGTTTACAAATTTCTTTTTATCGTTTCGAGCGAGGGCTTTTTAGCCCTCTTCTCCTTTTTTCTTTGTATCATCATGGTTTATAGAAGTAATCAGTTTCTATTTTTCTTTAACATGCAAAAAACTCTGCTTTGAGTGGGGCATTTCACGAGCAGCTTAAAAGTGTTTTCTATAAGAACTCCACTGTAAAGGACTATTAAACGGTGTTCCTTTTACAAGCCAAAGCAGTTTTATCGTTTTTAATGTATAGTAAGCAGCTTATCAGGCGTTTTTTCTCTTTAGAACCAGAGCGAGGCTTTTATATACCAAGATTACCAAAACGATTTTTAAATTTAGAAACACGTCCACCACGGTCTACGAGTGTTTGAGACCCGCCTGTCCACGCTGGATGGGATTTGGGGTCGATATCCAAATTAAGGACATCTCCTTCTTTTCCCCAAGTGGAACGTGTTGTATATCGAGTTCCATCTGTCATAACGACGGTAATTTTGTGATAATCAGGATGAATATTCGCTTTCATGCGTCAAACCTTTTGTATTTATAGAGTAAAATGGCACTTTATCACTTTTTAAGTGCGCTTCCTTTGTCTTTTTGTTAAAACTGATTAAAGTAATACTCCTATAACCGAGCACGCATCAAAAAACAAGTGTTCAAGATACAACGTTGCATGCAAGTGTTATAAACAACCAAATATAGTGAGCAAAACCTTATGAATCTTTTCAATCATTCAAAAAAATTTATAAAGCCTTCCACAAAAAAGTCTTCATTCTCGTTGCTTGCAACTTTTGGTCCTTATCTTGTACGTTATCGTTGGTTGTTTATATTTGCCTTTTTAGCTTTGTCTGTTGCTGCTCTTGTTACGCTCGCTTTGCCCGTTGCTATCCGCCAAATGTTTGATTATGGTTTTTCTACTTCAAGTCATGGTCATATCAATTTTTATTTCTTTATTTTGTTTGTTTTGGCTTTGCTTCTCGCACTTGCTTCTGCTTGCCGTTATTATTGTGTCATCACTTTGGGAGAACGGATTGTTGCCGATTTACGGCGTGATGTTTTTGTACATATTATGAAACTTTCGCCTGCTTTTTTTGATAAGTCTCATTCTGGTGAAATTGTTTCCCGGCTTTTAACGGATACAACGCAAATAAAATTAGCTGTTGGTTCAACTGCCTCTACCGCTTTGCGTCATTTGATTGTGGTGATTGGAGCAATTGTAATGATGGTTATTACCAATGCTAAATTGTCCACGCTTGTTTTGCTTGCCATCCCCTTTGTTGCTATTCCGTTAGTTGTTTTTGGGCGTAGGGTTCGTGCACGTACACGCGCTGCGCAAGACCGTTTAGCAGATGCTAATGCTTTAGCAACAGAACAGGTAAGCTCTATTCGCACTGTGCAGGCTTTTACTGCTGAAAAACTTGTTGCTACACGTTTTTCACAGTTGATAGAACGTGCTTTTCAAACGGCACGTGCTTCTGTGATTTTGCGTTCCTTTTTTACAGGATTTGCAATTTTTCTGGTTTTCAGCAGTGTGGTCGCTGTTTTATGGATTGGGTCACGGGATGTTTTGAATGGGACTATGACAGGGGGAACATTAGGTCAATTTGTTCTTTATGCGGTTTTTGGAGCTTCAACCTTTGCGCAATTATCGGAAATAGGTGCAGAATTAATACAAGCAGCAGGAGCTGCTGAACGGCTTGCCGAATTGTTGCAGGAACAGCCTACTATTTTAGCTCCAGAGGTTCCTTTGCCACTGGCAAAACCTATTCAAGGTGCTATTGTTTTTGATCAAGTTAATTTTATTTATCCTTCTAGGCCACAAGAAAAGATTTTACGCTCTCTTTCTTTTTCTGTCAAAGCGGGTGAAACAGTTGCTTTTGTTGGTGCTTCAGGTGCAGGAAAAAGTACTATTTTTTCTTTGATCCTTCGTTTTTATGATCCTATAAGTGGTCAAATTCGATTTGATGGCAGGGAGATCAATCGCCTTTCTTTACAAGATTTACGCAGTGCAATTTCTTATGTTCCACAAGATGTCGCCATTTTTGATGGCACGTTACGCGATAATATTATTTTCGGTACAGAAAATACTTATGAAGAACAAATTATCGCTGCCGCTAAAGCAGCCAACGCACTTGAGTTTATTGAAGCTTTACCAGACGGTTTGGATACAAAAGTGGGAGAGCGTGGTACCATGCTTTCGGGTGGGCAAAAACAACGCATTGGTATTGCACGCGCGATTTTAAGAAATGCTCCACTGTTACTGCTTGATGAAGCAACGTCGGCTTTAGATGCAAATAGTGAAAAGTTAGTGCAAGAAGCATTAGAAGGGTTGATGCAAAATCGAACAACATTAGTAATTGCTCACCGTCTAGCAACAATTTTAAAAGCTGATCGTATTCTTGTAATGGATAAAGGTGCTCTTGTTGAGGAAGGGACACATACAGAACTCATTGCACAAAACGGGATTTATGCCTATTTAGCTAAATTGCAATTTTCCCCTGAATAAACTAATATTATCAATAAATTCTTTGGGAATTATCGTCGGTGCGCTTTAGGAAACACAAAATACTATTTCCAGATTGCTGTTTTTTTGAGAGTTAAATTCCTTTCTTAAGAGTTTTTTCTAACTTGATGCGAATGTGTTCGTTGCCAGCAATGATGTTTTTTTTGCGAAATATATCATTACCGCCTTCTTTATCTGTGACAAAACCACCGGCTTCACGGACCATCAGTATTCCAGCAGCTATATCCCAAATTTGTAGGTTATCTTCCCAAAATCCATCGGTTCTTCCAGCTGCGACATAAGCCAAATCAAGAGCAGCAGCTCCAAAACGACGAAGTCCAGAAACTTCCATCATCACATTGCGCAATTCAATAAGATATGCTCCATGACCTGGGCGACCAAAATGCGGCATACCCGTTGCAATGACACAATCTTCCAGTCTTCGTCGTGCAGAAACGCGACAGCGTCGGTCATTAAAGAAAGCTCCACTACCACGTTCAGCGGTAAATAGCTCATCACTTACGGGATTATAAATAACGCCAGCAACGATTTTTCCTTGACTTTCTAAAGCAATAGAAACAGCAAAAAAAGGAATGCCATGGAGAAAATTTGTTGTGCCATCTAAAGGATCAACAATGAAACGATGCTGTGAATCTTCTCCAATAATTTCCTCAGACTCTTCCATTAGAAAACCAAATTTGGGTCGTGCTTTGCTTAATTCATGGAAAATAATTTTTTCAGCTTTACGATCTGCTTGGCTTACATAATCTGCAGGTCCTTTCAAAGACACTTGCAAATTTTGTACTTCACCGTAATCACGCACCAACGAGCGTCCTGCTTTTATTGCAGCTTGCACCATAACATTCATGATTGCAGAATGGGGCATCTTTTATTCCTTTATTTATCCTTTTCATTTGCACGACGCAAATAGATCAACTCGTTGGTGTCGACAATGACACGTTCACCAGTATTTATAAAGGGTGGAACAAGAATACGGATACCATTTTCAAGAATTGCAGGTTTATAAGAGGCTGTGACTGTTTGCCCCTTGATGGCTGGGTCAGCCTCAGCAATCGTTACAATAACCTGATCGGGAAGGGATATGCCGATTGGCTTTTCTTGATAAAGTTCAACTGTGACAGTCATCCCATCTTGGAGAAAAGCAGCACGTTCACCAACAAAATCCTTTAGCAATTCAAGTTGTTCATAGGATTGAGAATCCATAAAGATCAAAGCATCACCTTGTTGATAAAGAAACGTAAAATCCTTTTGTTCAAGGCGTACTCTTTCAACCGTTTCGGCAGCACGAAATCGTTCATTGAGTTTTGTACCATCAATCAAATTTTTCATTTCAACTTGATTAAATGCACCGCCTTTTCCTGGTTTTACCGCGTTGCATTTAACAGCAACCCATAAACTTCCTTGATGTTCAATTACGTTACCGGGGCGAATTTCATTGCCATTAATTTTCATCGTTTCTATCCAATTCTATTCCTACAAAAAGAGAGCTCTTTTTGTCCTTGTATGGCTATTCCCCTCGTTGTCTTTGTGGCGAGCTCTTTTGTTGTTTTTATGGTGAGTTCTTTCGTTGTTTTTGCAGAGAGAAGAGCCTAGAAAGTACTCCTAAATTAAAGAACTTTTTTATCTTTTCTTGCTTTTCAGTTCTTTGCAAGACCATAAAAAGTGCTCAGACGCAAGCTTTTTAACAATTTGCACAAAGATTTTTATGGGGATTTTGTGAGAATTTATCTATTTTGAAGAAAAGGATATCATTTTTTCAAGCATTTTTTAAAAAACAGGAAGAAGCTTTATTGCTTCTTTTCGTGCTTCTTCCAATTGTGTGTTATCTAACCCATCAAGCATCATTTCAAGATCAGGAGCTTGTATTTTTGCTTGTTTTGCAAGCATATACCATGCTGCTGCCTTTATCATATCGCCTGTTGTGCCTATTCCATCTCGATAAAGTCTTGAAAGAGAAATCTGTGCTGGTGCGCTCATGTTGAGCGCATTGTTCAAAAGCAAATGAAAAGCACGTTGAAAATCAGTTTTTCCCCCACGACCTTGTACTAGCCATTGTGCCAAAAGAATTTGAGCTAGAGAATGTTTGTTTTGAGCTGCAACTTCCATAAGTTTGCGTGCATTACGATCATCTTTTGGCCGCGTTAAAGTTCCTAAAGAAAGAATTTTTGCTGCAGCAAAAGCTGCTTCGGGATCACCAAGAGACGCACCTTTTAAGAACCATTTTAGTGCCTGTTCTATCGCTTCATTTTCACGACTTTGTATCGTAACACCAGCAAGAATTTGCTTTTCACGTGAAGCTTTATAAAGAAGCAATTGCCCATAATAATAATAGGCTTCTTTTACTCCGGCTTCTACGGATTTTTGAATAAATTGTTCACCAAGTTCTTGATTTTGTGTAATAAAATTACCATCAAATAGCATCAGTCCATAGCGCAATTGTGCTTGTGGTTCGCCTTGTTTTGCTGCACGTCCAAACCATAAAGCAGCACGAGCACCATCAACGGGAACTGCACATCCTTCCATGTAAATCCGAGCAAGAAGAGTTTGTGCGAAAGGATCATTTTGTTCAGCACGTCTGAGTGCTTCACGAAAGGCTTTCAAATAATAGCCTTGAACGTAATAGTCGTAGGCTTGATCATATTCTCCAGCTTGTAAGGGATGGAAAGACTCTTGTGTGCTTGAAGCTGTTTGAATAGTGTTCAAAGAGTTTTTGAGATTTGAGGATTCTTCAGTGCTTCCAGCAGAATTTGCAATAGCGATAACGCTTGCAAGCCAAATTACTCCCACAATAAGCAGTTTCATGCTTCTTTTAATCATGGATGTTTCCTCTGCATCACAGGAGAAAATTTTTACATTTTTCTTTCATCATTTCAAGTATAATTAAAGGATTGTCGTGTGCAAAAATGATTTCTTCAACGGCGATAAATTCGCAGGCGGTTTTTAATACTTCATCAAAAGTTTCATAATCGCTTCCTGCTTGAACAATAGCGGGGATTTCCATAATCTCTGCCCACCATTGCGCCAATTGGATATTGCGGGGGTGAGAGTGCGGTTTTTTATCGGCCCCTAATTTTCCAAACAGAAGATAATCGACCCCTGCTTCTCCAGCAAGCATGGCACAATGGCGATTACGCAAATTGCCAAAACCTACTATTTTTTGTCCTTTTTTTTGATTTGCAAAGTGTTCAAGAGTGTTAAGGTCACCCTCCACATGCAAACCATCTGCTTTTGTGCGTTCAACAATTCGGCTGTCACCAGAAATGAGAAGGGCAATGTTATTATGCTGAATATCCTCAGTGTAGATTTTTGCTTGTTTTTGTAAAAAAGCTTCATCTTTCTCAGAGTCATAGAGAATGACACATACAAAAGACTTTGTTTGCAATATTTGGCCCAAAAAGGTAGGTTGTAAAACACGCCGTACGTCTAATGTTAAAACCAATTGAGGATGAGAAGGTGGATCAATCAGTTTATTCTTTTGTTTTGTCATATAAAATCCTTAACTCTTAAAATAAAAAATTTGACTCTTACAATTAAGGCTTCTTCTTATAAATCTTCTTTGTTAAAATAAACGGGTACTTTTATGATTTGTAGGGGGGCATTTATGGGATATCAGAGTGTTTTTAACCATAATACACATCCTTTTCATCGTGATACACGCGTTGATATTTTTCGTTCTTTAGCCTTGTTGACAATTTTCATCAATCATATTCCTGGGACTTTATATGAATATATAACACATAAAAACTTCGGTTTTTCTGATTCAGCAGAAGTTTTTGTTTTACTTTCAGGGGTATCTCTTGGGCTAAGCTTTCATGCGCGTTTACATCAGGCGTCTTTTACTTTCATTGTACGCAAACTTTGGCAGAGAGCTTTTCAGCTTTATGGAGCCTATCTTTTTACCACATTTATAACTTTGAGCCTTTTTTTAGGTGCTTTTTTTGTGGCGTGTAGAGAAACTTTTATCAATGAATAATGTGGGGTTATTTTTCACACAGCCTTTCATTGCAGTTTTTAGTACCTTAAGCTTTGGACACCAATTAGGGTATAATAATATTCTTCCGCTTTATATTGTTCTCATGTTTTTTGCGCCTTTTGCACTTTATTTGAGTTGTAAACAAAAATGGCTGCTGCTTTCGGGTTCCTTCATGCTCTACCTGATTTGTGGATTTTATGAAATTGCTCCCCCTTCTTATCCTATACAGGGAAAGTGGTTTTTAAACCCTTTATCTTGGCAATTTTTGTTTGTAATAGGGTTGACTATCACTTTATTTCTTAAACAAGGAAAAACAATCGCCTTTCAACCTTTTTGGGTTGTTGTTGCAACTGTGTATCTTTTGCTTTCTCTATTATGGGTTCGCTTGAATTGGTGGGGTGTTTTAGGGTGGCTTGGTTGGACTTCTCCATTAATTAATTTTAATAAAACCTTTTTGAGTTTACCCCGTCTGCTCCATATTATTGCCCTATCAGCGCTGATCCTTTTTTTGCCTCGCTTGCATAATTGGTTTCATGTTTCAGAAAAAAATCCTTTAGCAATTTTAGGTAAACACAGTCTTCCCGTTTTTGTAACGGGGACGGTGTTTGCAATGTTTGGACAAGTTTTAAAAACAATAATGACAGGAACATTTTTTTCCGATAGTTTCTTGATTATAAGTGGCATTGCTTTACAGTTTGGGGTCGCCTACTATTGTGAAAAACGTCGATCTCTTCAACAGTTTTCTTCAAGGAAACTTATTCGTTTGTGATGCTATCTTGTGACACGTTAACCTTAGCATAAGAAGCGCATTGCGCGAAAGTTTTAAAAGAGGTAGTTAATATAAAAACGCATTTTATACAGCAACAAAAGAAACTTTTTTATTTTCATTTCGTTAATAACATAATTTTTGTGCTGTTATTTGGAGTATAAAAGCGTGAGTGTACATAAACATTCTTGTGATGAACCCATTATCATGATTGAGCATAGTGCTTTTGAGAATGCTTTCAATCGCCTCTATGAAGAGACGATGACGTTGATTGAAGAAACAGCAACTTATATTGATACGGAAGGCAAATTGGTTGCGCGTTCTCTATCGACAGAAATTTCTGCGATGTATGCGAAAGAAGCTATGTATTTAAGTACACGACTTATGCAAATCGCTTCTCAACTTCTTCTTCTTCGTGCAGAGCGAGAAGGAGAAATGTCATCAGAACAAATAGAAAGAGAATTTGCGAAAATATCGCTTCATACACCAACGTTGAAATTAGAAAGTGCTCATTGGCAAGAGTTGCCAGAAGTTTTCCGCTATTTTGTAGCCCGCTCACTTCGGCTAGAGGCGCGTATGAAATATATGCGTACTGGGAGAGAAAGTAGTTTTCCCTATCTCTTGGAAGAGGACAATCCGGTGGGTAAACAGATCGAGTTGCTTAAAACAGCATTTGGGCGTTTTTAGAGAATTTTGCAGCTTGTTGCTTTTTCATTTAGCCGCATGTCTGCCTTCTTGAGATATATTTTGTTCAATTTGCTTCCTTCTGTTTTATTATTCTATGGGCCGTCTTTTATTTTCTTTGCTGGCTAGTCTCTGTTCAAGTGCGGAAAAAATGTATAGACTTTAGATTTATGGCAGAGGCGATTCGTATTATAGGCATTGATCCCGGACTACGGCATACAGGATGGGGCGTTATCGATTGCTCTGGTAATCGCTTTCAATTCGTTGCAGCAGGGACGCTTTCTTCTGATGTACGGAGTGATCTTGCTTCCAGATTATGCCAACTTTATAAAGGACTTTCAGAAATTGTGCATCAATTTATGCCCCATGAAGCTGCTGTAGAACATGTGTTTGTTAACAAAGATGCTACGGCAACTTTAAAACTTGGTCAAGCGCGTGCTGTTGCTTTGCTTGTTCCAGCGCAAGCAAAGCTCCCAGTTTTTGAATATGCTCCAAATAAAGTAAAAAAGTCGGTTATTGGTATTGGACATGGCTCTAAAGAACAAATTCATATGATGGTAAAAGTTTTGCTTCCACGTGCTGAATTCGATAGTAATGATGCGGCTGATGCCCTTGCTCTTGCTCTTTGCCATAGTATGCACCGTAAGAGTATCAATCAATCTTATCATTCAAAGGTTGCAATATGATCGAGGTTACAGCATGATTGGCAAATTAAAAGGTATCCTTGAACATATCTTTGATGATCATATCCTGGTGGATGTTCAGGGGGTGGGATATGTTGTTTTTGTGTCAAATCGGCTGCGTTCTTCTTTACCAGTTCTTGGTGAGAGTATAAGTCTCTTTATTGAAACCCATGTTCGTGAAGAAGCCATTCGCCTTTTTGGTTTTGCTACAAGAGCTGAACAAGATTGGTTTTGCTTGCTGCAAAATGTTCCTGGTGTGGGAGCGAAGGTTGCTTTGGCAATTTTGGGTATTCTATCGCCAGATGAACTTGCACAAGCAATTGCATTAAATGACGTTGCAATGATAAGTCGCGCTCCAGGCGTTGGTAAAAAAGTCAGTGAAAGAATTGTCCGTGAGTTAAAAAGTAAAGCACTTCCCTACAATGACAATACTTTTCATCCTATTTCGTTTTCTCATCCGGAAGTGACTAATCAACCAACGAATGATGCGCTTTCTGCTTTGATCAAGCTTGGTTTTGAACGTGATCAAGCAGCTCGTGCGCTTACTTCTGCGATGAAAACTCTTGAAGGGGAAACCGTTTCCTCTGCACTACTTATTCGCCATAGCTTGAAATTGCTTTCTCCTCATACTTAGCACAGGGTAACAATGCATAAAGATGAAGACCAACGCCTTTTAGGTGCCGTTCCCCTTCCCAATGATCCAGATCGTTCCTTAAGACCACAAGTGCTCGATGACTTTATTGGTCAAGAAGCGGCTCGGGCAAATTTGAAAATATTTATTGAGGCGGCAAAAACACGCCAAGAAGCGCTCGACCATGTTTTGTTTGTAGGTCCCCCTGGTTTGGGAAAAACAACGCTTTCACAGATTATGGCCAAAGAATTGGGTGTTAATTTTCGCTCTACTTCGGGACCAGTTATCGCCAAAGCAGGAGATTTAGCAGCTCTCTTAACCAATCTAGAAGAACGCGATGTCCTTTTTATTGATGAAATTCATCGCTTGAATCCAGCAATTGAAGAAATTCTTTATCCTGCCATGGAAGATTATCAACTAGACCTTATCATTGGTGAAGGACCTGCTGCACGTTCGGTTAAAATTGATCTTGCTAGATTTACCTTGGTTGCGGCAACCACGCGCTTGGGATTGTTGACCACACCATTACGAGACCGTTTTGGCATTCCTATTCGGTTAAATTTTTATACCATAGAGGAATTGGAATATATTGTTCAACGCAATGCTCGACTTTTTTCTGTACAAATCAGTGATGATGGTGCCCATGAAATTGCACGCAGAGCACGTGGGACTCCACGAATTGCAGGACGACTTTTACGCCGGGTTTGTGATTTTGCACTGGTCAAAGGAGCAGGGGAAATTGACCGTAAAGTTGCTGATGAAGCTCTTTCTCGTCTTGAAGTTGATCATCTTGGTCTTGATCCACTTGACCGTCGCTATTTGTTGCTGATTGCGGAAACTTTTTTAGGCGGTCCGGTAGGTATTGAAACCATTGCTGCTGCTCTCTCAGAACCTCGTGATGCTCTTGAAGATATTGTTGAACCTTATCTTCTCCAACAGGGGTTTATGCAGCGTACTGCCCGGGGGCGAATTCTTACAGAAAAAGCTTGGAGCCATTTAGGACTTTGTGCTCCAGCTTCTCTGACTTCAACACAAAAACGTGCTCAACTGCTCGATACGCAAGATAATTCGTCACTTCAGACGTCTTTATGGGATGGAATAGATGATTAAAATATTTTCTCTTAAGTGCAACCGTAAAATACTTTTTTAGAACAGTTGCATTGTCTGTGGGTGAATTCTTACAGAAAAAGCTTTGGGGGTATTAAAAATTTTTGCTCTAATTTTCACGACTTCATCACAAAAACGTGCTCAACTGCTCGATATGCAAGATAATTCGTCACTTCAGACGTCTTTATGGGATGGAATAGATGATTAAAATATTTTCTTTTAAGTGCAACCGTAAAATACTTTTTTAGAACAGTTGCATTGTCTGTGGGTGAATTCTTACAGAAAAAGCTTTGGGGGTATTAAAAATTTTTGCTCTAATTTTCACGACTTCAACACAAAAATGCATTCAACTGCTCCATATACAAATAATTTACCACTTTAGACGATTTTATAGGTTGGAGTAGATGGCTGAAACAAATCTTTTTAAAAGCAATCCTACAAATGTTTTTCATGATTTTCAGTTGCGCGTTTATGTTGCTGATACAGATTTTTCTGGTGTGGTTTACCATGCGCGCTACTTAGAGTTTTTTGAGCGTGGACGTTCAGAATTTCTACGGGATACGGGTCTTAATAACAAGATGTTGGCAGCAGGTGTTGAAGGTGAAAAACTGTTTTTTGTTGTACGTCATATGGAAATCAATTTTTTACGACCAGCACAAATCGATAATCTTTTAACTATTAAAACACGGATTGATCGCATTCAAGGAGCGCGCTTTTTCGTGGAGCAATATATTCTATATGAGAATACGATGTTGGTAACAGCAAAAGTTGAAATTGCTCTTATTAATGAGATAGGAAAACCGCGCCGTTTACCCAAAGGGCTTTTTTCGACAATTGTTGTTTAAAGGTGTATTCTATTGAAAATTGATATTACATGGACTCTTTGACAGAGGAAAGAGTGGAATTGTTTTCTTAAATTTAGAAACTATAAAACAATCTGCGTTATTCCATTAATAAATAAACTTTTCGTTTAGAGGGATAAAATTATGCCGCATGTAGAACTCACGAATCCAGAAATGATTGGAATATTGCATTTGTTTATGCAAGCGGGTTTTATTGTTAAAGCTGTTATGATTGGGTTGCTGCTGGCTTCTGTATGGAGTTGGGCAATTATTTTTGATAGAATTTTGACTTATCGGAGAATACGGCGTGAAATAAAACAATTTGAAAGTCTATTTTGGTCAGGAAGAGCGCTTGAAGATCTTTATGCAGAATGTAAAAGTCAGCGCACCAACAGCATATCTGCAGTTTTTATGGCTGCAATGGTGGAATGGAGAAAATCCCTTGAAAAAGGAGTTCATACATCAATAAGTTTACAGAGTAGAATTGATAAGGCTATGGATCTTACTTTGGGACGCGAGAGCGCGAAAATAGAATCAAAATTAGGCTTTCTTGCAACACTTGGGTCAGCGGGACCTTTTGTCGGTCTTTTTGGGACAGTTGTTGGTATTATGCGATCATTTCTTTCTATTTCAGCGTCTCAAAATACTTCATTGGCAATTGTCGCACCAGGTATTGCTGAGGCACTTTTGGCTACCGCTATTGGTTTGTTTGCAGCAATCCCAGCAGTTATTGCCTATAACAAGTTGAGCAATGAAAGTGTTCGGATCATTGCACAAATAGAAAACTTTGCCGATGAATTTTCAACAATTGTATCACGGCGTATTGATGAAACTCGCACAGCAAATTCGTCATTATAAGAGGGACTATTTATGGGTATTGTTGTCGCTTCTTCTTCTCGAAAAAATGCACGTAGGAGGCGTTATTCACATAAGCAACTCATGAGTGAGATCAATGTGACACCGTTTGTTGATGTTATGCTGGTGTTGTTAATTATTTTTATGGTTTCTGCTCCACTTTTGGTCAACGGTGTTCCTCTTGATTTACCTCATAGCCAAGCTGGTCCCGTGCAGACACAGCACACACCACTCACAGTTTCGCTTGATGCACAAGGACGTCTTGCCATTGATCAAGAATATTACGATACACCTGAAGCTCTGATTGCACAACTTAAAGCTAAATTTGAGTCTGATCCTACACAAAAAAACCAACGTATTTTTGTACGTGCTGCTAAAACAGTTGAATATCAACAAGTACTAAAACTACTTGCTGATATTCAAAAAGCAGGTTTTTCGCAAGTTGCTTTAGCCAGTTTGGCACAATAAAATGATAATAAACTATTATACATTGTATGCAAAGTATGCAAAACAATAAACAGTCTTTAAAAATAAAAAATGCAAGGTTTGAAGATGAACAAAGACTCTTATCATAGCATGAAACGAGGCTTGGCTTTATCCCTTGCAGCACATGTGTTTTTGTTTACTGTTGGGGGGGCTCATTTCATCAGGCCTGTCTCGTTACCACAACAATCAGAAGTAATTCCGATCACTCTTGCTCCTCTCACCCAAGAGTTTTCCTCTCAACAGGGTGCATTAGATGCGCCTGTGCGCGCTATTCCAGCAGTAAAACCAACAAATAATACACAAGAAAAAGAAGATGCACATCATTTTGGAGAAGGACAGTTAGATAATCTTGCGCCCTTTAGACGAAAGGAAAAACCGAAACTTGTTGAAACAATTCCTCCGTCATCAGCAAAAAAGGAAGTATCGGAAAAGCCTTCGCCAGAACTTAAAGAGCAAGAATTATCAGATGTAAAAAGAGAGACGCCTTTGGAGAGTTCTCAAGAGGGGACCTCAAAGGTTATACCAGAGCCTTCTTTGGAGAAGCCCCAAAAAGATGTTTTACAAGAATTATCAGATGTAAAAAAAGAGACGCCTTTGGAGAGTTCTCAAGAGGGGACCTCAAAGGTTATACCAGAGCCTTCTTTGGAGAAGCCCCAAAAAGATGTTTTACAAGAATTATCAGATGTAAAAAAAGAGACGCCTTTGGAGAGTTCTCAAGGGAGGACCTCAAAGGTTATACCAGAGCCTTCTTTGGAGAAGCCCCAAAAAGATGTTTTACAAGAATTATCAGATGTAAAAAAAGAGACGCCTTTGGAGAGTTCTCAAGAGAGGACCTCAAAGGTTATACCAGATTCTTCTTTAGAAATGCTCAAAAATGAAAAAGTGATATCGCCACAAGAGTTAACTCAAACAGTACAAAAAGCACCTATGGAGCAAACGAAAATACATCCGCAGACTCCTAAAGTCGCTTTACCAGAAAAATTTCTTTTTCCTCAGTTTAAACCAAAACCTGTCAAAGAATCTACTGTTCAGAATGCTCAAGTATTGAAAAAGAAAAAACAACAAATGAAAAACCAGACAGTTGAAGATATTTTGGCAATGGAAGAAAATAATCTGCTCAATCGTGCACGCACGCAAGGAGGTGGTGCAAAACGTTCCAGTACACCAGAAGCTTTGGGGGCAAGAAAAAATATCGATAATACCACAAAAATGGCACAAACATTGGTCACTATTGCTGGGGGGTGTATTCAACGGAAGCTTAAACTTGTAGCGCTTGGTGGTGATTTAAAAAATCGTCCGGTGGTACGTTTGCGATTTTACCTAAACCGTGAAGGAATGGTTATAGGAGATCCAGTTATTGATCCTTTAAGCGGTGCAGAGAGTCAGCAAGCTATTATGATAAGGCAGGTGTATGCAGCGGTTTTTTCATGTCAACCTTATGCAGATCTTCCACGGGATCAGTATAATTTGTGGGGGCAGGGGTTTGATTTTAATGTTGACCCCCTTCAAGAAACAATACGGTAAGATAGGCTAAGATATTTTTTCTCCAATGAAAGGTATACATTCCATGATGACTACGACGAGATATAAATTTTTTTCTTGGTTGATTGTTACTTTTGGTTTGTGGCTTTCAAGTTTTTCAATAGTTTATGCACAGTTGAAAGGCACTATTTCTAGGGCTGACTTTAATCCTATTCCTATTGCAATCACCGATTTTATTTGCAATGATTCGATAGGATTGAAAATAGCGGCTGTAATCACAGCTGATCTTGAACGGTCAGGGCTTTTTTTACCACTTAATAAGGCATCTTTTTTTGAAAAAATTTCTCATCCCAATAAGCAACCGCATTTTTCTAGTTGGATAAATATAAAAGCACAGGGTTTGGTTACTGGGCAAGTTTTAAGAGAAACTGATGGACGATTGAGGGTAGATTTTCGTTTGTGGGATGTTTTTGGGCGTCGACAACTTAAAGGACGGCGTTTTTATACTGCAACAGAACATTGGCGGCGTGTTGCTCATATGATAGCAGATGATATCTATAGGGAGATGACAGGTGAAAGTGGTTATTTTGATACACGAATTGTTTTTATAGATGAAACAGGTCCTTTAAATGCACGCATTAAACGCTTAGCGATTATGGATCAAGATGGGGCAAATTTAGTTTATATGTCTGATGGTACCGAGTTAGTTTTGACCCCCCGCTTTTCACCTAAACGACAAGAAATTACTTATATGGCTTACGAACGCAGTCAGGTGCCTCATGTTTATCTTCAACAAATTGAAATGGGGCAAAGGGAATTGATAGGGACTTTTAACAATATGACCATTGCTCCCCGTTTTTCTTCCGATGGACAAAAAGTGATTATGAGTTTATTGCAAAATGATGGGAGTGCAAACCTTTATACCATGGATTTACGTACTCGCACAATGATGCGGCTCACAACAACTTCAGCCATTGATACGTCAGCTTCTTATTCGCCTGATGGGAAACAAATTGTTTTTTCATCAGACCGCAGTGGAAAGCCGCAAATCTATACAATGAATGCCGATGGTAGCAATATCCAGCGTATTTCTTCAAATGAGGGAAGCTATTCTACACCCATTTGGTCACCACGTGGTGATTATATCGCTTTTACAAAACAATTGGCGGGACAATTTTCTATCGGTGTTATGCGTCCTAATGGACAAGGAGAACGGATTTTAACTACGGGTTTTCACAATGAAGGACCAACTTGGGCTCCCAATGGACGGGTGTTGATGTTCTTTCGTAAAAATCCCGGTATGGGACCAAAACTTTATACGATTGATATTACTGGACGCAATGAACGCCAATTGCCTACACCTAATGATGCTTCCGATCCGGCATGGTCGCCATTGCTCCATGTTCAATGAAAATGATTTTATCAATAAAAATAAACAATGCAAAAGTGTATGAAATCTTGTGCGACAGCAATTGTTTCTACAGTTTAAAAAAGATGTTTCTTGCATTCATAATCCAGTTGTTCTGAATATTTTGTAAGTTTTAACTCCATCTTTTATGGCCTGTGGATAATGAAATTTCTTTGGGAGATCATGTCTTTAGAAAATAGTCTTTAAAAAAAATTGGCAGAAAATCTTTACGCTTTTGTTGAGAGTGTTTTAAAGTTTATGTGAGATCCCTGCTTTTGAAACGGGATTATGTGTTTGTTGTGGTAAAAAAGAAAAGCGATTATGCTTTTGTGTAAACAATGATTATGCTTTTGTGTAAACAATAGAGTGAAGCTCTCATGGAAAAGAGAGCATATACAGTGTTAATGACGTGGAGATTATACAGACAGTTTTGCTAAAATCTCATCGCTGACATCAAAATTAGCATAGACATTTTGCACATCATCATCTTCTTCTAATGTCGAAATAAGCCGTAAAACGGATAAAGCCTTTTCTTCATCTATTGGTGTAAGGGTGTTCGCTTTCCAAATTGTTTTGATCGATTCTGCTTCACCAAGTTTTGCTTCAAGCATTTTAGAAACTTCACCAATATCTTCAAAGGCGCAGGTAATATGGTGTCCGATTTCTTCTGATTGCACATCTTCAGCTCCAGCTTCGATTGCTGCATCCATGATGCTGTCTGCTGTTCCTGCTTCCGTTTTATAGATTATTTCGCCAATTCGATTAAACATGAAGCTTACGGAACCTGTTTCTCCTAGGGCACCACCTGATTTGGTGAAAGCGGCCCGCACGTTTGAAGCGGTGCGATTGCGATTATCTGTTAAAGCTTCGACAATGATTGCAACACCACCTGGACCATATCCTTCGTAGCGCACTTCATCATAGTGTTCGACATCATTGCCTGAAGCTTTCTTAATTGCGCGCTCAATGTTGTCTTTTGGCATTGACTGTGCCTTAGCATTTTGTACAGCAAGCCTTAAACGCGGATTCATGGCTGGATCAGGGGCGCCTTGTTTAGCTGCAACTGTAATTTCGCGTGCAAGCTTAGAAAATATTTTTGAACGTATTGCATCTTGGCGCCCTTTACGGTGCATAATATTTTTAAATTGTGAGTGACCTGCCATAATTTTCCTTCCAGTTTGAAGACTTTTCTTCCGGTTGGAGGGTTCCTGAATTTAAGGCGATGAAACACGCATCCTACCAGAATCAATATGCCGCAACACAAAATGAAGTGATCGAATAAACACCTTATAAGAAAATTCACTTCAAAGGTAAAGACACTCTGTTGAGGATCATTATGAGACAGATCTCTTGTCGTTCTTCAAAAATCAGGCTATAACAGAATACAATTTCATGGCAAAAGTGGTTTATTTCATGACTCGCTTTAATTTTAAGAAGGGGCAAGAAGGGGGTGAAGAAAACCTGATGTATAAGAATAAAGACTCCAATGCTCCAGGGTGGGCAATAACCTGCCTCAATAGTCCAATAAAGAGGCGAAGTAAGAGGATATTATAGAGATGGCAACGCAACTTTTAATGCCCAAAGCTACAGCTGTTTGGTTGGTTGATAACACTGCTCTTTCTTTTGATCAGATTGCAGAGTTTTGTAAGTTACACGTGTTGGAGGTGAAAGCTATTGCTGATGGCGAAGCTGCTCACGGTATTAAAGGTCTGAATCCAATTAGTTCTGGGCAGTTGACGCGCAGTGAAATCGCTCGGGTGGAGGCTGATAAAAATGCACGCTTAAAAATTTCCGAGTCTAGGGTACACATTCCTGAAAAAAAACGTAAAGGTGCACGCTATATTCCTTTGTCTCGACGTCAGGATCGTCCAAATGGTATCCTATGGTTGGTGATGAACCATCCTGAGTTGAAAGATGCACAGATTGCACGATTGATTGGGACAACAAAAGCAACCATTGAACAAATTCGCCTTAGAACCCATTGGAATAGTGCTAACTTGGTTCCTCTCGATCCTGTAGGATTAGGATTGTGTTCACAAATTGATTTGGATTTTGAACTCCAGCGCGCTGCAAAAAATCGTCCTGTTTCTCCAGAGGAAGATAAATCTTTGCTTCCTGCTTCAGTAACGGAAAATGTTGATCTTAATGAAGATCAGGTGAAAGATGATCATAATAAGAGCTTTGATGCTGATAAAGTTTTTGCAAAACTGAATGCGCTACAAAAAAGCCGTCAAAAAGATGATAGATAGAAGATGGTTAACTGTAAAACACGATTTCACGTTGATGCTAAAGGCTTATGGGAAAAAGAAAAGGCTGAAGACTTCAAAAGGATAATAGATAAAAAATGAGAGAAAATTTTTTCTTCATTAGGAATTAGCAACTATTCTCGAAGCGCTCTTGAAAGAATCTATCCTTTCAATTTTAAGGTTTACTAAATTAAGGAGAATCAATAATTATGCGCTCTACCCAAAATACTATCTTTTATTCCTTTGTTATGGTCCTTTTTTTCTCATTGTCTTTAGTTGGTTGTGGAAAAAGACATTTTGGTGCACTTCGTGGTGTAAATAGTGGTTATTTGAATGAAGCTGGTTTTAATCATGCGGTGTCGGGTTCAGGACAGGAGTTTACGGTTAACGTTGGAGATCGCGTTTTCTTTGATCTCGACTCTGCTTCAATTAATTCTGATGCTGAACGTATTTTAATGCGCCAAGCAGAATGGTTACTTCATTATCCTTACTATTCTATTATGATTGAAGGTCATGCTGATGAGCGTGGTACGCGTGAGTATAATTTGGCACTTGGGCAGCGTCGTGCTGTTGCTGTGCGTAATTATTTGATTTCCCTTGGTGTGTCTGCACAACGGATTCAAACAATTTCTTATGGAAAAGAAAGACCTGTAGCAGTGTGTGATGATATTTCCTGTTGGAATCAAAATCGACGTGCTGTTACAACTCTTACTAATATAAAAAGTGATTAAAAATTAGCTCTTGAGGGGAGAAATAATATGTGGATATGTCATAAAAAAACTTGGAAAACTACCTTTTGTGTCGCTGTTTTCTTAGCTTGTTTTGTTTCACCTGTTCAAAGTGCAGCAGGGTGGGTATCTCAATATTTTACTCATAATTCAGGTTCTGATGTAGCAGAGAAAGCTTCTGAGGCAGCAAATAAAGCTGCGTCCGGTGCTTCAGAGAAAACTTCTGAAGCGGTGAATAAAGCTGCTGATGTGGCAGAGAAAGCTTCTGAGGCAGCAAATAAAGCTGCGTCTGGTGTTTCAGAAAAAGCTTCTGAAGCGGTGAATAAAGCTGCTGATGTGGCAGAGAAAGCTTCTGAGGCAGCAAATAAAGCTGCATCTGGTGTTTCAAAAAAGGCTTCTGAAGCGGTGAATAAAGCTGCTGATGTGCCAGAGAAAGCTTCTGAGGCAGTAAATAAAGCTGCGTCTGGTGTTTCAAAAAAGGCTTCTGAAGCGGTGAATAAAGCTGCTGATGTGGCAGAGAAAGCTTCTGAGGCAGCAAATAAAGCTGCGTCTGGTGTTTCAAAAAAGGCTTCTGAAGCGGTGAATAAAGCTGCTGATGTGGCAGAGAAAGCTTCTGAGGCAGCAAATAAAGCTGCGTCTGGTGCTTCAAAGAAAGCTTCTGAAGCGGTGAATAAAGCTGCTGATGTGCCAGAGAAAGCTTCTGAGGCAGTAAATAAAGCTGCGTCTGGTGTTTCAAAAAAGGCTTCTGAAGCGGTGAATAAAGCTGCTGATGTAGCAGAGAAAGCTTCTGAGGCAGCAAATAAAGCTGCGTCTGGTGTTTCAAAAAAGGCTTCTGAAGCGGTGAATAAAGCTGCTGATGTAGCAGAGAAAGCTTCTATGGATCTCTCTTTTAAGGGGATGACTCAAAGTCGAAAGTTTATTTTAGAAAATCAGCAGGCTTTGTTTAAAGATTATGATTTGGATAAACTTTTGCATAATATACGAGTCGTGCTTGAGCATAACAATTTGAAAAATATCCAAAAGCAATTCCACCGCCTTTTTGATAAAAAAGACTCTTCTGTTTATTCTTGTGTTTTTGAGAATGCTAGTTTGGATGAAAAGCCGGCTGTAAAGAAAGAGGTAGTAGAGCATAGCAGAAAAGATGGTGAGAGCGATGTTGCTAATGTGGAAAACCATGATCATAAAAGCCGTTTGCAAGAAATACGTGATCATTTGAAAAAAACTGGTGAATATCTAAAGACAATGTATAAAGATGCGGAAAAGACAGAGGACCGTTTGCAGAAAGCCGATAACCTTTTAGAGAAAACGCATAAAGAAAGTGATCATGTCAAACCGTATCAGGATAATGATTTCCCTCTTCTTTCTTCCAAAGAATTGTATAAAAAAGGCTATGATTTTATTCTTTCTGCCAATTATATTGATGCTGAAAAAGCCTTTTGTGCTTTTCAACAGCGTTATAAAAAAGATCCTTTAAGTGATGATGCTTTGTTTTGGTTGGCAGAAGCTTTGTTGGGACAAAAACGTTATCATGAAGCAGCACAAGTTTATCTTGCTGCGTGGTATGCAGATAAAGAGAGGCTTTATACCTCTGAGATTTTGCTGAAATTAGCAAGAAGTATGGTTGCGCTTGAGCAGAATAAAGAGGCTTGTACATTTTTTGCAAAGAAATCAAAGCACTCTAAAACGTTAGAGTCTGTCTTTTGTAAATCTTTTAAGAGGAGTGGAATCGTTCGCGGTGTGCGTTAGACTAGCAGGAAATCTCTTTAAAACGTCGGATTTTATCCAGTGTCAAAAATTGATCCTTGCGGTTTCAGGAGGGAGTGATTCTCTAGCTTTGCTATTTTTAGTCAAAGACTATTTAAAAACTCTCTCTCTTCCTCCGGAAATAATTGCTGTTACCATTGATCATCAATTGCGTGAAGAATCAGCTCGTGAAGCAGGAAATGTTGCAGAAATTTGTCATGCTCATGATATTAAACATGTCATTGTACAATGGGTAGGCAAAAAACCAAAAACGCATATCACTTCGAGCGCCCGTATTGCACGCTATGATCTCTTGTTTAAAGAAGCGCAAAAACAAGGTGCGTCGCTTATTATGACAGGGCATACGCTTAATGATCAGGTGGAAACCTATCAGATGCGCTACCAACGTCTTTCTAAAAGTAGAAATGTTTTGCAAGCTGAGGCTTTTGTGGGCGTGGGTGATGGGGTGAGTTCTATAGAAGCTAGAGAAAATATTGAGCAAGCAAATAGTGTCGTTGCCGAAAAAAACTATGGGATGATGTATGCCCGTGGTTTATCTTGTATCTCACGCGAGGCGGTGTTGCGGCAAAAAATACGCTTGATTCGTCCTCTTCTTGCTGTAAATCGTAAAACATTGCGTGCTTATTTGTGCTTAAAGGGTAAAACATGGATAGATGATCCAACCAATGAAGATTGCAATTTTGAACGCGTGCGTGTGCGCCAATCGCTTCATCACAAAAAGTTTGCAAGCATTGCTCAAATGGTTCATGAAGCTACGCTTCAACGTCGTCAACAAGCACGAGTCATTGCCGATTTGATTTTAGCCCTGGATATTGTTGTTGAATATGGACGTTGTTTTATTGCAAAGCCTGCACCATTTTTACAGCAGCACTCAAGTTTTCCCTTTGTCGTTGGGCTCTTCGCAGTATTGATGGGAGGGGGGAGGTATTTGCTCTCCGCTAAAAAATTGCTCTCTCTTTTCCAAAGGTTGTGTTTCCATTCTTCAGAAAAGCAGCGCTTTACTTTCGCTGGATCAGTTATTGAATATAACAAAAGTGGAATCTCTCTTTGGCGCGAATCTCGAAACATGAAAGAGGCGCTTATTGCACCAGGAAAAACTTTTTTATGGGATGGGCGCTATCAGATTACCAACTGTGGAGCTAATGCTATAAAGGTTGGTGCAGCAGGTTTAAAGCAGCTGAAATCTTTATTCCAAAACACTCACTTCGTTCTTGATTCTCCCCATTTTCCTTCTTTACAATCGCTGTTGATGATCTCAACTGATAAAGGTTACGATATTCCAGAGTTGACTTCTCAAGCTGTTTTTCATCAAAATATCATTGTTAAGCGGATTATGGCTCCTTTCGATTGGCTTTTCTTGCGCGAAGATGCTGCTCTTGTTAATGTTGTGGAACCTTTTTTTAATATTGAGGTAAAAAGATAAAGAAAAATCACTTTAAAAGACAATAAACATTCTCTCATCTCTTGGCAAGGAGCAGACAAGGTTATATGTTAGGAGAAACTATTTAAAATCTGTATTTGACTAAGTGGGCTGAATATGAATTCCAATTACCGCTCTCTCCTTATTTGGGGAGTTATTGCTTTGATTTTGATTGTGTCGTTTTCTCTCTTTAATGGAGATAGCCAACGTTCCGGAGGCGGAGAGATCTCTTATTCTGAATTTTTGCAAAAAGTTGAGAATAATGAACTGAGATCTGTGACTATTCAAGGTCAAAAGTTAACAGGACAAACCATTGAGCATAGAATTATTTCAACCTATGCTCCACGAGATCCAGGCTTGATACAAAAATTGGAAAATAAAAATGTTAATGTCAAAGCTATTCCTGAAAGCTCTGGCAATAGTATCTTCCTCAATCTCCTCTTTTCTTTGCTACCTGTTATTATTATCGTTGGAGCATGGGTCTTCTTTATGCGGCAAATGCAAAATGGATCACGTGGGGCGATGGGATTTGGCAAATCAAAAGCAAAATTGCTCAATGAAGCACAGGGGCGTGTTACCTTTCAGGACGTTGCTGGCGTTGAAGAAGCAAAGCAAGATCTACAAGAAATTGTTGAATTTTTACGTGAACCACAGAAATTTCAACGTCTAGGAGGACGTATTCCACGGGGTGTTTTGCTTGTTGGTCCTCCAGGAACCGGTAAAACTTTGCTTGCACGCTCTGTCGCTGGCGAAGCCAATGTGCCATTCTTTACCATTTCAGGGTCCGATTTTGTCGAGATGTTTGTGGGTGTTGGTGCGAGCCGTGTGCGCGATATGTTCGAACAGGCTAAAAAAAATGCACCTTGTATTATCTTTATTGATGAAATCGACGCTGTTGGACGCCATCGTGGTGCTGGGTTGGGAGGTGGAAACGACGAACGTGAGCAAACCTTAAACCAACTGCTTGTCGAAATGGATGGTTTCGAGCCCAATGAAAGTATTATTCTTATTGCAGCAACAAACCGTCCTGATGTCCTCGACCCTGCTTTATTAAGACCAGGACGGTTTGATCGGCAGGTCGTTGTGCCAAACCCTGATGTTTCCGGTCGTGAACAGATCTTGAAAGTGCATGTACGCAACGTACCTTTAGCACCTAATGTCGATCTGAAAATTTTGGCAAGGGGAACGCCAGGGTTTTCTGGTGCTGATCTGATGAATCTGGTGAATGAAGCTGCTCTTATGGCTGCTAGCCGCAATAAAAGAGTCGTGACTATGCAAGAGTTTGAAGATGCAAAAGATAAAGTGATGATGGGGGCTGAACGCCGTTCAACTGCTATGACACAAGAAGAAAAAGAACTCACTGCTTATCACGAGGCTGGACATGCTATCGTGGCTCTTAATGTGCCAGTTGCAGATCCTGTCCATAAAGCAACAATTGTGCCAAGAGGAAGAGCTTTGGGAATGGTAATGCAATTGCCTGAAGGTGATCGCTATTCTATGAGCTATCGATGGATGATTTCTCGTCTGTCCATCATGATGGGAGGGCGTGTCGCCGAAGAATTGAAATTTGGTAAGGAAAATATTACATCCGGTGCTTCATCCGATATTGAACAAGCGACAAAGTTAGCACGAGCAATGATTACACGATGGGGTTTCTCTGATCTCTTAGGCAACGTTGCTTATGGTGATAATCAAGATGAAGTCTTTTTAGGGCATTCCGTTACGCGGACACAGAATGTCTCTGAAGAAACAGCGCGTATGATCGATGCTGAAGTGCGTAAACTCATTGATGATGCTTATAAAAATGCTACCAAAATTTTGAAAACAAAAAAGAAAGAATGGTTTGCTTTGGCGCAGGGTTTGTTGGAATATGAAACTTTAACTGGCGCTGAAATTAACGAAGTCATTGCAGGAAAGCCTCCTTCACGAACTCAGAAAGATGATAGTGTTTCTCCGCGCGCTTCTTCTGTGCCTAAGGCCGGGGTAATTAAGGCAGAATCTTCTACAACAACAGTTAAGAAAACAAACACTGATAAAATCGGTCCCAATAAAAAAGAGGCAGATAAAACCGATTTCAGTAAAGTAAAGGCAGACGTTGGAAAGGGAGTAAAAAAATCCATTGATGCCAAACCCAATGATGCTGAATTTGAAAAGGTGCACTCTCGTGGGGTTAAGAAAAAAACACAAAGTGCAAAAAATACAACCAAAGCTATAAATCGTCCTGAACATAAAGCCAATGCTGAAAAAAAGTCAAATTTTACAGAATCTGGTAAAGAAAAACAGAAAGCTTCTGACGATGCTTGAATAGCCTTGTTTTAGGGAAAATTTTAAACAAAGGTTTTTTGAGAAAGGCGCAGGCAGAGCTTGCGCCTTCAGCAATGTGGCGAGAATATGAGAGTAGAGGCTTTGATACTGTATACTTGCGGTGTGAGAGCTGGAACATTAGGGGAGGAGCGTTGGTCTTTTAACAGAGACGCTGTCCTTTAGTTTTGTTTAAGGGAAATCGTATATGTAAAGCATGTAAGAGGATAATATTGCTTGATGCGGTGGGATGGAGAAGCATAATTAGTGGAGTTGGAGTGGTTATTGTAGAAATGAGAGATTAGTTTTAGATGGTGGAGTGGGGGAATCTTGTTTAGATGAAGGTTTGACAATGAAGGGGTCAAGAATGCTCTCACGACATGAGGAGATTTTACTGTACCAGAAATTCTGCTCTAACAGGGTTGCAAGAGAAAAAGTGTATATAAAGGAATAGCGATGGTGCAGAAATATTTTGGTACAGATGGAATTCGGGGAAAAGCCAATGCTTTTCCCATGACACCAGATTTTGCCATGAAAGTGGGAATGGCTGTGGGTGTTTTGTTGCGATCACAACATCAGTTGCGTCGTGTGGTGATTGGTAAAGATACCCGATTATCTGGTTATATGTTGGAAAATGCCTTGGTTTCAGGATTTACAGCTGCAGGGATGGAGGTTTTTTTGTTGGGACCTGTGCCAACTCCTGCTGTTGCTATGCTTTGTCGCTCATTGCGCGCTGATCTTGGGGTAATGATTTCTGCTTCTCATAATCCCTTTTATGATAATGGAATTAAACTTTTTGGTCCTGATGGTTTTAAACTTTCAGATGAGGTCGAGACAAAAATTGAGCAATTGATCGATACAGATCTTTCAAAATCTTTAGCAAGTTGTAGTGAAATTGGCTATGTAAAACGGGTTGAGGGCGATATTTATCGTTATATCGAATATGCTAAACGAACTTTGCCCCGTGATGTTCGTTTGGATGCTTTGCGTATCGTTGTGGATTGTGCCAATGGCGCTGCTTATAAAGCTGCTCCGCTCGCTTTGTGGGAATTGGGAGCTGAGGTTTTTGCTATTAATGATACACCGAATGGTACCAATATTAATCAAAAATGTGGATCAACCGATTTGGCTTCTTTAAAAAAGAAAGTTCATGAAGTACGCGCCGATGTGGGAATTGCTCTTGATGGCGATGGAGATCGTGTTCTTCTTGTTGACGAAAAAGCGCAAACGATTGATGGGGATCAGTTGATTGCTGTCATTGCTGAAAATTGGCATAAAACCGGACGGTTACAGTGTAATGGCGTTGTTACAACTATTATGTCAAATCTTGGGCTTGAGCGCTTCTTGAATAGTAGAGGGGTGGAGCTTATTCGGACAAATGTTGGGGATCGCTACGTGGTCGAAGCTATGCGGCAAAAAGGGTATAATGTTGGTGGGGAAGCTTCTGGGCATATTATATTGAGTGATTTTGGCACAACTGGTGATGGGCTGGTGGCTGCTTTGCAGGTTTTAGCTTGTATGCAAGAAAATCAAAGCCCTATGAGTCAATTGTGTAAGCGATTTGTACCTGTGCCACAAATTTTAAAAAATGTAACGATTAAAAACAAAAATGTCTTGAAAAAGACTCCGGTCAAAACAGCAATAGATCAAGCAATGCAACGTTTGGGAAAAGAAGCACGATTGGTCGTCCGTGCTTCTGGAACTGAACCGGTCATCCGGCTTATGGCTGAAGGCGATGAACATGAAGTTTTGGATGCTGTTGTGACAGAGATGATTGATGTTATTATGCATCATGATGCACTTTCAAAAGTAGCTACTTCTTTTGAGAAATCATGAATGATTTTAGAAGATCTGTGAAACAATTAATTCATATTTTTAGAGATAACCGTGAAAGAGTTTCTTAAATCGAGTTGATTAATTATTTACATGATGACTGAAACTATCAGAGGGAACTTTATAAGGTATTTTGAGGAAAAGTGTCTTTAGGAGCAAGCTCTTCAGGGAGCAGAATTTAGCAAATTTACTGCTTGAAGAGAAGAGTGGAAAGCAGAACCGATAATCAAGGGTGTTTTTATCTTTGGCAAAAATAGGGCTGGTAATCTGCTTTTCTGGAACCAAGCGGTTATCTGGCTTATGGCTGAAGGCGATGAACATGAAGTTTTGGATGCTGTTGTGACAGAGATGATTGATGTTATTATGCATCATGATGCACTTTCAAAAGTAGCTACTTCTTTTGAGAAATCATGAATGATTTTAGAAGATCTGTGAAACAATTAATTCATATTTTTAGAGATAACCGTGAAAGAGTTTCTTAAATCGAGTTGATTAATTATTTACATGATGACTGAAACTATCAGAGGGAACTTTATAAGGTATTTTGAGGAAAAGTGTCTTTAGGAGCAAGCTCTTCAGGGAGCGGAATTTAGCAAATTTACTGCTTGAAGAGAAGAGTGGAAAGCAGAACCGATAATCAAGGGTGTTTTTATCTTTGGCAAAAATAGGGTTGGTAATCTGCTTTTCTGGAACCAAGCGGTTATCTGGCTTATAGCTGAAGGCGATTGAACGAAAAGTTCTGTATGCTGGCGTGACAGAGATGATTGATGTTATTATGCATCATGATGCACTTTCAAAAGTAGCTACTTCTTTTGAGAAATCATAAATGATTTTAGAAGATCTATGAAAAAATTAATTCATATTTTTAGAGATAACCGTGAAAGAGTTTCTTAAATCAAGTTGATTAATTATTTACATGATGACTGAAACTATCAGAGGGAACTTTATAAGGTATTTTGAGGAAAAGTGTCTTTAGGAGCAAGCTCTTCAGGGAGCAGAATTTAGCAAATTTACTGCTTGAAGAGAAGAGTGGAAAGCAGAACCGATAATCAAGGGTGTTTTTATCTTTAGCAAAAATAGGGTTGGTAATCTGCTTTTCTGGAACCAAGCGGTTATCTGGCTTATGGCTGAAGGCGATTGAACGAAAAGTTCTGTATGCTGGCGTGATAGAGATGATTGATGTTATTATCAGGAAATTCTTTTAGATGGGTATTTCTACAGAGTTCGGCTGTTAATACTTGCTATCACTGTTGAAGAAGAGGCAGATGCTTTGGAATATATGATTGCTAAGTTGTATCCTTTTAGAACATCTTTATTATTTTTATCATTATACAATAATAAAAGCAATTTTACTGCGCGTAAAATGCTGAACGTGTTATGCTTTTATTATTCGCTTTTCGGTCATAAAGACTAACTTTTTAGGATTAATCTTTCTACATTACTGAGAGAAGAACAAAAAAGGTGTTTTCTTTCAAGAGAAAGAAAACACCGTGGGGGTTAAAAACACAAAATGACATATCTTAATCTGAAAATCGGTTTTTTTTATCTTTTTTCCACAGAAAAAAGGTTGCAAATCCAAGTATTGGAACACTCCATTTAGCAAAAGGGAGATGTTGCCTTAAAAACCCAATGCTGGAAAGTGTTGCATCTGTCATAAGCTTATGGCGTTGTTCTTCCGATTTCTTTTGTTGATCATAATTTTGGTAAGCTTTGAGAATACGGCTAATCAAAACACCTAAGCCTGCAAGAAAAAGCCAAATGAAAAACATTGTGCTGACTGCTGCGAGAGGCTTCATTACCGAACATAAGGCAATAAAACCGATGATGCATAAAAAAAGCAGTGACATGAACAATGAAATGACGATAAATCCATAGCAAATTGCTTGAAGGCGTACTCGCTTGACAGTGCTTTTCAGCCCTCCACCGACAAGATGATTTAAAAGAGGTGCGATAAGCTTATGCATTATTTAACGACGCAATAATTGAGCAAGAATAAAACCAACACTTGCTGAAAACAGAACGCTTTTGCCAGGATTTTTACGAACACATTGATTCATGGTTTGTTCAAGTTCGCCGATTTTATCTTTTGCTTGAGATAGAATGTCTTCACTGTTTTCCTTGGCAGAGTTATACAGTTTTTCTGCTTTGTTTTTGGCTGCGTTCAATTTGCTTGCTCCAAGATCTGTTAATGTTGAAGTTATTCCTGAAATTTCAGTGTGTAACTTCTCTAAGTGTCCGTGTAGATCTTTTTCTTCTCCCGTTTTATTATTCCCTGTTATTTTATTATTTGCCATGATGCTTTTTCTTTCTCTTGATTCATTATTAGTCAGTATTTGTATGTTCATAGTGATCGTTTTTTTAAGAGTAAAAATTTTCACTGCCTGGATAACGTCAAACGTTTTTTTTAGTTCCATTTCTTTGTTCAATTTAAAAATATTTTTGATACAACGAAGCTTATTTGACTGTAAGATCACTTTAGTTTGTCGATGTGATAATAAAAAATCTATTGAGTATTGGTATCTTTACACTTTATGAAAAAAAATAAATCTATGCTTTCATAAGCTTTATCAGATTTCAATGGTGCTTCTGGTCTTGTATGAGGGCGGTGTGGTATATGGTCTTTTTTCTAGCAGTTATTATCCATCTGTGCGTTTTTCTTTTAGTGTGCAAGCAAATAGTTCCTTCTGATTTTGAGGTAGAAGTGTTAAAGTGAAAATATTCCTTTTCTTTGGTGCAGTTATTTGGATAATATTTGATAAATTATCGTTATAAATCAAACTTGAATGTAATATGCAGTTGTTTGTTAAGTTGTTTTGCCTAATAAACTGTTTTGTCCGATAAAGTTATTTAGATTTGCTAGAGAAAAATTTCTTCAAAGTTCCTCTTGAAAGAGATGTTCTTTGAAATAAAACTATGCTTGATTTATCAAGTTTTATTTTTTAGTGCTAAACAGAGTGATGTTAACAAGGACGTAGCGTTATGGACGAGTGATGCTACGAGAGGGGAATTGATGACACAGCTGTAAATCAAAAAGTGAAAACCACAACCGTGTGAGACAAAAATGGAATCTGAGACAATATCCTTAGAGAATACGTCTGCTGTATTTGCAGCGCATGATCTTTCCCCCTTTTCTATGTTTATGGCGGCTGATTTTGTGGTGAAAACTGTTATTGTTCTTTTATTGCTCGCTTCTCTTGCATCTTGGACAATCGCTTTTGTTAAAATCGTTGAGATCACTGTTGCAAGACGAAGAGTGCGTCGTGAGCTTCAGTTGGTTCTTAATGCTCAGACCCTTACCCGTTTGGCCGCTAGCTTGAAGGAAAGCAAAGGAGCTGGTGTGGATTTTCTTAAGGAAGTTCTTAAAGAGGTGTATCTTTCTACACAACAGATTGATTTTGTTGGTACTGAAGGAATTGGTGGAGCTTCTTATGAAAGAGCGGGTGCAAGACAAGGAATACAAAAAGGAACACATATCATTGCTGATGAAGATCCCCTCTTCTATGAAGAGATCGATCGGGATGGTGAGGTTGCGCACGATATTCGCGATATGAATAAAGGCGTAAAGGAAAGAGTTCATTCTCTTTTATCACGCTGTTTGTTAGCTGCTACGCGGCGTGTTGCATGTGGGAGCGCTGTTCTTGCGACCATTGGTGCTATTGCTCCTTTTGTTGGACTTTTTGCAACCGTTTGGGGAATCATGAATTCTTTTGTCGGTATTGCTAAAACTCAGACAACGCGGCTTGATGTGGTTGCTCCTGGAATTGCCGAAGCCTTGCTTGCAACGGCTATCGGGCTTTTTGTGGCTATTCCTGCTGTTGTTATGTATAATACCTTGATGCGCGCTTTGAATGGTTATCGCAACGATTTAGGTGATATTGCTGCTGCAATTGAAAGACTCTTGAGTCGTGAGCTCGATAAACACAGACAACGAAAAGTCAAAAAAAATGAAAACAGACTTTAATGATGATTGGGAACTTGATGAGAGTGGGTTGCACAATGAGATTAATGTTACCCCTTTTATTGATGTTGTACTGGTATTGCTTATTGTTTTTATGGTTGCTGCACCTTTGGCAACATCTGTTATTCCGGTTCAACTTCCTTCCATAAGTCAAGCATCTTCTGTGGTACAAGCTGATGAGCCTCTTTATGTGACTTTGCAAAAAGATCATTCTCTTTATGTCGGTGATCATCTTGTTAACAAAACAACCTTTGTGGAATCTTTGTTGAAGGGAACAAACCAAAATCTAGAAACAAAGATTTTGATTAAAGCCGATAGTGAAATCAATTATGGGGCTGTGATGGACTTGCTCAATCAAATACGAGTTGCTGGATATACCAAAATTGGTCTTATAGGGTTGCAAAAATCGTCCGATATCGCGGGAAGAGGTGCAACAAGTGATGCAGGTGCTCCGGGGGCGGCAAGATTGAACGTTACAGGTGATGCAGCTGCAACGGTGGCAAGCGAACAGTAAACGCCAATATTCTGTAATAGGAACAGTTTCTCTTCTAGAATAGTAGGCTATCAATATAAGGTTTTGCTTAAATCTATTCTGTTGATCTAAACCCTCCTGTCTTTCCGGTTTTCTCATCTCTTTGGACACTTTCTTGTTGATCCACTTCAATGGCGCGAACATTAACTTGAACAACCGGTGCGATCACCGTTTGTGCGATGCGCATACCCCGCTCAATGGAAAAGTCTTCTTGTCCACAATTGATAAGAAGAACTTTAACTTCACTATCGGCTATCACTATCAATTGTTCCAGGTGTGTTTAAGCATGTGATCCCGTGTTTTAAGGCTAAACCTGAACGTGGGCGTATTTGTGCTTCATAACCAGGCAAGAGGTGAAAGATGAGGCCTGTTGGAATAAGTGCGCGTTGTCTGGGTGCAAGGACAATAGTTCTCTTTTACGCAATGTGCTGTTTAGTCGTGTCCTGTTGATCTAAACCCTCCTGTCTTTCCGGTTTTCTCATCTCTTTGGACACTTTCTTGTTGATCCACTTCAATGGCGCGAACATTAACTTGAACAACCGGTGCGATCACCGTTTGTGCGATGCGCATACCCCGCTCAATGGAAAAGTCTTCTTGTCCACAATTGATAAGAAGAACTTTAACTTCACTATCGGCTATCACTATCAATTGTTCCAGGTGTGTTTAAGCATGTGATCCCGTGTTTTAAGGCTAAACCTGAACGTGGGCGTATTTGTGCTTCATAACCAGGCAAGAGGTGAAAGAAAGATGAGGCCTGTTGGAATAAGTGCGCGTTGTCTGGGTGCAAGGACAATAGTTCTCTTTTACGCAATGTGCTGTTTAGTCGTGTCCTGTTGATCCAAATCCTCCTGTCCCTCGGGTTTTCTCATCTCTTTGGACACTTTCTTGTTGATCCACTTCAATGGCGCGAACATTAACTTGAACAACCGGTGCGATCACCGTTTGTGCGATGCGCATACCCCGCTCAATGGAAAAGTCTTCTTGTCCACAATTGATAAGAAGAACTTTAACTTCACCACGATAATCACTATCAATTGTTCCAGGTGTGTTTAAGCATGTGATCCCGTGTTTTAAGGCTAAACCTGAACGTGGGCGTATTTGTGCTTCATAACCAGGCAAGAGGTGAAAGAAAGATGAGGCCTGTTGGAATAAGTGCGCGTTGTCTGGGTGCAAGGACAATAGTTCTCTTTTACGCAATGTGCTGTTTAGTCGTGTCCTGTTGATCCAAATCCTCCTGTCCCTCGGGTTTTCTCATCTCTTTGGACACTTTCTTGTTGATCCACTTCAATGGCGCGAACATTAACTTGAACAACCGGTGCGATCACCGTTTGTGCGATGCGCATACCCCGCTCAATGGAAAAGTCTTCTTGTCCACAATTGATAAGAAGAACTTTAACTTCACCACGATAATCACTATCAATTGTTCCAGGTGTGTTTAAGCATGTGATCCCGTGTTTTAAGGCTAAACCTGAACGTGGGCGTATTTGTGCTTCATAACCAGGCAAGAGGTGAAAGATGAGGCCTGTTGGAATAAGTGCGCGTTGTCCGGGTGCAAGGATAACCGTTTCTTCTTCACCAAGCGCTGCTCGTAGATCAAGACCAGCAGAACCAGCTGTCGCATAGTGTGGAAGCTCTAAGCCTTGTCCATGTTTAAGGCGCTGAATTGACAATGTCACTGGCTGTAATGGGTGAGAAGAAATAGAGTTTTTGGGGGTGTTTAAGTGCGCATTAGCTTGAGTGTGGGGCATGATCAAGGCATTTCCAAAGTATGAGGCAGGTTTAAAATAATAAAACGAATATTACTTTAGCAAAAGCTTCCTGTAAAACAAGCTGATAAAAATCCATGGATGGAAGTTGTCCCCAATGCTGATTGGTCGAACACTGGTTTCAGATATTACTTATAAGAATATCTGTGGCTAAAACAAAAATCTTTCCAATGATAATTTGTCAAAAAGAAGAATAATATAAGTCTATTTTTGAATCACGATAATAAAAAATTTGTAAGTAAAGCCCCAGTGTTTGATTGTTGCGTGTTTGTTTCAGATAGTGCCAATAAAAATACCCGTAGCAAAAACAAGAGCTCCACCAATGATAACTTGTAAAGATGCACGCCAAAAAGGGGTCGACATGAATTTATTTTGAATCCACACGATGGCCCACAGTTCGAAGAAAACGATAATAGATGCAATAACTGTTGCGATATAAAAGGAATTGATCAAATAGGGAAGTGTGTGCCCTAATCCTCCTAGTGTTGTCATGATACCATTGGCAAGGCCTCTTTTAAGTGGAGAACCACGGCCTGATAATTTCCCGTCATCATGGGCTGCTTCTGTGAAACCCATAGAAAGACCTGCTCCAACCGAAGCAGAGAGCCCTATCAAAAAGGTTTGGTGGGTATCACCTGTTGCAAAAGCTGCTGCAAAAATTGGTGCAAGGGTGGACACAGAGCCATCCATTAAGCCTGCAAGACCAGGTTGAATCCATGTTAAAAGCAACTCTTTGTTCGTTTTTGTTGGCTTTTTTGTGGTTTGCTTTGGCGTTTTGGTTCGTGAAGGGGCATAATGACTCTTATTGGTTGCAAAAGAAGGCCGATAATACAATGCGTTTACAGTTTTTGCATGACTTTGATAAAAAAGACAAAGAAGTCGTTTATAATTTTCAAGCTCTTGGTGGCCCATTGCTGTAAAAAATGCAGCTTCCTTAGAGGAATAAGGCTTTAAACTTTTTGCGTATCTTAAATAAAGAGCTGCATGCTGTTCTTTTAATTTTAGAGCACGGTTTATTATTTTTCTTATTGAATAAGAAGGAAAAAAAAGCTTTTGCCAAAATGAAAAGAAAGTTTTTAACATTGTTATCTACTCATGTTTTTAGAATAATTCTAAGATATAAGATAAAAAAAGTGAAAGTCAATCCAAAATTATAACGCCAAAAGGCTTTATGGTGACTAAGACATGTGGATGGTTAGAAACAACTTATTGTGCGTAAACAAGTGTGGGAATACGCAGAATTATAGTCCGTAAGACTATGCATTCCTATCCAAAAAGGGAAAAACTAACAATTCTAACATGTTTTCTGGAGAGGTTTTAGAAAGCTTTTTTCTCTCTCAATTATTGCAGAATGTTTCGAAAATCCCAGTCTTTAACGCAAAAGCTCCTGCTTTGTTTCAATGGTTCACAATTTTTAAAAGGAAAATGTCTTTTTTTTAAAGAAAAAAGTCTTTTTAAGAGGGAAAAGCCTTTTTAAGAGGGAAAAGTTGGCTCACATAGAGCATTATAACAAAATAACGCTCTTCCTCCCCTCGCGGGGAGGAAGGGCGGTCTCCCCTCGCGGGGAGACATTGATTGCCTTCCCTCGCGGGAAGGCAAACCAGCCACACCACTTGATCATCCCTTCGAAGGGATAGAAATCGTGGAGTTCTAAACTGTAAGTAAATTATTCATATACACATTTTGATATAAAGTCAATGGCCTAAATGTGAAAAATGCTTTGATATAGTATAATAGTTACATTCTCTTTAGGTAATCTTGGAATGTCATGTGAGGTATTTAAGCAGTTTAGCGAGACTTTGGGGATATAATTACAGATAATCCATGTTTTTTGATATTTTATAGGAGAGGGGATTATGTAAAGAACTGGATTATTGTGTTGTGAGTCCCTCGTAAAAAGTAAAACCGCAATATTACCATCTAGCTTTATATTTTGAGAGATTTCCAAAATAGGTCGTTTTTTCAAAATTTGAACCGGATTGCTTCATGGGGAAATCGCATAGGAAATCTTGTTTCATGCATAAAGCACAATTTACAATCAGCTTTATGCAAGGTGATTTTTTGTGATGTGCGTTTCGATCTTTTCTTCCCGTATCATTTTTTGTTACCTGTTATGCTCCAACATATCACGTCATTCTTCATTTCAGGAAGGCAACCGGATTGAAAGAGAAAGCGGAGCATTTTTATTTTTGGGTAGAAACCATTTGTGTTTATCGGGCCTCTATATCCTACACTATTTTGAAGCAGTTTTGGGTAAAAATATTGCAAATAAATAAACCAGGTTGAAACGGTAGAATATGCGCGCTTTTTTATTTTTTTCGTTTCATTCCAGGGCAATCTACATGTGTGAAAAAATTATAGTGATGCTGATAAAAAATGAGCAGGAGAGTGAGAATTAAGTATGGTAAAAGTTGGCTAAGTACAGTGGGGCTGGTAAGCATTGGTGGGGTCTCGTTTCTACTGCTTTTCCGCTATAATTGGGGGGCGCCCTGAAAGAAGCCCTTTTGAAGCAATATAGAGGCTGCTAAACATGTAAAATAAACTGGCAACCATATTCCAACCAGCAAATGAGAGAAAAAGAAACCGTTTTGGTGCTTCAGAGCAAGAAGGAGGATGGATGTTGTTTAAGTGGTTAAACAGTTGGTTGACATCTGTTATCATCCTTCCTGCATTTGAACCACAACTGGGAGGAGCAGGCCAAAAGCCATATTCAATACCTGTATGATAAATTGCTAAGACAAAGCTGATAGTCATTAAAACAAAAACACAAAAAAATAAAAGTTGTATCCCAGAAGACATGCGAAAAAAACATGCTCCTAAACCTGCTAAAATTAAAAATGGTATAGCACCATAATACGGAAAACGCTCAATGAGGCATAAATCGCAAGGAATATACCCTCCAATATGTTCAAAACCAAGTGCAAGACCTATTGTGCCAGATAGACAAAAGGTTAGAAAAAAAGCCCATAAGCTTTGTTCTTTTCTACTGGGTTGAAGATAAAGATGCTTGTTTAAAATAGGCTGAAAAGACAAAATGCATGTCATTGTGCATGTTCCTTAAAACAAAAGGTACTTGTTTAGCAAAGCTATGAAAGCACCATAAACTAGTAAGAGACTAACACAACCAAACAAGACTATCCATTTTAAATGGTGGACAAGAAAATTTATTGCTTTATGCCCGAAATGTTGAATCAGCCATGCAAAAAGGTAAAAACGCATCCCTCGTGCAAAAATGCAGGTTATCGTAAAGAGTCCGAGATGTACGCCCATAACACCTGCCAAAATCGTTACAATCTTGATAGGTGGTAGGTGTAAAAAGCCTGAAGTGATTAGTAAAACGACAAGAAATTGCAATGTTGCTCGGTTTTTTAGCGCTTGAAAACTTTCAATTTTACCATAAAATTCTAAAATCGGTTTGGCCAGTGTGTCATAGGCAAAATGTCCAATAAACCAACCGGCAATACCACCTAAAACAGAACATACAGTTGCAATGAAAGCATAACAATAAGCCCGCTTGGGATGAACAAGGGACATCGGAATATACAGAACATCTGCCGGAATTGGAAAAACAGAACTTTCAATAAAAGCAATGACCCCAAGCCAATGTGGCGCTGTACGCCGATTTGCTAAAGAAATAGTCCAAAGCTTTAACTTGTTCAATATCATGACGTCTCTTGTAAGTCTAAGAGGTAAAAACTTTGCAAATTATTCACCAGAAATTCGATGGAACAAAGAATCCAAAAATTCTATAGAAAAATATATTGTACTGTTGATAAGGTAAAAATAATTTGGATTCTTAAAAACAAAAAAATCTGCTGTTGACGAATCTATTCTCTTTATATACTGCAGTGAAATAAGGGACAAGCCTGTTCTCTATAACAACATGCGGGTGTGGTGGAACTGGTAGACGCGCCAGACTCAAAATCTGGTTCCGAGAGGAGTGTCGGTTCGAGTCCGACCACCCGCACCACTTTGAGAATTTTTTTTATTTACAGTAAGTTATTTGTAATGCTAATAACATTCTCCTTTAAAACAAGGTTATATTCGTAAAATTAAATACAGTGTCGGTTCTGTCTTTTCAATTTTTTTGTATTAACTAAAATATTTTTTGTATTAACTAAAATATAAGAAAACAATAATCATTGAAACACATTGGATATGTTCGTAAATGTGCTTTGTGGCGTTAAAATATCTGTTCAACAACATCAAAACAACCACAATTAATCACTCACATACTCTGCGTGTATTGTTGGCGTAAAGAGGTGTAAAGTAAAGTTGAATAGAATATTTAAAGCAGGTCTTAGCCAGTGTTTTGGGGAGAGGGTTATATCAGTAATCAGCAAAAGCTTGAAGGTAACGGGGCTATGCTTCTTTCAAAAACAGAACGTTATTGTATTGCAAATTGATGCCTTTGCTTAAAGAAACATTTATTAATATTCTCAAGCTCATTTTATGACACTGTCCGTGATGGTATGATCTAAAATTCATTGGGAATTACCATCTTTAACGCTTGTGAAGGTGCAAATTGGTTTTGTCATTAATTTAATATTTACCAGCTCTCAATGTTACACCGCTCTTGTCTTGAGACAGTTCATAAGAGGCATTTTATTCCTATCTTAAATAATTTTTGTCTAATCCTCATCATATCTGTGTTGTGCGGAAATGGTTTTAATTGATTCAATATATGAGAGATTGAAATGAGAAAATCTTATGAGAGCTAATCGATAAATTATCATTATAGATCAATATGTTAATCTTTAGAGATACCAATTTTATTATTGTTTTGTGAAAAAAATCTTCGTTTTTGGGAGTGAAGGGAAGGGAAAATCTTAAAATTAAATAATCTGCCGTCTTGTGTAAGGCTGATATTATATTATCAGGTGAAGCTGGAATGTGTGCAAAATTGCATCACGCTTTCTTTTGGAAACAATCAGAGCAAAATAATACATGAAACTTTGTAATTTTGCTTATTATTCTTACAGTTTTTGCTCAGGCTTACCAAAGTGGAAGGTAAAAAAGAGTATCTTCTATCGTTTGCAATTGCCGAAACTCTTCTTGCTCACCCAATAGAGATTGGGGTTCCAAAAGTTTATATGCAAGAGATTTTAAAAAAGGGAATATTATCAATGAATTACATTAATACAAAACATATTGATAAAAATTTTAAATGGCATAGTGTTTATTTCTATCATACTATCGTACAAATGTGCATGTAAACTCGATTTGTTGGTCTCTTTGCATGCTCTGAGGGATGGTGTTTAACAGCCCAACGGATGAAAAATAATCCCCTATTTTTGGCAGGTTTTTTAACAATTTAAAATTTATAAATTACAACAATGTGGAAATTATTAGTTTTGTAAATAATTGCAAGCTATCCCTCACAAAATTCTTTTTGCTAAAAGCCAAATAGCAATGTTCTGTGTGCAGAATAACACTATTAATTATTGCAAAGTTAATTCTCCCATCAAATTATAACTGATCATTGTTTGTTTCATCTAACATATTGGTTGAAGCAAATATAAATTGATCTTCCGGTAATTTTACAAAATTCATATGATATATGCATCTTTGCATAGGCTATATAGATTACATCTTTGCATAGGCTATATATAGATTGCATCTTTGCATGGGCTGTATATTGCATCTTTGCATAGATTATACGCTTCAGTGATATACGGTATAATACGATCAGAAGTAAAACCAATACGTACTCGTGTACACCAGCTCATTTTTTCTTTCAAAGTGATGCTTTTCACAACAATATCACTAATATTGACTATCGTTTCATCTGGAGCTGTAAATTTATAACTGGAATTCAGCTTTTTTAGTACGACGTTAATAGAATTTATGGCACATCATCTCGAGTTCTTTTTCTGTTATTCATTCTTGTGTTTTTTTAGACTACGTTCATATCAACACCGAAATAAGGTTGTTTTCCAGATTAATATTAAAATCCATATTAAAAGGCCTTCTACAAACTTTGATGATTGAGATAATAAATTTTTATCATTCAAGCTCATGTTTCAGTAGTTACATCTTTAGAAGAATTTAAGGTGTCTTTATTAAAAAAAACTACCAATTTATCCTACAAGATAAAAGCTAATCTAGGACAAAGGGTAGGCATAATAATGGATGAAAGACTTGATTTTGTTTCTAGAAGAGTTACGGTACCGGTTGCTTGCACTATAGTAGTATCATTAAAGTGATAACAAACATCGCAATGAAATATTTCTATTCATCATATACTCTCTTTCCCCTTAGTTTCTTTTAAATAGGCGATGCATTATATACTTTTTAATTAGAAGTCTATGACTATGGAGGGTATAAAACACTATGCAAGTTTTATGGTTGTAAACAATTAAAAAAGTTTTCCAAGCTTATTATATAGTGCAATTGGTTACAATAAGTGTGGTATGCTTCTCAAGCATTTTTCTTGATATCTTGCTTAATGTGTTTCTTGTTTTAAAGAACGCTCTTTACCATATTTTGAATAAGTCTTTAATTCTTTGAAAACCACTGTTTTAAATGTGCATAGATATTATCTATCGCTTCTATGAAGCGGGCAAAATCGAGGATAAGCAAAAAGATAAAAAAGGCTATCCACTTCATAAAACGAGACATCATTTTCATAGTTTGGTAGGTAATGATCATTTCCTGAAGCATCTCTTTTTCTGCTTCTGTAAGTTCTGTGTATTTTTCAGTTTTTCTTCTGGCCATGTTTCCACCCACATAAGCGTTCACCCTGCTTGTTATGCTTTAGAATCTCTCTTGCTAAGTTTGAACTGATGGCGTTTAAATCTTGTCGACTTAAGTAAATTGGTAACCAACCAACACAAGAAGAAGCATATTTATGGATCCCGCAACCAGTCAGAGAGAGCAGTACGCACATCAGCATCACTTTTTTGATTAATTTCATTTTCCACTTCCAGTCGTGTTTTTGCTGCTTTTAAAGTATTTTCTGTTTGTTTTTGCTGTTCCACCTTCTTTCCAAAGGTAAAGGCTCTAGCTAAAGTAATAAAAAAAGCAGCTAAAACTGCACCTGTTAGTATCAGATTTTTTTTCATCCATAAGATCATAGGCGGTGCTCCTGAAAGCGTTTAGCAACAAAGAAAATACCAGCACATGCGGCTAAAATCATAATGGTTGCCAAAGCCCATTGGATGGGACCATTGCCTGCCAAAAAACCACCAAGTCCCGAAAAAGATCCAATGATTGGTGCAAGGGCTTCTGCCTTAAAAAGTCCCGTTGGTGCTTGCGTTTCCACTGTTTGATAGTTGGAGGAAACAAACGCACCTTTCGCCCACAATCCTGCTTCTGCTACACGCCGGTGCACAAGACCTTGCAAACGTTTACCACCGGCTTTGGTCCATTTTTGTAATTCGGATGGTATTGCTTCATATTCACCGTTATTGAGTTTCTTTAATAGGGTTGAGTTGCAAAAAGCTGTTGTTCCTACATTATAACAAAAAGAAACTAATGCCGCGAATTGTTCATCTGTTAAGGGAACTTGAACCGCTTGTTCTACAGCATTTTCAAATTGTCTTAAATCTTGGCAAAGCAGTTCTTCTGCTTGTTTTTCAGTGATTGTCATGCCTTTATGAACAAAAGGTTTTCCGGCACTGTTTGTATGTCCGTAACCTATTGTCCACACACCAATGGCATCTTTATAGGCATTCAAACGCAAACCTTCCCATTGTTTGATAAGTGCTAGCCCTTCTGATGATATTTTTCGCATATGCTTCTCCATTAAAAAAAAGCCCCACTAGTGGGGCAGATTGACATATTAAAAATGAACTTCTTTCCTGGTTTTCAAAAACGAGTGAGAGGTGAAACTTTGATCAAACTGTGAGACTGGTTGTATGTAGAACGGTTTCGGTGGTGAATAGTCCAGTTCTGGTGGTGTGTGGTGATAGCGTTTTAACAGCACCTGTAAAGTTAGAATTGTTGAGTGGGATTAATGCATAAGAATTTTCTTTTTGATGAAAAAATGATATCCTGGAAAAACTCTATGGAAAGGGCTTTTAAAAACATATGCTACCCTTCCTTATGCTTTTGAGAAAGTGTTGTTTTCTCTGTTCAGCTAAATATGTGGTTATTGCTAAAAATCCTTAAAATTTTTGATTTGCTTTTAAATAAGATGCGTTTGTTTTTGAGATAACAATTGAGTTTTTTCTTAATAGACAAGCTGTTTATGCTGTTTGCATCTTACAAATCGAATTACGAAGTGAATTTGCTATCATAAATCAACTTGTCATCTTTCCTAGACCTAAATGCAGTGCTTAATTTTCAAAACATATTGGCAAAAACATTAACAAATCATCATAATGTAAGTATGGATTTATATTCAGAAATCCTTTTCCTATGGGACGAAACAGAGACAGTTTTGTCGTTTATTTTAACTAAGTTTTTATCAAATCTCTCGATAATAGTTTCATCTTTTTTATTAACTTTTTCGTTTATAGCTTCCAGATTTGTTTTTATATATTCTTCAAGACGTGTTCTGCTTTGTGCGTGTTTGTAAAAAGTAACAGGAAGATACTTATCTAATTTCTCAGAAGATAACGGGGTGTCTGGTTCGCATAACACACCATTAATATTATCTTTGTGCATTCTTTCTAATTTATTCGATTCACGATAAAGCTTTTTGGCGAGAGCTAAACTAAATATCCCGCATTCAGAGGAGCTTCGTTGAATATCTAATTCTACCATGGAAAAATGACAATTAGGCAATTGGCAATCTTTAATGGCTTGTTTTGTACTCAATTCTAACAGGGCTGCAAACATATTGCTGAATGTTGTAGGTTCATATAATATCATGGATGTCTTGTTATCGATCGTTTGATGATCAATGACCGCAAAATGGATTCTGCTACTTCCTGAGTTTATTATGTATCTGGAAGATTTAATCCCGGCATCGATAGTTTCTTTTATTGAGCGAGAAAGATCTTCAGGTGTTAGAGCAAGTTTAAGATTCATTTCTGGATATTTACAATTGGCGTGGTCTACCAAAGCTGGCATCATTCTAAGGTCTATATCTGCATAATAAGCATTAATCCAATGACCACTGGTGATGTCATTTTCTAAGTCTGTAATAATGCCTTTTAATTTCTCTTGGCTGAATGGGGCCTTTTCTTTTTGGATGCCGCTCTTCTCTAATCGTGCAAGAGGACTTTCTAATGACTCATTTTTACTATCACTTTCTTGTGTTAGTGATGAATTTTGGGCGTCGTTTTGTGAAGCTTGTGGTTTCATAAATGAATCTCCGTGTTGAAAATCGGCATTCATTATTTTTTTCAATTTTGGCTAAATAGTGTTTTATATTGATTTCTTTTTACCTTAAAAAGCAAAGTTATAAGATCATTCTTTAAGTTTTAGAAATTTTCGTAAAAAAGTTTTCTAAACTAAAATTTTAATCTTCTAGTATTTAAAATATGGGTGTCTTCTGCATCTTAAAAAATTATGGAAAGTAAGGCGTGTATTTGTAACGTCATCGTGGTATTTTAAAATAAAAGCTTTTTGCATTATTTACACTTGTTATGCTTTTATACTGCGTTTGATAATCACATTTTTTCATGTTAGTTTCTTCTGCCTTAAAGATCTAAAATTCCTAATTTCTAAAAACCTAACCTAATTTTCTTGTTTTGTTCGATTTTTTGATAACTTGTATAATTTAGTTCATAGATATACTAGGCAAGTATTTTCCTTATATCTCCTTCAAGCTTCTACTTCATGATGGGAGTAGCACAGGTGAATAGAGCAATTATGGTTATTGCTGATGGTTTAACGCTAAAGATATATTACATTTTTAACAGGTCAGATTAATATTCCAACGGTAAATGCTTTTTATGTGAAAGAAAGCTGAAATGAGACACAGAGAACATTGTATTTTTATAATCTTTTATCATTCTCGGAGAGTGTAATATTTATAATTCTATAAACGAACAATACTGAGATATAGATACAAAAAAACCTCTCCCGCACCCGTCATTAAATAGGATTTTTCACACACTGTCAACATAAAAGTGTAACTTAGTGTTTTTTTAAAGTGGATTTGCTGATCGTGCAGGAAATTCTGCTGTTTCAGTTGAGAAGTTTTTTTAATGCAGAAAAACGATTTTTTTCTTTTGGAAAACAAAAGTGTGATTTTTCCAAGATGAAACTTTGAAGTTAGGCTTGTTGATAACGGGGTTTTGTAAAGGCTGGCATAGTAGATGGTTGGTTGCTAGGTTGATTGATGTGGCTGGATGCCAATGTAGAACTTTTGCTCTATAAAATCTCTACACAAAACAGCGTTGAGTGACATGCTCAAAATTAATGCCCTTTGTGGGAAGAAGAAAAATATATTTTTGCCAAGGTAAAACCTTGAGGCTGAGTAAAACCTTGAGGCTGATTTGGCAGAAAGCATTTAGGTGAGAAGATGTTGGTGGGGCAGTTTTGTTATCTTTAGCACTATAGCGTTTATTTTTTGCACTAAATTTTCAGGGTGTCGCTGTATGAACAATAGAGTGTAATGCTATCTAGATATAGAATCATAATACAGAAATATTTCCGCATCTGTGCTTACATTGGAGGATCATTCTTTCGTTGAACCTTCAAAATGTTTACGAAGCGCATTCAGAATAATACGTAATGAACAGACAAGATAGGGAAGCGATTGATCTTCTACAACAAGATATTGTAACGCGGCATGAAAGTTATGTTGGCGATGCAGATGTTGTGCTTCCTTAATCACTTCTTTCATATCCTCATAATGATTGGTTGCTTTTTGAAGCCATTGTTTTTGTGCTTTTTCATCTGATGCGTGCATAAAATCATCATAATAGCCGTTTGGCAAACCTTTGGCACATAAATAGTCGTTTCTGATTTGCAAATATCGTTGCGCAGTATCATATTGCTCTTTACTGATGCTCAATGCATCTTGCTTATATCCAAGTAAACAAAGACGCCCAATATAGGAACTCGAAAGTGGATTTTTTGCTTCTTCTATAGTTAAGCCAAAGTGTTTAGCACGCATTTCAATTGTATGTTGAAAAGGCCCTATCCGTGGGTTTTTGGCACGTGAAATACGGCCATTTGGTTCTCTTAGTTTCCCTGTTATTCTAGGTCTACCGCGTTTTTTACGTGTTGTCATGAATTTACCATTTGCATTTAAAAGAAACTGTTTGTTTAAGAAGAATAGTGGGGCAAAAAGCTTTTGAGTAAATGCTGTAATTGGGAATGCATAAGGAATGATGGTTACTGATAAAAAACAACCATTGTGAAATTGACTTTTTACCTCAAATAAGTGCAACGTTTTTTATGGATGGCAAAATAATCTCTGTTGCAAGTTGTTCACCACCATTTTTCTTTCCTTTGATAGTTCCCGTTTACCTGCTACAGAATTTTGAACCTGTGTTAAGAGATTGAAAAGTAATTTTTAGCAAATATGAATCCAAAAATATATTGAAGACTATTATAGAAAGGATCCCATTATGGGGGCAGGGCGTTGTGTGTTTCGATGCGGTGGTTTATTGATCTTTCTGCTCGAGAAGGTTTTGCAGAAATTTTTAAGCTTTACTTGCGAAGCTATTGTTTTGTTATAGGCTACAGAATCAAAAAGCTTTATGTGCATCATGTTGTTAAGCATATTTTTATCCTTTTTCGAGGAAATTTTATCTTGTATTGAACAAAATACATCTGTATAAGTAAAATTTGTTCATCATTATTGTATCATAAAATGGCTTTTATTTTCAAATAAATATTGATAATACTCTAATAGTGCAGTCTTAATGAAAAGACTATTTGACACTCCTGCTTTCTTGTTTGTCCATCTTTTATTATATCCTCTGTAGGGGATAAACGAATTTTAACTTCTCTATCTTTTTTGTCTATAAAAAATTGTTTTTATCATAAGACTATTCTGAAATTATGGGACATAATTCTATTTTTTTGTTGCTCCTGCTTTCGTATCTCTTGTTTTTCTTATTGAAAGAAGCTGTTTTTTTTTAACATGATTATTGGCTTGTAAATAATGTGTGTTGTTTTGTTTAAAACACGCTACGTTATCTTTAGAAGAAATCTTGAAAGGGCGATTTCAATTTTCTTTGAGACTGATATACAGGCTTTAATGCATAAAATGATCAGATTTCTTCAAATGTGTGTTGGTTGATCAAGATGCAAAAATGTCGTGTTGTTCGGACTGTTTTTTTTTGGTTTTTCAACATTTATCCATTCTGTAGTAATGTAAGGCTTTTTCTCATACATGGCGTTACATGGGGATACAGTGGTGGGAGGAAACAGTGATTGGTGTTGAGGGGGAAAACAGTAAGGTTGCTCTAAGTAGATGCTTCAGGGGAGGTAGCTGGTAAAAATTTTGAAGTAAAGTAATATCATTGTCAATAAAAAGAAAAACAAAACTCCATCTTTTTTAGAGACTTTTTCAATATTTAACTTTTTAATATATAACAATAATTGTAATTCACTTTAAAGAATATTATACATTTCCATTATATTTTTTATATAAAAAGTATTTATATAAAAATATAAGTAATAGATTACAAAAATACAATTTGTTTATGCAATGAATTTCCATTTTTATTATAAATTTTAAATTTATCTTTATTATTGATGGATAAATATTTTTATTGGTAACTGTAATACATTATATGTTATATTATTAAAATAATAAAATTATTTATTATTTTAATTGGTAGTATTATTATGAATAATGTTCGATGTATAGTTATTAACTATAATAATATATTATTGATATTCTAAATATAATATAATTTTTATTGCATTTTTTATGAAAAAAATAATATTTTTATTTTTTTTTAATATTATTTATTTTTTTTGATAAATATCAAAATGTATTATATAAAAACTTAATTTAAATAAATATAGTAAAAATGCAACAGTCATAAAAAAGAATAAAATTTGCCCATAAATTGACAAAATTTACTCTTATTTGCCTTAATTAATTCTTTTGAACCCTATTTTATAAAAGAGGATTTGAAGATTTTAGTACGTAGACTCATATGATGGGTGACAAAATAGCTGCTGGCAAATTTCTGTTTTGTGCCATGGAGAGGTTTATAAGGGCGGAATACTTATAACAACTAAACACATCTTATGAGAAGTGAGATGCATTCTATGTGAGTTAGGGTGCATCTTGTAAATAGGGTGCTTCCTATGAGGGCTGGAATACACCCTATAAGGGGCGGGGTGCATCTTATGAGGGTTAGGGTGCATCCTGTGAGGGCTGGGGTGCATCCTGTGAGGGTTGGATGCACCCTATGAGATTGGGGTGCATCTTGTACGGGTTTTGGTGCATCCTAAGGCGGGGTGCATCCTGTGAGAGTTGGGGATGCACCCTATGAGATTGGGGTGCATCTTGTACGGGTTTTGGTGCATCCTAAGGCGGGGTGCATCCTGTGAGAGTTGGGGATGCACCCTATGGGATTGGGGTGCATTTTGTGAGGATTTTAATGCACCCTAAGGCGGGGTGCATCCTGTGAGGGTTGGATGCACCTCGTAAGAATTGGATATTTGTGTGAGATAATAGAAATAGTCAAGAAAATATATTTTTTTTGTATTTTATACTGATTGATTGTTACATTTTCTATGGATACTTATTTTGTACTTCAAGATTTGAGATAATTATGTGATAGTTTAGAAAATCAGTATAATAGAAAAAAGGCTGAAAAATCTGTCGTAATTTGGATGATTTTGGTGCTACTGTTTTGTTTTTTGATTTTATTTTGTTCTCAACTTCGGTAGTAATATATTTCATTCAAAATATATTCCTTATGAATAGTATTTTAGGGTGTTCTGGGCAACATGCCTATCATTATAAAAAATACTTTTACTCTTTACAAAAATTGTTCTTTGCCGAAAATGGAATTTCGATGAGAAGAATAAGTCTGAAAATCTGCTTATGCATGATGAAAATAGTCAAAATAATATCATGTTATTTGATAAATAAAGATCTGAACAATTAAAGGACATTGGATAAAGATCTGAACAAATTGCAAATTTTTATAAAAGTGGACTTACTCTAATCAAGAGTATTTTAATAAAGAGTATTTTCTGGGAAGTGATTACTGAGAGGGTAGATGTCGGTGTGAGGGTTTCAGTGAGATGGCTTTTGATGAGAGGGATATGGAGCGATAAAACACTCTGCACAAAATAGAGCTATATGATATGTTCAAATTCACTTTCATTTCTTTTTAAGAAAATAAATGTGGTTTTGTAAGGAGGCGCTCACAGGATTTGTTGCTGGGGTTGTTGTTGGTAGAATGATTCTTTTTACAAATTTTTATAAAAGTGGACTTACTCTAATCAAGAGTATTTTCTCTCTAATAAAGAGTATTTTCTGGGAAGTGGTTACTGATAGGGTAGATGTCGGTGTGAGGGTTTCAGTGAGATGGCTTTTGATGAGAGGGATATGGAGCGATAAAACACTCTGCACAAAATAGAGCTATATGATATGTTCAAATTCACTTTCATTTCTTTTTAAGAAAATAAATGTGGTTTTGTAAGGAAGAGCTCACAAGATTTGTTGCTGGGGTTGTTATTGGTAGAATGATTCTCTATGAGGTGGCTATGGATAATATTGCCGATGCAGCTGATTTCCAGTGTTTTTGCTGTTCTTTAGATTTGTTTCATGGATATTACACTGTTTTCTGTTGACGATATTTGTGTTGTTCAATGTTTGGGCCGTATGATTGGTTGTGTGATGTTTTAAATATTGTTTGGAGTGAGAGATTATTCAGAAATCTTGCGATTTGTATATCCCCAATGAAATGCTAACAAGTCTAAACAATCTCTTAAGTGATCAGCAAGGGAGTTTTGTTTGCGTTTTGAGGAATTTAACTCTTTGATCGTTTGACCATAACAAACAACCTTTTCCACAAGCGAATAACCAAGAATACCAAGATGGACCTTGATCGTTTTTAAATGATTGGATGCTTCTATTTGACGTTCAATGGGATGTATATAACCTGGGCTGCATTCAACTTTTTCACGTGTGTAGTCAGGACTCATGTGAAGGTCTGCTTGGCTTTGACGCCAATAAACATAAAAACGTTCAGCTGCTTTATATTGTGTTTTACTGATATGGCCTTTCGCGTATAAAAGCGCAATGGGGCGGTTTTGTGCATTGGCGATGGCTTTAATAGTGCGCGGATTGCTAGAGCTTTCTGGATGAGACGATTGAAAATAAGGATTGTTCGTTTCAATGGATATTTCTTGTGTTTTTAAATGGCCAATGTGCGGTTGTTCTTTACCGTGACGAGAGAAAAGAGAAGAGCGGCTATCTCTTTTTTGTTCATCTTTATTTTCTCTTTTAGTTTGATGATTCATATCATCTCCTCAAAAATTGTTAGTTTGCTTCTATGTTAAAAAATTGGATGTTATTAATGTGTGCTTGTTGAGGAAGCGTGTTATTTTAGTGTTGCATGAATTTGATTCTCGAAAAAGACGGAGAGGTGTTGGCGTTTTTGTAGGGATTTGCTCTTAATGGGATGGGTTATTTTGGTGTTGCACGGTTTGGTTATCGAAGAGAGGGCGGGTTTTAATGGGGCGTTCAAGATAACGACGTGGGGTTAAAGGGCGTTCAGAAGAACAGCGATAGCGATAAGTTTGGGGGTCAAACCAAAGTCCTATTTTGCCTTCAAAATCACCTGAGCGCTGTTTGGCTATATTCATAATTACGCCTGGGCGTTTGGTTAAATCTGCCTTTTCTTCTTGCAGCGATGCGGCACAAATTTTGTCCTCTAGTGACCGATTGCGCCAAATGGTGATGATATTAAAGGCATTGGCGCCAATTTCTGAGGCTCCTTTAATATCTTCAGTTCCAGGGATATCTTTATCCAAACCACCTTTGCGTGCATGGGCAACAAGATGAATGTGCACACTGTTTAAAACAGCCCAATCAACCATTTTATAAACTGCTTGTTCTTGCCCTGCATAATCATCGGAAGCAATGCCTAGACGCATGAGACTGTCTATGATAAATTGATCACAACCATAACGTGCACGACAATAGTCAAATACATCTAGCAATGTTTCGACATTCGATTTGCCAACGTGCTCATAAAGAATAAGTCCGTCGTCTAAAAAATGCAGAATCCTTTCAATCATCTCTTTTGTTGGTTGTTCTAAGCCTCCCGTTTGTTTTGTTAAGCGGCGTAAGGATTGTTCTCCTTTCATTTCTAGGGAAGCTAGGCAAAGACGACTTTTTTGCGAAATCCAATGGGGAATACAGTCTGATAATAATTGGCTTTTCCCAGCTCCACTCGCACCGCTCCACAGCGTTAATTCCGCTGGCCGAAAATATAATTTGCCGTTGAGTTTAGGGTAGGGAACTGTATAGCCAAGGTGCTGTTCAGGTTCTGGCCAAAAAAGTCCTATTACTTGATCTTTATAGTCTGAGGCACGTCGTAAGCCTTCTGGTGCAAAGCTTTTTGCTGACGAAAAGGCTGCTTTTATAGTCTCTGCATCAATACCAGCGGTTAAACAGTCATTTGCATCTTTTCGGGGTAAGTAAACCCGGTAGCAGCGGTGGCGGCCAAGTCTGCTGGCGATTTCGTGTGCTGCTTCTTCCCCCGGTTTGTCCATATCGGTGGCTAAAAAAATGGTTTCAAAAGATTCTAAGTGGTCAAATTCATTTTCAATCCAGTTGTGTTTTCCCCCAACACCTCCTCCAAACGGTAGAGATACCGCTGGATATCCATAGGCGGCTAAGGAAAGTGCATCAATTTCTCCTTCGGTAATAACAATGGTTCGATTGGTTGAAGAAAAAGCCTGGTTTATGGAGAAGGGGGCATGGTTTGTGGTAGATGGTGTGTTTTGTATATTTGCTTGCAAGCTTTCGGGGGGGGCCGTGTTTTCTGGTATGGCAGGAAAGTTTTTAGCTTTGCTGCACGTTTGGGGGGGATGTTGGATAGGCGAGGATGGAAGATTTGTGGAATAAATAGCTTGCCAACCAAACAAAATCGGTTCGCATTGTGCCGCTGTTGGTTTTGTTTTTGCTTTCGCTTTCGCTAGCCGTTCTTTTACCAAGGCAAGAGTACCATCGGGTTTATAAAAAGGAAAAATGATCTTTTCGCCTGCTTCTCTTATGTGGTAGCGCTTTAAAATCTCAAGGGGAATGCAGCGTTCTTTGTTTAAGTATGTTTTTACTAAATTTTGTGGTGTACCACCTGTGGGAATTGATGGACGACGATAGGAACGCTGGGGAGCCATAAAGGGTTTTGGGCGCGTAATATTGAGAATCGCTCGGGCTTCTTCTAATGCTTGAGAGAGGCTACACCCTTTGACTTCACACCAAAGATCTAAAATGTCCCCTCCTTTGCCTTCTGCAAAATCATACCAAAGTCCTGCTTTACTGCCGCTCAAACACACTGATAAACTATGGCCAGCTTCCCCACGTGTGTTGCCTACAATCCAATCATTGCCTCGTCTGTATCCCTTTGGAAGAAGCATTTCTGCGATAGCGCTTGCTTGAAACGAAAGCTTTTGTTTAATATCGAAAATCGTGTTCATGTTCGTATCTGTGGTTGTTGATAAAGTTCTAGTAAAGGGCATCATTTTTGCTGTTAGGCGGTGATGGGCGATCGGGAGAGGAAAAATGGTAAGTCTTTCCTAATGTTCTTTTAATCGCTCAAGTTCTTTGCGAAACTAGCTTCGCTATATGACTTGCCAAGCTATTAAGCTCTTCTTTGCCGCTTTTAGCGTGGTCAGTAGTTATGATAATTTTTTTCTTGCCAATGGGTTTGTTCTTCGCTCAAACTTTCTAAAACGGCTGCTTCTATGTCTGCTTGCCAATCTTCTGCTTGCCAATCTTCTGTTTGCCAATCAGCAGGCAGACGTTGTCCTTTGGGTATTGCCGTGCGTCTTTGCGCCTTGCGGCATGAGGCCGGTGTTTGGTTTGTGGGAGATGGGATGAGATCCGTGGAAGAAGGTGCGTTTTTTGTATTTGCAGGAAAGCGCATAGGGTTATTGAGGTTCCCTGGTGTGCGGGTAAAGCTTTCTCTGTGTGTTGAAAGGCTTTTGGCTTTGTTGTTTGTTTCAGGAGTGTGGTTTGTGGCGGAGAGGGTATGATTTGTATTTGCCTGCAAGCTTGCGGTGGGGACAATGTTTGCTCGTGAATAGGATGCATTACCCGTATGAGTCGATGCGGTGGCGGTAAGGTTTTGGACTTGAATGTGTGTGACGGGGACGTGTGTGACGGGGACGTGTGTGACGGGGACGTGTGTGACGGGGACGTGTGTGACGGGGACGTGTGTGACGGGGATGTGGTTTATTGGGAAGGGTGATAGATTCGTGCAGGTATATGCGTGGTTTATGTTGGTCTGTAAAGTCATAGGGTTGACTAAGCTTGCTGGTGAATGAGTCGTGATATTTCTGTTTTCCAGGGTGGCGACAATATTTTGCGCCTTGCGGCATGTGGCGGAAAAATTCTCTTTTTCACCTTTTGGACTAAGTGTGATGGGAGAAAATACACTGGATGTGGGGAAAGAAGAAAAGCTTGTCGTTTTCTGTCCTTTCTTCTTCTTTGGCTCAATCAAAAAAAAATTCTTTAAAATTATACTCATATTAGTTCGTGTGGTAGTTTATAAGGCTGCGGTAAAGGGCATCATTTTCGCTGTTAGGCGGTGATAGGCGACCAGGAGAGGAAAAAATAGCAAGTCTTTCCTGATGTTCTTTTAACCGCTCAATCTCGCGGCGAAACCAGTTGCGCCATGTGGCTTGCCAATCTACTTTAAGCGCTTCTTTGCCGCTTTTAGCATGCCAATAGTCGCGAAACTTCTTTTCTTGCCAACGGGCTTGTTCTTCGCTCAAACCTTCCAAAACGGCTGATTCTATGTCTGCTTGCCAATCAGCAGGAAGACGTTGTCCTTTGGGTATTGCCGTGCGCCTTTGCGCCTTGCTGCATGAGGCCGGTGTTTGGTCTGTGGGAGAAGGGATGAGATCCGTGGAGGAAGATGCGTTTTTTGTATTTGCAGGAAAGCGCATAGGCTTATTGAGGTCCCCTGGTGTGTGGGGAGAGCTTTCTCTGTTTGGCAGTGTAGTGGGAAGGCTTTCGATTTCATCTTGTTTGCTGGGTGTAAGCGAAGAAGATTCATTGAAGATAGGGGCACTCCAGAGATTTGCACATGTCGTTTCCGAGTTTCTCTCCTTTTTTGTCTCAATCAAAAAAAATTGCTTTTGTGAAACACCGTTAGGTGTTTCCTTTTCTTCTTCCTTCTGAGATTCTGAGTTTTGTTTATCATCTCTTCCACACTTGTTCAGCAGCTGTTGAATCTCAGTATTGATTTTCTTACGTTTTTTTGCCGAAGAATGACCCGCAAAGGATTTCTGTTCAAGTAATTTTGTTCGCTCTTGAAAGACATTTTCGCAACGCTTATTCCATAAACCATTCGCTAAATTTAAAATCTTACCTTCTTCTATCAGCATTTCTAAAACATTTATAAAAGTTCGCTTGTCACAGCCGCAAAGACGCGCTAAACGTTCTACCGATAGTTCTAGAGGACGACCGCGTGCATACATTTCATTGAGAAGAATCGTATAAATTCCAATTTCGTGAGCACGCATACCACGTACTCCCCCTAGAAAATCATTCTGATACCAACAAACATAAGGAAGCCTAGAAGATTCATAGTGAGGAGTTGCTTGTTGATTGGTGTGTTTCATGATTAGATCCATTTTCTTCTTTTTTAGATTTCCATTCATAGTAAAACTGGGAACAGCATTTTATGCATTTATTGGCTTGTGATGCATTTATTGGCATTAGATTAAAGTTTTTACTTTTGAGTCAAAATGTTACGATTTTGTTGCGTTTTTTTCTATTAAATGAGGACTCTTTAGGTGTTTCTTGATGAAGTCTAGTAAGTGATTGGACGTGCTTTAAGTGCGTGCAACCTTATACAGTTTGAGATTGCATAGATGGCAAAGGTTAAATAGTACAATACTTCTTCTAAGCACATGGGTTTCCGGGGGTACCTTTTTGCATCCTTTGGGGTGATTAGAGTGTTTTTTGATTCGAAAATAAACTTTTTTCCCCCTTTAAAAGTGAATTTTTCTCTTAATTTTATCCTTTTTGGAGGATAATGCAAGCTCGTTTTACAGAAAGGACGTGTTTTTTAAAAAAGATACGCTATATGGTGAGACTATGAATATCAATGGTTGGCGGCATAGATTAAGTGCTGCACTTGAAAAAAGTGGCCGGTCAAAAAGATCTATTTCTCTTGCAGCCGGTAAAGGTGCTGGGTACCTTCATTCTATTCTCACTGAGGGAAAAGAACCTACAATTGAATCTCTCTCGCGTATTTGTCACGAAATTAATATCAGTATGAATTATATCCTCTACGGACAGGAAGCAAGTTTTGAAGATAAAGAATTTATAGATCTTATTTCAAAGCTTTCTCCTGAGGAGAGACAGGCGATTTTAACTCTTTTACGGCGATCAACCCCCGAAGCATCAAAATAAGTTCTTTTTGTGTCTTTGAATCGAGCGTGCGCCAGTATTGTATCAATTTTAAATCACTCATTTTAGCTCTCCTGTCTGTTTGGTTGCGTGGATTAAGAACAAATAGAGAACAATACAAGGACACCGGATGAGAAAGAGAGGGTAAGTTTTTATTCGCATATGTCCTTTGAACGTCGTAAAGGCTAAAAAATGTCTTTTATTAAGGATAAAATAATTTGACATCTCTCCCATAGAGGAGATAAGACTAACGGTATATTCGGCCTTGTCAAGACAAAGCTGTATTTTATCAACTATCGAAAGGGGGGAAATTATGAAAAATATTCCATTCGTTAAAGAGGATGAAGTTATCATTATTCTCTGTGAAGATGAAAAGAGTGATGCCTATGAAGGTCCACTCGATCAAATCGAAGAAGTGCTCGAACTTATTGAAGAGTACGAATCTGTCTATAGACTCTTGCGTCTTGATCTCACAACACTTCGTGCAGAAGATGTTAGTGAACAACTTGCTGATATCTATATCGCAAATCATGAAGTTGACGAACAAAATAGACAACTTCAGCCTTTCATTTTTAATAGTGATGCCTACCACGCTTATCTAGATAAAAAAGTTGCGCATGATCATGAAGATAATTTCTATGGTTCTTACGAAAAACAGCATCGTTTGCGTCCATGTGATGTTTTAACCGATTACTGGTGGTAAGTAATCATGGCAAGTTATCTTAGGACTTTTTATCGGGGAATTCCTCTGTACTACGCTGGAAATACTAAAAACACAATTAGGCTCGAACCACAAAAATGTAATGCTATCCTCTTCAGATCGCGAAAGGCTGCAGAGTGTACTGCGAAAAACTTAGCGGAAGAATATTTCCGAAATGATTTTTCGGTTGTGCAACAGTATGATTGAGGGGAATTTTAAGCCGATAAATAGAAGAATTCAGCCTGCAAGTCTTTGTTGGGGGCAATGTTGGAATTGCTTTTGCTATTCCGGCAGCGACAGCAAAACAGGTTGTGCAGCAACTTATCGAAAACGCTTCGGGTGCTCTGTGTCATGGCCGTTGGGGAAAGGAGGCGCTATGTTTTGAGAGGAGAGATTATAGGGGTGGATGATTTAAGGGGAGGTAGGGTTTGGAAAGCACTTGGGGGTGGGGAGGCTAAAACGCATCAAGTAAACACGCTTATGGACAAATATTTGGGAGGGGGCGTTTGATAAGGCGGAGATGTCGATGGGGAAAACTGGTTGGGGCATGGGGATGGTACATCGTTGAGGGGGGAATTTTAAGCCGATAAATGAAGAATTCAGCCTGCAAGTCTTTGTTGGAGGCAATGTTGGAATTGCTTTTGCTATTCCGGCAGCGACAGCAAAACAGGTTGTGCAGCAACTTATCGAAAACGCTTCGGGTGCTCTGTGTCATGGCCGTTGGGGAAAGGAGGCGCTATGTTTTGAGAGGAGAGATTATAGGGGTGGATGATTTAAGGGGGAGGTAGGGTTTGGAAAGCACTTGGGGGTGGGGAGGCTAAAACGCATCAAGTAAACACGCTTATGGACAAATATTTGGGAGGGGGCGTTTGATAAGGCGGAGATGTCGATGGGGAAAACTGGTTGGGGCATGGGGATGGTACATCGTTGAGGGGGGAATTTTAAGCCGATAAATGAAGAATTCAGCCTGCAAGTCTTTGTTGGGGGCAATGTTGGAATTGCTTTTGCTATTCTGGCAGCGACAGCAAAACAGGTTGTGCAGCAATTTATCGAAAACGCTTTGGGTGCTCTGTGTCATGGCTGTTGGGGAAAGGAGGCGCTACGTTTTGAGAGGAGAGATTATAGGGGTGGATGATTTAAGGGGGAGGTAGGGTTTGGAAAGCACTTGGGGGTGGGGAGGCTAAAACGCATCAAGTAAACACGCTTATGGACAAATATTTGGGAGGGGGCGTTTGATAAGGTGGAGATGTGGATGGGGAACAACTGGTTGGGGTATGGGCATAGAAATGAAATAGAAAAACTGATTAATGGAGGGGCAAAAAGTGTTTGAAAAATCAAAAAGAAACAATCGAAAGTTTTTTACAGTAAGTGAAAACCATTTCTCAGAAACTGTAAAAAAGGTCAAATTTGATTAATGACAAAATGTTTCAAAAAAAGCGTGAACTTCAGAAATAGTAAATATTTTAAAGAGACGTGAGGGGCTTAATAAAAAAGTACCTCAAAAATAAAAGGATATAAAATATCATGTCAATCATCATCGATTGTATTCAGGGAACGGCTGAATGGTACCAGGTGCGTAATGGCTTGATCACGGCTTCTTTGTTTGAAATGGTTATGGCACAAAAAAAGCAGGGGCAAAAAACTTCAAGATATCATTCTGTTATGATGAAACTTGCTGGAGAAAGAATCACTGGAAAAACCGTTGATGAGGGAAAAACGCTTTCTATGCGACGCGGAACAGAATTAGAACCAAACGCACGGCAGCTTTATGGAACACTCACGCATACAGAGCCTGAATGCATAGGATTTGTTTTAGCCGATGACCGTATGAAAGGCTTTTCCCCTGATGCTTTTATTGGAACAAACGGATTATTAGAAATTAAAACAAAAAAACCGGAAATCCTCATTCCTCATTTCTACCAAAGGAGTTTTCCTGCAGAGCATAAAGCACAATGTCAGGGAGGATTATGGATTGCACAACGCGAATGGGTGGATTTAATGCTCTATTGGCCTGATATGCCGCCTCTGATTAAGCGCGCTTATCGTGATGAAGTTTATATTCGGAAGCTTGAAAGTGAAATTAATCGTTTTAATGAGGCCTTAGAGGTTATGGTTCAGAAAATTAAGTCTGCTGCCATAGAGTTTAGCATGAGAATGGAAGATGTTCTAGAGAAGCGTGTAACTGGGAGGCAGGCAGTGAGGATTGGAGCTATAATGGGAGAGTGATAAAGAAAAGACTTGGTCGAAGAATTGTAATAGGTCAGGGAAAAAACAGGAGAGGGATATCAGTTACTGTTCAACATAGACTAAACCGGTTTCACACAATGGAAGCATTAAAGCACTGTGAAAGTAGGCGCTGGTAGGATACTATAAAAGAGCTAAAAAGGTGAGGTAGGTGTAACAGTGTGGTGAGTGAGGGGATGGAAAAATATTGTGTGCAGTGGTGCTGCGAGAGAGGATTGAACTCTCGACCTCTCCCTTACCAAGGGAGTGCTCTACCACTGAGCTACCGCAGCCCTTTTCAATGTTTGCGCTGTCTTGTGCCATATTGTCATAAAATAGGCAAGAGAACATTTATGCATTCTTGAAAGAAAACCGCTCTTGCGTCATGACGTACATTTCTTATACAAAAGTTATGAGTTGCTTGAAAAAGCTCAACACTGCTTAAAAGGTTGCGCAATGACACAAATACATCAAAAACAAGAAAAAATTAAACACAAAGATGAAAAAGAAAAACATCGCCAAGAAAGACTGGCTCAACAATTGCGACAAAACCTGAAACGTCGAAAAGAACAAAGTCGAAAAAGAGCGCAAACAGAGTTCTAAAAAATGCCTCTTACGGCATCTTTGCAACCATAATTCTCAATGTTCGTTATGATATTTGAGATGTGTTCTAATATCATCGGTTTCGTTCTGAAATCATTATAAAAATATCTTCTCAAGGGGATAAAACCTTTGAAAAGGGAAACTCAAAGGGAAAAGAGATAAAGCGTTATGGATTCTATTCAAATTATTGGTGGGAAAAAACTTAAAGGGACTATTCCTATCTCAGGGGCAAAAAATGCCGCACTGCCTCTGATGATTGCTTCTTTACTCTCCGAAGAAACTCTTACTTTAGATAATGTTCCTCATTTGGCCGATGTTGAATTGCTTATTCGTATCCTCAATAATCATGGGGTTGGATATGCTGTCGATGGGCAAAAAGTTAACAACGATGATGGGAATTCAAGAACAATCCATTTTACTGCTCAAAAAATAACGACAACACGTGCTCCATACGAATTGGTCAAAAAAATGCGCGCAAGCTTTTGGGTGATTGGCCCTCTGGTTGCACGTTGCCGGGAAGCCTACGTGTCTCTCCCTGGGGGTTGTGCTATCGGAACAAGACCTGTCGATTTTATTCTCGAAGGACTCAAAACTTTAGGTGCACGTATCGCCATCGAAAATGGATATGTTCATGCTAAAGCTCTAAGGGGATTAAAAGGGGCACACTACCGTTTTCCTAAAGTCACTGTCGGTGGAACCCATGTTATGCTCATGGCCGCTACAATGGCAAAGGGAAAAACTGTCCTCGATAATGCTGCTTGTGAACCAGAAGTCGCAAATCTTATTCGAACACTCAACGCTATGGGCGCAAAAATAGTGGGTGAAGGAACATCAACACTCACTATTGAGGGCGTCAAAAAACTTAAAGGCGCTAGAATATCTGTTATTGCTGATCGAATCGAAGCCGGAACATACGCAATGGCCGTTGCTATGACAGGTGGTGCTGTATTTCTCAAAAATGCAAACCCTAACCATCTTATGAAAGTGCTCAAGGTTCTTCAAAAAACCGGACTCAATATTCAAATAGAACCTAACGGAATTTATGTTACACGAAATCCTCGACAAACAAAAATAATACCCGTGGATATCAAAACAGGTCCTTATCCCGCTTTTCCAACCGATCTCCAAGCTCAATTCATGGCGCTGATGACACGAGCTCAGGGAACTTCTCGTATTACAGAAACAATTTTTGAAAATCGTTTCATGCATGTTCAGGAACTCATCCGTTTGGGTGCTCACATAAAGCTCGATGGGCAGACAGCAACCATTCACGGAACAGAAAATCTACAAGGTGCACAAGTCATGGCTACCGATTTACGTGCTTCTGTCTCTCTTGTTATTGCCGCCCTGGCCGCAAAGGGAGAAACCATCGTTAACCGCGTCTATCATCTTGATCGCGGGTTTGAGAGGTTGGAAGAAAAATTAGCCCAATGTGGCGCTATCATTCAACGGATAACAATTTAATGCTCTTTCGCCGATATCTTTTTAGGTTTTGCCTTTGCAGTTAGCCCTTGTGGGTGACTTTATTAGAGCAGATACTTGGTGTGGTTTCTTGAGAAAAACTTTTTCGTAATATGCTGTTTTTAAAAAGCTTTTCGCTATCTAATCCTTCCCATTCTATTATTCTTCTCAGAAATTTCCTTGGGGTATTTGCTTTAAAGATTTCGCTTTTTAATGCTCTTTCGCCGATATCTTTTCTTTCGCCGATATCTTTTTAGGTTTTGCCTTTGCAGTTAGCCCTTGTGGGTGACTTTATTAGAGCAGATATTTGGTGTGGTTTCTTGAGAAAAACTTTTTCGTAATATGCTGTTTTTAAAAAGCTTTTCGCTATCTAATCCTTCCCATTCCATTATTCTTCTCAGAAATTTCCTTGGCGTATTTGCTTTAAAAATTTCGCTTTTTAAGATTTACCTTCAGAAACTCCTTTGAAGAGATTCTTTGGGGAAGGCGTGAAGAATCCTACTACTCAAAAAGCAGCACCGATAAAATGATGTGAAAAGTGTTACCAAAAATCTGGAAGTTCAGGCTTTAAATGAGGACCAATCCGCACCGCCGAAACTTTCTCTGCTAAACCAGTGCGGTCTGAAAGCTCAACTGCTAAGCCGCAAAGAGTTGCTGGTCCTTGTGCAGGTTCATAACGATTCTGTTTCTTCTTATAAAGAAATCGGTGTAAAGGCTCTTCTTTATCCATGCCTATAGACGAATTATAATCTCCGCACATTCCTGCGTCTGACAAATAAGCACTACCGCCTTCTAATATCTGTGCGTCAGCCGTAGGAACATGGGTATGCGTTCCTACAATAACACTGACACGACCATCAAGAAAATGCCCAAAACATTGCTTTTCACTCGTCGTTTCTGCGTGAAAGTCGAAAATAATTGCGTCTGCCTGTTCCATCAAAGAACATGAAAACAAAATTTTTTCAGCTGTTTCAAAGGGATCATCCGCTTTGCACGGCATAAAAACACTTCCCAAAAGATTTGCAACAAGTACACGAGCCCCATTCTTTGCTATAAAAATATCAGAGCCTCTTCCAGGAGTTTCTTTTGGAAAATTGGCTGGACGTAAAAAACGATCGCTTACATTCGCATAACGAAATGCTTCTTGGCAGGAAAAAGCGTGGTTGCCAGTTGTTACAACATCAACACCTGCTATTAAAAGATCCTGATAAGTCTCCTGCTTGATACCAAAACCACTAGAAGCATTTTCTCCATTTACGACAACAAAATCAAGTTGCCACTTTTTAATCAGTTTTGGAAGCTGATCAAAAATAGCCATACAGCCCGATGTTCCGACAATATCGCCTAAAAATAAAAAACGCATAGGCGTTTTAATCACACTTTAGCCTTTTAATAAACCTTTTTCTGTAAAAATTCCTTGCAGAATAAGATCATGTTTTGCATGAGGAATGCATTCAACTTCCTGACACGAAAAACCTAAACCTAATAAATTAATGTGATGTCCTTTCTTTTCAAGAGATTCAACAACACGATCATAATATCCTCCCCCATAGCCAAGACGGTGACATTGACTATCAAACGCTGAAAGTGGAACAATAATAAGGTTCGGTACAACAACTGCATTTTCTGCACCAGGCCCAAGTGTTCCAAAACGCATCGGTTCTAACACGGTCTTTGGGGTATACGCACGAAAAACCATAGTGGTAGAATCAAGCACTGCTGGTAAAGCTAAACGTCCACCACGTAACGCTATAGCCTTAAATAAAGGACGGGGATCGATTTCCGATTTGATTGGCCAATACCCTGCCAAAATGAGGCGTGAAAAATCTTCTTTCTTTTCTTCAAGGCTATGAATCAAGTGAAAGCAGGCGCGTTGGGAAAAAACAGCACGTTCTTGTGGCGAAAGGGCAGAACGATGCAATAGGCCCCTCTGGCGTAGCTGTTTCCGGATTAAAGTAGCAGATTGCGGGTACTTTGAGTTTTCTGTCATTATCCCGTTAATTATTCTGTAGATTGCCGTAAATGCAACAAATAAAGTTTTCTAATCCATCAAAATGTTGTTGAATCTCTTGAAAAATATAATAGCGACTTGCTTTACTTAAAAAAAGTATAGAATCATTTGTTGTATCTATACGAAAAAAGGATGATCCACGACAGCCGATGGAAAAAGTTGATCCCGGGAACCTACAAAATAGGTGGGCGCCATATGAAAAAGCCCACGGGCTTTATCAGGGACAGCTCCCTTGGAGATCACTAAGGTCTCAGGAATGCGTTATTTCCTGTCGAGAAGCGCAGAACACCCTCTTTTAATATAAAATAGTTTGTGATTTTCTGCTAGATATAAAATGATTTCAATGCAGTTTCTTGGACCAGTCTCTTTGGTGGAGGGCTTGGGGAAAGAGGGTGGTTTTTCTCATTCAAAGCTATTTGTTTAACTTCAAGGCGCTTTTGAATTTTTTGCATTTGCGGATAATATTCAAGTGCTTTTTTATAAGCTTTGATGGCAAGTTGTGGTGGCTGTGTCGCTTCCATGGTAACTCCAAGCGCAAAAAATGCTATGTAATTGCGCGGTTCAAGTTCTAAAGCATGGTTAAGGTCAAGCATGGCAAGTTTGAAATCACTCAGTTGAATATGAATCCAGGCACGTCTTACCCAAGCTTGAAGCATAGGTGGGTAAAAGAGCGAGGATATTGTCAATATAATCAAGAGCAAGTTAAAGAGATTGTGGTGATTGTTCCTCTAAGAGAACTTCAAGGCGCTTTTGAAGTTTTTGCATTTGCGGATAATATTCAAGCGCTTTTTTATAGGCTTTGATGGCAAGTTGTGGTGGCTTTGTCGCTTCTATGGTAACTCCAAGCGCAAAAAGTGCTATGTAATTGCGCGGTTCAAGTTCTAAAGCATAGTTAAGGTCAAGCATGGCAAGTTTGAAATCACTCAGTTGAATATGAATCCAGGCACGTCTTACCCAAGCTTGAAGCATAGGTGGGTAAAAGAGCGAGGATATTGTCAATATAATCAAGAGCAAGTTAAAGAGATTGTGGTGATTGTTCCTCTAAGAGAACTTCAAGGCGCTTTTGAAGTTTTTGCATTTGCGGATAATATTCAAGCGCTTTTTTATAAGCTTTGATGGCAAGTTGTGGACGCTGTGTCGCTTCCATGGTAACTCCAAGCGCAAAAAATGCTATGTAATTGCGCGGTTCAAGTTCTAAAGCATGGTTAAGGTCAAGCATGGCAAGTTTGAAATCACTCAGTTGAATATGAATCCAGGCACGTCTTACCCAAGCTTCAGCATAGGTGGGTAAAAGAGCGAGGATATTGTCAATATAATCAAGAGCAAGGCCATAATTGTCCGCATTAATAGCATTTTCAGCCCATGACATTAATAGATCAATCGTCTCACTACCCGATTGTGACCATAAACGCTGAAGCTGCTCGCTTATCTTTTTGGCTTTAGAAACATTCGCACAAAATTTCAATTCTTTGAGTAGGCGTAAAATTTCCGCCTCTTTGCGCTGTTTAGCCCTGTCACTATAAGAAAGGAGACTTGAGTCTAAATCTTCAAGAATAATTGCAGATGAATCAGGTATAGCTGGTGTTGAAGGAGGGGCGTTGGGTATGAGATCATCCAGCGGTAAAAGAAGTTGTGGAGAAGGATCGTCTTCAGGTAGTGAAGGAGGCTTTTGCCCATATCCTGGAGAAACTGAACAAAAACTGCCTACAAAAATTAAAAAAAAACAAAGAATGCAAAAAATTTGCCGGAAAATACAAAAACTTCGCAAGCATAGAGTTCTTAAAAAAATCAAAAAACCCATAAAAACAAGTCCTCAAACGATAGATATCAAACAATGGACCTGCAACCCAAAACAAATTTTCAAGACATAAATAAAGTTCAACTACCTGCTAAAAAGCAGACACAAAAATTATCAACCCTGGCGCGCTCTAAAACGTGGGTTCGTTTTATTGAGGATATAAACACGACCCTTACGACGCACCAAACGATTGTTACGGTGGCGATCCCTCAGTGCTTTAAGCGAATTTTTAATTTTCATCATACTCACCGTTTATACATATAACACAATGTTATAGCCCCAATATTGTTATAACCTCAATATCACACTTCAACTCTACAATACACTAACCTAATACTATACACTAACCTAATACTATACACTAACCTAATACTACAACAACACTCTTTCTTACAATACTACGCCATGATATTGCGATAGCATTCTAGCACTACATTACATATTTTTTCACTGTGATCGTAAAAAGAAAAATGCATCACTAAATCAAACGAATGCATCAACACGCTTCATGAGCATAACGAATAAGTGAAAATTTTAAAGAAATCTCAGACGCTTCTAACAAGAAATATTCTTTTTGTCAAGAGAAGATCCCTTACAAAATTCCTATGGTACATTACACGCTTCATGAGCATAACGAATAAGTGAAAATTTTAAAGAAAGCTCAAATGAAAAGAAAAAGTGAGAAATATGAGATAATCTGAAAGCTTTTCAATTTTTAATTAAAGAGTCGTTTATGAAGTGTGCTCTCCTATGAAATAAAAACCAAGAAAATGTATTAACTAGAATGAAAAAAGACTTCTATGTGGCTATTGATCTTTTATAATTTATCCTAAGTCATGTGTTGTTTGTAGTGCTAAAGCTTGTGGAGTGTTTATACTAGCTTTCAAGCTTCATAATGAGATTGAAACAAAGAGCATGTCTCTGTTTAGAATTTTGGAAAATATTATGCAAAAACTTATAAGATTATACGGTTGTTTCAGTAATAGATAAATTTAAATTTTGTAATTACATCTTCGCATAAGAATACTCTAGTGAGGAAGGACTTTTCATTATTGTTTGGTGTTTTTTCAGTCATCAATAATAATATCTGTGTCGTTAAAGTAGTCTATTATGTGCCAATTTTATTTAGAGTGATGAAACAATATCATAATATCCCTTGAAATCACCTATTTATTGGAAATCACCTATTTATTGCGGTGATCCCTGCAGGTTATTGAAAGAGGGGGGATGCAAATCAGCTGCTAATAAGCCTCCTTCAACTAAACTGAAAATATATCTTCACTTTTGTGGTGGTTTATTTTTGTCATATGCATATGTAAAAGGCTGCAGGATCTTTACAAATTTCATGATCATCTCTTGATCAAATACAATGAGACTTGTTTTGTTTTTGCTAAATTATGTGTTTTTACAGTGAAGTAAGGGGCGTGAAGGCAATGCTATGCGCTTATAATATCGTATGTACGCAGCAAAAGACGAAATTTGTGAAGTGTGGAAAAGGACTAAGTAAATTGTTAGGGTTTTTAAGGAAAAAATGCTGTTAGATGCCTTTGCAAGGGGTGAATGACAACAAAGGTTTGAGGATTTCTTTAAGCACCGATATGGTGGCATAATTTTGGTGAGCAGAACACGAAGTTTAAGAAGTAGAAAGCTACTCATTTTGGTGAAATCATGAACAAACAAAGTATGTTCGTATAAATGCGTTAATAGCATCAAGATGGTATGAAGCATAATACGAATGCACCGTAAAACCCAATGGCGTATAGAGGTGCTGTAAGTAGATATCTTATCAATTCTTGTAATTTCTCGATAAGTTTAAACTTGTAATTTCTTGATAAGTTTAAACAAAAAGGGGAGAAAAACTGAAAGGGATTGTGGGTTTTTCATACACCAAAAGTAAAATTGTTATACCATGAAGGAAAGTTTTGAGAAAACTTGGGAATTTATAAGAAATGCCCGGTTTCTTAAAAAATGCATTGGGAGATGGGAAGAAGTCCTTGAAATTGTTCTTGCGAAAATACGACTAGAAGGCTTTGTTGTTTTTTCTGTTCCTCCTTCCTTTGTTTATTGTGTGTCGCGGCATGTTTTGTGTGGCGGCATGTTTTGTGTGGCGGCATGTTTATTGTGTGTCGCGGCATTTTGTTGAGTGTTATTACTGTTAAAATTTGGTGGCTGGTCCCGTTAATTGGATGATATGCCCCATTTTACGGCTTGGTTGAACAGTATCTTTCCCATATAAATGGACTGATGTGCGCTCTTGCGTAAGAAAATATTTGTAATCATTGAGATTCTTGCCAAGAAGATTAATCATGTGACAATTGCTATGACGGTATGTACTGCCTAAAGGAAGCCCACAAATAGCTCGGATATGCTGTTCAAACTGTGAAGTTATACACGCTTTTTGCGTCCAATGGCCAGAGTTATGAACACGAGGCGCCAATTCGTTCACTAAAAGACAACCATCTATGAGAACAAAAAATTCAATGCAAAGAATACCAACATAATTTAAGGCATCCATTATTGTTACGCTTATTTCTTGCGCAGTCTTTTGCACGTCAAGCGGAACACGAGAGGGTACAAATGATTTATGAAGGATGCCGTTTTTATGCTGATTTTCAGAGCAATCATAAAAAATGTGTTCTCCTCGTTTTGTACGTGCCGAAAGAAGAGAAATTTCCGATAAAAAAGGAATAATTTCTTCCAAAATTAAAGGTTGTCCCTGAAAAGTGCTTAGAGCTTTGTTAAGCGCTTGCTCATGAGGATGATTCAGCATCATTTGGTTTTTTCCATCATAACCAAAACGACGTGTTTTCAAAAGACCACGCTCACCTAACGCTGAAAGGCCTGAAAGAAGAGAGGGATAATTGTTAACAGCGTACCACGATGCCGTGCGGATACCTTGCTCATGTAAAAATTGCTTTTCAAAAAGTCGATCTTGCGTAATTTCCAGTGCCTTGGAAGAGGGATAAACAGTTTTGGCTTTTTCTACATATTGGACCATTTCAAGAGAAAGATTTTCAAACTCATAGGTAACAACATCACACAGAGAAATAAAATGATCTAATGCCAAATAATCATTATAGGGCGCAACAATGTGGTTGTTTGCTGTTTGTGCAGCTGGGCAATTTGTTTCAGGGCAAAAAATAACCGTTCGAAATCCTAATTCTGCTGCCGCTATGGCTAGCATGCGTGCCAATTGTCCTCCGCCTATTAATCCAATTGTGCTACCTGCAGGTAACATAGTAGATGTGGGGGATGTGCTTGGTGTAGGAGATATGCCTGGTGTGGGAGATATGCCTGGTGTGGAGGATGTGCTCTGGGTAGAAGATATCTCTGGTGTGGGGGATGAGCTTGGTGTGGGGGATGAGCTTGGTGTGGGGGATGAGCTTGGTGTGGGGAATGTGCTTGGTGTGGGAGATATCCCTGGTGTGGAGGATGTGCTTGGTGTGGGAGATATGCCTGGTGTGGGGGATGAGCTTGGTGTGGGAGATATGCCTGGTGTGGAGGATGTGCTCTGGGTAGAAGATATCTCTGGTGTGGAGGATGTGCTCTGGGTAGAAGATATCCCTGGTGTGGGGGATGAGCTCTGGGTAGAAGATATCTCTGGTGTGGGGGATGAGCTCTGGGTAGAAGATATCTCTGGTGTGGAGGATGTACTGGAAGATTTTGTCATTTTAAACCTCAGTTACTGGAGTTTGTGCAACACTGGATGTTTGTTGCTGACGCCAATCTTGTAATCGTTTTGCTAGGTTATCATCGTAAATTGCCATAACTGCTGCCGCTAAAAGCGCTGCGTTAATGGCACCTGCTTTGCCAATCGCTAGCGTGCCAACCGGTATCCCTGCTGGCATTTGCACAATTGAAAATAAAGAATCTTGACCAGATAAAGACTGTGAGTGCATTGGAACGCCAAAAACAGGAAGGGAAGTGAGTGCTGCTAGCATACCAGGAAGATGCGCTGCACCTCCTGCGCCAGCGATCAAAATTTTAAAACCTGCTGTTTTTGCTCCTTTGGCAAATTGATAAAGTCGTTCAGGGGTTCGGTGTGCCGAAACAATATGCGAAATATGAGAAATACCAAGACATGTCAAAATATCCGCACTATGACGCATTGTTTGCCAATCCGATTGGCTGCCCATTAAAATCGCTACATCACATGATTTTTTAGTCATTTTATATCCTTTTCAAGTGTTCAATGCGATTCTTTCTCTTTATTCTGTAAGAGTTTTATTTTTCTTTGCAAAGTCAATTGATAACAGAATGACAGTTTTTCAAGGAAGATTTTAGACGAGCTACAGATTTCATAGATAGACATTGATCGAAATTTGAAAAAATAATGATGACTCTTTTTTTCAATATGATTATGTCTTAATTCTTTACGTAAAACCATGCGTTCTTTTCAATAGAGAAAAATACAATTGGCTGTTGATGAGAGAAAAATACAATTAGCTGTTGATGGCAAGAATAAAAGAACTTTCCCCAAAAAAAGAAGGTTCTTTAAATCATAATAATAAATTTTAAAATAAAATATCCCCTTTCCCAAGTTGTTTTATCGTGATGCATTCTATAGAAGAAGTCTTGTAGAAGAAGTCTTGTAGAAGAAGACTTGTAGAAGAAGTCTTGTAGAAGAAGTCTTGTAGAAGAAGTCTTGTAGAAAAGAAATATTTTAACACTTAGTTGACTCTGTTAGAGAAGCTTTAATGCGTTATGGTGGAAAATATCTAGAAAACGGATCGAGGCATATCCTATAGGATATAATGGATGGAAAGTGGTGCAATCGGTTCAGTATAATGTGGTCAATTAAGTTGGGTCACTAAAAAATTGCAATCGAATTTGTTAACTTCGAGAATATAAAGAGGGGATCCTAATAATTGAGAAAACAAATGCATTATAGGCGTGATATTTAAAACTATTTTGGAATTTAAAGTGAAAACTTTCTTTTTGGTGGTTTCATGATCAATAGCGCTTAGCATAATTTGGTTTAGTATATGGGCTGCTAGATGAAATAAACGTGTTGCTGTTTTAGCTTTTGGTTTATTGCCGTGGAAGTAACATTATTAGAATAGATTAAGGATAGTTATTAGAATAGATTAAGGATAGTTGATGCAGTGAGGTTTTTAAGAGTTTTCAACTATTTTTATTTGCTAAAGGGAGACAATGAATCCTCATATAGAGACGTGATGCAATTAATAAAAAGGATTTGATGGCGGTAATAAGACAAAAATAAGGTTGTTTTGTTTTAAAAAAGGGGTGAAAATCTCAATATTCAGCTAATGATGCTTGTTCTTTTTTCTTTCAAATAAATCTTCCATTATCCAGAGGATAATCTGCTCTTTGCTTAGAGATAAAGGAAGCGCGCAATAAAACATTTATTGATATTCGCTTTTAGTGCTCTATCTTTCTTATTGTTTTCTCGTTGTCTGTTAGAGACAATCAAGAGGGTTGTCTGTTAGAGACAATCAAGAGGATGATCAATTGTGAATAGTAAATCCAGTGTCTCTTTTTTGCCCAATTTTTTAATATGTTGCATTAGAGATAAGAAAGGAGATTTTATGTCATGTTTGTTCCATTTTTAATCGCTTTAGGTACAGCAATAACAGCTGTGTATGGTAAGAAAAATATAAGTTATGCCTTGTGGACAATTCTGTTGGTCGTTATTCTTCTCACTTTTAATTATCACGCAACTTCCACGTTAAATTTATCTTTTTGAGAGAATACCCATGGAACATGTTGAACAAAAAAACCCTCATTTTGTTATATTGATGAATACCTTAGGACTTATAGGATTATCCATTGTCTTGGTCGTAGCTTTTTATTATCAGTTGGTAAAGTTTGAGTTACCTTGTCCCCTTTGTCTTCTTCAACGTGTTGGTTTGATGCTGGCTGGGTGTGGGTTTTTACTTAATATTCACCATAAAGTGAAAAATACCCATTATGGTATGGTTATTCTTGGTTGTATGGTGACCAGTATTGTCGCTGCAAGGCAAGTGTTTTTACATATTACTCCAGATGATCTTGGATATGGGTCAACATTCTTTGGGTTGCATTTTTATACTTGGGCTTTCATTATTTCAGTTCTTTGTATTCTTGGGGTTTCTATTGTTATGATTTTGGGCGAATTGGCGCACAAATTTAAAGAGTTTTCTCCTTTTCCAATTTTTGCTAAAATGGCAAGTTCCTTATTTATATTTTTGATCGCGGCAAACTTGATTTCTACTGTACTTGAATGCGGTGGTGGGCAATGTGCTGATGATCCTGTAAGATATGAATTGTTGTCAAATTGGTTTCCTTCCTCATCTTAAAGTGTTTTTTTTATAAATTTTCCGGATAAATATCTTGACGGTGAGATAAAGAGGTAGCAGTGTTCAACATTGCTGCTTCTTTTTTTGCAAAAGCTTTTAAAATCTCACTCAGATTTTTGATCTTCTCGTGGAAGATTTTACCTTTTATCAGCGCAGGCATATGCATTCCTTGCACTGAAAAATATTATGGCAAACCAGATTTTGCGTGCCAAAATCTTGATTATTATCTCTTAAAGAAAAACTTTTTTATTAAAATTTTTGTCTTTGAGATGAGATTTTTTGTTCTTGTGTCTTTTAAATTCTATGTGAGCTGATTTGTCGTTTAGTATTCATTAATGCTCAGGGGGGTAATGTTTTTACAGCGTGAAGTTTTAGATTTAAAAGGTTAGTGCTAAAAATTTTCTATAAAATTTGTTTGTAATAAATAGGCTTCTTTTATGTGTTGTTCTTTGTTTTTTTTAATGCTTCATTAGCTTGTACATTTGGAAATATAATACGTTCTTTTCTTATTTTCGGATATAGATTTCTTTTTAAAGCTTTTATGTTGAAAAAGGGGTAAACATTTTAAAAGGGGTTCTTAAAGTAGCAACAGAGTGGGTAGATAATACAGCTCCATTCTTTTGATAGTTGTCGGAACTATGTTGCTCAAAAATTACTAACCATAAGCAATTTTACCAAACGCGCGGATAACCTTTAAATGTGTAGAGTGCATTGACAGTGATTATATGGAGAAGCTGTACATAATAGATTATATGGAGAAGCTGTACATAATAGATTATATGGAGAAGCTGTACATAATATTTAAGATTGTTGTTTGGGCACATTCATCTGCGAAACAAAAAGGCTATCTTGAAATATGTATTATGTAAGGAAGGGGTTATGTGGTTGCATGATAATTTGAAAAAAGAGTGCGTGTTTTTTTGTGTTAGTTTGTGCAAACAGTGCAAAGACGTAAAGATTTCAAGAAAAAGTATTGATATGTGAGATTTCTTTAAAGGAAAGGGCTATGGTCTTTTAAAGACAGTGTTTTGAAGCACCATCGTGTGAAATGTTTTTAAACAGATTTACGGTTTTCTGTAAATATTTTAAAGCGTAAAAGCGTGAATATGTAAAAAAGTAAAACGCAGAGATTATCCATTATGTGGGCTGTTGTAAGTGCTATTGCATGGGGCAAAGGTTATTCAAAAGGGGGAAAAAGTATTGATATGTGAGATTTCTTTAAAGGAAAGGCCTATGGTCTTTTAAAGACAGTGTTTTAAAGCCCATCGTGTAAAATGTTTTTATACAGATTTACGGTTTTCTGTAAATATTTTAAAGCGTAAAAGCGTGAATATGTAAAAAAGTAAAACGCAGAGATTATCCATTATATGGGCTGTTGTAAGTGCTTTCCATGGGGCAAAGGTTGTTCAAAAGGGGGAAAAAGTATTGATATGTGAGATTTCTTTAAAGGAAAGGCCTATGGTCTTTTAAAGACAGTGTTTTAAAGCCCATCGTGTAAAATGTTTTTATACAGATTTACGGTTTTCTGTAAATATTTTAAAGCGTAAAAGCGTGAATATGTAAAAAAGTAAAACGCAGAGATTATCCATTATATGGGCTGTTGTAAGTGCTTTCCATGGGGCAAAGGTTATTCAAAAGGGGGAAAAAGTATTGATATGTGAGATTTCTTTAAAGGAAAGGGCTATGGTCTTTTAAAGACAGTGTTTTGAAGCACCATCGTGTGAAATGTTTTTAAACAGATTTACGGTTTTCTGTAAATATTTTAAAGCGTAAAAGCGTGAATATGTAAAAAAGTAAAACGCAGAGATTATCCATTATGTGAGCTATTGTAAGTGCTTTCCATGGGGCAAAGGTTATTCAAAAGGGGGAAAAGTGTTGCATGAGGGGAGTTAAGGTAGGGCGAAGAGAGGCGTGAGAAGATATTGGAGAAGAGGTGGGGGCTGGAGTAAAAGATAAGCTGAAAGAAGTATTTGCTGAAAGACATTTTAACAAATTGGCTCAATTTTGGAGCCAAAGTCTTAGGGGTTAAAGCTTTTTGAGAGTGTCTGGGAACAAACACAAAAAGAAAAACCTTCTCTTTTTTATTAAATTTTGTTCACAAAACTGAGAAAATAAGGTATGAACGCTGAAAAATAATACTCAGCTGAAAAAATTATATGCACTGTAAAGGAAATTATTTTTTATGTCAAAAGAAGAAGTTCTAGAGTTTTCTGGTATTGTGACCGAACTTTTACCTAATGCGATGTTTCGCGTAAAATTAGAAAATGATCATGAAATTATTGCACATACTGCCGGAAGAATGCGAAAAAACCGTATTCGTGTGTTAGCTGGGGATAAAATCATGGTGGAAATGACCCCTTATGATTTGACAAAGGGCCGTATTACGTATCGCTATAAGTAAGTTATGGGTGGTTTTTGTTTTATAAAGCGTTCGTATTGTTTCTAAAGTATTTTTATGTTTCTTCTCATAAGGGAGAAATTAAAATGATCTCGGAAATGGTGTTGTCAATATGTGAAGGGTATCAGCGGCGTTAAGTGAATTAAGTGGTGATTTAAAATCATTCTGAGGGGGTAAAATGAGAAAATTAAAGAAAGCCTTCTTGAGAAAAGAGCATGCGAAAAAAAATTCTGGAGAAATCCATTTGGTGCTCGCTTCCGCTTCACCGCGTCGTTTAGCGCTTTTAGCGCAGATTGGTCTTGATCCGCATAAGGTTTTTGCAACCAATATCGATGAAACACCAAAAGTAAGAGAACATCCTGCAAATCTTGCAAAACGCTTGGCAAAGGAAAAAGCGTTTAAAGCACAAGAGACTTTGCTATGGCACAGTCAAAATGGCCAAGACATATCAGGGCAGAATATTATCTTGGCTGCTGATACTGTGGTTGCTGTTGGACGTACCATTCTTCCTAAACCAGAGGGCGAAGACGAGGCTTATGAATGTTTGCGTTTCCTTTCTGGACGTTCCCACAAAGTGTATGGTGCTATTTGTGCGCTGAATGAATGCAGAAAAGTAACTGTGAAATTGGTCGAAAGCCGTGTCCGTTTTAGACGGTTGACTACTACATTGATGAATGCTTATCTTGCTTCTGGAGAATGGGAAGGAAAAGCTGGTGGCTACGCTATTCAGGGAAAAGCTGGTGCTTTTGTGGTCCATATTTCTGGTTCTTATTCCAATGTGGTGGGATTGCCTTTGGCTGAAACAATGGATCTTCTGACAGCTTATAACTATCCACTTCTTTCTCATTGGACTGGAGAGAGCTATTAGAGATATTCATGTAACAGAAAAAACGAATGGAATAGTGTAAAAAGCAATAAAAAAGCAATAAAAAGGAAATAGCAAAAAAATTAAAAAAGAACTGCCTATAAACACTAAGACGCGTTAAATAGTTAAGAGAGTCAGATTAAATGCAAACAGAGACATCTCCAATTCGTCCTCCGCACCCTTGTCCGATTTGTGGCCAGATGGCACAACAAAATACTTATCCTTTCTGTTCAACACGGTGTCGGGCTATTGATTTGAACCGATGGCTTTCTGGTGCCTATATTTTACCACCACCACCGCAAATAAGTGATGAAGAAGAATAGAGAGTGATAAGATGTTTAAGAGCATTAAAATGGGGTTTTGGCAAGGGCGAATGTTTGAAGCCGGTGAGAGAATGTGGGATTTTGGAAGAGGATTGCGTATTTAGCTCGAGTATAAAGTGGGTGTTTGATGAGCTGGCACGGGAATATTGGGGGCGTTGAGGGAGATAGCTTTTGGAAACAAACAAAAGACCAGGCGTTTGAGTTGCCGAGAGAGCTGATTATTGGATTTAAGGCAAGGGTAAATGTTTGAAGCCGATGGGAGAATGCGGGATTTTGGAAGAGGATTGCGTATTTAGCTCGAGTATAAAGTGGGTGTTTGATGAGCTGGCACGGGAATATTGGGGGCGTTGAGGGAGATAGCTTTTGGAAACAAACAAAAGACCAGGCGTTTGAGTTGCCGAGAGAGCTGATTATTGGATTTAAGGCAAGGGTAAATGTTTGAAGCCGATGGGAGAATGCGGGATTTTGGAAGAGGATTGCGTATTTAGCTCGAGTATAAAGTGGGTGTTTGATGAGCTGGCACGGGAATATTGGGGGCGTTGAGGGAGATAGCTTTTGGAAACAAACAAAAGACCAGGCGTTTGAGTTGCTGAGAGAGCTGATTATTGGATTTAAGGCAAGGGTAAATGTTTGAAGCCAGTGAGAGAATGTGGGATTTTGGAAGAGGATTGCGTATTTAGCTCGAGTATAAAGTGGGTGTTTGATGAGCTGGCACGGGAATATTGGGGGCGTTGAGGGAGATAGCTTTTGGAAACAAACAAAAGACCAGGCGTTTGAGTTGCCGAGAGAGCTGATTATTGGATTTAAGGCAAGGGCGAATGTTTGAAGCCGGTGAGAGAATGCGGGATTTTGGAAGAGGATTGCGTATTTAGCTCGAGTATAAAGTGGGTGTTTGAGGTGAAAAGCTGGGCATCTTAAAGAACAAAGGCTTTTTCAACGTTAAAGCGTGGTTTTATCCAGAATAAAAAAGCAGCACGGAAAAGTGAGAAAAACAATAGTGAGAAGACAAAAAACTATCTCTTATCTAATCTCTTTCTAAATTGGCGTGAGGGATTTTGTAACCTTAAGAAGGGAAAAGTTAATTTGTTTTCATAATTTTCCAAGTTGTTCCATTAGATATAGACATAATCTTCTAGTGCGTGGTGTTATGCCGTGTGTTGTTGTTGATGTGAAGTGAAGAAATGAGAATAGTTCGTTTGTTTACTTAAGTCGATCAGGAAGACGTGAAAGAGATGGTTGGCTTCCAAGAACCATTTTGCAAACGAATGACAAATGAGTTTTTCTTTTTCAATGCATTTAAAACAGTTTGTACAGATAGATCTTTTCCATTAAAAATGGCCTCTTTCAGTGCAGTCGGAGATGCTAAGCCCTTCAAGGTCGCTTATCCTATTCATGTAAGAATTGAGTTTACATAGTATTTGGTCGATATAAGATTTTTTATACTTTTTCTGAACTGAAGTATTTAGTAGCACTTAATATTTGTTATTGGCCATTGGGTTAAAAAGGTCGAATTGCAGACTCAATACATAATAAGAAAAAAGATGCCTTTTCCAATGAGAATAGTCTTCAACAAAACTTGAAGATTTATGGAGTTTTCTAGATATGCCTGGAGTTTCTGTAGCATTAACTGTTGTTTTTTTACCAGCTATTAGGCTGATTATTGTTTCTATAACCAAATTTCCGTTTTTGGAAATATCTCGTTGGTATTGACGACCAATCTTTACAGAAATTCAATTTCACATCACCCTCTTAGTTTTCATGGGTAAAATGCTTACATTTATCACTTTTCTATCCTGTTGTCTTCGTAATGGAAGTATTAACAGTGTTAGCGCTTCTGTTGAATAAATCGATATGTCTACTTTTTTCGTTTTGGAACTGAAGTTGGTTTTTTCAGAAATAGATGGAACCAAGTCTACCATCGTAATATTTCCTGGGAGAAAGAGAATGGATCGAATATAGCGTTATTAGGTCATGTATGTTGCATCGTAACAACTTTTATCGGCAAAAACGATATAGCTTGGTTTGCTTGTTATAAGGAATAAAAATATTAAGCATCTTTTTTACGTTGCAATTATTTAACCTTCTTTGATTTTATAAAGCTGATGTGAATACGTTAATAAGTATATATTCAAAGATTTTTAAAGAAATAATATAAGAAGTACTTTTGATTTTTATTATTATTACATGTTGTAAAATACTGCTTTATTTAAAGCAAAAGCTGTGTTTGTACGCAAATACAGAATCTTAATGATGGCACTTTGGTGATGGCACTTTGGTGATGACACTTTGGTGGTGAGACTTTGGTGATGACACTTTGGTGGTGAGACTTTGGTGATGACACTTTGGTGGTGAGACTTTGGTGGTGAGACTTTGGTGGTGGCACTTTGGTGGTGGCACTTTGGTGGTGAGACTTTGGTGATGACACTTTGGTGGTGAGACTTTGGTGGTGAGACTTTGGTGGTGGCACTTTGGTGGTGAGACTTTGGTGGTGAGACTTTGGTGGTGGCACTTTGGTGGTGAGACTTTGGTGGTGAGACTTTGGTGGTGAGACTTTGGTGGTGAGACTTTGGTGATGACACTTTGGTGGTGGGATTTCGGTGGAGGAGTTTTATAAGAAAACTGCGGTTTTGTTGAAAAATGACCGCGCATCTTCTTACCCCTCTTGCTATAGGGCTTATGAGAACCCATATTTGGTTTAGTACTACGGCTATTTTACATGCTGTCTCGTTCGTGGTGTTTCTTGGGGGCAGGCTTATACTTGCGAGTGCTTTGGGGAGTTAAAGTGCAGCGGTGGTGCAAGAAAGGAAGAAAAATGAACCTGGAAAAATATAGCGAACGACTGCAAGGCTTTTTACAAACAGCACAAAATAATGCTCTCTCTTCTGATCATCAGCAATTTATGCCAGAGCATTTTCTCAAAGTATTGCTAGATGACTCTCAAGGATTGGCCGCATCTCTGATTCAAAAAGCTGGGGGTGATCTCTCTCTTATTCAAAAGGCGCTCAAAGAAGCACTTGATGCTTTGCCAAAAGTACAAGGTGGAAATGGACAACTCTATCTTTCCCAGCCGTTAGCAAAAGTATTCACTATGGCCGAAGATTTAGCAAAAAAAGCCGGTGATCAATTTGTTACCGTAGAGCGTGTGCTACAAGCGCTTATTATGGAAAAATCGGCAAAAACAGCCGATATTTTAACAAAAGCAGGTTTGACTCCGCAAGCGCTCAATCAAGCTATTGATACGTTACGTAAAGGAAAAACAGCAACAAGCCCTCATGCCGAAAGCCAATATGATGCTTTGCAAAAATATGCTCGAGATCTCACAAAAGATGCGCGCGAAGGAAAGCTCGATCCTGTCATTGGACGTGAGGAAGAAATTCGTCGCACTATTCAGGTGCTTTCACGGCGTACCAAAAATAATCCTGTACTCATTGGTGAACCGGGTGTTGGGAAAACCGCAATCGTTGAAGGGTTAGCTCTGCGCATTATTAATGGTGATGTCCCTGAAACTTTGCGCGATAAACAGCTTTACGCACTGGATATGGGAGCACTTATCGCTGGAGCAAAATATCGCGGAGAATTTGAGGAACGTCTTAAAGCTGTCCTTGCTGAGGTGCAAGCTGAAAATGGGCAAATCATTTTGTTTATTGATGAATTACATAATCTTGTCGGTGCTGGAAAAACCGATGGTCCTATGGATGCTTCTAACCTGCTAAAACCTGCTCTTGCTCGCGGAGAACTCCATTGTGTGGGGGCGACAACACTTGATGAATATCGCAAATATGTCGAAAAAGATGCCGCTCTTGCCCGCCGCTTCCAACCTGTCTTTGTGCCTGAACCATCTCTTGAGGATACAATCTCTATCTTGCGTGGCATTAAAGAAAAATATGAACAACATCATAAAGTGCGTTTGGCTGACAGTGCTTTAATCGCTGCAGCTCGCCTGTCTAATCGTTATATTACTGATCGTTTCTTGCCTGATAAAGCTATTGATCTCATAGATGAAGCGGCTGCACGGTTGCGTATGCAGGTCGATTCAAAGCCTGAAGAACTCGATGCACTGGACCGGCGTATCTTGCAGTTAAAAATCGAACGCGAAGCTTTGAAAACAGATGTGGAGCCAACCGCAAAAGAACGTTTGCAAATTGTGCAAGATGAACTCAATATCTTGGAACAACAATCTGCTGAAATGACAACTGCTTGGCAGGCCGAAAAACAAAAGTTAGGGCATGCTGCCGATTTGAAAAAACAGCTTGAAGAGGCTCGCAATGCTTTGGCTATTGCACAGCGTGATGGACAATTCCAAAAAGCTGGAGAACTCGCTTATAGTGTTATTCCTCAACTTGAAAAACAATTGAGCATAGCTGAAAATGATGATCAACAAAATCATCTCGTCGAAGAAACTGTCACGGCTGAACATGTTGCCCGAATTGTTTCACGCTGGACCGGAATTCCTGTTGATCGTATGCTCGAGGCAGAACGAGAGGCACTCTTGCGTATGGAAGACGAAATTAGTACCCGTGTGGTTGGGCAAGGCGAAGCTGTTCAAGCTGTTTCCCGCGCTGTGCGGCGTGCCCGTGCTGGACTGCAAGATCCAAATCGGCCTATCGGTTCCTTTATGTTTCTTGGTCCTACCGGTGTGGGAAAAACCGAATTAACCAAAGCGCTCGCCGCTTTTCTTTTTCAAGATCCTAATGCAATGTTACGCATCGATATGTCTGAATATATGGAAAAGCACGCTGGTGCACGCCTGATTGGTGCTCCACCTGGATATGTTGGATATGAAGAAGGTGGGGTGCTTACCGAAGCAGTGCGGCGTAGACCTTATCAGGTCATTTTGTTCGATGAAATTGAAAAAGCTCATCCCGATATTTTTAATCTCTTGTTGCAAGTTCTTGATGAAGGGCGCTTGACTGATAGCCAAGGACGTACTGTCGATTTTCGCAACACTTTGTTGATTATGACATCAAATCTTGGGGCTGAATTTTTAACTGCCTTACCTGAGGGACAAACAACTGATCAAGCAAAAGACGATGTCATGAAGGTTGTAAAAGCAGCTTTCCGGCCTGAATTTCTTAACCGTATTGATGAGATTATTCTCTTTCAAAGATTGCAACGCAGGGATATGGAAGCTATTGTTGATATTCAGATGCAACATTTGCAACATTTGCTCGATGAACGCAAAATAACTTTGCAAATTAAACCAGAAGTCCGACAATTTCTCGCAAATAAAGGCTATGATCCTCTCTATGGTGCGCGTCCTCTCAAACGTATTATCCAAAAAGAAATTCAAGATCCGCTAGCAGAAAATATCTTGTTTGGAAAAATTCATGATGAATCAACTGTAACAGTGGCTAAAGAAAAAGATCAATTGACTTTTTTGTCTGGAAATTAAAAATCTGCCTCTGAAATGAAAATATGACAATGAATGAGAAGATGTCTATGAAGTAAACAAAAAATTTCAATGTAAATATAAAAAAGTTGACAAGGTAAATCTAAACTGATACTATTTCGTACAATAGGGTTTTTGTATTTTTTACTCAAATAGAAAAGTGGATGAGACCTTTTGCTGAAGGGGGCCACTAAGTAGAGTATCTAAGTAGAGTATCTAAGAGCGGGTGGAGGAACTCTGGAATACAGATGCAGAATAACTATGCAGAATAACTATGCAGAATAACTATGCAGAATAACTATGCAGAATAACTATGCAGAATAACTATGCAGAATAACTATGCAGAATAACTATGCAGAATAACTATGCAGAATAACTATGCAGAATAACTATGCAGAATAACTATGCAGAATAACTATGCAGAATAACTATGCAGAATAACTATGCAGAATAACTATGCAGAATAACTATGCAGAATAACTATAATGTGTACTGTCTGCTTCGCTCTAGAGTGAGTTTGGATTTTCCGTTAAATTCTGGTCCTCAGACTTAATCATCGGTCAAATTTATTGTATCGTCAATCGAGTGGATTTTGTCGTATAATTGAATAAGAGAAATTTCTGAACAAGGGTGTAGATTGTTCTTGAAATTGCAGTGCTGATTTTTATGCCATTTTTCATGTCATGGGATCAGTGTCTTTTTCCTTGAAGGAACATGATGATGGCAGAAGAACGTTGTCTTCCCTTACGTCGAAGAGGACGGCCAAAAGGTGCGTTGAATAAAACAACAAGGCAGTTTAATGAAGCCCTTCTTACAGCAGCTGAACAAGCTGGATATCACTATGGTGAAGATGGGTTGGTGTCTTATCTTCAATATCATGCACTCAATAATCCTGTGCCTTTTTTTTCGCTTCTTGCAAAAGTTTTACCTCTGCAAGTGGCTGGAGAGGGAAGAGACCCAGTTCAAACAATTTCACGTGTTGAAATTGTGCCGATAGTTTCAAAGAATGTGAAGTCTGTTGGGGCTACAAAACCTGATGATTGTGGTGCTTGAGGAGCGCTTTCTCTTAGGAGATGTGTTCCTTAGAGTATCTTGTTTTTAGGAATTGTAGTGCTTTGAGAATTAATAACAATCGCTCTTATTTTAAAAATTTATCCCTGTTTTTGGGGAACGATTGATTTGCAAAGATTCTGGCTTTGTAGGTTATTGGGGTAGCAGGAAAAGGCGATGTTAAAATAACCTCACTTGTTGAAATTGTGTCAGTGATTTTAAAGGATATGCAGTCTGAAGGGATATGAGACCTGATGATTGTGAAGTCTGAAGAGGGGGGTGTCTTCTGGAATGTGGAGCTTAAGGAGCATTTCTTCTTAGGGAAAAGCTTGGGAATTGTGGTCTTTGACGCGGGGGGCTTGGAGGTGTGATATCTGGAGATCGTGATTTTTAAAAATGATCGTGTTTGAGGCTTCATGATAACTACACAAATTGCTCTTATTCCAAAACTTATTCCTATTTTTACTGGAAAGGCTGATGTACGTGCTGCTTGGGGAGGGCGGGGATCAGGAAAAACACGTTCTTTTGCCTTGATGTCTGCTGTAATCGGATATCGGCATGGAAAGGCTGGAGAACGGGGTATTATTCTCTGTGCACGACAATTTCAAAATTCGCTCAATGAAAGTTCGTTGGAAGAAATTAAACGGGCTATTGAGGCTTATCCTTTTCTACAGGACTATTATGAAGTCGGTGATAAATATATCAAGTCAAAAGATGGACGTATCGTTTATGTTTTTGCTGGGCTTGATCGTAATATTGCAAGTATTAAATCAATGGGGCGCGTTTTTCTCTGCTGGGTTGATGAGGCCGAACCTGTTACTGAGACTGCTTGGCAAACGCTTATTCCAACTTTGCGTGAAGAAGGAAAAGATTGGAATGCCGAATTGTGGGTGACATGGAATCCTTGCCGTGAAAATGCGCCTGTAGAAAAACGTTTCCGAAATGTAAATAATCCTTATATCAAAGGTGTTGAAATCAATTGGCGTGATAATCCTCAATTTCCCGAAAAACTCAATCGAGATCGCAAAGCGGATTTAGAACAACGACCTGAACAGTATAACCATATTTGGGAAGGTGAATATCTCCAAGCTGTTGAAGGCGCTTATTACCAAAAAGCGCTTCTTGAAGCAGAGCAGGAAGGGCGTATTACCACTGTTCCGCGTGATCCGTTGATGCAGATCAGAATTTTTTGGGATATCGGTGGAACTGGAGCAAAAGCTGATGCAACCGCTTTGTGGGTAGCACAGTTCGTTGGACGTGAAATTCGGGTTCTTGATTATTATGAAGCCCAAGGACAGCCTCTCTCAGAGCATGTTGGCTGGGTGTTTCAGCGGGGCTATGACAAGGCTTTGATGGTTTTGCCACATGATGGTGCAACAAAAGATCGTGTCTATAATGTGAGTTTTGAAAGTGCTCTCCAACAAGCTGGATTCCAAACTAAAATTATTCCTAATCAAGGAGTAGGGGCCGTAAAAATGCGCATTGAAGCTGTAAGGCGATTGTTTCCTGCTATATGGTTTAACCGTGAAACAACACATGCTGGACGAAAAGCGCTCGCTTGGTATCACGAAAAACGTGATGAACAGCGTAATATCGGATTAGGCGCTGAACATGATTGGGCAAGCCATGGCGCTGATAGTTTCGGGCTTATGTGTGTGGCTTATGAACAGCCAAACATGCGGCCGAAAAAAAATACTTATCGTTCTTTTCACCATTCTCAAACTTCATGGATGGCTTTTTAATGAATACTTCTGCAGACTCTTTTGATCCCATTGAGACGCTTGAACACCAAGCTCTCTTTAAAAAACTTGTTAGCTGGTACCACGATGATATTGTGCATGTCGAGCAATGGCGAAAAAATGCCCAAGAAGATTACGATTTTTATAATGGACGGCAATGGAATGAACAAGATCTTGCTGTGTTGCGCGAACAAAATAGACCGGTCATGACTTTTAACCGTATTGCGCCTTTGATTAATGCGGTGATTGGCACAGAGCGCAATAATAAACGACAAGTACAATTTATTCCACGTCAAGAAGGTGCAGCTTTTGCTAACCAGATCCTTACCGGAGCCGCAGAATGGTTTCGTGATGAAGCTGATGGAGAGTACGAAGATTCTGATGCGTTTCAAGATGCTATAATTTGCGGAATGGGTTGGACAGATACCAGACTTGATTATGAAGAAGACCCGCAAGGAAAACCTGTGATTGCACGATTAGATCCTATGAAAATGGTTTGGGATGCAAGTGCTGTTAAACCAAATCTAATTGATGCACAGCGTGTATGGTATATTGATGAAAAACCCTTGACGGTTGCGCAGGAAATGTTTCCCCATGTCCATTGGAGCGATCTTAATGCCGACTGGGTCAAACATCAGACTTTTTTACACCAAACAAGCGCTGCTGGTACGCAGGGCTATTGTGAAGATATTGAGGAGGTGAGCAGCTTTCAACGTCCTAAAATGGTCACATTGGCTGAATGCCGCTGGTTCGAACGTGAGGTGATTTATAAAGTTCTCGATCCTTTAAGCGGAAAGTTTATTGATTATTCGGAGCAGGATTTCCAAAATTTGTGCAAAGAATCTCCTAATCTTCAAGCGACAAGATTGACAAGAAAAATTGTCAAACGTGCTTTTTTAGGTCGAAAATTGCTTGAAGCACCTGATAAGCCTTTGGTACCACCAAATCAATTGGGATGGGAATGTATTACAGGAACTTTTGATAAGTTAAGTCGGCAATTTTATGGTATTGTGAAACCAACAAAAGATCCGCAACGTTGGGCAAATAAATATTTTAGTCAAGTTATGCATTTGCTCAATAGTCAGTCAAAAGGCGGAATTATGGCTGAACGGGATGCTTTCGATGATGATCGCCAGGCCGTGGAAAGTTGGGCGAGGGCCGATAGTATTACTTGGCTGAAAAGTGGTGCTGTTTCTGGTGGAAGAATCCAGCCTAAACCCGTAGCACAATTCCCCCAAGGCTTTTTTCAGTTGTTTAATGAAGCAAAAAGCGCTATTGAACAAGTGACTGGTTTATCTTCCGAATTTATTGGAACACGTGCGGTGAACCAACCAGGAATCCTTGAAGAACAACGCCGCCAATCATCACTCAATTTGTTGGCTTCTTTCTTTGATGGTTTGCGTCGTTATCGGCAACGACAGGGAAAAATTATTCTCTATCTTATTCAAAACTATCTTTCCGATGGGCGATTGGTGCGTATTGCTGGTGACGAAAACGCCCAATATGTACCGCTAACGCGCGAAATGATCACAAGTTTAGAATACGATATTGTGGTCGATGATGCTCCAACAAGTCTCAATGAAAAAGAGCGGACATTTGCGATGATTATGCAATTACTTCCTTTGATGCAAAATTTCGCAACGCCAGATATTATGCTCGATCTTTTGCGTTATTCTCCTTTGCCGGCATCATTGATCCACAAAATTGCTATCAAAGCACAAAAGCAGAGCTTAGAGGATCAAAGTGTTCCATTGCACGGTGGTGAAAGTGCTCCATTACACGGTAGTGTTGAGACTAGAGGAGAGCTTAATGGTAATGCAGGAGTGGAGCAGTTGATGCAAATTATTTTGCAGAAGGCAAATGCATCAAAATAAGCTGTTTTATTTGAAAAAACATCATCTTATCATCTGAATAAAGAGAAGGCTAACATATGGATCAAGAACATTTAACACCAGATGAACATAACCAATTAAAGCAGGGTTTCCTTTCAGGAACTGAACAGAGGGGAGATACTGAAATTGGAGAAGGAGAAAAAGTAAAAACTCTTGAAGAAAATGTGCAAGGGCATCAAGACATACAGAAACAACAGCGATCATTGCAAGAAGGTATAACGTTACAAGATGTTCAAGGAGAAGCAGAAAGAGAGACCCCGCCAGATCCGCAAAAAGACTTCATGGGTTATATACAATGGTTGGGAAAAGCGCTCTACAAACAAGGGGCATTGCTCTCTGAACAGTCACCTTCCACTGTCTCTGAAGCAGAACAGTTACATGATTTTTATCAACAATCCGTTGTGAGTGTTAAACAAAAGCATCATGATTTTGATCAAGCCGCAGATTTTATTTATGATACGCGGGCTAACCAGTTGGCTGCTTATGCTGCACTCTATCCTGAAATGGCGGATCCAAATGTCATTGATGCTGTGATTGGTAATGAATTAAAGCAAATCGTACGGGATTGTGCGAAGAAAAATCAAAACCCTGCCGAAGTGATTTATACTATTGCACAAAAAATTGGTTACACAAATGTCCCGAATAACAATAGCGAAAATTTGCAAGAACGGCACAATTCTGCACGCACACTTGCTGCTTATAACGGTTTGAATCCAAGTGGTCCCATTTCTTTGGATATGCTCGACAAAATGTCGGAAACAGAATTTAGCATTTGGGTTACTGATCCTAAAAACAAAGCTGCTTTTAACCGCTTAATGGGTGGGGGAGAATCCTAAGAAGGAAAATGCGTTGTGAGGGAATTTTCAAAGCGAATGCGTTGGGGTTCTTGAACAACTATGCAGTGAGGAAATTTCTCAAAGGGGGAGGAAAAGATTATCAACAAGGATTATACACAATACGCAACAACTGATCCACCATCTGAAAATCAGAAATGTGGAGTGTTAATAACCGGCACTTTGCCGGTTTTTTTATGTCAATAAACTTTTAGAGGATAAAATGACTGTAACTTATATCGGACTTAATGACCCAATGGCAGTGCGCACTTGGTCTAAACTATTGAACCAGGAAGTTTCAAAAGCAATTCCTATTGCACCATTGATAGGGAAAGATTCCAACAGTATTGTACAATTAAAAGATGAAACGACTAAAGCAAGTGGTGATGCAATTAGTTTTAACTTGCGCGTACAGCTGCTTGGTGATGGGGTGAGTGAAGGACAGGCGCTTGAAGGCAATGAAGAAGCCCTCCAATTTCTCAATGATCGTTTGGCAATTAATGAACTTGTTCATGCAGTGCGTGTCAAAAATGAAGGCACTATTGATCAGCAACGTATTTTGCACGATTTGCGTACCGAAGCCAAAAATGGTTTGGTTGATTGGTATGCTGATCGTCTCAGTATGATGTTCTTCATACAAGTTTGCGGGTATACTGCAAAAGCTATTAATTTTGAAGGACGCACGATTACTCTTAAACCTGTCCATTACGGTTTTAATGTGCCAACTGCACCAACTGATAAACGTGTTGTGCGCCCTAATGGGAAAATAAAAGATGAAGATTTGAAAGAAGACGATGTTTTTGATCTCAACTTGATTGATAAAGCTGTTGAACGGGCTAAGCTGGCAAATCCAAAAATTAGACCAGTACGCGTTGAAGGTGAAAATGTCTATGTACTTTATTTGCATCCAACTCAGGTGACACAACTGCGTACCAATACAGATGCAGGACAGTGGCTCGACATTACTAAGGCAATCTATAGTGGAAGCCGTCTTAAGAATCCGCTTTATGATGGGTCGCTTGGTATGTATAATGGCGTCGTTTTGCGGGAGGCTGAACATGTTACTGAAGGTGTTGAGTCGGGTTCAACAAATAAAGCTGTGCCGAATGTGCGTCGTGCTGTTCTTTTGGGAGCACAAAGTGCTGTCATTGCTTTTGGAAAAGACCGTGGTGCTACACGCTATAAATTGGTTGAAGAGCTATTCGATTATGAACGAGAGTTCGGTGTTGCTGCAAAAACCATTATCGGTATGAAAAAAACTTGCTTCACATTGCCAGGTAGTACACAAGGGGTGCAGGATTTTGGTACTATTGTCATTCCAACTTATGGAGCACCTGCTTAAAGGCTATTTAAATGTTTTTTCCCAACAGAATACTCTGTTGGGGAAAAGCACGTAAATAGCTTTATAAATAAAAGGATTATGACTGATTATGGCTATGCCCAATAACTCCAACCTTTCGCAATTAAATCATTCTAAAACTTTTGCTTATATGGTCGCGCTTATTCAGGATGAAATTGACGATACAACAGCTGAATATTCCACTCAAATTCAAGATTCAATTTTTACCGCTTTGCGTTTGTGTGAACGGGAACCTTTCTTCTTTAATGAGAAAAGACAGGTGACTTTCAAAACACAAAGTGGAAAAACATGGTATGGTCAAGAAGTGGGAATTGTAATTGAATCAGAAAAGGTTTTGGAATCTGTCCTTGTAGGAACATATCCTGCAACACAAATGCAGTTGCTTTTTAAATCTGTTGAGGCATTGCAACAACAATATGGATTGCAGCCTCCACAAGGAACACCTCTCTTTTTCACTTGCTTTGATCAAAAAATAGGACTCTTTCCAACTCCTCAACAGGTTGAAACTGTGTGTCTTTTTTATGCTCCTGTTCGTGTTGGGGATGAACAGGTGATGGAGAAGGATAATCCGTGGTTAATTTATGCATTTGATTTCATTAAAGCACGTGCAAAATACGAGCTCTACAAGAATATTCTCAAAGATCCTGAATATGCTGCTGCTTCTTTTAGAGATTTTCAAGAACAGCTTCAAGCTTTGCGATTTGAAACATCGCGCCGAAAAAGCTTTTCAAACATTCTGCCAATGAGGTTTTAAATAGTTTTTTCTTAATCGTTGATGATTGGTGCTTCTGGTGGGCGTTGGTGGCATTTTATTTGTGAATGCATCGATGTGCTTTCCTCAGTTCTCTTAATAGTTTGAGTCTTATGATTTGTTACAGAGACTTACTCTCTGGGACTCTTTTAGTTAAAACAAAACAAGTCTTTGCGATTTAAAACACTGTAATAAGGTGTTGCAAATATTCTTCTAATGGGGGGCTCAATGGCTTTTTTTCCAATCGCTGATTATCGGCCTGATGTTGCGGACATTAATGGACTTTTTACCGATGAACTCATTAATGTGCTACCGGCTGATGGCTCCTATATTCCTATGCCAAGCTTTAACCCTTTGTCAGAGCCTTGTCCTGATCAAATTTTAGGTGCTCTTGCTGTTAAAACAAAAAATGGTGTGTCTATTATTGTTGGAACGCAACAAAAAATCTATCTGCTTGACAATATAACAAAGTGTTGGAAAGATATCAGCCAAAATGGAAAATCTTATCTTGCCAATGTTGATGCTCCATGGTCTTTCGCTTTGTTTGGCGATTATGTTATTGCTGTTAATGCCAATGATAAACCACAAGTGATCGATATTAATCATGACAAAAGGTTTAGAGATTTAGGCGGAAATCCACCACAAGCGGGAATTGTTCGTGTATGGGGAGATTTTGTTTGTCTGATGAAGTTGACAGAGCATCCAAGACGTGTTCATTGGTCAGGATTGAACGATGCTGAATTTTGGACTGTTGGAAAAAAAAGCTGCGATTATCAAGATTTCCCTGATGGTGGTTTCGTTCAAGGTGCGACTGAAACAACAAATCCAATCATTTTTATGCGTTCTGCAATCTATGCCGGATCTTTTATTCCTGGCTCTAAGATTATTTTTAGTTTTCAAAAAATTCACGATAAACGTGGCGCAAAAAATGCTGAATCTATTGTTTGTCGAGGTGATCTTGCTTTTTTTGCTGATGAGGGTGGATTTTATCAAATAACCAACGAGGGACAGATTATACCAATTGGGTTCGAAAAAGTGGATCGAACTATGACGGCAAAATCTACTCAGAGAAATCTTTACACTCTATCTGCTGCTATTGATGGGGTGTATAATCGCGTTTATTGGATGGTTGATACTGATGAGAGCATCCACAAGCGTATCTTACTCATTTATGATTGGGGATTACAAAAATGGACCAAAGCGGTTGTGGGTATCAAAATGATTTTGCCTATTTTTTTGGCTGGAACCACTTTAGAAGGATTGGACCAGGTTACTGAGAGCATTGATAATTTGTCTTTTTCTCTTGACAGTAAAGCTTGGAAAAATGAGTCTCCTATTCTTGGTGCATTTGATCATCAGGGAAAACTTGGTTCGTTTTCTGGCCCCCCTATGGCTTGTATCGTGACATCGCAAGAAATGGGGCAGACAAATGGCATGATAACACGGATGAAAAATATTATGCCTCAAGTGAATAGTGCAGAGTTTTATTTATCTGTGGGAATGCGCTTTCGGCAATCCCTTGAAGAGAAAACAGTTTGGTTGCCGGAAAGAAAACCTTCTCGTAATACAGGGCAAATTCATTCTCGCGCAAGGGCGCGGTTTTATCGCTTTAAATTACGCATTCCAGAAGGAGTGAATTGGTCTCATGTGACCGGGTTCGATGTGGAATTGCAGTCTGCCGGCATGCGGTAAAGAATGCCTCCTGTAATAAAATTTATAAGGTAAAACATGTGCTTTCTATAGGAAAGAAATGATGCGCTGAGCTATGTCTCGAGAGAAAGTTTAAAATGCGCTGTGAGAAAATGGAAGATATGCAGCAAGAAAGCTGAAAAGCCAAAATTATGACACTGCAATGCGATGATAACCAAAATTTTTATTCTGCTTATCTTACAGATCAATGGTCATGGGAAAAAATAGCACCTTATCAAGAGGCTCTAAATGCTGCACTTAAAAAATATGCTAAGCGCTTTCCTGATGATGTTTGTCTGGAAATGATTGCTGAAGAAATTGCTACCGGTCAAGCACAATTGTGGTTGGTATTAAAAAATAAAACTCAATTTAGCGCTTTTGCGATTACCAAAGTTGAAATAACTCATACAGGAAAAAAACGCGTTATCCTTTCAGATTTGGCCGGAGAAGGAGGGCTGAAATTGGTCAAATTGATCAATAAGGTTGAAGAATGGGCGCGAACAATCAATGCTGAAGAAATGCAAATGTTTGGAAGATCTGGATGGGCTAAAATGCTCGCCCATCATGGATATTCTCGTAATCTGATCCATTATAGAAAGGTTTTGAACCCATGAGTAGAAAAACAACACCTCAAGTGCAAACAACAACACAAACAAATGCACCTCCTGCGTGGGCAGCAGATATTTTTAAAAAAGCCAGTGCGCAAGCTCTTGACCTTTATAATAAAGGAATTGGTGGAAATGTTTATCAAGGTGAGCGCATCGCTGGGCTTGGCACTATGACAAAAAATGCTCTCACTGGTTTAGAACAGGCTGCTGGTCAGTATAACAATCCAGTATTGACACAGGGGTTTAATACACCAACTCAAAGTGCTACGAATCTTCTTAGTATGGCTAAGGGAAATTGGGTTGGAAATAATAGTAAATTTGATGCTGCGTTGCAAAATGCACTGAGTAAAACTTCTGATGCTATTAATCAATCCATGTCTGGAGCTGGGCGGTATGGTTCTGGTGCGCATACGGGGGTACTTGCTGATGAGCTTGGTGCATTGGCAACAAATGCTGCTGCTCAGCAGTATAATCAAGATGTTCATAATATGATGAATGCTAATCAGATGATTGATCGCTCCTTATATGATCAGATTAATGCAGCAAATAGTTATTATCAGGGGCAAAGTAACGCCCAAAGCAATGCTTTGAAGGGCGGATTAATCCAAGATGTTAACCGTCAGAATGTCTTAGATTCTGAGCGCCAAAAGTGGACAGAACAAGATAATCAAGGTTGGAACCGATTAGAACAGTTGCTACGCATTGGAACAAAAGCCGCTGGAAATTACGGAACAACATCAGGAAAGTCTACAACAATGCCTTCTATTACAAAAGATCCGTTGCGCGATGCACAGAAAGTGCTTGGATTGCTGGGAGGAGTTTTAGGGCTTTGTGATGTGAGAGCCAAAGAAAATATCGTTCCTGTGGGCAAAAAAAATGGCTATCCGCTTTATACCTTTAATTATAAAGGCGATCCACAACGTTATCGCGGTGTTCTTGCCCAAGAGGTGTTGTCTTTGAAGCCTGAGGCGGTGTTCGTTAATGCAAAAACAAAATTATTGCATGTCGATTATGACAAAATCGGTTTAAAAATGAAGAAAATTACAGAACCTAAAAAAAGAATTGCTGCTTTCTTTTCTTCTTTCTTTGCTCGTTTTCCCTTTTTGAAAAAAGGATATTTGCTATGAGCTCGATTTATGATTGGTCGCTTACTGCATCCGAAAATGCCTATGCTGATGAGAGTATAAACTGGGCAGAGGGACAACTTCCAAGTTCAGTGAATGATAGCGCGCGCGTTATGATGCAACGTATCAAAGAATATTTATTGGATAATGGTGGGGTCATTGAATCACAGTTTATCGTCGACGAGGAGAAGAATAGAACATCTATTTGTTTGTTTACAAAATCTTCTTTTGAGTCTTATATGAGTGGGATCATTGTGCGTTTTAAAGCACAAGGGCAAAATAAGGGAATAACAAATGTTGCCTTAAATGAATTGCTCTCACGACCCGTTTATATGGCAACTCTAGATGGTATAGCACCTTTAAGAGGCGGAGAAATTCAAAAGGGCGGTCTTTATGAGCTTGTCTATACTTGTGATATTGCCGGAAAAAATGCTGATGGTTGGTTTTTAACTAATCCTACCATTAAACTTCCTGAAATTCCATCATTGCCTCCCTTACCTGAAAGTTTTTCACCTGGCTTTATTGGTACTTTTGCTATGGAAAAAGTTCCAACTGGTTGGTTATTGTGTGATGGTAAAGAATATTCGCGTAGTGCGTATGCAAACCTCTTTGCAGCTCTTGGTGAAACATGGGGAAAAGGTGATGGGCTAAAAACATTCAATGTTCCTGATTTGCGTGGGATGTTTTTGCGTGGTCTAGATAGTGGAAAAGAGATTGATAAAGGACGTCTCTTGGGAAGTAGACAAGAAGAGTCTTTTAAAGCCCATACTCATGAAGGAAAAACAAGTTCTACTGGTCAGCATCAGCATAATTTCCCAGGGTTTAAAGAAATGGTTGTGCAGAGGAGTCATGATGAGTGGAAAGCTTATCCATGTGGACTCAATTACCAACAATCTTTAACAGAACTTGCGGGAGCGCATGAACATAAGATCTTTTTGGAAAAAACAGGTGGTGATGAAACTCGACCCGTTAATATGGCAGTTGTTTATGCTGTCAAAGCGTAAGAATAGAAGCTCTTTCAGAAATAAAAATTGTTGTAAAATGTTTGTTATCAGAGAAAAACATGCATTATAAGATATGTCATCTATGAAGCTTTGATGGTAAGCGCTTAAGTTTCAGAAAAAATGCATCCTTTGTTTATCTCATTCTTCTCTATTGAATATATTCAATATTTTTTGAGTGGGAAGGGATGAAATACATGTGGTTGTGATTTTCCAATGTTGGATGTGCTTCTTTATCTCTTTGCTGTTTTTTTGTCATAGGCGTACAAGGGAAAAAGCAAAGGTACTCTTATTTTCGGAAAGCTTTTTTCTTTTTTGTTAAAAGACCATGCTTGGTCTTTGTATGAGAAAAATTTATGAAGAAGAATTTTATGAGAAAAAACGTTTAAAATTTTTAAGGCGCTTTTGCTTATATGTATGGGAAAAATTTTAAGTTTATAGCAAGACTTTGCAATATGTGTTTCTTGAAGTTGATGCATTGTTTCTTTTGGTGAAGAGTGAAAAGTAAGCAAAAATCTCTACCGCTTTTTATCCATATTTTTTCAAAATGGGCGCTATGTTTGCTAGAGTAGGTGTATTTAGGACGCTGACTTTTGAAAGATATGCGTGTTTATAAATTCAGCTTTCCTTTAAGAAATGATTACTTTTGCTTGTGAGGAAATTTTCTTAAAAAGTACAAGATTGGTACCGGAAGACTGTGATTGAAAAAGGCAATGGCTGAACAAATGGTGCAAGGTGATCCTGCGTTTTGCTATGGTTGCACATTGTGAAAGCATCGTTTTTAGTGAGAGAAAAAGAAATGCGTTTTAAAAAAATTCTTTGCCAAGATTCTTTCAAGGAGTTTGTGTATGGTATGTACCATGCAAAGGTTTGTCCGGTAAAATGCACTGAAATCTGCTAATATGGCTGTTTTATAGTGCATTAAAAAAGGGGGTATAATGGCACTTTTTCCATTTTCTATCGCTGATATTGATGATCCTGAACATATTCGCGTGGTTCTTTATGCTAGCGGAAGAATGGGTCATGCACCTTTGAATGCATTATTGAAGAAAATACATAAAGACATCACAGAAATTTCACGGCGCATGGATACTGTAGAACAAAAATTGCAAACAATAGATCTTGCTAGTATTAAAAATAAACAAAATGCTAAAAAAGACTGATAAAAGCAGTAAAATCAGTGGTGAGATTGGTATAGCTAGCAGTGAATTTCATGAATACGATTGTAAAATGAGCACAGTCAGTGATGGAAATAGCAAAGTTAGGGATAGGAATGTGCGATTCAATGCAGAAGATAATGGAAAAAACGGTAGTCTATAGGAGGATTGCTGAGGAAAATAAGGAAGCTAGCTAATTGTTGTGATCCAGGTATTATTAAACATTATTGGTTCATTTCTCGGTTTGTTCTCTGGATACCGTAATGCGTTTGAGGTGTTCTAAAGAATATGAAAAATTTCAACCGAGAAGGTAGTGTGCATTAAATACGTGGAGATTTTCTGCGGGTGCGCATATCAAAGCGCTGTGGGTGTGAAGATAATGAGTTATCGCATAAATAGGGGTACTTCTTGTGTAGAAAGATATAGTTTGTTGCTGCTGTTCAAGTGGAACCTCTTACGGTTAAAAAAGCTTGAGCACAATTTGAAAAAATCTTTGAGTAGATGAGTGATTGATTTTTAACCAAGGTATATTTGCCGTTTTTGTGCCCCTTTTCTATAAGGGAAAAATACAAATTTTTATAATTCTATGTTTTCAAAAATTCAGGGGATAGTTGTCGGGCTGAATTGTCAAAATGGACCAAAGTAGGAGAAAATACTTATAAAGTTGTGTCTGCTTTTATAATCGGGAATGGATGGCGTACTATTGTACCAAGTTTGGTGAATAAAGCGGTTACCATTTTTTTCCTTATCAAGTAGAGTTGCACAGTGCAGGCATAATAGTTTATCTCAATAATACTATTTCCTATCAATCTATACCAGAATATGGTGTCTCTTTGTTTAGATGTTGCGATAATCATTCGCTACCAGATATATTTTAAGAGATTTTATCTCTTGAGGTGGAGTGAATGAGCAGTATTGATGTCTTTTCTATCGTGAACGGTATTTTAGTTAAACAGAGGTTTCGATTTAAAACTTTTCTTTTCGTATAAAAAACAAAGAACAGAATACGCCACTGTAGATCTCATCAAAAAATTATCAGTATTGATGCGCAGCAAAGGTTGGAATGATGATTGTTACAAAGTTTTGAGTAGTGATAAGGGCTTGAAAAGTTTACCTTTTCATTGCTTACAATGGTGTCGAGGCCCATAGTGGGTGTGTTTTTATAGCTGTTTATTGCATAGTTTTTTAAACTTCATGATCACACTTTAACTTCCAAACAAGATGGTCGCTCATTCATTGATAAGAGGTGTGTTGTTTGTTGAATGAACATACCATTGGTTATTTAGGAAAATTCCCGCGAAGTTACATCACAATAGGCATTAGCTGAATTTTTAAGAAGAGAATGATTTTAGTCGAGTGACCATGACTCTATTTGTATGTTGTATTTGTTCTCACAAATGAGATTTAGTGTTATTTCTTAATTGTATGATTGGGGTTGGTTGAAGCTATAGAACATAGAATTTTTTGTTATTAATATATGGGGAACGGATTTTATATTAAGCACAAAAGCTGTTTCGATAAAGTCAAGGTTAAAACCGTGTTGTTGAGAATCTGATAGATCTCTATCCTTTATGTCTCTACGGGGACGTATAACAGGTTTACTCGTTGGGGGCAGTTGGCTTATTATCTCCGTGAGATAGGCTGTAAAGTTAAGCCTGATTTGCTAGGGTCTATATTATCTGTAATACTAGGGCCTATATTATCTGTAATATTAGTACAGACTTGGGTGAAGAAGATGAGATTCAGGAATTCGCTGTAACCATTAACAAGATGGTATGAGTATCTTGTAAATTAACACATTAGGTTATTGGGCGATAGGAGTAAATATCTTTACTCTTCGATTGGGACTTTATCATATTAAAAGAGTGGTTATTCGTTTGCTCTCAAGATTCCTCTTGTAGAAACACTTCCTTCTAATATTGTGACACGTAGATGAAAAGAGATATTGGTCGTGGGTTTTTGTTCTGTTTTCTCTTTCAATTGGATGGTGCTGTATTTAGGTTTACAGCTTAGCAAATGAGCTGATACTGCTTTGGCAGTTTATATTTTATAGCTATTTCAAAAATCTATCTTAACATATAGAATTATAAAATATTTTTACTAATTCTTCTTGTTTTGTACTGATTAAACTAGATAATGGAGACACTTTTTCTTGCTGTGCCATGATTGTAGTTCAGTTATATCAAGAGGTTTTACGATAAATTGAGATATCTTTATCTTATTGTTTTACAGTAAGTTCTTGGTGAAGAGACTAATATTTATTAAAAGAGCTTATTTTTATCTTAATTTTTCTCAAAAGCAGAAATGTGTTTCGTTACTGCTTTCTTTGTGTTGGTTGTGTTGGGCGATAATGAGGGGCAAATTGAAGCTTTTACAAATATTGCAAAACATGATTAAGCATGGAGATAGTATCATGGAAAATGGTAGCGTTTTTTGGACAATTCCTGTTTATCTTTATCTATAAGAGCATTGGTATTGCTTGTATGGGATTTTACATCAGCAAACTCTTATGGTAATGCCTCTATAATCTTTTTCATAAAGGAGATGAAAAAGTTTCCAATAAGAGTGCAAACAATGAAAAAATAAAATGTCCGTGATAAAGAAAACGGTGTGCTTTGATGTAAAAAGAGTTTGCTGCTGTAACATGTATGTTGGATATTGATACTTCTATTATTGTTTGCTGTAAAAAAGCTTACTTTGGGTTGTTAAAGGATACGGTTTTTATGGAAAAAAGAATCCGCGCAAGACAAAAAGCTTATTTCAAAAGATTATATCGCAAGATCGCTTTTGTTTGTATGCTGCTCTTTTGTATATTGGCGTTCTGTTTTTTCGTTGTAAAAATTATCAGCTATTTTTCTGTCAATAAACAAATAACACAACAGGAATCTGCGGAATTGACTATTCCAGTCTTTGATCACCGCGTGTATTGCAAGGAAATTGCTGCTTCAGTTATGCTTGATATGAAAAAAGAAGTCTATCAGCATTGTATTCATTTGGAAAGTGAAGCTTATTTTACCATTCGTGAAATGTGGGATAAGCTTTCTTATGCTGCAAAGAAAAAATGTGTGGCATTGGTGCGTCCGGGGGATGGAAATTATTTTCTTTTACGTGATTGTTTTTTCAATGAAAAAGAAGATGAAAAAGGTAAGGTACGCAATCGCTTTTAGGTTTTTACATGAAAATTTAAGAGTATAGGAAATTTGATGAAAAAATATAAAAACTCATGTAGCACAAAATTTTGATTGGCAAAAATCTTTCCATTGTTTCATACATGCTATCTCCTTCTTTGAAATTTTTACGTTGCTTAAAAAAACATATTGTCTTGTATCAGTTGTGTTTTTTTTAATGATGACTGCAAATTATGATAAATGGGTAGTAAAATTTTGGCTTTTTACACAACGGATTGGCAGACAATATTATAAAATACTACAAAAATAAAAAACAATTACTGAACTTTATTTGCTTTCTTCATGGGGATCATTCGAAAGAGCTGAGAAAGAGATGGAAAATATGTTTTTGAACTTTGATTTAGAAGCATGAAAATTATTAATTTTTTGTGATGCTGCGTATGTGTTCTTCACCTGAAAAACACTTCAATATAAATGGTACTGTTATAATATAAATGGTACTGTTATTGATGAAGAAAGGTGTTTTGTATGTGATATGCGTTCGATGTGTTACGAGAGTTTTTGCATTTTCTTTGTGGTAAAATCCATAATTTAAAATTCATCATCATTAGTCTATAGATTTTTGGCACCCTTGTCGTTGTAGGAAAGGGAAAATATTCTTGAAGCTGCTTGGCTTAGAGAAAAATTGCTTATTTTCTGCATTCAGCTAAAAAGGGATTGAAACTCTTATGCTTAAAATGAAAAGAGGCTTTATGTAAAAAATCAGCTGTAGGGGTGCTAATGTCATCAACAAAAACATCAAGTGTCGAGTTTTGCTGTTGATTGAGCTGTTTACAATAAAATCCACATGTTTCACAAGTTTCAAATAAAATGCCGTCGGGAATATTTTTGCTGGTGTGGGTAGAAATACTCTGTGTCGCTCCACAAAAAGTGCATTGGGTATGCGGTATGTGCCAAAGAGTTCCGCAATAAAGGCAAGAACAAACCTTTATGGTTTTATGCGATTTCCAGTCGATAATGAGGTTGGCAGAATGTGTGCCGTTGCAAGCAGGACAGAGGTTGTTTTGTTGTGCAGTTAAATGTTGCGCATCAAGCTGTGAAGTGGCAAGAGAATACATGATTTGCAATGCGCCGGTGATAAAAATATGTTCTGCTAATTGTTGTTTGGGAAGTTTGTGGTTTAACAGATTATGTCCCCAAATACGCCATTGGTCTTTTTGCTGTTGTGTACGGCTTAAAGCTTCGTACTTTGTAGCCCAAAATGCTTGGCCAGGAAGTGTTGCATTTGATAGACGGTTTAAAAAATCACCAACAATACTTTCATATAAACCTAAGGTTAATAATTTTGATCGGTTAAGAGGAGGTGTTGTCGGTGCACCAAAATGTCTAAGAGGAACAGCAAAATCTTTAAATTTTTCTATCGATTGTTGTTGGGCATTACAAAAATGAGAAAAAAAATGCAGAATCTGTTTGTGTTCAAGGGTATTAGCTAAATGTGCAAAACGCTGTGCTCGTTTTGCAAATAAAGTTTCTTTACTCGGAAGTATGACTAAAATTGGAGAGACCATGATGCCATTTTTATTCATAGTTCTTGGAATTTTTTGTGTAAATTCTGAATTTTTGGGAGGGCGCAGCATGTCAATTGTTTCTTTCTTATGAATCTTTGTCTATTTTATACTTAGTTTTATGCTGAGCTTGTCATAAATTGAGAGATCCGATTTATTTATAGTTTCATGAAACTAAACAAAAATTTTAATAGTGCAGTGGGCAAATTTTAGCATAAAAATGACTCTGTTGGTAATCATAGGACTTGAATAATGCTTTATACTATTCTATTTATAGAAAATAAGAGGCTTTGTGAAGTAGGAGCGGATTATTGCTTACGAAGGGGTTGCTTTAGTGGAGAAGAAAGGTTACTCTCATAAAGTGATGGCGTTTGTGCGGTAACTCGTGAGAAAGTGAGTCTTCTGAGTTAGGTGTGCAATGGGGCATGGGCTATCAGCGTTTTTAGGATCAGTGATTTAGAAAAAAAGAGAGTTTTATTGGTTCTCTGGCAGGAATTATTTGTTTTCAAGAGATGTTTTACTTTAGTCTCGTTTTTTGTTTTTCCACAAGATAGTTATTTTTTTAGTAAAATATGGTCTATTTAGAAAAAAACACTTGGCATTTTACGTGAACATCACTAGGTTCCTGCTGGTTAACAGAGAAAAAGGGAATTTAAGCTTATGGTTTCCCTGCTGTTTTTGTGATTTTCAGAAAATTATGTTTTATCAAATATCAGTAGGTATCATTTGAGTGAAATAAAACGCGGATAGCCTGATAACTGTATTTTAAATGTGATTAACGTTATCGGAAAATAATGTAATGAAGAAAAATAAATTAAGACACATAGACTCCAAAAAGGGATAAAAAAGGGATAAAAATGAGGCCACAACAAAATAGACGGGTACGCGGTCGCAATAATAACAACAATGGTAATAACAATAATAATCGTCGCGGCCCTAACCCCTTGTCTCGGAATTATGAAAGTAGCGGTCCGGATGTTAAAATTCGCGGCAATGCTCAACAGATTGCTGACAAATATATAAGTCTTGCACGAGATGCGCAAGGTGCTGGCGATCGTGTTATGTCGGAAAATTATCTACAACATGCTGAGCACTACTTACGTATTATTTTAGCAACGGTTGGGCAAACACAGTATGTCCGCCGTGATGAAGCTAATGAGCAAGAATGCATTGAAATTAGTGCTGAAGGTGAGAAAAAAGAAATTGTCGATTGTGATACAGACGACTCACAAATGCTGTCACAAAAAAGTAGTAATGGCCAACATGTTAAGGCACAAAATGGGCATGCGCGTGAAGATGCATTAGGGCATGCGCGTGAAGATGCATTAGAAGCTAACACTCTCTTGAATAAGAAAACTATCCAGGAAAAATGTACTGGGGAAGAGACTGTTGAGCCTGTTAAAAAAATGCGTCGACCTTCAAGACGGCGTACTATGCGTGTTCAAGAAGAGGAATCTCTTGAGTTTCCCCATTTTGAGCTCCCAGAAGCTTCTCAGAATGAAGATACGTCGACAGAAAAAGTTGCCTCTTTGCCTGTATTAGATAAAGAAATACAGAGAAAACCACGGCGCCGTCGGGTAGTTACATCTTCAGCAGAGGAAAATGTTTAAACCAAAAACGCTGTTTAAGGGGTTGTAAGAGGTATGCCTTAATGGGGTAAGGTGGTCAATGTTTCTTCTGTTGTTTCAATAGAAAGAACTGCGATTAGTGTACCGGTATGATAATTGTAAATCATAAATTTTATCTGCCCACTTGGTGTTAAAATTTTCAATACAATATTATGCTCTGAGAGGCTTTGTGACAGAATCTGTGTGTCTTTTGGTAAAGAAAGTATGTGATGGGCAATTTCTTTATTTTTTCTGTTGTGAGAGGAAAAGTGGTCTGTCGGTTTTGTGTTTGATTCTGTTACTGTAATTTTGTAGACAACTCCAAACAGTACAGCAAGAATAAGAATAAGTGTTATTGAAATAGAAATAATCATTAAACGCATAAGTTTTTTTCTCACCTGTTCTACTGCTGGATCCAGGGGAAAGTCTTGAGGTAGTGCACATTGATCTGCACGTTGGTTTTTTGAAGTATCAATTCGCTTATTATCCATCATGCTGTAATCTTCCATGGATTATTTCCTTAGAGCTTGATGAGTTTAGCTTTTAAGGTTTTTTGTGCAAAAGGTCTATAGGAGAAAATCTTAGAAGTGGGGATGATGTAAGGAAAACATTTGCTTTGGGGATTTTGGATATTGTTTCATTCATATTTTGGCTTTTAATCAGGAGATTTCCTCGGTTCGTTACTGACCAGGTTAGCTTTATTTCTTGTTGATGTGAGTTTGTGAGTACCCTTGTGCATTGGGCAAAGATTTGTTGCCCATAAGAAGAAAATTGTTTTGTGGAGGGTATCATGGCTTGTTCACATGTTTGCGCTGTTGGATAAATTTTGACCATTTTATCGTTAGAATAACAGCTGTTAAAATCATCTGTGCATGAAACCAATAAGAGGATAAAAACAAGGGTATTCATAAAATGCTTTCTGAATAAGAGGTTGACAACGTAGAGCCTAATTTGTCACCTGTGGGGTGTTTTCGTTATGAACAAACGTTTTTAAAGATCTATTGGTTCCGGTGGACAAGATTTTAGAGTCCTAAGAGAGATTGTTGGAATGTCTTTTGATTGAGTAATGGATGTTATTGGAACAATTTTGAGGGCATCGTATTTTGTTTTTTCGTTATGCGGCATTTTAACCGCTTTTTTAAAAAACGATATCAAAGTAAGTATCGGGAACACATAAGCAATAAACAATCCCTTCTTCTGTTAATTTGAAAGAAGCTGAACCGTTTACAGCGACGGGAACAATTTTTTCTAGGACAGTACTACCAAAACAGGCTTTTTGCTCGCTAGAGAGTAATGTTCCTGCTTCAAAATGTTCATTCCAAGTGATGAGAAGTTGCATTTTTCCATTCATTTTTGTGTGGATTTCACAGCATATACATACACTTCCTTTTTCTTGTGATAAGGCGCCAAAAGAAAGAGAATTGATAATGAGTTCATGAAAAGCTAAACCGATATGTAAGGCTGCGTTCGGAAAAAGATAAGGATCTACACCTTCAAGTGAAAAACGTTCTGTCTCTTTCATCAAATAACCCAAAGCTTGTGATTGAACCAATTCGCGAAATTGAGCTCCACGCCAATCGGAATCGGTGATGAGGTCTTGTGAATGTGAAAGAGAATGGATTCGTCCTTGAAATTTGCGTAAGAAAATCTGAAGGGATTCAGTATAACGTGCTGTTTGGCTGGCAATACTTTGAATGATGGCAAGAAGATTTTTAGAACGATGGCTGACTTCTCTAAGCAATATTTTCAATACTTGTTCACGTCGGCGTAATCCTGAAATATCAACACCAGTGGTGATAATACCGACAATGTCTCCATTATCATTGCGGTGACAATCAATGGAAAATTTATACCAAATCGCTTGTTTGGTTATATCCTCAAACCGTGCTTCAATGGTTTGCATTTTGCCGGTGGCTAAAACCTGCAATTTAATGGTTTCCATGTTGTCTGCAAGTTCAAGTGAAAAAAAATCACTATCTCGGCATCCTATTCGCCATTTATTATGCAAATGCTGCGGCAAGTTTTCAGCCCATAAATAGACCAAATTTGTTGTCTGATATAAAACACAAATATCAGCACCACGAATCGCTTGCATTAGAGCGCTGAGGTGGGATTTATCCATGGGCGGCTTGGGAAGAGGGGTAACGCTCATAAGGAAGATGGTGCTCTATTCTAGGCTGCTTTTGAAGCATTCTCTTGAAAAAACAAAGCTTGTGAAATAAGTGCTTTTACCATATCAGGATTAAAAGGTTTAGTGACTAAAAAAGTCGGTTCTGGACGTTCTCCAGTCAGTAATCTCTCAGGAAAAGCGGTGATAAAGATCACTGGTATACGGTCATTTTGCAAAATGTCATTGACCGCATCAATGCCTGAGCTGTTATCGGCTAATTGAATATCAGCCAAAATCAACCGTGGTTTTTTCTTATGATACATGATGACAGCCTCATCACGGGTTCGTGCTATGCCTACTACCTGATGGCCAAGACTTTTTACCATTTGCTCAATATCGAGTGCAATAAGAGGCTCGTCTTCAATAATCATAACTTGTGTGGCTATTTGTTGAGAAATATCAGTCGATGCTTGGTTGAGAAGCTTGCGGAATTCCTTTGCATCAAGAGACATGATTTCGCTGGCTTCTTGTTCATTAAACCCTTCAACAGCAATCAATAAAAAGGCTTGGCGTGCACGGGGAGTGAGATACGATAATTTGGCACTCGTTTTTTGTTCGAGGCCAAATTGCGGTAGAGGTTCTGGTATATTGGGTGTTGTTTGATCAAAAAGATGGCAAAAAAGCCAATAGGTACCAATGCGGTCACTGGATGTTTTGGGAAAAATAGAAATATCTGCAATTAGTGCTTCCAACATCGCTGAAACATAAGCATCACCAGATGATTGGCTACCTGTGACAGAGCGGGCAAAACGTCGAAGATAGGGAAGATGTGGTGCGATGCGCGTAGATAATGACATGTTTTATAACTCCTTTAACCTTTGAAGCACTTTGTTGGTTGAAATCTTTGAGAGATGAAAAAGTTCCTTGGTTTATATGGAACTTTTTACATACAACTATATTTACAACCATAAGGCGAAAATATTCTCCGTGCTACTAATATTATATGGATTAGGGGGACAAAAAATGAACGACTGTGATGAAAAAAATCTCACCAATCATTTCACATTTGGAGATGATCTTCTCGGCGTTAATAGCGAAATAGCACGAAAATTACGCCAATTTTACATGGAAATTCAGGAAGAAGCACTTCCACGGCGTTTGTTGGAGCTTTTAGACAGGTTAGAGCGCGCAGAGCAATTTGGTTTAAACAATGTGGAAAAGGTTTGAATCCTTTATGGCAAAGTGCGTGAAAAATTTTAAACAGGAACTCCTTCTAATTCTGCCAGCTCTTAGGGCTTTTGCATTTTCTTTAAGTGGAAAACACGATAAAGCTGAGGATTTAGTCCAAGATACTATTATGAAGGCATGGGCTAAGCAGGACAGTTTTGAAATGGGAACCAATCTTAAGGCTTGGCTTTTTACGATTTTACGTAATGAATTTTATAGCCAAATGCGTAAAAAAGGAAGGGAAGTTCAGGACAGTGATGGTGTGTTTACTCAAAATGTGGCTATTCATCCTGCTCAATATGGATCCCTTGATTTGCAAGATTTCAAAAAAGCCTTAAATATGCTCTCCGCGGATCAAAGAGAAGCCATTATTCTTATTGGGGCTTCGGGTTTTTCTTATGAAGATGCTGCAGCTATTTGTGGTTGTGCGGTTGGAACAATTAAAAGCCGTGTTAGTAGGGCGCGTAATCGCTTACAGGAGCTGCTCAAAGTGAATGGTGAGTCTGATTATGGACCCGATTCTTATTCGGCTGGAAGTACATTGTGTTCATTTAATGTCTAAAAAGGCATAATAATTATGGTTGATAGCCTTGTTTTTTTTATTCCCGTTATAGCTATTAAAGTAAAGTCAGTATCTGAGGAAATTCAGAGTGTTTGGTGTTTAATTTTAGGAAAAACAAGAAAAGCCTGTACGAAAGTATCCATTGGGCTGTTGGTGTTATGTTCTATAAGGACGCCTTCCTTTGTACTGAAAAATGACGATTTTCAGGTTCGCCAATGGAAATTCTATGACAACAAAGACGAGTTTTCTTCCTCAAAGTCCCTCTTCTGATTCAGATATATCGAGTTGGCGTTGGGTGGCAATTGTTGTTTCTCTTATTATGGCCCTTTTGGCTTCAGCCTTTATTATATTGCTTTCAAATGCCGTTGATCGAGAAGTTGCACAGTTAAATACAAGTTCAGAATTGCGTGAACAGGCTGATTTAGTGCTCATTAATTTGATTGATATGGCAGTCGCTGACCGTAGCTATGCAAAAAAACGAAAGCCAGAAGATAAAGCACACTTTGAAAATGCTGTGCGGGAGCTTGATAATATTCTCGATTATACAGCGCTCATTGTTTATGCACATCCGCAATGGTATGAATGGTTTGCGGCTTTTAAAAAAGAGGTCGAAGCACGCAAAGCTTTTATGCAAGCTCATATGCATGCGCTTGATGCGCTTCCTGATCAATCTTTTCAACCTTCGGAATCCTTGGAAGTCTCGAAGATTCCAGTGGCGCGTTTAGCGCAATTGATGACAAGCTTTATTAATGGTGATGATGTGGTGCGGCAAAAACAGCGCGAAGGTATAGCATTTATGCGGGCTGCTTTAACATTGGCAGCGATTGTTTCTGTTGTGAGTACTTTTATTTCTGCTTATTTTGTTATTAATCGTTTTCGTCGCGATATACGTTCTTTAAAAATGTATCAATTGTTGCTTCATAGTGAAAATGCTGCTCTTGAAGCACGTGTAAAAGAACGGACACAAGAATTGGAAAGAGCTCGTAATCATGCTGAAAAAGAACGCCAACGTGTTGAAATATTGTTACAGGATGCAAGCCACCGCATTGGCAATTCTCTTGGTACAGTTTCTTCTTTGTTAGGGCTACAATTAAGTCGCAGCAAAAATGAAGAAGTGCGTTCTGTTCTTGGTGCCGCACGCGACCGTATCCAAACAATCTCCACAGCACATCGACGTTTGCGTTTGAGTGATGATATGGAAACAACTTTATTGGCTGAGTTTCTTAGTTCGGTGGTGCACGATGTTGAAATGGCAGTGCCTTTTGAATTGCGCGAAAATATCACCATTCACACGAACTTTAAAGATTGTCGGTTGTCTTCAAGAGATGCAACAACGCTTGGAATTATTCTTGGTGAATTACTGACAAATTCTTTAAAACATGCTTTTCCTGATCAGCGTTCTGGTCATATTTATATCTCATTCGGTCCCCAAGAAAATGGACAAATGATGCTCATTGTGGAAGATAATGGTGTGGGTATAAAGCACCAAATATCAGAGCAAAAAACAGGGCTTGGTCGTTTGGTTATTGAACAACTTTGTATGCAGTTTGGTGAAAAACCACTTTTTGAAAAGTCTCATTTAGGTGGGACAAAAGTTACAATCCCTTTGCCAAAACTTAATACAAATGGTGCAAATGATTCATAAATTCTTTTGTAAAAGGGGATCTTAAAATCCCCTTTTGTTTGTAAATATGAAATGAGAATAGTATTCTTATAAATTACTACAGCTTTCGAATAATTCTGGGTTGGTGCCTATCTTGCCCAAATCCTCAATCAAAATGGGTTTTCCTGTTTTTCCGTTATAGGCTTTAACATATATATCTTTTCCTCTCACATTGATTAGGTAATAGTCTCCTCTGAACAATGCTCCTGCGATGTATATAGGAATGTTACCGAAGACTTTGTCATTTTGTGCACGGCAATAAGTTTGGTAATGGGTGTGCCCAACAAAGATTGCTTTGACATTATGGGGGGTAATGACTGATTTAAATGCCGATAGATCTTGAGCATTTTCAGGTTTAAGAAAACGTGCATTACTATTAGGGTAAAATGCGCTAGCATCGTGGAAATTGATAATTGTGACTTTTCCTCTAGCATCAGCCGCAGCTAAATCTTTTTTTAGCCAATCTAAAGAGCTCTTAACATGAATATGCGTATCACTTTGTTTTAAATTAACCGTATAAGTTGGGTAATTGTGAAGTTGCACGTAGTGGATATCTCCATAATCCCATGAATAACCGAAACTTCCTTCTATAAGGCGGACAGGTGCATTAGAAGTATCAATCAATTTTTCTGTGATATCTTGATTGAATTGAGGAAGAACATCACTGTATTTTTTGATTTCTTTCATCATTCTCAAGACGGCGCTTATAGCACATGCATCACCTGAAGAATTCATTTCTTCAGGAATCGAACAATTGCCAACATTATTGGCATAATCATGATTGCCGAGCCCTTCATAAACAGGAGAGCCGAGTTTTTTGTATATGTTTACATAATCATCATAAGTCTTTTTACGCCCAAATTCAGTTAAGTCACCATTGACGATATGAAAAGTTGCTTTCTGTGATTTTATTGCTTTTGCAATTTTCTCATTTTTACTGATCCAGAGTGCTCTGTTTTCTTCTGAGTTAGGATCACCATAGTCCAAACACCATGCTTGCGGGTCAGCCATAATGATAGCGGTATAGTTTTGTTTGGAAGTTTTTTTTCTTATGTCCGAAGATGTTTTTGAATAATGATTAGAGCTAATGTTCTTTTGTTGTGTAATATCTCCTTTTGTTTCTCCACAAGCAAACATTATTAGAGCAATGATCGTTATTATTTTATATTTCATAACTTACTTCCTAACTTATTATAATATAAACTATCCTAATTTATTATAAAACTCTTTTTGATACAAATATTTTTTATGATTTGTATTTTAGTAGATCTGGAATAACTTTGATTATATAATTTGTTATATTGTTTATCAGACAGTTTTGGATTGTTTTGTATTTTATTATTTTTTCTGTCGAGTATTTTATCTTGTGATATCTGCTTCAGAGTGACATGTAGCTTTTGAAGTGCGTGTGAGAATGCATGCAAGAATTAAAAAGAGCACGCAATTACGCTAAGAAAAAACGTCAACGTGTCCAAATATTATTACAGGATGCAAGCTACTGCATTGGCAATTCTCTTTCGTGTCTTCTATGCTTGATTTGTAATTAAATCGGAGCAAAAATGAAAAAGTGCATTTCCGTTAAGTGAATTATTGCAATGTGTGAGGGTTTGCATTTCTTCTAAGCGCTACTATGATGCTGCGAGAACCGTGAGTTTTTGCATCGCAGAGCAAGGCTTTAAACGGGCACATTATCAGAAAACATTTCTCAGAGCGATAGCTCTCCAAGATTTGACTATTAGTAAGATCCAGTTTTCCATAGTATATAAACTGGTTTTCAGCTTCTTTTACTCTATTCAGCGGTGCTTTGGTGGGCTTTAACAGCTTAATTGTAATCTATTTATATCTGTGTATACCTTATGGATAGATTTATTGGGATAGGTAAGGCCGCTCACGTTTTGGATAAAACTGACAGGGAAAACATAGTAAATAGAGAGATAAATGTGAAACAAGAACGTTTTATACGAATATTTCCTCTTGGTTTTTATGTAAAATTGAAAGATTCATATTCCTTAAAGAAGCATTTGCAATTCTTCTTCAATCATTTTGCAAATATTGTATTTCTCTTGTGTCAATAAATCTCTTTCAGAAAGAGTTCAATTGTGTGTAAGATTTTAGAGGTATTTCTTTGTTTTCGCAAAAATGCAAGAGGGAATGGTGTCGTGTATTTTAATTCTTGGCATATTTTGAATAATGTGAAGGTGGGTTAAGAAGCATCTTCTAATGATGGTGCCGGGCTGTTTAATAAGGAATCAATATTATTTTTTTCTTCCATAAATGCTTGTAGATCTTGATTTGTTAAAGCTTTACTATCAGGTATACGGATGCGCATGGGATCAACTTTTACGCCATTTACAATGATTTCAAAATGACAATGAGGCCCCGTTGCCATTCCTGTTGTTCCAACATAGCCAATGACTTGTCCTTGACGTACTTTAACGCCTGGTTTGATCTCTGGTGCATAACCGCTTTGGTGCGAATAGCTGCTGATATATCCATTACTGTGTTGAATTTCTGTATGATTTCCATAGCCGCCAGTTACACCTACTTTTGTGACAATACCATCTCCTACAGCAATAATGGGTGATCCTTTGGGTGCAACCCAATCAACGCCTGTGTGCATACGAACATAACCTAAAATAGGATGTTTACGTGGACCAAAAGGGGAACCAAAAATGCCATTTGGGGTAGGTTTGCGGAGCAAAAAAGGTTTGGAAATTTTTCCTTCTGAATCATAGTAATCAACGTTTCCGTCTTTTGATTGATAACGATAATATTTATAAATTGTATTGCCAGAAGTGACACTGATATAACGAATTTCAGGATCTACGTTCGTGGGTGCTTCTTTCGTTTTCTGGTTCTTTTTGCCATTCGGGGCTGCTTTGTTGTTTTTTCCTGTATCGTTTTGTTGGGGCACGGCATAAAATATTTCGAGTTGGTCGGTTGGTGTTATCCGGCTTTTCATATCAATGTGGGTGGCAAGTAGACGAATAAGATGCTGCGAGAGAGATTGAGACACATTATGGCTGAGTCGAGCAGTATAGAGTGCATCATAGGCTGTTGGTAATTGTGCTGTATTGATATAAGAATGTGGAATACCATTCTGAAGAGCCATTTTAAGTGCTTGGGACATTTTGGGTTCTGCACTTTCTACAAATCGACCTTTATCATTCAGGGCTATGGTGAGAATATGATATTTTCCTTGATAAATACTTGCCCGTACTAGATGATCTTCTTCTCCTGCTTGTGTAACGATACCAATGCGTAAAAGACTTCCTTCTTTAAGTGTATCCGAATGGTTGAATTTGGTTAAAGTACTTACAACCTGTTCAATTTGTTGCTTTGTATAGTTGGAGTTTTTAAAAGCATCGGCTATCTTTTGTTTTTTACGAACAGGAATAATATCTTCAGCATAATTTTTAGTGAGATCAATACGGCGAGTTTGTGGGGAAATGGTC